>JAFTJZ010000092.1 GCA_017456145.1 Clostridia bacterium
GGTAAGGGGGGCGAAATGTCACAATATCAAGTCATGCAAACACAACCGGTTACTTACTATTACGTTCCGGATTTTGCATATGAGGGATATACTTTGCATCACACACTGCTGACTACCGACGTGATACAGTATTATTATGTGCGCGAAAATCAGATTGACAACGATATCTACCAGTTGGATGGCCACGATATGATCATTATGACCGTGACCCTTCATCCTATTTCAAGTGACAGCCCCGACTCTCCGGAGGAGCTGCTCGCAAACCCGGGCAACTTCGTGCAAAAGTCCGCAGATCTGTACTATTCTTCAAAATACAGAAAGGTAGCATCTTATGAGACCGGACATTATGTCGACCTCCGTGTTCCAGAGTATATGAACGATTACGATACCATCCTTTCTCTTTGTAAGGTTCGAAAAGTCACGATCAACCCCGACGCCGTCACCGAATAACCTCTCACCCCCGCAGGCTCAGGCCTGCGGGGGCATTTTCCTATTCCTCTCTCTTTTGCACAAATATATCCTCCCGATTTTGTGCAAGATAACAAAATTTTGTTCTGTTCCAAGCTGTTCACACTTTATTCATTGACAAATTTTTCATTATCTGTTATACTGTAAATGCATAAGTGTGCATCTCACACGACATGTCAAGGCAGAACGACCGGTGCATTGGGTTCCGGCGCGATAATTGCCGAGCTTTGATCATTAACTATTTAAGAAAAAGGGGGAAGATTGTATGAAATATAAAAGTATGACTGCGATGGTAAATATCATTATCCTGCTGATGGTTGCGGTTCTGTTGATTTCCTGTGCCGAGGCGATACAAGAGGACCCCCTATCGGTCACGGCTGACAAGGATTCCTCTGCTGCCGCGGGATCGACTCAGACGACATCCGATGAATTGGCGACAAATGCAGAGACACCAAATGAAGATGCCTCTGCAAGCACGGATGAGCTTACGCCCGAGGTTGTTGGCGTTGAGCCATCCACGACATCTCCAACACCGGACCAAAACGCGGAGCAAACGGATGATGAGAAGGCAAGCATACCGCAAGGAGAGCCGGAAGTTAACCCCCTGATTGATTTTTCATTTACAAGTGTCGACCAATGGCTGCAATACCAAAAAACAGCAATGGATTCCTTGGGCGATGAGGAATCGAATTTAGCACAGCTGCATCGCGAGGGCACGGTGATCTCCCGCAAGGAACTCTATTATCCGCTCGCATTGCCGGATGTCTATGAGCTTGCATACATTTCGCAGCTGCCTAATGAAACTTTGTTTTGTTATCGTCTCAAGAATACTTCTTCTTGGGGGGAATTGCTTTTAACAGAAATCCACATCAGCTTTACATATGGCGAAGAGAATATATTGGAACAACGGGAGAGTCAATTCGGAATTTCCCGAGATGCCGACGGCTATGTGTATGTGGAAAAATATCAGCGTATTTTTTATGAATTGGATGAGGGCTGCTGTATGAGTGTTTATGCAAAGGCAGCATCCATGCAAAATTATCAAACGCTACGCGAGTTGTGTAAGGCGCAAATGGTCATCATCGATCCCACCCACGTCACCGAATAACCTCTGCCCCCCGCAGGCTCAGGCCTGCGGGGGCGGCTTTTTGTCTCTCTTGCACAAAAGCAATACGGCGAAATTGTGCAGGTTAACAAAGTTTTGTTTTATATCATATGTTCACACTTTGTTCATTGACAAATTTTTCGTTATCTGTTATACTGTAAATGCATAAGTGTGCATCTCACACGACGTATCAAGGCGGAACAACCGGTGTATTGGTTTTCGGCGCGATAATTGCCGAGCTTTGATTATTAACTATTTAAGAGAAAGGGGGATGATTGTATGAAATATAAAAGTATGACCGCGATGGTAAATATTATTATCCTGCTGATGGTTGCGGTTCTGTTGATTTCCTGTGCCGAGCCGATCCGTGAAAATACCAACGAGCCCTTGAGCGGGGTGCCCGTGACAGATATCACCTCGTATGATACGGAACCGGACGATCAGACACACGATAACGATATCATAATTGACGATGTCCCTCCGTTATCAGAGGAACCGGACGGTCAGACACATGATAACGATATCATAATTGACGATGTCCCTCCGTTATCAGAGGAACCGGACGGTCAGACACATGATAACGATATCATAATTGACGACGCCCCTCTGTTATCAGAGGAATCGGACTGTATACTGCCCATAACAGGGACGCAGTTTGGCTCGGTGGAACAATTGATCTTATATAATCAAAATCCGTTTCTTTTGAATACAGGCGATGCCACACTGAACGAGCAGATTTTGAACATACATCAAAGCGGCTCCATTCTCTCCCGAGATGCCATTTATATTCCCACAATGCCACTGGACGAATATGTGCTGAGCAGCATAACGCAGCATCCCAATAATATTTCTTTCTGTTATGTATTGGAAAAAGCCGAAACATACGAGGAAAGAATTGCAACAAGAATCACCGTTTACATCGAATATACCGAGGAAGATGTCATGCCCGCACGGGAAACGCAATTTGACGTGGTGCGGGATGCAGACGGATATTTATATGCTCCCGAAAACCGCTATATATGTTATCAAGTGGATTCCGACTGTTATGTATCGGTGAACGGTACCGAAGGTACGAACGATTATGATACCATGCGCGCCTTTTGTCAGGTGCAGTCGGTGAACGTCCATTCCGACGCCGTCACCGAATAACTTCTCGCCCCCGCAAGCCTTTGGTTTGCGGGGGCATTTTCCTATTCCTCTCTCTTTTGCACAAATACATCCTCCCGATTTTGTGCAGGATAACAAAATTTTGTTCTGTTCCAAGCTGTTCACACTTTGTTCATTGACATATCTACCATTTTCTGCTATACTGTAAATGCATAAAAAGCGCAGAAAGAGAAAGGAGACAGCGGATATGAGATTTGACCATGTATTTGTTCCTTTTGTTAGCCACAAACTTCATCTCGGCTGTCATCCGAGGTGGATCTTCTATCAATGAGGCGTGTAGACCAAAGGCGTCTGCACGGAAAACACATATCAATATACAACCACAGAACAAAATAACATGAGGAGGAAATTGTTATGAAACGATTTTTACCCCTGCTCTTGGCTGTTGTATTGATTGGCAATCTGCTACTCAGCCCCTCGACCGCACTGGAAACGGATGAGTCTATACAGGAGAAGTAGCGCTTGTTCCGTTTAACACTACCGATTGGTTGGTATACGCCTAACATGCCCTGCGTTATGAACTACGATTATTATGTATGTGATGTGTGGTGTACGAATTGTAAATATATAATCAATAACTATTTAGAGTAATGGAGGAGAGGGTAATGAAAAACAAAATATTTATATTATGTATGATGTTACTTGCTTTTTTGGTTTCTTGCCAATCCCCTGTCACAAACGATACTTCTTCGTTTGAGGATCGCCTTGAAAATGATAGACTGTTCGAAGATATGGAGAATATACCAATAGAAGAATCCAAGGAAACTTTGGAACAGGGATCGAAGGAAGAAATCAAATCCGATTCGACAGCAATACCAGAGAATTATATCATCGTTTCTACGTTTTTTGATTCGATCGATCAACTGGTTGCATTCAATAAAAATCCATCTTTACTCAACACGGGTAATGCAAATGAAACGGAATATTTACTGAATTTACACCGCCAAGGGACCGTTTTTTCCAAGGATTACATCTATGTTCCTGTGATTCCCGATGTGTCAGATTATTATGCGGATGGATCCTTCTTTTATCTGTGTGGAATTGAGCAATCACCGACAACGATAATGTTTGTGTATCGATTATCAACGGCGATGACAGATGTTGAGCAGATTAATTCTGAGATTCGTATCCATATTACTTGGTACGAGGAAGATAATACAACTGTTTTAGAGCAGCAATTCGACACCAAGAAAGATGAAAACGGTTATATTTTCAATTCCTCCAGCCATCTTCTGTTTCGGCAGTTGGATGAATATTGTTATCTGAACGTACAAGCACCGAATTATCCTGCCTATTTTGATTTTTTGCAGCTCTTTACTCATGTGCAAAAAGTCAACGTCAATCCCGACGCCGTCACCGAATAACTTCTCGCCCCCGCAAGCCTTTGGTTTGCGGGGGTATTAAAGCGAGGGGTGCGTCAATGCATTTTTGCATTTGACTCACCCCTCGTATATATCTCAATATTCACTTTCAATACGGAACGTCTGCAGCGTGGTGAGTGCCTCCTCAACCAGGGCGTCGAAGTCGAGCTTTTGCTCCTGTGCGACGACCTTTTCAAGCTCCGGGCGGGTGCGCGGGTGCTTGGGCGTGAAGACGGTGCAGCAGTCCTCATAAGGCAGGATGGAGGTCTCAAACGTCTTGATCTTGTGCGCGATCTGGACGATCTCCTCTTTATCCATGCCGATGCAGGGACGGAACACGGGGCGATTTGCCATAATATCGGTTACCATGAGCGCCTGCATGGTCTGCGAGGCGACCTGACCGAGCGACTCACCCGTGATCAGTGCGCCGAGGTGGCGGCTCTGTGCGATGCGGTCGGCGATCGCCATCATGTAACGGCGCAAGAGCAGCGTGAAGTAGTCCTCTTCACACGCGCGAACCAGCTCCTCTTGAATATGGGTGAGCGAGACGACGTGGACATTGATGGGGCCTGCGTAGCGAGACACCAGCCGTGCCAGCGTCAGCACCTTCTCTCTTGCCTGCTCGCTGGTATAGGGGAAGGACTCAAAATAGACCGCCTCCAGGGAAAGACCGCGCTTTGCCATCATATAACCGGCGACGGGAGAATCGATACCGCCCGAGAGCAGCAGCAAGCCACGGCCGTTGGTGCCGACAGGCATACCGCCGGCGGCCTTGTAGGCTCCGGCGTGGATATAGGCGCCGATCTCGCGGATCTCGACGCGGACGGTGACGTCGGGGTTATGGACATCGACCTTGATATGGGGACAAGCGCGGAGCAGCTCGTAGCCGATCTCGCGGGAGATCTCCATAGAGTCGAGCTCAAAGCGCTTATCCGAGCGACGCGCCTCGACCTTGAAGGTTTTCTTTCCCTCCAAAAACGCGGGGATATAGCTGCGGGCGAGGGCGCGAATAGCGTCCATATTTTTCTCGCACATGGCGCTGCGGCCGATAGAGACGATGCCAAAGACGCACAGGGCGCTCTCCAGCATGCCGTCGATGTCGCAGCTATCGTCCTCGGGCTCGATGTAGATGGTGCTCTGTGCGCGGGAGATGTTGAAATTTCCGTAATTTTTGGCGCGGTGGCGCAGCTCACGGAGCAGCACGTCCTCAAAATACTTTTTGTTGGCGCCCTTGAGCAGGATTTCGCCGTATTTACAAAGCAAGATTTCTTTCATTTTATTATATATCCTTATCGGTCGTTTCGGTTTCTGTCTTATCGGCATCGGCGGCATTCTCGCTCATGGCGGCGAGCTCTTCGTCGGACAGGTCAGGGAAGAGCAGAGCTTTGGCATCCTCCAGCTGATCGGGGTGGACAAAGACATCGGTGCCGTAGGAGGTGTTTCCCATAACGATGCGTGTGACCCCGCCGGCGCCGCGGTCTGCCCAGTTATGGGGGATATTCATACCGTTCAGGAGGGAGCGGACGGCGACCAGCTCCTCGTTGCTATAGACGGTGGTGAGCAGGGCGGTGAATTCATTGTTGGATTGTGCGGGGCGATCAAGGCCAAAGAGTTTTTTGAAAATGGACATGGTGGACCTCCGGTGGGGATGATTTAGGGGGGCGAAGATGGTTTTCTGTCGGTAGATAATTTTGTTGAATTTTTTGTCTGACCCGGTAGGGGGCGGCGCCCACGACGCCCCGCAGGTTGTGAAAAATTCAAACGGAATTAAGGTTGTGCGAACACAGCTTTCTAACTATAATAATCCTTTTGTTCACTTCTTTGTCACGCGACAAAGAAGTGAACCGAAGAAAACGCGCATAAGGGACCGCTGTCCCTTATGTATCCCTGCTGTTGCTGCGCGCTAACGCA
>JAFTJZ010000093.1 GCA_017456145.1 Clostridia bacterium
CCCCCTCAAAAAACTTTGAATAAAAGAGATAGGATGTCATCGTAACGAAAGCATCCTATCCTTTTTTATTCAAGTTCTTGAAAGAGGGGGCGCGGGGGAGAAAACTTCTCGAAAGAAGTTTTCTCCCCCGCCATATCATTCTCTATCCGATCTTGTGCATGACCTTCTCCCGGCACATCGTTGACGGCTGCGGCTTGTGGGTGCCGAGCCGATGATTATATCACAGCGTAACGCCGTCCTTGAATATTGCGATTTCGCGGTAGCCGTTGATCTCGTTTCGGGTCTCCTTGCCCGATGCTACTTCCAAAACTTGAGAAAGCAGCTGATCGGTCAGAGTCGCAATCGGTGCGCCATCAAGAATCGGTGAGGCGTCAAAGTCGATCCAATTCCGCTTTTTTTCATACAGCGCACGGTTGGTCGAGATCTTGAGCGTGGGAACGGCACCGCCCAGCGGAGTTCCGCGTCCCGTTGTGAAAAGGATCATATGGACCCCCGTTGCCATCAGATTGGTGACGGCGACAATGTCGTTTCCCGGGCCGTCAAGCAGCGACAGCCCGTCGCAGCGCACACGGTCACCGTAGTCGAGCACGTCCACCACCGGGGCCCGACCACCTTTCTGGACACAGCCCAGAGACTTTTCTTCCAGCGTTGTGATGCCGCCGTCCCGATTTCCGGGGGAGGGATTCTCATAGATCGGCTGTCCGTGGCGGGTAAAATATGCCTTGAAATGATTGATCAGGGCAACTGTTTTCTCAAAGGTCGCGCGGTCACGGCAGCGTTCCATGAGCAGATGCTCCGCGCCGAACATTTCGGGAACCTCGGTCAGCACGCAACTGCCGCCATAGGTGATCAGGCGGTCGGACAGGCTGCCGACCAGAGGATTGGCAGAGATGCCGCTGTAGCCGTCGCTCCCGCCGCATTTGAGTCCCAAGCGGAGTGCGGAGATGGGCACAGACACGCGGCGGTCGGTGGCAGAAATGGCTTGCAGCTCCCGAATCAGACGTATGCCTTCTTCGATCTCATCCTCGACGTCCTGACAGTTGAGAAAGCGCACACGGCGGGTGTCGATCCGGCCCAGTGCTGCTCTCATCTGCGCGATGTTGTTGTTCTCACACCCAAGACCGAGGACGAGCACACCGCCCGCATTTGGGTGGCGGATCATGCCGCACAGTATCTTCTGTGTGACACGGTGGTCATCGCCAAGCTGCGAGCAGCCGTACGGATGGGGAAACGAAAAGGCTCCCGTACGCGCGGCAAGCGTTTGGGCAATGCCGTTGACACAGCCGACCGTGTTGATGATCCAGACGTCATTGCGGATGCCGACCTCGCCGTTCTCTCGCAGGTAGCCGTCAAAGCAGAGCGCGCTGTGCTCCCGGGCAAGGCCGTAGTCCTTCTTGTGATAGGTGTAAGTGCAAGGCCCTGCAAGAGCGGTTTTGAGATTGTGTGTGTGGACGTGTGCGCCGATCTCGATGTCGGCAGTCGCATGACCGATCGGAAAGCCGTATTTGATGACCTGCTGTCCTGCGCGGATGTGCGACAAGGCATATTTGTGCCCGTCGTCCCGCACCTCGACGTTATCCCTTGGATGGATCTGCATCATGCTCTACCTCGTCTGTGAATCGGGAAACGTCCTGCTCCCAAAGGGTCACATCAGCCAAGATCTCGCGAACCGAAGCATCACGCAGCTTGGCGATGATGACGGGATCGTCATTTGGTGTGCCGTGCTTGTAGAAGGCGATCAGCTTGCCCCATGCGCGCATCAGATGGGGTGGCGTCCTGCCGAATTTTTTCTCATATGCGAGGATGGACGGCAGAATACGTACGCGGAATTTACTGATCGAATTGAGGGCAATGGCTTGACATTTATGGTGAATATAGGGGTTGGCAAAGCGCTCCAGCACGTCCTTGGCGTATGCTGTGGTAACACTGCGGTCCAAATCAAGAGAATCGACGATCTCTGACAGACATCCCGACAGGTGGGTGCGGATGGGATCGTTTTTGAGGCACTCTCCCACCGTCTCGACACCGCACAGCAGCGCGAGCGGAACCATGGAGGTGTGGGCCGCGTTGAGGATGCGCACCTTGATGGTGCGATAATCCGACGCCGAGGGAACCCAGAGCAGATTGATCCCCGCTTGGCGCAAAGGCAGACGAGGATCTTCCTCTCCCTCAATGACAAACAGATGAAAATACTCGCTTGCGTTGAGACAATCGTCGCGGTAGCCAAGCGCGACGGGATCGCTCGGTGTCCCCGAGACAATGCGGTCGACCAGCGTATTGCGGAAGGAGCAATCATCACGGACAAAGCGGATGAAGTCCTTTTCCAGTGCCCAGTCGGCTGCGTGGCGCAGAACGATGTCGCAAAGTACATCGCCATTGTCCACGATCAGCTCGCAGGGGATGATCAGCATACCGCCAAGACCGCAAGTGTAGCGGCGGTAAAGCAGGGCGGTCAGCTTAGCGGGAAAACTTTCGGGACAAACGCTGTCGGGGCGGGGACAAGGGGTGTATTCGATTCCCGATTCCGTGGTGTTGGAGACGATGACGTCGGTGTCGGGATTTTCGGCAAGCGCCAGAAATTCCTCATAGGATTGGGCAGCGTTGACCGATCCTGCGATGCAATCGATCAGAGTGATGTCGCTGTGCTTGCCGTCGCGCGAGAGGTGAGTGTAATTAAAATTCTGGGCTGCCAGTGGGTCGATACCGGCGGTGCGGCTGCGAACGATGACGGTATTTCCGCAAAAGACGCCCGCGTCGTTCGCCTTTTGCAGCATCCAATCGAAAAAGCCGCGTAAAAACACACCGCCGCCGAACTGAATGACCTTGGTCGGACGTGTGGGTTTTGTTTGTGTGATAAGAGTCATGGGGCATTTTCCTCCTTTTGCTCGCTGCCCTCGGGTACCGGGGCTGCGTTGATGGTTCTTCGATATCCTGCTTGACTATATATAAAATTCTCAAAAGCAAGCCTTGAGACATTTCCACCGACGGGTGTAGTCCGTTGGGAAATTCGATGATGAAACGGATCGGCAGCTGGTTGCTCATCGAAATGAGGGCGATGACTGTGGTGCTCCGAGTGATCTGAGGAGCCGAAACAGCAACCGAATAAATGCATATACAATCAGCGGTGAGATCAGCGTTACCGACACCGGCACCGGCTTGTCTGCGCTGCTTGAGAAGAGCAGAGAGAGGGTACAATCAATCAATAATAACCCGATCACCGTCCAAAGTATGGTTCTTTGATATTTGATGAATTTTTGAGCTAAATGCCGTTTCACCTTTTTTGCTTAAGCGTAGTATATCATAAAAGCTCCGCCCTGTCAACGCATGATGCTGCAGAACCAAAAAGGTGCATATATCATCTGTATTTTTGCATAACACTGGATAAAATCGGCGATTCAAAGGTGCTCCATCTGCGATATTCTTACGATCCGTTCATAGCAGGTGGAAAGGAATGCCTCGGCGGTCATGGCTTGATAATCTTGGCGGGAATGCCTGTAAACCTCTAACATCAGCGGTCCGCAATACCCGTAGGCATCCAGCTTTCGCATCATTCTGTGGTAGTTAAAGCTTCCGTCAAAGGGTAACCAGTGGGAGTCCCGATCGGTCGTTTTATCTTCAAAGGGTCTGCCCATGTTGTCATGGATGTGGGTAGCGATCAGCTTGTCCGTAAAGATATCCAACCAGCTGACGGTCTTGGTGTAACAGTGCTCATGGCCGCAATCATAACAAAAGCGAACGTGCTTGAGATTTTCATAACGATCCATCAGGCAAGCTAAATTGCCTACCTTCCGCAGGTTTTCAAAGGCGACGATGACGCCTACTTTGGCCGCGTGATCCACCAGTGCGTCGTAGCGGGCAAGCCCCAAATCATTGACGGCGGGAGGCTGCCAGCCGCTGGATACGTGTATGATGACCGCGGGAACGCCGCAAGCCGCCGCGGAATCGAGGGCCTCAAGCATCCCATCATATACAGTGCGATACGCATCTCCCTCTGTCCACATACCGTTAACTCCGCCAAAAGGTGCGTGAAGATAAGGGAATTCCATTCCCAGTTCATCTGCCTTAGCTCGCATCGCAGCAACCGCACGCAGCTCGGTCTGTCCCGTGGTAAACGTCTCAAAACCGATCCTGTGCGCCAGCTGCAGGGTGGATATCTCGTCCATCAGCTCATGCAAGCAATCTGTATTGATTCCCAATTTTCGTTTCATTTCGGTCGTGCCTCCCGTTTTCGTTGATGACATCATTGTATCACAACTTCATTCATTTTGCAAGTGGAAATCGGTAATAATATTTACCCTCAATATTCATCATAATGCTCTATTGTATCTTTCATAGGTAGACCTCTTTTTATCGCAAGTTTCGCATTTGTTATACAAATATATGTCGGGCTAAGCCCGTGCCCCTATTATACCATAGAAACCGCAGAAAATCAATCTGTGGCTCTTGCGTTCTTCGTTTTCTCCGTTAAGAACAACAGAGAAAGCGAGCTGTTCTTTTTTGGTACGGTGTAAGGGATTCTGAACCCCGCATTTGCGTAAAATGCAGCGGCAGGGGAAAGAAGATTGACGCAAATGCTCGCAAATTGCTGGCGCAATTTGCGGGGGTTCGAATGATAAACCAAAACGAAAAAAGAACAGACCGCATAAGCGATCTGTTCTTTTTTGGTACGGTGTAAGGGATTCTGAACCCCGCATTTGCGTAAAATGCAGCGGCAGGGGAAAGAACATCGACGCAAATGCTTACAAATTGCTTACGCAATTTGCGGGGGTTCGAATATGTAAAGCATATGAAAGAAAAAGCAGCGGATTAAAATCCACTGCGGCGCAGATAGTAAGGACGCGGGATTCTGAACCCCGTTTTGCGCGGGAATACGGAGGGTATCGCTCATGCAGAATGGCGCAAAACTTGCAAATTGCATACGCAATTTGCGGGGATTCGAATGATAAACCAAAACGAAAAAAGAACAGACCGCATAAGCGATCTGTTCTTTTTTGGTACGGTGTAAGGGATTCGAACCCCCGACCTTTTGGTTCGTAGCCAAACACTCTATCCAGCTGAGCTAACACCGCATGTCGCTGTTTCCCAACGACCACATTATTATACACCATATTCGCGGAAATGTCAAGAGGTTTTTGAAAATTTTTTAAAATATTTTTAGCGCTGTCGGCGTTATCTTTTTTTCGATCTGTGGCAACATTCTTTGACAAATTTCGCGCAGCTGCATACATTGTAGTGAGGCGAGCGTGACGGCTTGCCTTGCGAAAGGAGGAAAAAATATGAATATCAATCAAAATCAAGATGTAACGCCGTATGATCGGATGGATGACGCGCTGCTGCAACAGCTGCTCGGTACGCAGCGCATCCCCTCCACAGAGAACATTGTCACGCGCGAGACGACGGAGGAGCGGATGATGGAGAGAAACGATCACGGCGGTCTGAATTGTCGCGGGGAGCGCGTCGGTACGAACGATACGATGCCGACCTTTGCCATGGGCGGCAGCAGGATGACGGAGTGCTCATGCCCCGGGCACTTTGGCGTGGTGGACGGTGTGCTTGCGGCACTGTATCTGCCCGTGCAGGAATTTGACGACATTTATGACGAGGAGACCGCGCTGCAAAGAGGAACGCTGTTCCGTGCGTTGGATCTGCCGTTCCGCGGTGGAAAGGGAGGCAAGTAAAATGATGATGAAGGACAACTATGGAAAAGGGAACAACCGCAGCAACGGTTGCGGCTCTTGCTCTGCCTCGAGAAATGACACGCAAGGTCGTGGCAGCTGCAGCCTGTGGGGCTCGGCGAGAAACGATGCAAGTGACCGAAGAAACGACAGCGGCTGCAGCGCCTGCGGCATGCCGCGTACTTCTTCGCGCACCGGGAAGAACTGCGGGCAGATGAATGCTTGGATGCGCCGCCTGCAGGAGCTGGATTTTGCACTGCAGGAGCTGGTGTTGTATCTGGACGTCTATCCCGATTGTCGCCGCGCGCTGGATAAATTCCACACCTTGCGTGCCGAGCGCGAGCAGGTGATGAAGAGGATCGAAATGTCGGGTACCCCTGTGCGTGCGATCGGCAACGAGAGTCACGACAGCTGGGATTGGACCGACAATCCCTGGCCCTGGGAAGTGGATTTCCCCGGCAATGGTAAGGATTAAGAGGAGGAAAGAGAGATATGTGGACGTATGAGAAGAAACTGCAATATCCCGTCAAGATCAAAACCCCGAACCCCGCGCTGGCAAGCATGATTATCAGTCAGGTTGGCGGGCCGGATGGCGAATTGGGGGCATCGATGCGCTATCTGCATCAACGCTACTCTATGCCGCACGGTGACGTTGTCGGCGTGTTGACCGACGTAGGCAGCGAGGAGCTGGCGCATCTGGAGATGGTGGCAGCGATCATCCATCAGCTGACCCGCAATCTGCGCGAGGAGGACATCAAGGGGACGTCGATGGAGCCCTATTTCATCGATCATACCACGGGGGTCTATCCTGTCGCGGCAAGCGGTGTGCCGTTTGACGCCAAATATTTCGCGGTCAAAGGCGATCCCATCGCCGATCTGAACGAGGACTTGGCAGCAGATGCTGCTATTACGCAAACGCAACCTTTATCAAAAAAGTGCCTAAAACCCTTGTAAAATAAGGATTTTTCGCACTTCGGCAAAACGCTTAAAATTTGCCACCCTGCTATCACATAAGAGCAACAACAAGCATTTTTAGCAAAAAATCAACTTAATTTATTAAAATTTGATAAGGACAAGCTGTTTTCTCAAATTCCTAAAAATCGCATTTTTGACTCCCACAATCGATCTCTCCGAGGTAAAAATTTATGAAAAATTTTGTGTGGCACATTTTTGGCACAGTATTGGCACAGTATTGGCACACTTTGCCACTTGCGCCGTAAAAGCATATATGTTATAATATGTATAGTGGTAAAGTGTACCACAAACAAAGAAAGGAGATTTATGAAACTTACAAAAGAACAAACACAAGAAATTTTGAAAAC
>JAFTJZ010000094.1 GCA_017456145.1 Clostridia bacterium
CCCGAGGGGAAACGCAAAGTTTCCGAACCGAGAAAGCCGCGTGCGGTTGAGCCAAACGATGGGAGATCGTTTGGCGGTAGCACGCGAGAACAGCAGGGTACATAGGGGTCAACCCCTATGCGCCCTTTTTTTGGTTCGTTTTTTTGGGGCGTGCCAAAAAATGAACACCAATAAATTGTAATCAGAAACCTATGTTCGCAAATTTCAAATTAGTTTCTTATCCATCATTCCGTCAGCACTCCCCTGTATTTCCCCTCGGCCTTCCCGAGGGGAAACGCAAAGTTTCCGAGCTGTGGCAGCCGCGTGCGGTTGAGCCAAACGATGGGAGATCGTTTGGCGGTAGCACGCGAGAACAGCAGGGTACATAGGGGTGCAACCCCTATGCGCCCTTTTTTTGGTTCGTTTTTTTGGGGCGCGCCAAAAAAATGAACACCAATATATTGTAGTCAGAAAATTATGTCCGCACAAACACAAAAATCCCCCAATTTTTAGAAAAGAAAACGAGAGGAACCTTTTATGAACAAAAAGTTCCTCTCGCATATCATTATATTATATACCTATTCTCCCTCACCACGTCACAGTGACGGTTGCACCGTCGGGAGTGGAGGCAAATTTGATCAGAGCAGTGTTCCCTTGGCTCTCGGCATCAATGGTCGCAGCAACACTCTCCCCCTTCACCGTAACCTTAAGCGCGGGAGTAGCCCCCGCGGGAATGGCCACGCGGATCATCGCCGTCATGGCCGACGGGCCGGTCAGCGTAAAGGAGATGCCATCGTCGCTCTCAACATAACCGTCCACTCTGCCCGAGGCGGCAATGATCTCGCCCACCTCTGCTGCAGATACGTCATACCACAGCGCGACCTCTCCCGGTGCGACCATGGGATTCTGAACGACCTCCAGCGTATCCGAGAACATATCAACATAAACGCCCTTGATGGTACGACCAAATTCGCACCGGGCCTCGTCCAACACCGCACTGACCACATACGGACCGCGGCGCAAGACCAGATCGTTGCCGGGAGTGAATTGCTGCCCGGCAGCCTCCATCAGCGCGGTGAAGGCAGCGAAGTAAGCATCACACTTCTCCGGCTCCTTGGCAATGGCACCGGGGTGCACACCATGGACGCAAACCTGCCCCTTGCCCACGGCATATACGCCGTCGGTAGGCGTCCTGCCAAGACCCAAGCACTCATACAGGTGCTCGGTCGGGTTATTGTAATCGGCACCCGACTGGTTCCACCATGCGCGGATGCTGTGGAAGGAATCCGAACCGTCACCAACCACCATCAAGGAGCCGCCTTCGTTTACCCACTGGGAAATGGCGTTGTGGAGATCGGGAGAATCGGGTTTCATAAACTCATAAGAAAGCACCAGCGTGCGGTAGCCGTCCAGATATCCCGCATAGCGGCGGACGTTGTCCAGCTGCACGGGGCGCACGAACAGACCTTGCTTGATCAGCGGCAGCGAGATGCCGTAGAAGGGGCTCCAGAGCACCGTCTGGGACTCCTCGCGGGCGGGGTCGCCCTCGGGATAAACGCGCTGATACATGGCGGAGTCGGCAAGAATCACACCGACCTCGCACGTCTTGGAAATCCACTCGGCAGGCTGATCCTGCATATCGCGCAGCGTGTGCATGACGGTCAGCAGATTGGTTTTGTATTCGGGCGGGATAAATTCATCGGTCGTACCGTCCTCGCTCTTGTGCGAGCCGAGCATGACACGCGACGGCCAGGGAGCCACCTCAAAGGTGCCGATCTCGGGCTGGAAAAGCGATGCGATGACGGTGCGATAGTAGTTATAGCGGTAATCCTTCCAGGTGTGGCGGGGATCGTCCTCGACAGGGTCATGCAGATACCACATTTTGCGTCCGGTGCCGCGCACCAGCTCCTGCATGATGCCGTATTCGCAAAGCGCGGTTTCCAGCGTTCTCTCCTTGACCACCCCGCGATAGCAGTTGGCGGTGCGGGAGGTACCCGTCCAGATCTGGGCGATATAGCCGTCAATGGTGGGCAGATCGACCAGCGCCGACTCGGGCGAGACGATCTTCCATTGCGAATAGTTGACCAGCGAATGGGTGGGAACGTAGAATCGGAGCAAGCGCCCGTATTTATTCATGGCATACTCTTTGAGCTCGGAGCAGAGTCTGTCCAGCGTACGGGTATAGAGATAGCGCTTGAGCTTGGAGGCGCGGTACTGTGCCTCGGCGGACGAGTCGGGACGCTGCCAAGGCTCCTTATAGTAGATCTGCCACTCTCTTTTGAACGCCTCGGAATACCCGGCGTTGACCCAGAATTCAGGCTCCTCAAGGTGAATGGCCTCGACGCCTGCATCCACCGCCTTCTTCAGGTTTTGGGCAAGGTAATAGGCAAAGGAAACCGAAGGAACCATATAGGGGACGTCCTTGCCGTGGTTGATCTCGTTGCCGTCATGGTTGACCTGCCCCTCGTCGTGGTGGTCAACGCCGTCGAATTTGCCGTACAGATAGTCCTGATACTGCCCCCACGAAACACCCGTCATCAGATGGACGACGTAACCGTGCTCCTTGAAGTGCTTGATGCGGTTCTCCAGGTCCTGGAACCCGTAGACCATAACAAAGTCGCACTGCACGTCAAACTCCGGCATATAATCGCGGATCTCCTGTACGCCCGTGCGCTCCTCTGTGCGGTCGTAATTCACATATTTTTGCATGGGATACCTCCTTTTGACGCACACCCCGGCGCGTCGAGCAAGCAAAATTTCAGCTGCTTTGCGGCCTTGCCGTCGCAGCTTTGCCATATTTTAGCACATTTTTCCCCGAAAAACAATCGGTGGGGAAAATATTTTGAAATTTCGGCAGATGGCACAAAAAACACGGTGACATTTTGGTCAGGATGAACAAAGGGTGGGATATCAGCCCCTTTTTCAAAGAACTTTCATGAATGATTTTTTACGTTTCTTATTTCAAATCCATATATAAACAGATTGTAAAGCAACTTATTTCCTCCTCCCGTAGATTCAAGTCTTTGGGAGGAGCGCAGTGGGGGCTGCGCCAATGACGCAGCCCCCTCAACTATACGTTCAATACTTTCCCAGCTCACGTGCGAGCTTGACGATCTCGGTCATATTTTCAAGGGAAACCGAGGAAGGGATGGAATGATCGGAGGCGAAGACGTAGCCGCCGCTCTCCTTCATGATGGGGATGATGTGCCGCATCTCCTCCTTGACCAGCTCGATATTATCCCATATCTGGGCGTTGATGCCGCCGTGGAAGGCGAGCTTGTCACCCCACTGCGTTTTGAGGCGTTGCGGATCCATCCCCGCCTTGACCTCCATCGGGTTGAGCATCTCCACGCCCGTGTCGACAACGTCGGGCAAAAGCGGCTCGATATAGCCACAGGAATGCAGCTCGGTCACCATGCCGCGCTCATGTGCCCAATCGACCACCCTTTTGTGGTAGGGCTTGAGCAGCTCGCGGTAGCTCTTGGGTGAGAAGAAGGGGGTACCCTTATATCCCATGTCGTCGTACCATAGAATGCCGTCAAATTTATAGCCCGCATCCAAGAGCTTTTGGCACTGGTTGAGAGAGACGGTCAGGTAGGTGTCAAACATATCCATCAGCCATTCGGGGTCGTCGTACATTGCCAAAAGCACCTCCTCGGTGCCGACCATGTGCGAGTGCGTCACATCAAAGCCGAACCAAACGATCAGCTGCTTGAAATATCCGTTTGCCTCCCAGTGCGGATAGGCGCCCTTGAGCCCCTCCCACGGAACGCGGTCACCGGGGTCCTCCAGCATCCGCGCCTTGGCCTCCTCCCACCTCTCGCGGGTGTTGTAATAGCTCTCCAGCGTCTCGGGCGTGGAATCCAGTGCGCGGAAGGACTTTTCGGTCTGTCCCCATGGCGTTGTGGAGATGATATAGCGCTCGGTCTCCTCGATGATCCTGTGGGGATAACGCGGAGAATTGTCGGGGCAGACAGCGGCGACACGATCCATGTCGAAGTAGGTGATCCAATCGACATCGCGGGGCATTCCCTCGTTATACCAGCGTTGAATCGTGCCATTCCATGCGGAATCCACCATGGGCAGGCGATCCACCTCCTGGTGGCGGTAGGTGCGAAGAAGACGTTCTCTGGAAGTCATGTGTGCCATATGTTTGATTCCTTTTCATATATAAAATTATGTGTTGAAACAAGAGCACACCGCGGAAATCTCCGTTTTTTTGTTCGATCCCACAGTGTCAATAACGCCCGTACTTCTGGATCGCCGCCATAACGCAGCGCATACTGGTCAGCAGCGAGCCGTTGTTGATCGAGCCCGCCGTGGTAAGGTTGAGCCCGCGGGCGTCGTTTTCCTTGGCAGCCTCACAATCGCGGCGCACCTCGGCAATGATATCCGCCTCGTTGTTGCGCATAAAGGTGAAGGGTGCCAGCTGTCCGTCGATGCGGGTCTTGGGCATATATTTACGGATCTCCCGCACCGTGACGGTGGGACCGAAGTTACAGCCCGTGAGGTTAAATTCGGCAAGCTGGGGGATCAGATGCCCCATGGCAGAGTCGGAGTGCTGGTACCGCCAATCCTTGGGATTGGGGCAGGCAAATTCAAACACCCGCTTGAGCACACGATAACCGAAATTGTGGTACATCTCCGGGGTCATCAGGTTGGAATCGTCGTCATTGAATCCAAAGCCGTGGGGGAAGTTCTCCTCGGTGTAGCCCGACTCGCGAATGAACAGCTTAACGTAAGCGAGCACAACGTCACCAATGGTGTCGGCAAACTCGACAAACAGCTCGGGATTATCGTAGTAGAGAAAGAGCAGATCCTCGGTGCCGTAGATCGAGGTGGCGAGCGTGACCGGCCCACGGATCCCGCCAAAGCGGTCGGGGCGCTTGCCGTACAGCTCATAAACGGCGCGGCATCTCTCGTCCCAATCCTTGGGCAACACAAAAGCACGGAAGGCAGCGGGGTCGCTTGTCAGCGCGTGAACCTCCTTGAGTTTCTTTTTCAGATCCTCCTCGCCGCGCAAGGTACCGCGCAGCCACGTGGTATTGCCGTCAAAGACGTACTTGCCGCCGAACACCTCGCCGATCTGGCGATAACCGGGAATGGTAAATTTCGGGGCTTGGTCGGGCGGGAGCGGTTTGTTTTCGGCAAGCAACGGGCGGCCGACGATCCTTCTCGCCTTTTCGTTGTAGCGGCAGTTGAGCTCATAGCGGCGTTCGGCAGGCGTGTATCCCCATGGTTGACCCTCCTCGCCCAGCTCGGCAAAAACGCACTCGTCACTCATGCGAATGCCCAACGCAACCTGCGGCGCCTCCTTGGAAAAACAGTTCTCCTTGTGCGCCAGCTCTTCGTCGCGCCAAAATTGTTCGATGTCAAGGTCAAGCATGATGTTATCTCCTCTGCAATTTTATGGGTATCTTGAGAACTTCTGTCTTTGTCGTTATTTTATCGTTTCACGCAGCATCTTCAATATCACCTCGTCGTAGGCAATGTGAAGAATGATCTCCTCGCCTCGTCTTACAAGCGTCTCCTCTTCGGTTGCGGTCGGAACCGCATAGGGATCACTGTCCTCAAAGACCAGATACAGAGATTGCTCGGGAAAGAGCGTGGGGCAATAATTGTGAACGGTCTTGCCGTGATATTTGCGTTGCAGCGATTTGCGAGTTTCCCCGATTGCAAGATCGATCTCGCGAACGTCCTTCATGGCGAGTCGGCAAAGCGTGATGCGCTGCTTGCCCATGGTGCGGGCGATGACCAGATCCCATGTCTGTCCGTCGGATTCCTGCTCAACGGTATAGCTGTAGGGGATGCGGTTCCGCGCCATGATGTACACCGTACCGGTCAGAAATATCAGCCCGGCTGCTTGCGCAAGGGAGCCGTATGCGGGAAGTACGGCAGACAGATAAAACGCACCGATGGCAAGCACGGCAAAGACAAGGCACAAAACGACGGACAGGCGATCGCGGGAGCGCGGCGTTGTCGTATATGGATGCATAAATCCTCCTTATCCTGCAGACAGATTTCTGCAGACTTTATTTTTTTTCTCCCTTGACCCTGGCCCAGTATTCTGCGCTCGCCATCTCCTGCTTGTTCGGCGCGGGCTCGTAATATTTTTTTCCAACCAGATCATCGGGTAAATATTGCTGCTCTACGTAGTGATTGGGGTAGTCGTGGGGATATTTATAGCCCTTGAACAGCGGGCTTTGCAGATGCAGCGGAACCGTGCGCCCCTTGCCCGCACCGAAGTCCTCGGCAGCGGCGGCAAGCGCGTTGTAGGCACTGTTGGACTTGGGCGAGGTCGCCAACAGCAGCGCCGCGTGAATCAAAGGGATGCGCCCCTCGGGAAAGCCCAGCTCCTTTGCCGACTCGCAGCAGGCGCGGGTGATCATGGCTGCCTGCGGATAGGCAAGACCGATATCCTCCGAGGCGATCACCTGCAAGCGTCGGCACAGAGAGATCAGCTCTCCCGCGTCACACAGCCGCGCCACATAAAATGCCGTCGCATCGGGGTCGGAGCCGCGGATGGATTTTTGCAGGCAGGACAAGAGATCGTAATGCGTATCGTCGTCAAAATGTCCGACTGCGGGGGCGTATTGTCCGACCAGCTCATCGGTCAGCGTCTCGTCGGCAGCGAAGTAGACGTTCTCCAAAAGAACAATGGCGCGACGCACGTCTCCGCCCGTTGCCTTGGCAACGGCTTGCAGCAGCGCGTCGTCCGCTGTCTTTTGTGTGTTGTGCTGCTCGTTCAGATATTGCAGCGCGCGGCGCAGTGCACGTGCACATTCCGCGGGCCTGACGGGCTTAAACTCAAACAGCGAGGCGCGGGAGAGAATGGCGGGATAAATATAAAAATGCGGGTTTTCCGTCGTGGAGGCGATCAGAGTGATGCGTCCGTCCTCCATATATTCCAGCAATGATTGCTGCTGCTTGCGATTGAAATACTGGATCTCATCAAGATACAAAAGAATGCCCGACATACCGAACACGTTTTCGGTTTCGGCAAGCACGGCCTTGACGTCGGAGAGAGAGGCGGTCGTGGCGTTCAAGCGGCGGAAGGTCATCCCCGAAAGATGCGCGATCAACTCGGCGGCTGTGGTTTTTCCGATCCCGGGAGGGCCGTAGAAGATCATATTAGTGACGCGCCCGCCGGCCAGCATACGGCGCAGCACACCTTTCTCACCGAACAGGTGCTCCTGTCCGACCATCTCGTCAAAGTTTCGCGGACGCAGCACGTCTGCCAGCTGCTCGTTCTTCATTTTAAGCATCACCTCCCACGTTTTTCATTATTCTAACATAATTTGGGGAGATTGTCAAGAGAAAACGGGGGATTGTTGGTGGGGGGATGAAGTTGAGATTGTGCGAACATAAGTTTCTGATTACAATTTATTGGTGTTCATTTTTTTGGCACGCCCCAAAAAAACGAACCAAAAAAGGGCGCATAGGGGTTGGCACCCCTATGTACCCTGCCGTCCTCGCGTGCTATCGCCAAACGATCTCCCATCGTTTGGCTCAACCGCACGCGGCTGCCACAGCTCGAAAACTTTGCGTTTCCCCTCGGGAAAGCCGAGGGGAAACACGGGGGAGCGCTGACGGAATGATGGATAAGAAACTAATTTGAAATCTGCGGACATAAGTTTCTGATTACAATTTATTGGTGTTCATTTTTTTGGCACGCCCCAAAAAAACGAACCAAAAAAAGGGCGCATAGGGGTTGCACCCCTATGTACCCTGCTGTTCTCGCGTGCTACCGC
>JAFTJZ010000095.1 GCA_017456145.1 Clostridia bacterium
CTTCTCGCACATGACGGGAATGACCCCCCAGGACAGCGCCAGCTTGCGCCACGTTGCCTCGTTGGTCGTCAGACCGATGATCGGCACGGGGGAGCGGAATCGGGAGACCATGCGCGCCGTCATGCCCTCGCATAGCAGTACACCCCGACCACGATGGGCGTCAAGGAGTGATAAGATCCTGCAATATGAACCATTCGTGTCCAATTGCAGGATCTTTTCATTTCAAAAAATTCTTATCAGGCAAGCGTCTTTTCTCATGTATCTGAATGGACAGCCCCCCCGCAAATTGCGCAAGCAATTTGCAAGCATTTGAGAAGATACTATTACAGCAATGATTATATGGTGATATATAAATATTTGATATTCCCTCCCTCGGAAGGGTGTTTTTTATGCAAAGTACTTGCAAATTGTATTAAAATATGTTATACTTATGGCAGAGATAGGAAACTAACAACGAGAACGGCTTGATCTATATGCGTACGCGGTATTACTCGCCCGATATGCGGCGGTTTATCAACGCGAATGTTTTGGCTGGTTCCATCTTGAATGGAGAGACAAGACGAGCCGATGTATAAATTCTCAATGCTGCAATTATCCCTACGATATAAAAATTATCCCAACAACTTGACAATGATAATGAGCAATACTATAATGAATTAACAAGAAACGATATTAGTTACTGCTTTCTTTTACAGATATTCTGCGAAATTTGACGAATAATATACTTTAAGGGTGAAGAGCAGATAGGATATTGGACATGAGTAGATCCCAATGTCAGCAATTCAATGCAGTGTTTTTTATAAATATATAAACTTATATAATGATAAATGTACAAGCAGCATGTATTGCAGGTTATCATGCAAGATGACACCGATATATTGATGATCCGAAAAGCCGGCGGAAACTGGAATTTTTCCAAGGCGGCATCCAATATTTCCTTTCGCATGGTATGAATCAGATTGTGGGGGAGCTATATGTGCATCTTGCAGTCATGTATGGCAGCACCACGGAACGAATTCAATTCTGCGAAAGTGCTCTGGATTTTCTTGATCGGACATCCAATGAATATGCCAGTGTCTTGGCTATGCGGGAAATGCTTTGTCATATGGAGCAGCAAGGAATATCTTTGCTGCGTTTACACGATCAAACGCGCAGAGAGCGGCGGCGAGAAGATTTGGGGAGATATCATCGAAACCAATTACTACGCAAGTGGAATCGGACCGATACGCACTGTGATTTGCGTTGACGATAAGAAATATGTTTATGATTTATGTGAGTATTCCATCAAAGGCGGAGATGGAATGATTCCATGCTGCGTAGGAAATCAATGGTGCTACAAACAAGAAAATTGTCCCGATCATATTGATCATGTGATCAGACGGGAGATCATCGCGCAAAACGGAGAGGAATATCTGCTTTCGGGATGGAATTATGCCGGAAGAAATTGATTTTCAAGTTGTGGTACTTAATGAGGTTGAAATGGCACAATCGAATAACAACGAATGACAAAACAGAAAACATTTTTAAGACCAGTAAATGCGCTATTATCGCAATTCTTACATTCTGCCTTCTTTTCTGCATCAGTGGAACGCAAGTGTTGCTACTGAGACAGAGGGAGCCGCAGTAGCAACAGAAGAAAATATTTTAGTGGCTGAGGATATCACACGGAACTATATGCAGAATTATCGGCTCCCAAATGGTCAATTTGTAAAATACCATATTGGGGCCAACGACGACATTGATATTGTGTTTCACCACAGACGTTAAAGGGGAAAATCATATGCTAAAACAAATACTTTTGGAACAACTCACAACCTATCGGACGGGCAACCTTTCGCGAGAGACTTTGGAAGAAAACTTGGATGAATTGTATTTATCCGCTGAAGAACGGACCAAAAACGCACTTGACATCCATGCTATTTTTGTTTCTCTTGCTCTTTCGCGACTACAAGCGGCTCCGAGCGAGAGGTACAATGACGAAGAAATGGATCAGCTCATAGACGCACTTTCGGGTCACGGCTTTGTTTGCTATCAAGCCTTTTATCGCATCTCGGCGGATATGCTTACCCCGTCGGAGGTTTCCATTCTCGCCGTTGCCAAGGATTTTCTGTCACATGCGGATCTTGGTGAGCCCGAGAAATGGCTGAACGAGGAAAATGAGCACATCTGGCAGGCGATCGAGAAAAGCGACAGAAGCAAGCGGGTAGAATTTACCCAACCCGCAACAGTTCCTGCGTGGATCGTAAGCCAATTAAAATATCTTTTGTGGATTGCCATGTCGGAGAAAAAAGTCAATCTTTTGAAACTGGAACGGGAAGAACTGATCCAAAAGATTGCCCATGAATGTCGTTTGCTTTCGGGAGAAAATGTCGCTTTTGTCACCGTGGGAAATGATTTTTGCTCTGTGATATAGTGATAGCATAATCGAACAACAACGAATGAAAAAATGAAAGGGAAAACAAAAATATTTTTAAGACCAGTAAATGCGCTATTATCGCAATTCTTACATTCTGCCTTCTTTTCTGCATCAGTGGAACACAAGTGTTTGCTGCAATGGCAGAGGGTGCTACAGTAACCATAGAAGAAAATATTGTAATAGTTGAGGATTCTGCGCAAGAACTTGTGCCGATGATGGCGCGTAGCTGCGGACCCACAAGTGTCAATCAAATGCAACATTTGATTACTAGTGGTCAAGCTCCGTCCTCGATTGTTGTTGTTCATCATGGATTTCAAGGCCAGCAATCTCATGTTCATTTTAGCGAAAGAACAGCGATGAATTTTGATGGTTCTACCCACCATGGAAATCCTAATCCCAGTGCAGCGACTATGCGCTGGTTAAACAGTCATGGGTGGTGTGGATAATGAAAATATTTACAAGATTGTTAGACAATCAAGGGAAAGATGTTGAACAGGAGTTGTCTGAATTGTCGATTTTTGCCAACTCGGAAGAGATACAGCAACTGATTGATTTTTTAACTTATGTAAAAGAAGATCATTTGGTGCAACATCGGGATAACCGTATTGCTGTGACACATAGCCATTTTTCTATGTGGAAAGGCGAAAGCGTTGACAAACCCGATTTGCAAATTTGGTCAACATCAGATAATTGGACAACATCAGATAATTGATCAAATTTTATGCAGGGAGGGCAATGCAAATGGCTGTGAAAGATCATGTTATCAACGCACATAAGTGTTCTTGGACAGGACACATTATGCTGGGTGTTCATCAAGGCGATGAAGACACACGTTCCGCTGCAAGTTCAAGTATGAGAAGTGTTATGATGACACCACACAACTGGTGTGAGCCTGAAGAGCCATATAACAATTATACGGAAGAAACTGTTCCGGATAATGGAAACACTTTCTATACCGGCGCAACCGGTACGCTTGCGCATGAATTCTCTCATCAATTGGGTGCGCCAGATCATTATTGCTATTTAGATTACAAATCAAACAATACAAAAGGAACCAATCAATGTGAAAATAGGAATTGTTTTTATTGTTATCACTTTGAGGAGTCAGAGAAGAGTATAGTTGAGGGGTGCTTGATGATAAAAAGTGGCAACTTTAGCAATGCGGATATGTATTGTCCGGGTTGCTCGGAAACGATACAAGCATATATCCGTCAACACCTACAATAATCAAGAAAGGATTTTCATAACATGAGAAAGTGTATTGTTTGCCTTTTCCTTTGCGTTGCGCTGCTTGTATCAGGCACTGCATGTAGTAATTATTCGTATACAGAAAATCCAGATACGACCGGATATGATCCGTGGACTTCTTGGTACTTGACGGTTCATTCTTTTTATTCCATCAAACAATTATATATTGCTGCAGGCAAAGGAGAGGATGCGTTTGGTGCGTGTTTTGAAAAAACGATTGGGTATCAGGGAGGACGTGACAGGTTTTTGACTTGTTATTTTGAAGTTGCAGAACATTCCGTGTTGATTCCTACTGAAAATTCGGAATTTCAAATTGAAAATATTGGTCTAATCAGAAGAAATGAAGAATTCTGGGAAGATGAACGACAACATATCTACGTGCTCACGCATTACGGACACATAACCGATGAAGATGTGGGATTTAGTGTTGAATCCAGGCCACATGATGCAGTAAACTATAAGATTGAAACCGGATTGTGGGAGGCCTGTGGAGAAGTATACAAAGGAAACGGTTTTCAAGCGTCTGTTTACAAGACAAACGATAACGAATATAGAATTTATTGGTGGAGCAACCAGGGAGAAGTAATGGGTTTAGTTGACGGTCCTCGTAATAGCATACAAGGGGCGGAAGAGCTTATGCAATATCTGGGGAACTTTAAAGCCGTAACCTTCCACAAAGCCGTACAAAGCGCAAAAGAACCTAAATAAGTTTGGGTAAAAAGCCTTCTCCCCAATTTTTTCGATGAGGGGCGGGGATCTGCGATGGTTAATTCCGATTCGGTCAAGGTGTTGAGAGCAGCATCAATGTTATGGCGCAGCGTACTTGTCGAGCGTGTCTATCTGCTTTTGGGATGGAATTATGCTGGGCGAAAGTGCTGTAAATGTGGCGATGCCTAATGAGGGTAAATGTTAATTGAAATAGCATAATCGACCAACAGCAAATGAATAAACAAAAGGTAACATCAAAAATGAAAAATGATTTTATGACCAACAACCGCCCGTTGATTTATAACAAGAATGGATGCATTGGGCTGTCTAAAATTGACGGAACACCGATAATTTTGCCGAATCAGTACGTTATGCCAAAGTTATCCGATACCTTGATGCACTTCTGTTATTCTACTTTTTTACGAAGGAATAGCTCCTGTTTGATCGAGCGATTCCCTGTGAGGAAGATCATTGAATCGTACAGTCAGGTGAGGAATGTCGATGCGTGGATGCGTATGGCAATGAACTTCTGAAACCCAAGGCTGTACCGCCGTGTCCGTATTTGAATCTCAGTAAAAGTGATTGGATCCTCTACTGTTTGCGTGGGTTCAATGGATGAAATGGAGGTAAGATATGAAATGAAAAGAGCTTTTAGCGATCGCAGAACAATTTTCTGAGTATGACGTTCGGTTTTCCGACGCAGGAGAAAGCTTTGAAATCATCAACCCGTTTGGAAAGGAGCCTATCCGCGTGTTTGTGGAGAACGACCCGCAAACGCCGTATATGGTGTGCTTTTCCTTCCAGCATCGCCATCTTGCCACGACTGATGAGGCAATTGCGTACACGGGTGACATCCTTGGCGGAAACGTATTTGCCATTGAATTTTTCAAGGATGGACGCAATCGCTTTGGCTGCGATCTGAATGCGCAGGAGCTGCGGGATTTGTCTTATACGGCGTTGGCGCAGCGAATGGGCTGTTACGGTGACACCAAGTTGATCGACTACGCAGACTCGTTCAAGGTCAGAGGCTGGGGAGAGGACACTGATTTTGACGCGGTGTTTGTTACGGATGAACAGGGGTATATGACAATACAAAAATGCACATAAAAAATTCGGAGATAAACGATGAAAAAGCAAAAAATATCAGAGATCGCGGCGCAATTTTCTGCATATAACGTGCAGTTTTCCGACACAGGGGAAGGCTTTGAAATCATCAATCCGTACAGTGAGGGGAAGGAGCCTATCATCGTAATGGATGAAGGGAGAGAGCCGTATACGGCGTATGTCGTGTCCTTTTCCTATTTTCACACGCACCCGGACATGGCAGAGCAGGTAATCGCATGGGTGCGTGACATCCTGGAAGGCAGGCGGTTCGTCATCGCCTTTTTCAAGGAGGATCGCTGGGCGGGGAGCACGACGCTGGAGGAGCAGCAGTTGCATGAGCTGACGTATGAAACACTGGCAAAGCACATGGGCTGGGACGGCATCACTAAGCCGCCTTACGGTGATCCTGTAAGGCTGATCGACAAGGCAGATTCCTTTATCATCCGAGGCTGGGGGAAGGACGCCGATTTTGATGGGAAGTTTATCAAGGACGCGCAGGGGAACGTGAGTATACAAGCCTTCCGTAAATCGTAAGCACATGGAGGATAATAATGAAATTTGAAGAATTTGAAAAAATCATCATCACCGATATTATAGATCAATATCCGGAATATAAGCAAAAGCTGCAAGCGCAATTTGCGAGCAGCGTCGTACAAAAACGGGAGTTCTTTATGCGTGGTTTTTCAACCGATTATGAGGTGGTCGCGGTTGAAGAAACGCTTGGGGAGGATAAAAACCTTCAGCTTGGCAACCATCAATGGAATATAAACGGTCTGAGCAATGGAAGTGATTATATTCTATGGATCAAAAACGGATTGATAAGCTCCTTGGAAGGATTCACGTATGAGGAACCCTGGCCGGATGACATTCTATGGTGTGAAAAAATAGAAAGTTGACCATTATTTATTATTATTACAGAAGTTGGAGTTATGAGCACTGAACATTGGAAAGATCACGTTATCAACGCACATAAATGCTGTTCTCGCAATAAAAATGCGCTCAAAAAATCGAAAAGCTGCGGCTGTTTTTATTGTCTGGCGATTTTTTCTCCGGAAGAAATTTCGGATTGGATCGTAGAGAAAAACTTCACCGACATGGAATTAACGCGCGAAGATTTGTCCACAGCTTGTTGTCCGTATTGTGGAACGGACAGCGTAATCGGGGATTCGTCAGGATTTCCGATCACCGAGAATTTCCTTGGTGAGATGGAAAAATATTGGTTTGGGTCGCATTAAAGAGGGGGATAGAGGCACATGTTTCATGAAATAAAATCGAGTGATGATATCCGGGAGTTTCTTAAAAGCACCAACAATCTGCACGATGGATATCTCACAAGCGCCCAATACACCTACGATGGTATCACGAAAACTGAACGCGGTCACAGCTTTGAGCCATGGCGCACCAAGCTGGTGTTGCAAATATTGGTTACGAGTATTTGGGACGCGGTTGTGGAAATTGAATTCGAGGGCCTGTATGAGTGGCAGATCAAGGATGATCGGGGGTATATTTATGAAACCTCTGTTGCGTTTGACGATCAGCATCGGATCGTATGGTCGGACGATGCCTGTGCCTATTTTAACGGTGCTGAGATGAAAAACGCTTCGTATGTGACCGCCGGCTCCATGAAATGGAAAATTGTGGAATACAAGATAAGGCGCGATGGGGATGCAACGTTCGGTAAGGAGGTGACATGACATGATCTTTACGTTTGATACTTGGCAGATATCCGTGGACTTGGATGCGATGCAAACTGCGGTGCACTGGCTGCCGCTGTGCGATTGCAGGGCTTGCCGCACCTTCGCGGCGTACGTGCGCGCCTTGCCGGACTCTGTGAAACAGCCGTTTTCGGCGTTGGGGCTGGATATGACGAACCCCGACGAGGTGTTTGATGCGGGAACGGACGAGGACGGACAGAATCAATACGGTGGTTGGTGGAATTTGTACGGCCACATTGTCAAAGAGGGAGAGGCACCCTATGCACCGATCGACGGCATGGAGGTGACCTTTGCAGAGGACGGAACGTGTGTTCCTGCATGGTTTGGACCATCCTGCTTGCAAATGCGGTTTACCGTAAAAGGAGATCGCCTGAAACGGTTAGGCAAGGAATACCACGCACAAGGGGGCACGCTTGCCAAGGATACATTCATATACCGCGTGGAGGAAAGCAAATTGGCGCAGCTGCAAGGCCTTGTTGGGAGGGAGCTCATTGGAGTCACGCTTGCATCCCCTATAAATGGCGCCCCAAGTCCGTTGTTCCACGCGGTGGATTTTGTCGTCAAAAGCGCGTCGGAGGATGGGTATCGCAAGGTGTCTCTGCGCGTAGCCAGAGATCTGGACACCTGCCACGAGGGAATCGACCGCATGTCCCTTACCTTGCACTTCAACGGCGTTGCCACATGGGAGCAAACCAATACCGACGTCGACTGCCCTCGCGGTCGTATTCAGGCGATCAAGCTGTTTGAAAGCACGATCGAAGGAGAACAAGACAGGGTGGTCTACGATTCGCACATTCTGCTGGAACTTGATGGCGGAGATTGTATGGCTTTTCGCGCGGAACCCGATGGGGCAAAGGCCCTTCAGCCTTTTATGTTCTTGAAATCTGCCGATATGGAACGATTTTTACGTGTTTCGGACACGTGGTTTACAGAAGATGATCCCTTTTATCGAACCAATACCGTGTTGCGATGGATGACGCAGAGAGCGGTTTGATTTAATGCGGGTGCAATATAATTTGCCCGGTATGCGAAGATTTGTCAATCGGGACGGCGTCACGGTCATTCTCGTCACGCACGACAATGAACTGGCGGCTCAATGCAAGCGGCAACTGGTCATAAGCGACGGAGCAATTCAATGAGCGAGCTGCGGCGATAAAGAGATAAGGGGATTCCCATGTCCCGCTGCATAGATCCTAAAAAACGACCCGCCCTCGTGTGAGAGCGGGTCGTTCGTCCGATGTATCTTTCGTTCTTATGTCTCAAAGTCCTGACGGCGGGACAGCTCCCGAAACTTACCGGGGGTGATGTTCATGATCTCGCGAAAGCGACGCACAAAGCCGTTCAGATCGGAAAAGCCGCAGCGCTCCGCCACCTCGTTTAAGGACAGATCATTTTGCATCAGCATTCGCCGCGCCTGCGTCATCTGGCAGAGGGTGCGGTAATGATACGGGGTGTAGCCGGTGTACTTCTTAAATCGTACGATAAAATGAGATTCTGTCAGATAGTTGGAGGCGGAGAGCTGCTTGACCGAGGTAAAATCGGCACAGTGCTCCTCGATATATCGCTTTGCCTGCTCCATCTCCGTATCCTTGACCACCTGCTCAAAGCGATCGGGGTATAAACGGTACAGATATAAAAGCAACTGATGAAACAGTACGCCCAGCATATCCTGCTTGTAGGGATGATTTCCGTTGATCTCCTCCTCCAGCTCCTTGATCAGGCGGTAGACCCGCGGATGCTCCTGCAGATCAAAGCAGTGACACCAATGCGACGGATGCTGCAGCAGCGCGACCGACAGCTGCGGAGGGATTCCGATCCGCGCAAGCGCGTCGGGATCGACGTGAAATCCGATGCGTGAATACGGATATTGCGTGGGGATCAAGTCGTGCAGCTCCATGCGCCCGATGATCGCTAACTGATGGGGCTGCAAGGTATAGCGGGTGCTGCCGATCCTCATGGTGGCACTGCCTTGATACAAATACAGCATTTCGCATACGTTGTGAATGTGAAAGGCAGAAATGCCGGCTCCCGATTCTGCGGTGGAGTTCTCCCACGTGCTGATCCATTCCATTACGATTTTTCCTCCTGAGTTTTATGCCAACAGTATACCACAAATTCGGTGAAAAATCAATTGCAAATCTTGATTTTTGCATATAGAATATGCATTTTTTCCATTGTATTTTCTTGCTTTTTATGATATACTGGTTTTAATCCCAATCGACCGCCCGATCAGCAGGGAGATTCGTGGCTGGTGGGCATGATTTTTCCGTGTACAGCGGTGTTTGATGAAAAGGAGGATTTTCTCATGAACCAGATCGTTTCGGCGCAGCTCTATACGCTGCGAGATAAGCTGAAAACAGAAGAAGAATTTATTCTCGGTATGAATCGTCTCAAGGAGATGGGCTTTACTCACGTACAATTTTCAGGTGTACCCGCGCCGCTCTCTCCTGTAAGGGTACGGGAGATTTTGGACAGCTGCGGCATTTTAGTTTGTTGCTCGCATATGCCGTGGGACAAGCTGTTGAATGATACCGAGCGTGTCGCCGAGGATAATCTTACCATGGGTTGTCCCATCGTCGGGCTTTCCTCGTATCCCGAAAATAAGCTGGAGACCCGAGAGGAGACCTTACGCTTTGTCGCACAGATCGAGAAGGTCAGTCGAGTTTTGCAGGCACACGGATTAAAATTTGCCTATCATAACCATACTTGCGAATTTCACCGCTTTGACGGTAAAACGGTGCTGCAGCATTTGCGCGAGATGACGGATCCCGCCGCGGTTGAGTTTATCTTCTGCTGCTATTGGGCGCAGGTCGGCGGTGTCGATCCCGTGGCGTATCTGCACGAATTTGCAGGGCGAGTCTCCTGCTGCCATTATAAGGATATGGTGATGCTGGGTGGCAATCGCAATTTTGCTCCTGTTGGCGAGGGAAACATGAATTATCAGGCGATCTGGCAAGCCTGCGAGCAGACGGGTGTCCGTTATGCGCTGATCGAGCAGGATGTTTGTCATGGTGATCCCTTTGAGTCCATGGCGATCAGTCGTGCCAATATGCTGGCAATGGGGCGCGCTTACGACGGGGAGTGAGGAAAATATGGCGTATCAGAAAAGTGACGGTATGAATTATGCTCCCGAGAGCAAGGGACGTCCGGTGGTCAAGCCGGGAGAATTCGTCTTTGCAGCGACTGCGCTGGATCACGGACATATCTATGGAATGTGTAACGGCCTTTTCGGTGCGGGTGCGGTCTGTCGCGGTGTTTATGATCCCGACCCGAAAAAGCTTGCGGCATTTCACGATCGTTATCCCGATGTGCCGATGGCAAGCAGCTTGGAAGAGCTGCTGGAGGATTCCTCCGTGCAGATGATTGCCGCTGCCGCCATTCCCAATCTTCGTTGTGATCTGGGGATTCGCATCATGGAGGCGGGAAAGGATTACTTTACGGACAAGGCCCCTTTGACCACTCTGGATCAGCTGGCACGAGCCAAGGCTGCAGTGGAGCGTACGGGAAGAAAATATATGGTGTATTACAGCGAGAGATTGCACGTTGAGAGTGCCGTCGCTGCCGGGCAGATGATCGAGGACGGCGCGGTCGGACAGGTAATTCAGGTGCTCAATCTTGCTCCACATCGACTCAATGCGCCCTCCAGACCCGATTGGTTCTGGAGTCAGGAGCAGTCCGGTGGTACATTGTGCGACATCGGCAGCCATCAGATTGAACAATTTTTACATTTTACTAAAAATACCTCTGCCACCATTCTTTCCGCACAACGTGCGAACTACGATCACCCGGAGCATCCCGAGTTTGATGATTTCGCTGCTGCGACGCTGCTCGGCGGCAACGGGGCAACGCAATATCTCCGTGTCGATTGGTTCAATCCCGACGGTCTGTCCACGTGGGGAGACGGGCGATTGTTTATTCTCGGCACCAAGGGATATATGGAGGTGCGCAAATATCTGGACGTCGCACGGGATTGCGTGGGCGATCAGATCTATTATGTGGACGGGCAAGGTGAGCACCATGAATGTGTGGCGGGCAAGAGCGGATTCCCCTTTTTCGGGGAGATGATCCTGGACTGCCTTAACCGCACCGAGCACGCCATGACACAGGAGCATATTTTCCTGGCTGCAGAGCTGGGTGTCCGTGCACAAAATGAGGCGATACGGATACAACCGAGGGCAGATGAAAGGAGAGCACCTTATGTATCTTCCATATGAGTCGACGCGAACGTTGCTTTTGCATATCTTCGCCGCCTACGGCTTTGACGCAGAGAAGAGTGAGGGCATCACCGATGCGCTGCTTTCCGCCGACCTTTGCGGCATCGAGTCGCACGGTATTCAGCGGATGATCCGTTACGACGACGCCATTCGCCGCGGGATGGTGGATGTGAACGCCGTCCATGAGATCGTTTGGGAAACGCCGTTGTCTGCGGTCATAGACGCGCGACGCGCCATGGGACAGACTGTCAGCGTAGCGGCGATGAATCTCGCCATCCAAAAGGCGCAAAAATGCGGCATCGGTATGGTTGGCGTTCGCAATTCCAATCACTTCGGTATCGCCGGATATTATGCTCGTATGGCGTCTGCGCAGGGAATGATCGGTGTAGCTATGACCAATTCCGAGGCGATTATGGTTCCGACGAACAGCCGCCGCGCCATGCTGGGTACCAACCCCATTGCCCTTGCCGCTCCCGCTGATCCGGTGGATTTTTGCTTTGATGCCGCTACTACGGTGGTAACTCGCGGAAAACTGGAGGTTTATAACAAAGCGGAGGAGAGAACTCCTGACGGCTGGATACTGGACGCCGATGGGGAAGAATCCACGGATCCCGGGCAGGTGATCCGCAATATCATTGCGCGGGCAGGCGGCGGGATTTTGCCGCTTGGCGGCGCATGTGAGGTCACGGGCGGTCATAAGGGATATGGCTTTGGCATGATCTGCGAGTTGTTTACCTCAGTTCTCTCGGGTGGCCCACCCTCATATCTCAGCTATCAAGAGCCGGATACAGCGGATACGTCGCATTATTTTATGGCGATTGATCTTGCGATGTTCGGTCCTCCTGACGATATCCGCACCCGCCTTTCATCGCTTTTGGACGATATGCGTGCTGCAACGCCCGCCAAGGAGGGGCTGCGCGTCTATGTTCACGGAGAAAAGGAGGTCGAGTTTGCCAAGACCGTTCATCGTGACGGCATTCCTGTCAATCAAAAGACCGTTGCAGAGCTGCGAGAGATCGCAGCGCGATTGCACATTCCATCCCACGAAATTCCGGAGGTATCTGAATGAAAGAGAATTATTTGTTACCGTCCCAAACAGCACAAGCGCTGTATGCAGGGATCAAGGATCTGCCCATTGTTGATTACCATTGCCACCTTTCTCCCAAGGAGATCTATGAGGATCGGAAATTTGACAACATCGGAGAGATCTGGCTCGGACACGACCATTACAAATGGAGATTGATGCGTGAATACGGCATTGAGGAGGCGCGTGTGACGGGGGATGCCTCTTGGCATGATAAATTTTTAGCGTATGCCGATGCCATTGCCACGGCTGCAGGCAACCCGCTGTATCACTGGACGCAATTGGAGCTGGCACGCTATTTTGATATCACCGAGCCGCTCAATCCCGATACGGCTGAGGAGATCTGGCAGCGCGCCAATCAAAAAATCCGTGAGAGCGGTATGTCCCCTCGTAAGCTGATCACCGACTCCAATGTGCTGGCCCTGGCGACCACCGATGACCCGATCGACACGTTGGAATATCACAAGCTTTTGCAAGCGGATGATACCTTTGCCACCCGCGTTGTGCCGACCTTCCGTACGGATCGCCTGACCAACGTGCAAAAGGACGATTTTGTGCCGTATCTTGCACTGCTTTCTCAAGCCGCCGATATTAAGATCACCGATCTTGCCTCCCTCAAGGCTGCAACCATTCGTCGTCTGGACTATTTTTGCTCGCTGGGCTGTACCATTTCCGACGTGGGAATGTTCCTTTTCCCGAATCGTGTCGCGGATGAACAAGAGGCTGCCGATTCGCTCGCGTTGCGCCTTGCCGGCAAAGCGCTGACCGAGGCACAGACGCACGGGTTAATCGGATATCTGCATCTCTTCCTTGCCGCCGAATACAAAAAGCGGGGAATTGCCATGCAGTGGCATCTTGCCAGCGTGCGTAACGTCAATACCGATATTTATCGCGCTCTCGGGCCCGATTGCGGTGTGGATTGCATGAGCAGCACCATTCCCGTAGAGGATGTTCTGGCACTGCTGGATGCCGTTGCACAACAAAGCGGATTGCCCAAGACCATTCTCTATACATTGAATCCTGCCCAGAACGCCGCCTTTTCGGTCATCGCAGGATGTTTCCCCGGGGTTATCATGGGAACTGCGTGGTGGTTCTGCGATCACAAGCGGGGCATTGAAGATGTCATCCGCACGGTTGCGGAGACGGCGCATCTTGGTACCTTCCTTGGAATGTTGACCGATTCCCGCAGCTTTTTATCCTACGCGCGGCATGAATACTTCCGTCGCATTCTTTGCGCAGTGATTGCCGAGTGGGTGGACAACGGGGAATTTCCCTGCGATGCCTATACGCAAAAGCTGCTCGAAAATATCTGCTTGAACAATGCAAGAGCATTATTTTAATGATAATTTAAGGAGGAGATACCCATGAGCACACCCATCAAAATAGGTCTTGTCGGCCTTGGCCGCGCAGGCTACGCCATGCATACCCGAGAACTGGCATCCCGCAAGGATAAATTCATCTTCGTTGCGGGCTGCGATAACATTTTCGAGCGTGCGACCTCTTTTGCAGAGGAATTTGGCGCCAAAGCCTACACTGACATCAAGGAGCTGATTGCCGATCCCGAGGTCGAGCTGGTCGACATTGCCACCCGTTCCATCGATCATCTGGCGCATGCCAAGCTGGCGCTGGAGGCAGGCAAGGACGTTTTCCTGGAAAAACCCTTTGCGCTGAACACTGACGAGGCCAAGGAGCTGATCAAGCTCGGTAGTCAGCCTGCAGGCCCTCATCTTTACATTCGACACAACCGCCGCTTTGAATTTGGTTTTGAGATGGTCACAGACATCATCAACTCGGGCATTTTGGGCGACGTATACCAGATCAAGCTTTGCCGCAACGGATACCAACGTCGCAACGACTGGCAAACGCTGAAATCCTCCGGCGGTGGACAGATCTGTAACTGGGGCCCCCACATCATCGACCACGCGTTGCGTTTCTGCGGTGGCGACTATACCGAATTGTTTACCGACCTCAAGCAGACGGCATGGCTCGGCGACCGCGACGACCATGTCAAGCTGGTCTTCCGCGGAATCAATCGCCGCGTCGTTGATATGGAAATCAGCGGTGGCGCAGCACTCCCCTCGCCGGAATATCTGGTCTACGGTAGCCGCGGAGCATTGGTGAGTGAGAAAGGCGGCTTTAAGCTGCGCTATCTCGATCCGACGCAGCCGCTGCCACTCGCGAAGGTCAAGGGGGAGACGTGGCCGCAGAATGCAGGCTTTGGCAATCCCGAGACGCTGCCTTGGGTGGAGGAATTTCGTCCGCTGCCCACCACGGGCGGTGACGGCAGCACCCGCATCTGGGATCATCTGTATGAGACCATCCGTAACCATGTAGCCTTCCCTGTGACGCTGGAGCAATCCTATAAGGTCATTGAAGTCATTGAAAAGGCGCGTCTGGGTACCATCTTCGAATAAGTACCGATACGAGCTATAAGAAAATGCCCCCGATTTTGCGGAAGGTCCGCAGAATCGGGGGCTTGTCTTCATTCGTTGGAGGGGGATTGGAGAAGGGAGTCCAGCGTAATGCTGTCAAAATAATCGTTGACCATATGGTGGAAATTGACCCACATGGGCAACGTGGGACAGCTTTCGGCGCGGCTGCAGGGCTGTGCACCATACTCAAGACAGGACACAGGCGCAAGATCTCCCTCGGTCAGGCGGAGGATCTCGCCGATCTTGTAATCCTTGGGGTCTCTGGTCAAGCGATAACCGCCGCCTCTTCCCTGAATCCCTTCGACGATGTTGTTTTGCGTCAGTACGGGGAGAATCCGTTCCAGATATTTTAGAGATAATTCCTGCCGCTGTGCAATTTTGTTCATGGCGATATATTCGCCGTTGGAATTGATGGCAAGGTCAATCATGACGCGCAATGCGTAACGTCCTCGTGTAGATATCAGCATATGTGATCCTCCTTGACGGATGTCGGTTGTCATTGAAATATTCGGAGGCCATGGTGCCATCGATCGGATATTTCATCCATAATATATCATGCTTTTTTATGAAAATCAAGAGTCAGTGCTGCAGCAATGTCCACAATTTTCGCAATCGGGGAAAATATGATGGTCATATTCAATCCCGTTTTTATCATAATAGTTCTTCAGCGCGGATTTGATGGCCTCCTCTGCAAGCACAGAACAATGGAGCTTGTGCTTGGGAAGACCGTCCAGCGCCTCCACAACCGCCTTGTTGGTCAGGGAGAGCGCCTCGCTGACGGGCTTGCCCTTGATCAGCTCGGTAGCCATGGAGCTGGATGCGATGGCAGAGCCGCAGCCAAAGGTTTCAAATTTTACGTCGGTAATGATGTCGTGATCAATCTTCAGATAGATCTTCATAATATCTCCGCATTTGGCGTTACCGACCTCGCCCACGCCGTCAGCATCCTCAATTACGCCGACGTTTCTCGGGTTGCGGAAATGATCCATGACTTTTTCGCTGTACAGAGCCATTTCGGTTTCCTCACTTTATGATAAATTCTTTTTTACCGTTGACAAGATCGCGCCATATGGGCGAGATCCCGCGTAAATATTCGACCACTTCTTTGACTGCGTCGATCGTATAGTCGATTTCTTCCACGGTGTTTTCCTCCGACAGGCTCAGGCGAAGAGAGCCGTGAGCGATGTCGTGGACTCTGCCGATGGCAAGGAGTACGTGGCTGGGATCGAGCGAGCCCGAGGTACACGCCGAGCCAGACGATGCGCAAATACCCTTGTCGTCAAGCAGCAGCAACAGCGATTCTCCCTCGATGCCCTCGAAACAAAAGTTGACGTTGCCGGGGAGTCTTTGGCTTGCGTCTCCGTTGAGGATGGCATGAGGAATTTCGGAAAGTCCCGCGATCAGGCGGTCACGCAGCGCGGTCAGCTTGGCAGTGTTTTGATCCATGTCGGCACACGCGCTCTCAAGCGCGGCTGCCATGCCCATAATGGCGGGAATGTTTTCGGTTCCCGCTCGTTTTCCACGCTCCTGTGCGCCACCTTCGATCAACGTGCTCAAAAGGATCCCCTTTTTAGCGTACAGCACGCCGATTCCTTTTGGACCGTGGAATTTATGTGCCGAGAGCGAGAGCATATCGATGTTTTGTTCATTTACGTTGATTTTGATGTGACCTACCGCTTGTACCGCGTCGGTGTGAAAGAGAACGCCTCTCTCCCGACAGATGGCACCGATCTTTGATATCGGCTGGATGGTTCCGATCTCGTTGTTGGCATACATTACCGTTACAAGACAAGTGTCCGTGCGGATAGCGTCTGCCACCTGCTCGGGCGTGATCAATCCATTTTCGTGAACGTCCAGCAGTGTGACCTCAAAGCCTTCCTTCTCGAGCTTTTTCAGTGTGTGCAGCACGGCATGATGCTCAATGGCAGTGGAGACGATATGCTTTTTTCCTTTTTTGGCCCCGAGCCTTGCGGCGGAAATGATCGCCTGGTTGTCTGCCTCACTGCCTCCCGAGGTAAAGATGATCTCTCGCGCTTCACATCCGAGCAGGACTGCCATTCGCTCTCGGGCATTTGTCAGCGCCTCATTGGCTATCTGCCCCGCAGAATGGAGGCTGGACGGGTTGCCGTAAACGGTGTCAAGATATGGCAGCATGGCATCAATGGCATTTTTGTTCATTTTTGTCGTGGCAGCGTTATCCAAATAAATGGGGATCATCTTTCCTCTTTCCTCCTTATATCAAAGCATTTGTATCAGATCCGGCAGGACTCCTTCAAATTTCACACCATACCAGTGTGCAGGATCGTCCTGCGTGTTTTCAATGCATCGTACCGTGTAATCTGCTGCGATCCTCGCAGCATCAAAAAGGGAATTGCCTCTGAGAACGGCGCCGGTAAAGGCAGATGCGTAGACGTCACCCGTTCCATGGCATCCCTTGGCGATCCAACGATGCTCGTAATAGCGTATCTTTCCCCTCTCATATACGACAACGCCCGTTTTCTCCTGCGCATAGCTTACTCCTGTCAGAACAATGGTGGAGCAGCCCAGCGTTGCGAGCGAGGCGAGAAGATCCTGTATATAGTTTTCATCATAAGTTTCCCGATATTCCTTCCCCGCGAGGAAACAAGCCTCGGTAATATTGGGAAGGAGGACATCGGCAGCAGGACAAAGCGTCTTCATCGCGTCCACATATGCGTCATCAAAGATCGGATATAGCTTACCGTTGTCAGCAAATGCGGGATCCACGATCCTGACAGCGTTCTCCTTGCCCATGGTGGTAAGAATATTTCTGACATATCCGACCTGCTTGGTGCTGCCAAGATAGCCCGTATAGATGCCGTCAAATCGGATTCCTTCCTTTTGCCAATGTGTCTGAATCGCGGGCATATCGTCGGTCAGATCGCGGAAGGTAAATCCCGAAAAGCCGGCTGTGTGCGTGGATAAAACTGCAGAGGGTAGAATGGCGGTTTCAATTCCGCAGGCGGACAGAATGGGGAGTGCCACAGTAAGAGAGCACTGCCCCACGCAGGAGATGTCCTGTATGGTTAAAATTCTTTTATATTCCATGATTTTACGTCCTATGTGAGTATTCATAAAGTCACCGGTACCCGCAAAAGCAGGCACCGGCGATGTGTTTCATCTTATTGGGCAAACAGAGGCGTTGACAAATAGCGATCACCGGTGTCGGGGAGAAGAACCACAATGGTTTTTCCCTCGTTCTCGGGACGTTTTGCAAGCTCGATTGCTGCATAAGCGGCAGCGCCGGAGGAAATGCCAACCAAAATCCCCTCTTCCTTGCCGATCTGTCTTCCCGTCTCAAATGCATCTTCGTTGGAGACAGGGAGGATTTCGTCATAGATGGTGGTGTTCAATACGTTGGGGACAAAGCCTGCGCCGATGCCCTGGATTTTATGTGGACCTGCGACACCCGTGGAAAGGACGGCGGAGGAGGCCGGCTCGACCGCTACAACCTGAACCTCGGGCTTTTTAGATTTCAGATATTCACCGACACCCGTGATCGTACCACCCGTGCCGACACCTGCTACGAAAATATCGACCTCGCCATCGGTATCCTCGTAAATTTCAGGACCGGTATGCTCTCTGTGGGCTTGCGGGTTAGCAGGATTGACAAATTGACCGGGAATAAAGCTGTTTGGGGTCGCCGCTGCCAATTCCTCGGCCTTGGCAATCGCGCCCTTCATGCCCTTGGCTCCCTCGGTCAGCACCAGCTCGGCACCGTAGGCCTTCATTAACTGTCTGCGCTCGATCGACATGGTCTCGGGCATGACGATAATGATCTTGTATCCTCTTGCGGCGGCGACCGATGCCAGACCAATGCCCGTGTTGCCTGAGGTCGGCTCGATGATGATCGAGCCCGCCTTGAGCTTGCCGGTCGCCTCAGCCTCGTCGATCATTGCCTTGGC
>JAFTJZ010000096.1 GCA_017456145.1 Clostridia bacterium
AATGAGGCGAGAGAAAACGTTAAAGTTTCGCAGGCTCCTTCCACCGCAAGCGGTCCCCCTTCCTCCCGGAGGAAGGCTATTTACGCAACCCGTTTACGGGTAGCAAGTAACAATTGTATGGCTGTCAGACCAACAAAAGAAGCACTTGTGCGCAGCCAGTATTATTAGGGCTATGCCCGAAACTGAAATACCACCCGCGGGTGGATATTTATTCGATGCCACAGGGGAGCCCCCGCCCGCCAAGATCGGTTCCGTTTGCAAAAACTCTGCCGCACTCTTTACTTTTTCGTGCTTTTATGGTATAATCTTCCCGATGAATTGTAGAATTATGGAGGCGGATTTGCAAAGTATGATCAGAAATATGCAGGAGCATGACAGAGAAGAAGTGATCCAAATGATGCGCGTATTTTATGCGTCGGATGCGGTATGGAGCAATGGCTCAGAAGAGATTTTTCAGGCTGATATCGACCAATGCGTAAGCGGCTCACCTTATCTGGAGGGCTACGTTTTCGAGGGAGAGGATGGTGTGCAGGGGTATGCCATGGTGGCTAAAAGCTTTTCTACCGAGTTTGGAAAGCCTTGTATCTGGATCGAGGATATCTACGTCAAGGACGCTTGCCGCGGGCTTGGAATTGGCAGCAGATTTATGGCTTTTATTCAGCAAAAATACATGAATGCGATCTTCCGTTTAGAAGTGGAAGAGGAGAACGAGTGTGCCGTGCACGTGTATAGGAAATGCGGTTTTGAGGTCATTCCGTACATGGAGATGAAGAAGTAAGGAGACGCGGCATGCTGGAAAAAATGAGCGAATTCTTTGAGCAGCGGTTGGACGGATATGATGCACACATGTTGAACGATATTGAGTCGGCGCGGGAGTTTTATCCATATACCGCAAGCCTTTTGCCAACCTTTCCCGAATGCCGTGTGCTGGATCTGGGCTGTGGAACGGGACTTGAATTGGAGTTTTATTTTGCGTGTAACCCGACAGCGCACGTGACAGGAATCGACCTGTCCGAGGGGATGCTGGCTGCCTTGCGTGCCAAGTTTCCTGACAAGGCTGTCGAGCTGGTCGCAGCTTCTTATTTCGATCTGCCCCTTGGGGAAAATCTTTACGATGCGGCGGTGTCGGTGGAGTCGTTGCATCACTTTACCAAGGAACAAAAGATCCCGCTTTATGCAAAGCTTCATAAGGCTCTCAAGGACGGCGGGTATTTTGTGCTGACCGACTATTTTGCCCCCGACGAGCAGGCGGAACGCGAGCACCGACAAACCCTCTTGACCCTGATGGCAGAGCAGGGGATCGCAGACGGAGCATTTTATCACTATGACACACCTTTGACCGTCGGTCATGAAACCGAAGCACTCCTGAGTGCAGGATTTTCCACGGTAGAGGTCATGAATAAGTGGGGCAACACCTGTACGGTGGTTGCGAAAAAATAGGATTAAGCCACAAGGATTGTCTTGTGGCTTTTTGATGGCAGATTGAGAATATCTGCTTTGTCATGGGACGCGTAATGTATGCAGGTTTGTATGTTGTTCAAGAAAATTTTACAATTTCTGCGATCTTCGCCACAACTTCCAACGCTATGCACAAATCAAGGCATTTGCAGGCGCAAAATGGACGACTTTCCACCAAAAATTGATGAAATTTTCACAAACCTATAGACTTTTATAAAATTATATGATATAATAGGATGGTTATAATTATAAAGTAATCACAGGAGGATTTACTAACCATGAAAAAGAAATTGACTACGGTTGAATTTCGTGGCACTCCGGAGCAGGAAGCTCAGTTGCTTGAAGTGATCAAGAAGTATGAGGGCATTCCCGGTGCAACCATGCCCATCATGCAGGAAGCTCAGGCAATCTACGGCTATCTGCCTTACGAGGTGCAGAAGATCATCGCAGAGAAGACCGGCACGCCTATCGAAAAGGTATACGGCATTGCTACCTTCTATGCACAGTTCAAGCTCAATCCCGACGGTGAGGTTGCAGTTGCAGTTTGCCTGGGTACCGCTTGCTACGTTAAGGGCTCGGGCGACATTATCAACAAGTTCTCCGATCTGCTCGGCGTTCCCGTTGGCAGCACGTCTCCCGATGGCAAGTACTCTCTGGAAGCTACCAGATGCATCGGCGCTTGCGGCCTTGCTCCCGTTCTTACCGTTAACGGTGAGGTTTACGGCAGACTGACCGTTGCTGACGTTCCCGAGATTCTCAAGAAGTACGTAGACTAAACAACCAAGATATAAAAATGGGTTCCGACCCGTTTATGGAGCCAAGCTCCACGGTGAAGTTTTCAAATCTATTTGAGCCGCCACGGGCGGTATGGAGATTAATATGAAGATCAGCGAAATCGGTAAACTTTTGGACGCAGAGCTGCTTTGCGGAGAGGAGCACCTCGACAGCGAGGTCATCTCGGCATGCTGCAGTGACATGATGAGCGACGTGCTCGCTTACGTCAAGGACCAAGGAGTACTTATCACAGGGCTCGTCAATTCGCAGGTGATACGCACTGCGAATATGATGGACATGATCTGCATTGTTTTCGTCAGAGGCAAAAAACCGACCGAAGAGATGGTCGAACTGGCAGAGGAGTGCGGCATTGCCGTGATGTGCAGCGAAAAGCGCGCGTTTGAGGCAAGCGGTATTCTGTATGCAGCAGGGCTGTCCCACAGTGCCGGGGGTCAATGATGTCTGACGTTGTAAATTTTCATTTTGACGTGGACGGCTCGGACTTTTCGTCAGCAGGCGCTGCGTCCGTTACGGTAAAGAAAAAGCTGCGCCAGCTCGGATATTCGCCCGAAGTGATCAGACGCGTTTCGATCGCTATGTACGAGGGAGAGATCAATATGGTCATTCATGCAAACGGCGGCACTGCCGACGTGGAAGCCTCGGATGACAAGATCGTGATCATTCTGTCGGACAAGGGCCCCGGAATCCCGAACGTGGAGCTTGCCATGCAAGCAGGCTATTCCACCGCAAAGGATCATATCCGCAATCTCGGCTTTGGTGCAGGTATGGGACTGCCGAACATGATCAAATATACGGACGATCTGCGTATCGATACCGTAGTAGGAGAGGGAACCACCATTACCATGACGGTTCTGCTCTGAGAAAATCATCAAATGATGCGAGGTGTGTATGATACGAGAGTATGAGCACTCGGTATCACTTGATATCGAAAAATGCAAAGGATGTACAGCGTGTCTGAAACGTTGTCCAACCGAAGCCATTCGTATTCGCGATGGCCATGCGGTAATCAATTCCAAGCGTTGTATCGATTGCGGTGAGTGCATACGCGTATGCCCTTACAAGGCCAAAAAAGCCACGCACGACGCACTTTCGGTTTTGAATGATTACAAGTACACGGTCGCACTGCCCGCACCGTCACTCTACGGACAGTTTGACAATCTGGACAATATCGGCTATATCATCCGAGGACTTCTTGACCTTGGCTTTGATGATGTGTTCGAGGTTGCCTGTGCTGCGGAGCTGGTCAGTGCCTATACGCGCAAGTACATCAACAGAGAAGACGTGAAAAAGCCTGTGATCAGCTCGGCTTGCCCGACGGTCACGCGCTTGATCAGTACCAATTATCCTTATTTGTGTGAGAATATCATGCCCATTCTCCCGCCTATCGACATTGCCGCCATGCTGGCAAGAGAAAAGGCGATGGCGGAGCATCCCGAGCTTCGGGATGACGATATCGGCATTATCTTTATCTCACCCTGTCCCGCCAAGGTCAGTTACGTCAAGAACAACTTTGCGGGAGAGCGAAATTACGTATCCGCGACCGTTTCGGTCAGAGACGTATATTTCGCATTGCTTGACAAAATGAACAGCTACAAGGAAGAGCCCTATGAGTTTACCGAGGCAGGCATCATCGGTATCGGTTGGGCCTCTACCGGTGGCGAATCCACCGCAATACTCAATGACCGCTATCTGGCGGCCGACGGCATTGAAAACTGTATCCGAGTGCTCGACCAGATCGACAGTGCGGATATCACAACGCTGGATTTTGTTGAGCTGAACGCTTGCAGCGGAGGCTGCGTCGGCGGTGCAATGGCAGTGGCTAACCCCTATATTGCACAGGCAAGATTGCAATCACTCAAGCGTTATTTGCCGGTTTCCCCAAACAGACCCGCGAGCGATTGGATTCCCGATAAGTATTTCCATGAAAAAGAGATCGAGTACAATCCTTACAGCTTGCTTTCCTCCGACCGTCGCACGGCCATGCGCATGATGAGTGATATCGAGTGTATCGGTAAGGCGCTGCCCGGATTGGATTGCGGCTCTTGCGGTGCTCCGAACTGCATGGCATTTGCCGAGGATATCGTCAAATGCGAGGCGGGTGCGGATGAATGCACCGTGATGCTCAAGCGGCTGATGAAGGAGCGAGGCATTGAAACAGAGCGTGAAGAGATCCTTCACCGCTTTGACAGTATTATACAAGAAAATCACCGTGACAAGGAGGTGTAGGCAATGAAGGTAGATGCTCTTTGTGAAAAACTGAATGCACGTGTGCTTTGCGGCACGACGGACAGGGAGTTTGAGGGCGTTTACACGGGCGATCTGCTCAGCCGTGCGATGAGCCGCGTGGAAGCAGACAACGCTTGGGTCACCATTATGGCCAACATCAACGTGGTAGCGGTTGCCAATCTGACCGAGCCTGCAGTCATCGTGCTTGCAGAGGACGTCGTTATGCAAGAGGACGCACTGGGTGCGGCTGTGGAAAATGATCTTTGCGTCATTTCCTCGCCCCTGTCTGCGTATGAGATCTGTTGCGCCATCCAAAAGATGGCAGAGGAAGGATCATGAGCCTTTATCGGTGTGATCTGCATCTGCATTCCTGCCTGTCGCCTTGCGGTGATGAGGATATGACCCCCGGTAACATCGTGGGCATGTCACTGCTGAACGGGTTGCAGATCGTGGCGCTGACCGATCACAATTCCACCAAAAACTGTCCGGCCTTTTTCAAGATCGCCAAGGCAAACGGCATCATTCCCGTTGCGGGCATGGAGCTGACCACCGCTGAGGACGTTCACGCGGTCTGCCTGTTCCGAGATCTTGAGAGTGCTATGGAGTTCGGTGAGTTTGTGGACGCGCGCCGATTCAAAATCAAAAACGAGCCGGAAATTTTCGGCAGACAGTGCATCACGGACGAGAACGACGAGGTGGTGGGCGAGGAGGAATACCTTTTGCTCAATGCATCGTATCTGTCACTTGAAGAGGCGTATGCCGAGGTCAAGCGGCGCGGTGGCGTGTGTTATCCCGCGCATATCGACCGATCTTCAAACGGTATCATTTCGATGCTGGGCGATTTTCCGCCCGATCCGCATTTTACGGCGTTTGAGCTTAACGATATCGCGTCACTTGCGAATTGCCTTGAAAAGTATCCCGTGCTGCGTGAGCGAGGCTTGACGTACGTCGCTTCCTCGGATGCGCACTATCTGACCGACATTGCCGAGGAGGGCTTTGCAGTCGAGATCGACGACGAGCCGTATTCCTCGCAGCTGGTCAGAGACCGATTGATCGACTATCTGCTTGGCAAGAGAGAAGGAGAATGATATGGACGAGCTTTCACTGTACGTACTGGATATCACCATGAATTCGGTCAGAGCGGGAGCCACGTTGATCTCCATCGAGTTGATCGAAGAGGGCTCTTGGTTGGATTTTACCGTGCGTGATAACGGTTGCGGTATGACCGAGGAGCAGCTTGAAAAGCTTGCCAATCCGTTTTTTACCACAAGAAAGACCAGAAAGGTCGGTCTTGGTATTCCGTTTTTGAAAATGCTTGCCGAAATGACGGGCGGCGGGGTGGACATTACCTCGGTGCATCAGTCGCAAGGGGAGCATCACGGAACCGTGACGCATGCAAGATTTGGCAAAGATCACATTGATTTTATTCCCATCGGGAACATGGTGGATACGATCAAAACGTTGATTCAGGGTTCTCCCGACATTGATTTTGACTATCTGCACAAAACCGAAAACGGGGAAGTAACACTTTCCACGCGCCGGTTGCGCGAGGTACTGGGCGAGGACATCTCGCTCGGTGAGCCCGAGATCCTTGAGTGGATCGATTCGTATTTGACAGAGCAGTACGAGGGGCTCAACTGAATTTGATTAATAAAAAAATTTATAATTATTTCTGAAAGGATTATCACAATGAAGTCACTTGAAGAGCTGAAGGCCATAAAGGCCAAAATGCAGGACAAGGTTGTTCTGCGCAAGTCCAGCGGTGACATCCGTATCGTAGTCGGCATGGCTACCTGCGGTATCGCAGCAGGCGCACGTCCCGTTCTGAACGCTTTCGTACAGGGTATCAACGAAGCGGGCTTGGGCGAGAGTGTTATCGTTACTCAGACCGGTTGTATCGGCATTTGCCAGTACGAGCCCGTCGTTGAGGTTTACACCAAGGACGCAGAGAAGGTCACCTACGTCAAGATGACCGCCGAAAAGGCAGCAGAGGTCATCGAAAAGCACATCAAGGGCGGCAAGCCTGTTGCTGAGTACACCATCAGCGCAAACAAGTAATCAAGGAGGATTAAAGAGTTATGATTCGTTCTCATGTACTGATTTGCGGCGGTACCGGCTGTAGCTCTTCGGGCAGCGTTAAGCTGAGCGAAAAGCTGGCAGAGGAACTCAAGGCAAAGGGTCTTGATCAGGAAATCAAGATCGTTCTGACCGGTTGCTTCGGTCTTTGCGCTCTCGGCCCGATCATGATCGTTTATCCCGAAGGCACCTTCTATTCCAGAGTTACACTCGACGACATCCCCGAGATCGTTTCCGAGCATCTGGAGAAGGGTAGAATCGTTGAGCGTCTGGTTTACAACGAGACCGATGCTGCAGCAAATGGCGAGGAGGAGCTGGAGGCAGCATCTCTGAGCGAAACCACCTTCTATAAGAAGCAGAAGAGAGTTGCGCTGCGTAACTGCGGCGTTATCAACCCCGAGAGCATCGAGGAATACATCGCAATGGACGGTTATTTCGCACTGGAAAAGGCTCTGCGCGAAATGACTCCCGACGAGGTTATCCAGACCATTCTGGATTCCGGCTTGCGCGGCCGTGGCGGCGGCGGATTCCCCACCGGTCTTAAGTGGAAGTTCGCTTCGGGCAACCGTGGCAACGTTAAGAAGTACGTTGCATGTAACGCGGACGAGGGCGACCCCGGTGCGTTCATGGACCGTTCCATCCTGGAGGGTGACCCCCACGCGCTCATCGAGGCTATGGCCATTGCCGCTTACGCCATCGGTGCTGACGAGGGTTACGTTTACGTCCGTGCAGAGTACCCCATCGCCGTGAACCGTCTCCAGATCGCTATCGACCAGGCCAAGGAATACGGCCTTTTGGGCAACGACATCTTCGGTACCGGCTTCAACTTCGATCTGAGCATCCGTCTCGGCGCAGGCGCATTCGTCTGCGGTGAGGAGACCGCGCTGATGACCTCCATTGAGGGCAACCGCGGTGAGCCCCGTCCCCGTCCGCCTTATCCGGCTGTTAAGGGTCTGTACGG
>JAFTJZ010000005.1 GCA_017456145.1 Clostridia bacterium
TATCAGATCAGCATATGCTATCGGGTCATTGTAGATCAGATAATCCAGTTCCGACCTCTGATACATATTATCGGCAACTTCATTCTCCACAGCGATAGTATCAATCGCAATCATGCTGCCATCGGTGAATTTCAGTTCCACACAGCAGTTATCGAAGTTATATTCGCAGGAAATCAGCTTTTTCATAGGGTTTACCTCCAAAATTGTATTGTTTGGAAGTAATGTAAGCGTGGGTTTTAGTGTGGTATCTTTAAGTTTGGGAAACCCCCCGCTCCCATTTGGAAACGGTCTGCACAGAGACGTGCATCGATTCTGCAATCTGCTCCTGCGTGTAGCCCCGTTGCTGCCGCAGCTGCTTGAGCTGTTCACCAATCGTCATGGGATCACCTCACCTTCTCCTCGTGGATACATATATTATACTGCCTGATCTCAAAAATGTCAAGTAGCACATAGTTATTGCGTGCTGCACGCTTTTCGTCACACCTTAGCTACGGCAAGCAGGTGCCTATCGCGTCAAGCAAAGCAAGACGCCGCCACGCCGTCTCAGCGAAATACGATCCCCATTCTGTCCGTCATGATCTGATTGAGGTACTTGGCAAGCGTCTCTCCCTCCAAAAAGCTCATGGGGTTAAAGGGATCCGTGTCTTGCCCCGAGGCGACCGCCCAAAGGTCAAGGTCCCCGTCGGGCAGGTAGCGGAACCCGCGGCTCAGCCCGCCCTGCAATCCGTTCATATACGCGACCGCACGGAAACGGCTCTCCGCAAAGCACTGCTCATACGACGCAGGCAGCAGATCGGAATAGATAAACAGATCTCTCCAGTACATCTCGATCTGCGCGATCTCGGTCGCATGGTTCTCGACGGTCAGGCAAATGCGGCTGACCATCTCACTTGTGGTCATATCCCACATCTCCAGCACGACGTACTTGGAGGAATTGGTCGGGATCTCGTCAATGACAAAATTGATCTCGCTGACATCCTGCGAAAAGGTGCTCTCGCCGTTCTCGGGGTCATAAACGCCGTTGTCAAACCCGGTAACGACGTCGCTGACCTCGGACGGGGTGTCGCCGTCCTGCGTGTCGCCCACGGAATCGGGACGGTCTCCCGCCGCATCGTCTTGCGGGTCTTGGCCGGCGGTCAGGCTGCAAGAGGTCAAAAGGAGTACGAGAAAAATGGCTGTCAGATGGGTGATGTAGCGTTTCATGGTGTGGTTACCCCTTTCATTTTATGTTGTGCTTACGGTTACTTTCTCGGCTGGATGATGCCGCGCAGCCCCGGGATCCCCTCAAGAGAGATCGCCACGATGCCGCTGACCTCTCCCTGCAGCTCCTCGGGCCACGTCAACGTCTGCTCAAGGCTCTGCATGATGATACGCTGGTCGCTCTCCAGCTTGTCGCCGGAGCTGCATTGATAATATTCGATCCGATAGATCTCTCCGTGCTGATCGAAGATGACCAGATAATTGTACATGCGGACACCGGCGCAGTTGGCGTATTCAAAATCAGCCAAAAGGGTCGGGTATTGCACTCTGTCCCCCGATTGATACGTGTCCATGTTGTACATCCTGCCCTCTCGCACGCCCTTGAGATAGGCGCGGGACTCGGCGGAAAATTTGCACTCGCCCGCATATTCCTGCGTGGTCAGCGTGTAGGTGAAATCGGCAAAGCTCATGTCGGGTCTGAACAAAAAATAGTTCTCCCAGCCTGCCGCAAAACCCTCGAAGGTCTGCGTCTCGCTCCCGATCACCTCTCCCGTCGCATCCAGATACTGCGCTGCGATGGTGACGCTGTAATTCTTGTCGGAGTGATTCTCCAGCTTGACAATGGCGACACTGTCGCGCCCATAGGTGTAGAGCTTATCCTTACCGACAAAGGCGCCGTCCTCGGTGGTCGTCTCGTTCTCATATTCGCGGATGACGTCCTCAAAGGTCGGCTCACCGCTGACGTCCTCGGTGCTCCCGCAAGCGGGCAGCAGCGCCACGGTCAGCAGCAGTGCAAGAATGGTCAAAAAAATTCGTTTCATATTGCGTTCTCCTTTTTGTATTTCTTTTATTCAACCCCGTGGTTCAACGGAGTGAAAACAGACAAATCCGGTCAGCTCACCCTGCAAATTTTCGGGGATGACCAACGCATCCTCGGTCGTCTGATAGATGGGGTAATGCGCGTTTCCGCCGCCACCCGAGCCGCTGGACTCGTATCGGTGAATCAGACAAACCTCCCCTTGGTTGTCTATGACGATCTGGGTCAAAACCATTCGGCTTGCCTTCATGTTCTCGGCGATAAATTCCGCCGCCAAGGTGGGCACCTTTCCGCCTTGCACATCAATCATACGGTGCATGTTCGTTTCATATGTTCTCGCAAAATACATCCGCGAGTTGCTGTTGACCCCGCACTCGCCCGAAAACACCTGCGTCGTCAAGGTATACCGAAATTCGTAAAATTCTACGTCGGGCTTGAAAAAGAAGTGATTCTCCCAGCCCGCCGCAAAGCCCTCAAAAGTCTGTGTCTGTCGTTTGAGTACGGTGTCAAATTCGTCCAGAAACTCCGCCGTGATGGTAACGGTGTAATGGGTGTCGGAATGATTTTCCAGTTTCAAAATGGCAACGTTGTTTCCCCGGTAGGTGTAAATTTTTTCCTTGCCCACAAAAGCACCGTCCTCGGTAGCCGTTTCGTTATCATAATTGATGCCGTCCTCAAAGGTCGGCTCACCGTCGCTGATCACCTTGCCGCCGTCCTCCCCGGTGCTTTGGCAACCACCCAGCATTCCCATCGCCAAAAGCAGTGAAAAAACAATGATAAGTATTCGTTTCATATACGCAACCTCCCTTCTCTTATCTCTTAACGCCGCCCAGCGCGTAGATATATGCATCCTCCAGCGTGGGAGAGACGGACTGCGAGGCGGGGGTCAAGGGGGAGGGGGCAGCGTAACGCACGCAGGGGCTGCCGTCCACGTAGGTCACCGATGTGACTACGCTCTCGCGTCGGAGCAGCTCCTCCTCCCGGGCGCTTCCCCTGTGCTCCCACATCTGTCCGCGGACGCGGTCGATAAAGCTGGCCTTGTCACCGAGATACCTGACCTCGCCGCTCTCCAACACACAGATGTTCCGACACAAATGCTCAATGTCGGCCGTGATGTGGGTGGAGAAGATGATGGTACGCCCGTGCGCGATTTTTGAGAGCAGATTGAGAAAGTAGAGTCGCTCCTCTGGGTCAAGTCCCGTAGTCGGCTCGTCGATGATCAGCACACGGGGGTCGCCGATGAGCACCTGCGCGATGCCCGCGCGGCGCAGCATCCCGCCCGAATAGCTGTGCAGGCGTTTCTTTTCCTCGCCGACAAGCCCCACCGTCTCAATAGCGCTTGCAATGCGCGTTTGCCGCTCCGTCTTGTCCTTGATGCCCTTCATCACGCAAACGTAATCAAGGAACTCGACGATATTGAGCTGCGGCATCAGCTTGGTGCTCTGAGGCAGATACCCCAGCTGCGCGCGGAACTCGTCCTTGTTTGCCATCAGCTCCTTGCCGTCAAAGAGAACCTCTCCCTCACTTGCCTCCATGATGGTGGCAAGGATGCGCATCAGCGTGGTCTTTCCCGCGCCGTTGCGCCCGATCAGCCCGAAGATGCCCTCGCCGATGGTCATGCTGACGCCGGAGAGCGCTTTTTTCTTCCCGCGCGGATAGATTTTGGTCATATTCTTAATTTCGATGTTCATAGCTTTGCTCCTTAAAATTAGTTTATATTATTTCGGTGTCGCTCTGTCAATCCCCAAAACTCTCGTGCAGCCGCTCGCGCCGTAAAAGCAGATAGGTCACGATAAAAAGGATCAGCGCAAGGCTCAAAAACAGCAGACGGTTCAGTGTCCAAAGATGAGGCATGGAGTACATCCTTGGCACCTCGTTGCCAAGGATGTAGGTCGAGATAAACGGGTCAAAGGAGGCATATCGCAGCGCACGATTGCCCTCTTGAATGTCGTCGCTCATCGCCTTGAAGATGATGTGAATAAACAGCCCGATCCCGACGGGAATGTAGCAGTTGCGACACAGCACCCGTAAAAACAGCAACAACGCCCCGAAGAACAGCAGCGACACCGCGCCGGAGGCCAGCATATACAGCTTATAGTGCGCAGGCACGACAATGGGAATGAGGATCTGTGTATACTCGTCGGGGATGTAAGGGGTATAGCGAAACAACAGGATCATCAAAGCGACCGTCAGATACGTGTACACAGCAATGGCGATAAAGCGGGTGAACACCATCCTTGAGGTACGCACGCCGCAGACCATGCCAAGCTCGATCTCTGAGCGGTCGGGCAGCATAAAGGCAAGCGGGATGAGTAAAATCAGAGGTAAAAACTGCTCAATGTTCCCCGAAAAGCCGACCGACGGATACGGCATAAAGAGCGCGGAGTCAAACCAGATCGAGGTGACAAAAGCGTAAACGGGAATGAGAATCAGAACCAAAAACCAATATTTCCGAAATGCATAACGGTACAGCATAATTTCGCCTCCATCAGTCGTTGCGACATTTTTGCCGCCGATAGGCCAGTGCGGTGTAAAGCGCTGCCACACCAAGCAAAACGCCAAGGCAGATAAGCGCCTTGCCAAGGGAGGTTTCCTGCTGCACAAGAACGTCTGCGGCAGGAGCGGCCTCCTGCTCGTAGGCATACAGGAAATGGCGCAGCTTACGGGGCAACGGAGAGAGATAGTCGAAATACACGGGCGCGATGCGGTGGCGCAGCATGAGATTGACGACGTAATAAAAGAGAACGTGTCCCATGCCAAAAGCCGCACCCACAACACCACTGTGAAACACGCTGCCCAGAGCGTAAGTAAAGGTAAAATAAAACAGAATACAGGGCAGCAGCATCACGCCGACCCAGCGCAAAATGCGCACGAACGACTCGGCGACGACCTGCACGGTGCTCATTCCCTCCACCCCGCCGCGAGAGAAAACGTACCAAAGGTGATTGAGATTACACGCTGCCGTCACAATCACGACGTTGATCAGCAGAATCGCAGCAAGACGGCCGTACAGATAGGTCGAGGGCTTGATGCCCCCCGCCTTTTCGATCTCATAAAAGCGGTCGCCGTAGCTGTGCCCGAGAATGACGGCGGTCGAAATGACGGTAAAGCACGGCATGGCGTACATCATGATCTCGGCGCAGCAGGCGTTGTTGATGTTCTGCAAAAAGGTCCCGCGGGAGAGAACGTAACGCGGGTCGGTGTCCCAGATCATCTCCATCAGCTCGGGGCTGAAATAGCCGTTACCCCCCATGATCGCCTCATAGACGGCAACGCCGAAAAGCAGCAGCAACGCAAGATAAAAGATGACCGATCGGGTCAGCGTTTTGAGGGTGGTCTTGAAGGTTGCGTAAAACATGGTAGAAATCTCCTTGTAAAAAAATAACGAGCGGTGCAGGCTCGCCTCAAAGAATGCGGCGGCGTTGCAAAAAATAGCTTACAGCACAGTAGATCCCTGCGGCTCCGAGCAGTGCGCCGATGCAGATCAGCGCATCGGGCAGCGAGGTGTCGAGGAATTGCATATAGATCTCTGCCCCCAGCCCCTCCTGATCGTCCAGGGCCACCAGATAATAGCGCAGCTTTCGCGGGGTCGGGCACAAATACTGAAAATAGATCGGCGCGTAGGTGTGGCGAAAATACGCGCTGACGTAATAGTAAAAAACAATGTGTCCAAGTCCCCCCAGCGCGGCGGCATATCCACTGCGAAACACACTGCCGATCGCATAAGTAAAGCCGATATAGAAAAGCGTCGCGGGCAGATTCAACAGCAGCACAAAGCGCATGATCCGCGGGACGGAATCCTGAATGATCTGCAGCGGCGTCATGCCGACAACAGAGCCACGGGTAAAAACGTACCAATAAAACGCCAGATGGCAGGCAACGATCAGTGCGACCAGATTGACCAAGGCAAGCGCGGCAAGCCGCCCATACAGATAGGTGGAGGCTTTGAGATCGCTCGCCTTCTCCACCTCAAAAAACCCGTCTCCATGGTTGCGAAATAAAACCACCAGCGTACTTACAACGGAAAAGAACGGCATCCCCAAGCTCATAACCTGACCCACACAAGCGTTTCCCACGTGCTGCAGATAGTCAGTGCGGGACAGAACAAAGCGCGGGTCGGTGTCCCAGATGGTCATCTCAAGATCAAAGTCAAACGTTCCGTAGCTGGGGCGCGAGGCAAGGTAGATCACCATCCCCAAAAGCACCGCCAGCGCAAGGTAAAACGGAACGGAGCGCAGCAGTGTTTTGAGCGTGACATTAACCGTCGCGTTGAATTTTTGCATATGCGCCCTCCTTACCTGCCTTGCGGGGTACCTTGTCGGGCACCCGACGCCGAAAAAGAGAGCGCAAACAGCGGCATCAGACACAGCAACCGTTTCACAAAAAATCCCTCCTTGAACGAAAAAATTAACAGAATATTACAAATTATACTTCACCAAATATATTGTATCATGCAGCGATTTTGCGTACAAGAAACGTCCGAGCTATAAGGGTATCTTTTTCGGATGGGTCGCCTTCTCTGACCGCGCACCCGCCGATATGGAAAAATGAAAAAACGGGCAAGCCCACATAAGTGAGCCTGTCCGATTTTCGTTTGACGTATGGCCGTCTTACACCACCGCCCGCCGTGCAAAGCGCTGCGAGAGCAGGGTGATAATCGCGCACAAAAGCAGCGTGGCAAGATATATCAGACCGATGCGCTGCGGTGCGCCGTCACGCGCACAGAGTGCCGAGAGCAGCCCGGTCACCTCCCCCAGGCGCACAAAGTCCACCGCCCGCGCTGCCGCTATGCCAAAGCGCGTCAGAAGGTGCGGCAGGACTGTGACCACCAGCAGCGTTCCAACCGCGCTCAGGATCCGCCCAAAGAGCGCCGAGAGCGCAAGCGTCAGTGCACCGAGCATCACATAGGCAAGACCGCGCAGCGCAAGGATCAAGGCATACCCCTCACCAAGCGTCAGCTGCATCGCCACGGAATCATATGCGGCAAGGGAGGACATCGGCGCCCCCCACGCGTCGGGGATATGATATGTTCTTACGATAAGCATTGCCTCAAAGGCGGCGCACAAAAGATAGAGCACGACCGTCAGGGTCAGCGAGGACGTCAGCTTGGCGGCAAAGGTCGCTCCGCGTCCGCGCCGTGTCGTCCGCAGAATGGCACAAAATCCGCTGCCGTGTCCCTTGAGCGCGGTGTATTCGTTGGGATAGCTCCCAATCAGCAGCAAAATGATCAGCACGTACAAAAGCGTCCTGTCTCCGACAAAAAGCAGCCGTTCGATGCCCGTATCGTAGAGCAGCCATGCCCTCTCGCCGCCGCGGGCAGCCAAAGATTGCAGCCGAGCCGTCTCCTCCTCAACCAAAAGGAGAATTTCATCCCGCATATCGGCGTCAAAATAGGCGCGGGAGATCTCACTGTATTCGTCCGCGCTGATCTTACCCGCCCGAAATTCGGCCTTGGCGGGCTGATAGGCGGCGATAGCTTGGTTGATCCGTGTACGTTCGGCGCGGATCTCGTTGAGCGTCTGCTCGGTAAGCACACCCTCCCAGCGCGTCGTGTATTCGCGCCAGAGGGCGTCGTCCACGGGGATCTGATACTCCCGATACTCCTGCAGAAGTGCGCCGCCGCAAAAAATCAGCAGCGCAAGCGCAGGTAAAAGCAAGCGCGAGGCGATCAGTGTTTTGTAGCCCTCCGCGGCGCAGAGCGAGAGCGCATAGCTGCGGCGCGGCCGACAAGCGCGCGCAAGGCGCTGCAGCCACTTCCCTGCCCGCGGACGCAAGAGCGACCAAGCACGCCCCAACGCACCCTCCTGCACCGCATGGACCGTCGCACGGGAGAACAACAGCACCGAGAGTGCCGCACCGCACGGAAGCAGCAGCAACGTAAGCACTCCCAACACACCAAAGGCATCTCGGATATCTCCGAAGAGCGAGATGCCAAAGTAGCGCTGTGTGGTGGACAGCGCCATGGCAGAGACGGCGTTAAACTGCCACAGCACTTGTCCCGAGGCCTGAAAATACATCAAAAGCTGGCTGCCGAGCAGTGCGACCATGCCAAGCAGCATCAAAGCCATGTGTCTGAAGGCAAGCGACACCGCCGCCAGCGCGAGCGAAAAGGCGCAAGCGGTAAGTGCCTTGACGCCAAGCTGCAGCAAAAAATACGCCCCGATGGACAGGGGATATTGGCAAAGGGTAAAGGCAGGCAGCGATTGGATGGCATTGGCAGGCGAAGACAGCCCCAAAAAATAGGCGTGAAGTGAAAGAGAGGTCAGCGAAAAGAGCAGCGTGACCCCGACCGAGACCAGCATCAGCAGCACCACCTTAGAGCGTGCCACCCGTCCCCGCCCCTGCTTTGTGCTGCGCAAAAGGGACAGCATCCCCCGCTGCCGCTCGATGGGAAAGACGACCGAGGTCACGAAAATCAGGGCACACAGCGTCAACAGATCGGTCGTTCGGTTGGCAAAAAACTCGCTCCAGCCGTGGGAATATTCAATGCCGATGCGCACGTCGGCAAGACGCTGCGTATAGATCTCTTCCACCTTTTGCTGATAGCGGCAGGAGGCACTCTGGGGGGCGAGCCCCATGGCAAGCAGCTCGCTGTAGTTGTTCTGTGCGTCGCGGATGACCTTTCCGACCGTCACGCGATAGTCGGCCGGCTTTGCCAGTGTCGATTGCAGCATGGAAAACAACGCCGCATCGCCCACGTCGTCACTCCCGTAGCGGTTGACCCATTCCTCTTTGACATACTCCACCCCTGCATAATGTGCTTGGGTGTCCAGACGCATCTGCTCCTCCTCAAAGGCCGCCTGCTCATGCATGACGGCTGTGACCTCCTCGGAATTTTGCGCGTAATAGGTGATGAATGCATCGTACTCTGCCATGAGCGCACGCCGTCGCCCCACGTCGCCAAGGCTCACTCCCGTCCCCGCGTACGCCAGCAGCATTGACAATGCCAAAAGCAGTACCACCGTCCACCACGCATACCGTGCGCCCGTCAGCTTGTTCCATTCATAGCGGATATACTTCATCGGACCTCTCCCGTCATTCGTTCATGATATAATACCATTCCCCGCTCTCGATGTCGATGCGAACCAGAGAGCTGTTGATATTCTTGTCCGAGCCCTTCCCGTCGTCGATCTCGCCGTCGAACAATTGCATGGTCCACGGCGCATAGAGGTAATTCCCCAGCACAACGAAATCCCGTAGGAAATAGGTATATTCTCCCAATGCATATTCCTCGCGGTAGATCAGCTTTGCGTTGCCGCCATCGCGGTCACAGCGGTAGTATTCGTACAAATTATGATAGGCAAGCTCGCCGTAAAAGGTCATTTCCTCTGCCTGCCCATACACGCGCCGATAATAGATATGCTGATCCGTCATGTAAAAGTAATCCATTCCCTCCACGGTAAAGATCGCCTCCGGCACCTCGGGCGAGGTCGAGCGGTAGACCGTTCCCGTCTTGGAATCAAGACTGTAAAAACAACTTTCGGCGCGGTCAAGGAACCAGTTTCCCCGCGTCTGTGCAACAGGTGCCATATTCATCAGATCATCCACGGGTGCTGTATAGATCAGATCGTCCTCATTGCAGGAGAGATAGATCGTCTCCCCCACGGCGAACAGCGGCACATACCGCCTATTCGGGTTTCGGTGCAACACCTCAACCTTGCCGCTTTTCATATCCTTGCGGCATAACTCATACATCTGCGAATCCTCCTGCTCGTCGTACACCAAATTCACGTAGATATACGTATCGCCGCATACGACATCACCGCCGAATATTGTCATGGTGCCCGAAATTTCGCGCAGCTTACGCAGGGTGAGATCGTTCAGATCCAACAGCTCGACGGTGTCCGGATCGCGCAAGCCGGACGCCTCACGGCGAAGGATCACGGAATCCTCCAACAGGACCAGCGACGAACCGATGCCGTAAAACGGGCACTTGGATTGCCGATCATGCGTGCAGAGCGGATCGGTGCAAAACGAGATCTGTACGTCTGTCTGCGGATTATAACGGACAGGAGGCCATGAAAAATAATACAGCGCGCCGTCATATTCGTGCAGCGTCCGCATCGGACGGGAGAACATATTTTCACTCGTGTCGCCCCCCTCGCGCCAATGAAAGGTCTGTTCCGGAATGATCCAGATCTTTTCCTCCACCTCCTCCTGTTCCTCAGCGGGCTGCTCCTCCAAGGGCAGCTCCCCGTCCTCGCTCTCATATCCGGGAATATCCTCCTCATAGATCGGCGCGGCGTTGCGGCAAGCGCTCAGCGCGGGCAGCAGCAGTACGCCGCCCAGCAGCAAAGCAAGCAAACGAATCTTCATGTTCTTCCTCCTTATCCATTCGGCAAATAATAAACCTCTCCCGTTTCGACGTCTACGCGGACGACGACGCTGTCGTTTTCCTGCACCGTTGCCTGTTTGCCCTCATTGGAAAAATCCTCATTATGCCACGACGCATACAGATAATTTCCATCCACGACGAAGTCCTTGAGGCACAGGGTCGCCGCGCCCTGTTGCTGTTCCTCCCGATAGATCAGCTCGTGATTTTGCCCGTCGTGGCTGCAGCGGTAGTATTCGTGCAGCGTTACCTCCCGATCGCCGCCGTATTCATAGGGAACGCGCACCGTCTCGTACACGCGGGCGTAATAAAGATACCCATCGGTCATATACATATAATCGGCGTTGTCGATCCCCGGGATGGTCTCTGTCTCACCCGGTGCGGCAGAACGAAAAACCGTCCCCGCCTCCTTGTCCAGCGCATAAAAAGCGCCGCTCTCGGTATCCAGCGTCATATACCATCCGCCCGATGCGATCGGCTCCATCGCAAGTGGGTCGTCTACCGGTGCGGCATAAATCGTGCCACTTTGCCGATGCCAGAAATACAGCGTATCCGCATAGGCAAACATTGGAGAATAGGTCTCCCCCCATGCATACGATGCCAGCACCATTTTGACCCCCGTGCTCCGATCGATCACACACAGATCGGCACCATCCTCATCTTCATCTCTCGCCTGCAAAAAGAAATACCACTTTCCATAAAGAACGTCCGAATGCGAGATCGTCACCGTCCCGCTCTTCTGAGAGCCTTGACGGTCCAGCACGGTGAGTGTGCCGTCCTGTGTGCGATAAAGAACGATATCGCTTTGCGTTCCCTGAAAGGTACGTGCATACTGCCGATACAGAATGCCCTCCTCGGTCACGATAAAGGCAGAGGGCTCGTAATACCCCTCATAGCAGCAACCGTCCGTACCGGCATGCAGGCAGGATGGGTCGTTGCACTGATACTGTATCTCCCCCTCTTGCGTATCAAAGCGAACGACGGCTGCGCCGTTATAAAAATACACCCCTCCGTCATACACCTGAATGCGCGGGACGGTGGATATCTCCGTCAGCATTCCATCACTGCTGTCGTGGCTCTCGCGGTAGACGTACGTTGCCGTCAGCTCCCGGAGCATCGCGCGAATATCCTCCGAATGTGCATATACCGTGCAGCAGGTCAAAAGGATGGTGGCAGCGATTAACACAGAGAGTACGATGCGCCGTCTTTCCGTCCTGTACGTGTCGCCGACGATCCGCCGACCGAGAATACGCTCCATGCGCCGCATATGCCTGCGAGATGCCTGCATTGACCCGTGCTGCTCGCACAGCGGTTGCTCATATGAGCGCGAGCACACTTGCAGCAACACCTCCCCAAACAGTGCTCTGTCATCCGAATGCTCGTTCATCATATCGATGTTCCTCCCATCTTGTCCAGCAATTGCAGCAGCAGCGTCTTGCCGCGGCGAATGCGAGTGTATACCGTCATTTCCAAAACGCCGAACAAAGCGGCGATTTCTGCCACCTCCATCCCCCGCTCAAAGCGATAAAGCAGCACCAGACGGTACTTTTCGTCCAGCTGCTCGATCGCCCGCACCACCTCGTCATACCGTTGGCGGATGTGCAGCGCCTCCAGAAAGCTCTCGTCACTCAATTCGTCTGCATATCGATCGATATCTTCCATCTGTTTCATATCCCTCAAAAAATTACTCACCTCATTGGAAACAATTGACATCACATAAGTCTTGATCTTCCATTCGCTGCGTGAAAAATCGATCGCATGGATGTATTTGGTGATCTTGACAAAGGCATTTTGCACAACGTCCTCGCAGTTTACGGCATAATTCCCGTCTCCCGCCGCCCTCAGGCGAGATCGTGCCAGATATAACATATCCTTGTGAAAGTTTCGATATATGTATTCAATTTTTTCGCTCTCATCCTGATCTGCCATGGAAAGCAAAAGCAGCAGCATTCCCAATTCCTCCCTGCTCGTATCGGATCCTATTATCGTCGTCCGCTCAATGCCAAAATTATACCATAGTGCCGCGGAAATTGTCAATATCGGGTCATGTTCGACCCCTCTGATATATCATACCGCAAGTCATGGGCGTTTTTGTTCACTTTTTTGGATTTTTCTCATGTTTTTTTCCCATTGGATCGCGGATCGCAAAAAAACAGATGAGGGAGCCCTTCTGTGACAAAAGGCTCCCCAACGGCGTGCACAGTTAGCGGTAAGTTGATCGTCAACTTACGCCGTTCTCAAATATTCCTTGTTGCCTAAACGGCAACATTCCGCAAGCGGAAACGGAACATTTCCGAAATAAGGTGCAGACCGAATGACGGTATGATTTTTTATTTCCCGATAAACATCTGTGTCCAGTAGTTGCCGTCCGCAACGTAGCCGACACCGATGTGGGTGTAGGCCGCATTCAGAATATTGGCGCGATGCCCCGAGGAGTTCATCCATGCATCGACCACCGCTTGCGGGGTGCGTTGTCCTTTGGCAATGTTCTCTCCGGCAGAGCGGTAGCTGATACCAAAGCTCTTCATCATCTGAAAGGGCGAGCCGTAGGTAGGGCTGGTATGTGAAAAATAGCGATTGTCCTTCATGTCCTGCGACTTATATCTCGCCACGCGGCTAAGCTCCCAATCGTAAGTAAGTGCCCGCAGTCCGTTTTGTGCGCGGATCTCATTGACCAGCCGTATGACCTCCTTTTCATAGCTTGTGACGGTGGCGTCGGTGGTAGGGATGGCAAGAACTTGCCCGGGGTAGATCAGATTCGGATTGACGATTTGAGGGTTCGCGCTCTTGAGCTCGCTGAGCCCGACCTCATATCTGACGGCGATTTTCCACATGGTGTCCCCGCGGACAACGGTGTGCGTCGTGGCTGCCGAGACCTGCAGCACAAGTGTCGCCATCAACATGGCAAGACACAGCAGCACGGCGATCGCTTTGTTGGTTGTTCTCATTGATTTCATACGGTTATCCTCCGTTTCTCTTTCATTGCGGCGTCATTTTCGCCGTATTTATTGTACCATAAGGGCTGCTCTCGGGTCAAGGAGTAATGTTCGGTAAACTCCCCGGGATCTTCCTTTGCAGGGGGCGCAGAGACAGGATGCTCCTCATTCGCCTTTTCTCTGTATTTTTTTATCGTAGTGATTGACAATTTTGGCAAAATGTGTTATAATGAAAAGCGAACTAAAATACAGGAAGGACATTCGTATGAACATCCAATACATGATTTCGATCATCCTCTACATGGCGGCGGTCATTGCCATCGGCATCTGGTGCTCCAAGCGAGCAAACAAGAATGCCGAAAGCTATTTTATCGGCGGCAGAACGCTGGGGCCCTGGGTCTCCGCAGCGAGCGCGGAGGCATCGGATATGTCCGGCTGGCTGCTGATGGGCTTGCCCGGGCTTGCCTACTGGAGTGGTCTTGCCGACGCGACGTGGACGGCGATCGGTCTCGCGTTGGGCACCTATCTCAACTGGCTGATCGTCAGCAAACGTCTGCGCCGTTATTCCGAGCGCATCGGCGCGATCACCATTCCCGATTTCTTCTCCAAGCGATTTCATGAGCACAACAAGGTGCTGCTCATTATCTCTTCTCTTTTGATCATCATCTTCTTCACCCCCTACGCCGGCTCCTGCCTGATGGCCTGCGGCAAGCTGTTCGCTCAGCTGTTCGGCGCTCCGTATGAGCTGATGGTCGTCATTGCCGCGCTGTTCGTGCTGCTGTATACGTTTCTTGGCGGCTTTCTCGGAGAATCTGCCTCGGACTTCATGCAAGCCATCGTCATGATCATCGCGCTGGTTTGCGTCATGGTCATCGGTGTTGCCAATGCGGGCGGCATCGGTGCTGTCATCGAAAATTCGCAGAGTATCCCCGGATTTCTGTCCTTGTTTGAAAAGGCCAACCCAACCTCCGTTGACGGCACGGTCGTCTTCGGCGAGGCACAGACGATGGGCTTTGTTCCGATCCTCTCCGGTCTTGTCTGGGGTCTGGGCTACTTCGGTATGCCGCAGGTCCTGCTCCGTTTCATGGCCATTCGCGATGAAAAGGAGCTGGGGCTCTCCCGCCGCGTTGCTACCGTCTGGGTGCTGATCTCGCTCTCCGCCGCCATTTTCATCGGTATCGTCGGACGCACTCTGTATCCCGATGCCTACCTTGAATACGGTTCCGGTCACACCGAGAATATCTTCATCCTGATGACGACCGATATGCTGCCCGCCATTCTTGCGGGGCTGGTGTGCGCGGGGATTCTGGCCGCCGCGATCAGCTCGTCCGACTCTTATCTCCTCATTTCTGCCTCCGCAATTGCCGAGAACGTGTACCACGGCGTATTCAAGAAAAATGCGACCGACAAGCAGGTCATGCTTTTCACCCGCATCATTCTCGTGGTCATTATGCTCTTTGCCATGTTAGTCGCTACGGGCGGAAATCAGGTCATCTTCACCATCGTTGACTTCGCCTGGGCAGGACTTGGCGCGACGTTTGGTCCGTTGATGTTGTTCTCTCTCTTCTGGAAACGCACCACCCATCAGGGCGCAATTGCCGGAATGATCACCGGCGGCTTGGTTGCCATTATCTGGAACTTCTTCATCTCTCCTTTGGGCGGCATCTTCGCTATCTACGAGCTTGCCCCCGCCTTCCTGCTCTCCTGCATCGCCATTGTAGTGGTCTCGCTGATCACCGCAAAGCCCTCCACGGAAATTCTGGAAGACTTTGCCTATGTAGCCGAAAAGTAATACATCCCCACAAATGGGGTGAGAACCAATGCATTTTTGCATTGTATTCTCACCCCATTGTTTTTTATTTTGCGGCTGAGCACCGCAAGACCGTAAAAAATGCCTACCATCGGCTTTTTTATCCGGAGGCTGCGTCATTGGGCGCAGCCCTGCATGCAGGCCTTCCATCGCGCAGAGCCGTCACCTCTGCAGGCATATTTTTTTGGGGGGCGCTCACTCGATCCGCCCCTGCGCCTTTTCTTCCTCCGTGATATTCATTCGGTCAAGCTCTTTGTCCTTATTCCAAAGGAAAGTCAATCGCATCTCGGTTCCGTTTTTGATGCGGTCGAGATTTTCTTTATGCTTATAAAGCATGACCGATGTCGCGATCAGCAGGATCAAAGCGCCCCACAAATCCGCCCGCATTATACCGTAAACACCGGGAAAGATGACCGATGCGGTCAGCGGTACAAAGCATATATACTTGGTCACAAGGGCGACTACGATCTCAAAGGCAAGCATCACCAGAAATACGCGCCAATCAAAGGCAAGCACCATACCGCCAAGACAGGCAAGCCCCTTCCCGCCTCTGAATTTCATATAAAACGGGAAAATGTGTCCGAGAATACAAGACACGCCGGCAACCGGAAACGCATATGTAAGCGTGGGAAAGAGTGTTTCGCACAGCCATATCGCAAAAACGGCCTTGGCAATATCAAGCAGTGCGCAAGCCACACCCAACGACTTGCCGAGCAAAATCAACGCATTGGATGCTCCCGCATTCATTGACCCTTTTTCGCGAATATCAAAGCCGCGAATTTTTGCAATCATGTAGGATGGGTTGATCGTTCCTATCAGATAGCTGATGAAAAAGCAAAGGATATATTTCATTCGTACCTCCTCTTCTTAGCGAGTAAAATCCATTATGGAATATTATATATATTATAAGCCCTATTTCTAAACCGAAACGAAACAACCAAATCCAAAGCTGATCGTCGGGAAAGTTCGGCACGACATATGTCAAAGTTTATTTTCGGTTTAGACTGATCTCATATAATACCGCACGGAAACGGCGGATGTCAAGCAAGCACCAAAGGCGTGACGTACCGAAATTCCATGCGCTACTGCAAGTGATAGACAGCGAAATGCAAAGGAAAGGAACCGAAAGCATATGACCTATCTCCTATACAACCCTCTTTCGGGAAATCGAAGTGCCCAAGAGACTGCAAACCTTTTGAGCACCTTACAAGTCAAAGACAGCGTGAGCATCAATCTCACCGAAATCAAAGAGTATCGCGAATTTTTCTCCCGTATCGAACCGAATGACACCGTGATCCTGTGCGGCGGCGACGGAACGCTGAATCGTTTTGCCAATGACACCGACGGCATCGAGATCGCGTGTGAGCTCCTGTATTACCCGATCGGAACGGGAAACGACTTTGCTCATGACGTCGGATATGGCGATCAGAGCGCTCCTTTTTCCGTCAAGGAGTATCTGCGTAATCTCCCCTCAACCGAAATCAACGGAAAGCAATACCGTTTTATCAACAATGTGGGCTTTGGGATTGACGGCTATTGCTGCGAGGTGGGCGACAAATTAAAGACAACGTCGGACAAGCCCATAAACTACACCATGATCGCGATCAAAGGGCTGTTGTTCCATTTCAAGCCGACCAATGCAACGGTCACGGTAGACGGCAAAGAATATACCTACCGCAACGTCTGGCTTGCCCCTACGATGAAGGGACGCTTTTACGGCGGCGGCATGATGCCGACACCGAATCAAGACCGAAACGATCCCGACGGCAAGGTCAGCGTGATGATTCTATATGGCGCGGGCAAGCTCAAAACACTGACGGTCTTCCCTTCCATTTTCAAGGGCGAGCACGTAAAGCACACCGAAATGGTCGCCATACATACCGGGCATGAGATCAGCGTCACCTTCGACCGACCGACCGCACTGCAAATCGATGGGGAGACTCTTTTGGGTGTGACGGAATATCGCGTCAGAGCAGGGGTACCTGCCGTGTCCGTTCATCGGTAGATCCCGCTTATTATGGGGCGCGCCTGTCCTTTGGAGGACTTGCAGGCAAGCCCGTTGCCTTCACAACCGCACCGTCATGCGCATACACTCAAAATAAAACCACTGCGAGGTATGCCATGAATCGATCCGCCTCTCTTCCCGCTTTTGAAACCACGCTCCGCAGCCGCCCATGGGCTTGGGCGCAGATCCGCGGGGATGTGCGCCATCCGCAGCTGCACGGTCTGGCGCGCTTTTATCCCACTGCCCTCGGCACACTGGTCGCACTTCAGGTCAGCGGCTTGCCTACGGCAGAACGTGAGGTCCAAAACTGTCGCAGCCCCATTTTTGCACTGCATATTCACGAGGGCGAAAGCTGCACGGGAAACAGCTCCGACCCCTTTGCAAACGTCGGAACGCATGATAATCCCTACGGCTGTCCGCACCCTTATCATGCAGGCGATATGCCGCCCCTGTTCGGTGCCGACGGATATGCGATCAGTGTTTTTCTGACCGCGCGCTTTACGGTGGACGACGTGCTGGGCAAAACCATCGTCATCCATTCCGCACCGGACGATTTCACCACCCAACCCGCGGGAAATGCGGGCGCGAAGATCGCCTGCGGCGAGATCAAGGGATATCGCCGTGCGCGCAGATAAAAATAACGAATGGATTTTTCATGACGGGATAAAATAACGATTGCAAGCGAGCATGAATTTTGAAAAGCATGGTCGGATACGGGCGGCGATTCCAATGCGCTGGGCGTATTGAACCACACGCATATGCAAAGGCTTTTCAGTCTGTTCAAATGTAGGAGGTGGTACCGTCATGAATATTCTGCATATGAAGTATGCAGTAGAGGTTGCAAGGCTCGGCTCCCTGAACAAAGCCGCCGATGCTCTGCTGATCGCACAGCCCAATATCAGCCGATCGATCAAGGAGCTGGAGGCAGATCTGGGCATCACCATGTTCAACCGTTCTGCCAAAGGCATGGTGCTCACTCCCGCAGGCGAGGAATTTATCGATTACGCGCAAGGCATCCTCAAGCAGATCGAACAGGTAGAGGGGCTTTACAAGCAAGGATCGCAGAGAAAACGTACTTTTTCGATTTCGGTCCCCCGCGCCGGCTACATTTCGGCGGCGATGGCGGCGTTTTCCAAGCATCTGGGCGACGAGGCGGTGGAAATCTTTTATAAGGAGACCAACGCCAAACGCACCATTCAAAACGTCCTCAGCGGGGATTATAAGCTGGGGATCATACGGTATGCCGAAAATTACGACCGTGATTTCAAATCCCTGCTGGAGAAAAAAGGCCTCTCTTATGAGATGATCTCCGAATTTTCCTACGTGCTCATCATGCATCGTGACAGTCCGCTCTCCCAAAAAAAGGAGATCACCTTGGACGATCTTTCCTCCTACATCGAGATCGCTCACGCCGACCCCTACGTACCGACGCTGTCGGACTCCAAGGTATTCAAGCAGGAGCATCCCGATACTATCCGCCGCCGCATCTTTGTCTTTGAGCGGGCGAGCCGATTTGACCTGCTCTGCGAGAATCCGCAGACCTTTATGTGGATCTCCCCCGTTTCAAAGAAGGTGCTCGATCGCTACGGCTTGGTTCAGCGCAGCTGCCGCGAGAACAAGAAGATATATAAGGACATTCTGATCTATCAGAACGGCTACAAGCTCACCGCGCTTGACAAGAAATTTATTGCCGCGCTGTGTGATGCCAAACGAAATCATCTTTCCTGATGTCCGTTTCTATCTCAAAGGTCGGAGCCCTGAATCCCCGACCGTACAGCGCCCCATGCCGCCGTCTTTTGCTAAAGCATAAGAATACTCCCCGATCCTCTGATTTGAGGAGCGGGGAGCTTTTTGTCTGTGTGATCTCGTTGCTCAATCAAAGACACAGAAGGTCTCGGGGCAGGCACCGAGATCGCGGGGATGTAATCCCTTTTTGATCGTCTCAAAAACAAACATCATGGGCGCGGGCTCATAGGGCATGGTGCGTTTCTGATCGGGCACGCTGTCAAGATGCGGTGGAATTTCCTTGCGATGCGTCATGCAGTATTCGGCAAGCGGGGCGCGGATGGCATCGGCAAAAGCGTCGGCGGCGCGGCGCCAGATGGCAGCAAAGACCTCGTCCTGCGCGTGAGTCAGACGCGGGATGGCAAGACGCAGCTTGCCGCCCTCGCTCTCAAGAAATCCGCGTTCGCAAAGCAGAGGGATGCTCTGCAAAATCTTAGCGTCAAAGCCGACCGAGGCAGGGTCAATCTCGTTCTCAATCAAATAAAACAGCTTGAGCATATCGTACTCGATGTCCTGTATGCGGTCGTAGCCGTAGCCGCCGAACTTTCGGGAGCAATTAGGGTCAAGCGCGCTTTCAAAGTTGAACAGCCACAAATTTTTTCCGTCCAGATAGCGGTCGATCAACGTAAGACGTCTGCCGGCGAGCATATACTCCTCCCTGCCGCGCCGATCCTCGGGGATCACGTAATTCTCGGGACGGATGGTGCCAAAAGCGATCCACGCGCCGCCGTTCGGACGTTGGGGGAATACCTGCGGCTTTTCCCGAATGCTCTCAATGCTGTTGAACTGCCCAAAGGAGGCAATTTGAATCAGCATAAAGCGCTCCAGCCGTTCGCTGTAGAAATCGGTCTGTTTCAGCTCGGCAATGGCTTGCTTGACGGGCGTCGTATAGGCGTCAAGATGCGCATCGACCAACGCCTCGGCTTGATGAATGTACTTGGAATAATCACTTTGGTGATAGATGATAAAGTCGGTGTAGACCTTGCCGTCGCCTGTCCGGCGCATCAGCTCGCCGTCCACCAGCTTTCGGATGACGGGCTCAACGTAAGCCGTTGCCACGCCGATGGCGCGGGAAAGCTCGGGTACGGTCATCGGTTTATCGTATGCGAGGATGAGCAGATTTTGCGCCAGTACGTCGTCCTCAACCAACGACATCGGTTCCTCGTTGTTGCCGAATCTTCCGCTGTTGCACACGTGAAGATGCTGCGGCATATAGCTGTTTTCGGTGTAGTGTTCCATTTCGGTCAGTCCTTTCTTGATCAATTTTCGCCCAAAATCCAACCGACTCTTGACCGTACCCTCGGGAATACCGAGCGTCGCGGCGATCTCCTTGACACTCTTACCGTGAAAATAATGCAGCGCGATGACGCGGCGATAGGTGTCTGCAAGATAGGCCACCTCGCGGCGGCAGCTCTCTGCCCGTTCTTTTTTAGCCTCGTCCTGCGCGATCTGCGCGACAAAATCCGCGTCAGGGTCGGCAAGCTGCAGCGCCTCGCCGTCGTCGTAGCAATCGACGGTAACGGTCGGGCGGTTGTATTTGCGGCGGAGCATATCATAATATTTACCCCGCAGCACGGTATGGAGATAACCGCTAAGGGTTTCGATCGTCCTGCCCCGCTCCATGGCAAGCAACGCGGACATCAGTGTCTCCTGTGTCAGATCCTGCGCGTTATTCAGATCACCGCACAATCGGTAAGCAGCCGCGAGCAGCGGCTCGATGTGGTCCTTGAGTTGGTCGAATTGGGTGTTTGACATGGGCTTGTATTTCCCTTCGTGAAAGCGCTTTCACCGATATTGTCGCAAAAAATCGATGCAGGTTCGATGGTTTGATCAAAAAATGTGAATTAAGTGTAAAAATTTGCGTCCTGACGGCTCATGCACCGTATAAATAAAATCAAATTCCTTGACAGCAAAAAATCCATATGGTATAATGAAAAAAACACCACTCAGGAGGTAAAATAACATGAAACACATTCGTCTTATATCCGTAAGCCTTGTTCTGTTACTCTGCCTTGTATGGTTTGCGGGCTGCACCGGGCAAGCCCCCGATGACATCCCTGCCACCGAAAACAATGCTGCACAGGACTCCCCTGCCACCCCGGATCCCTATGTACTTTATCAGGATACCGATACCGCTACCGTCACCACAGCTATGGAGAGCATCACGCCGAACATGATTTTTCTCTGGGCAGAAAGCTATGATGCTGCAACACAGCAGTGGAGCAGTGCTGACGGAGGCTCCGCAATCGACCATCTGACCGGTTCCTCCACCGAGGAGCTTGCCGCCCTCCCCGCCGTGACCGAGAGTGCCACGCTGACCATCTCACTGCCAAGGGATATGACGCTCAACCGGCTCAGCTGCTACCAACGCCACACAGACGGAGACTTCCCCTTGATAGGGAACGCCGAGAACGTCACACAGATGCGCTCTCTTCTGCAAGACCTGCACGATGGGGAATATTATATTCTCATGAATCTGACCAAGCAAGGCGAATACATCGAGAGCGAGGAGAAACACGAATCCTCCGGCTACGGTGTATATTTCCGCTACATATACACCGCGCCGCACGATCCTGCCGCACCGTCCCAAGGCAGCGTCATTACCATTGAGCCGGCGCATAACGACCAAGTGCTGTTCTGGACGGATGTCGGTTTTACCACACCGACCGAACATATGCGCTGGTCGGAGGGTGGCGGAATGTTCTTCGATGCCGTTTATGATCCGACGTACTTGGAGAGAGTGGAAAAGCTTGTACCGGATCAATTGCTCTGCCTGACGGCGGGCGAGGCGCTCAGGGTCGAGCTGCCCGGCAACACGACCTATACCGGCTACACCGTTTATTCCCGCAACGCGGATGGCGTTTATTCGCGACAGGAGCTTGAGAGCCAGCACGTTACGGACGCGCTCTCCCTGCTGTCACAGGGGGAGTGGTTCGTGGGACTTGATATGAAGTTTAGCACCTCAAGTTATGCGATGGGGTATACGGTCTATTTCAAATATCTTGTAAAATAACCTCAAATTCCACGGGGGTGAGTCAAATGCAAAAATGCATGAGAACTCACCCCTTGGTTTTTACGCAGGGGCTGCGCCGGTGACGCAGCCCTTTGGTTTTGGATTTCAAAGCTTTTAATTAAATTTTATGGATACGCCTACTGCAATTTTGATTAAGTTTTTGAAGATTGTAACCCGGGGGCTTTGGCAGCGCCCCATTTCCTTTACTCAAATTCCACCGATAGCTCGGAGACCGAGGTGAAGTGTGCGCTGCCGCCCGCCATACCGATGACACGGACACCCTTGCAGAGCGTAGGGACATCCGCGGTGAGCTTGTAGCTCTGATATCCCTGACCAAAGCTGCTTTGGCTGTCACCGCTCGGGTATTTGGGCGAGAGCGTGCAGTCTGTCCCGACCCATTCCCCGTCGATCAAAAGCTCCAGGCGCAGCGTGTCGTCCTTGAACCAGCCGCCGTTGTCAAAATGTGCCCCCTCGGTAAAGGTGACGCTTGCGACCTCGACCTCGCCGCGGAAGATGTAGCCGTAATAATCCTCATGGTCGTACTGCGCATTGACAAAGGTATCGTACTGCGCCGTCGCGTGGTTCGCTCCCGCAGAGGGGCGGACTCCGTCGCGCATAATCTCAATGTCCTTGCAGCCCGCGCCGACGGGATTGCTCTCGGAGACGATAATGATGGCGCTGCCGACAGGATCGGACAGATCGACCTCGCCGTAGGTGGGATTCAGCACGTCGACGAAATTGACGTCCAACTCAGCGCAGGAGGCAAAGCTTGCGCTGCCGCCGGGCCTGCCAACAACACGCACACCATAGCAATAGTACGGCGTTTTGCCATTTGCAAAGGAAAACGTAAAGGTCTGATACGGGTCACCCTGCGGTGCCATAGCGTCTACTTCCATGTACAAAGGCGAGCATTCCGTATAGATCTCCGACCACACGCCATTCTCCATCAGCACCTCAATGGTGGGCGTTTCCGTAAACCAGCCGCCGTTTTCAAAATGCGCGCCCTCGGTAAACAGCACCTCGCTCAGCTTCACACCGTGGTCAAACTCCAGTCCAAACCAAACCTTCTCGCCCGGATAGATCTGACCGAAGGTGTCGTACTGCTGGGTCAGCTGCGCGCCGGCTACCGTGGGAATTTCACCGTCGCAAATAACCGAAATATCCCGGCTGCCGCCGCCCTGGGGATTGTTCTGCGAGCAGGATGCCGTCACCTTAAAGCCGCGGTCGCCTTTGATATCGGACATATCTATCGTCTGCTCGACCGTGGAGGTCTTGTCTCCCACCTTGGCGGTGCACTTGACGGTGTAGATGCCGGGCTGCAGATAGGTATAGGAGTTCAGGGTGGCATCCACCACAGTGCCGTCACCCATATCAAAGGAATAGGTCACGTCTGCCAGCGGATAATCCTTGGGCGGCACGCAAGCGGTCTTGATCTGCACCTCCCCTGTGCTGCGGGTAAAAAGGTTCATATAAACCGTCAGAATATCGTCGGGCCACTGCTCAAAGGGAACGGGCGTAACCCCCCGCTCTGCCGTCAGTGCCCATCTGCCGTCCTGCTCGATAGCACCCGAGGCGACAAGTGCCTCCTTTGCCAGCGCCAGATTGAGCTCGATGCAATCGTTGAGCGTATATTCGGTGTAGGCGAATTTTCTGCCGTTGTAATCGACCGCACGGACATACTCCTCGGGCAGCCCCGACAGCCCGTACATGGTGCCAAGAATGGCTGCTGCGCTGGAGGGGTTGCAGTCGCTGTCCTGCCCGCAGCGCATGGAGATGACGATGGTGTCCTCAAAATCTCCCTCGCCCCAGAGCAGACCGATCAGAATATACGCAGCGTTGATCTTGGCGTCGATGTTATGCTCACCCTGAAATTCGGGGCACTTGTCGTCGGTCGCCCAGTCCTGTTCGATATCCTGCCATGCCTCCTCCCAGCTCATGCCCGCACGGTAGCAGTCCATGACCTGATCACAGACAGCGCGGAACTCGGTACCTTCAGGAACGGATTGGATGCCCGCATCGATGACGGCGTTCAGATTGTCGGTGACAAACGCTGCGGCATGCATGGCGGATACGAATACACCGCCGTAGACGCCGTCGCCGTAGTTCATCAGATGTCCGATCTCAAAGGCGCGCTCGGCAGCGAGCGAGGGCATCCCGGGGAAGATATTGCCAAGGAAGTCCGCCTCGATCTGCCAGTCGATGTCATCGGCGTGGTAGTTATACAGATAATGACCCGCCAAGGAAGGCTCGATGCCCTGCTGCAGATTCAGCCGCCCTTGGTAATTGGCGTGCGCCAGACCAAACTTGGAGTCGCAAAAATAGGGCGCGATCTCCTCTATCGTGGCATCCACGCCGCAATCCTTCATGGCGTCGATAAAGGGAACCTCGACGTATAGGTCGTCCTGCCCGAAGGCATCGTTGACCATGGTATCCCGCCAGACGGGCACCTCCCCCTCGGGGATGATCACGCTGTTGTAGCGGAACTCGGTCGATGCCGACCATGCCACACCGATCATCTGTGCGACCCATGAGCCCGCCATTTTATCATACAGCTGCTCGTCGGTCAGGATCATCTCCTCTCCCGGGAGCGGCGCCTCCACCCCGCCGTCGGGATCCTTTTCACTGCTGTCGGGCGTCTGATCCCCTCCGTCGGCAGGTGGCTCGTCGGGCTTTTGCGCCTCATCCCGACAGGCGGCAAGCGACCATGCCAGCGTCAGGCACAGCATGAGCGTCATCAGGATGGCTATTGTTCGTGCTAAACCGTTTTTCATATTCTATTCTCCTTTCCGAATGTTAAGGATCATGAGTCTTTGTCAATCGTTCAATGCGACAAACCTTGCTGCCACATCCGCAATGGAAAGCTCACCGTGCCCCTTGATGTAGGTCATGACCTTGTCGTTGAAACGGTCATACCAGTGGGGCGGGATGGCATCGATACCAAGGCAAGCCCCCGCAATGCTGCCGACCGTCGCACCCGTACAATCATTGTCCAGACCGATGGCAATGCACTCGCTGATGCACTTTTCATAATCGTTTCCTCCCAGCATCAAGGCAAAAACGATGGCAACCATGTTATTGATGGTATGAACGGGATGCAAATGACCGAATTTTTCATCGATCAACATTCTTGCCCGCGCATAACAGGTGACCTGCTTTTCCACCGAAAACGCCCACTCCAGCGCTGCATACAGCTCACTCTCCGCAGGGATCTGTTTCATGCCCTCGCGCACGGCATCCAACGGAGTTTCGGCGGTAAAGGCAGCGGCAATGGCAGCCGCACAGAACATCTCGCCGTAGATACCGTTTTTACGATGAGAGAGATACGCATCGTTGTAGCACAGCTTGGCTGCCGCGACGGGATCACCCGCGCACGCATAACCAAACGCATCCGCACGGATAGCCGCGCCGATCCACTCGACGTAGCCGTTGAAGTTTGCGGCATACTCCGCCTTGGTTCCCGCGCGCAGCTGACGCAGTGCCTCATCCTCGGCGGTGCAGGCGACGGGCAGAATGTCCTGCCAGAGCTGACCGACATCGTCCACGGTGTAGCCCTTACCGTACTTTTCCAGGAGCAGCAGGTTGAGAATGACGTAGGTCACATCGTCATCTCCCGCCGCGCAGCAGATGCTGTCCTCCAGATAATCGGAGATGGGGTTGATGCCGTAGTGCATATAGTCGCTACGATCGGTGCCGCGCCAGTAGGTCACAGGGGGGAAACTCGTCCCTGTCTCGGCGGCAATGGCCTGCATCCGCAAGATCGAATAGTTCTCCACGGGAACGCCCAGCATACAGCCGGCAAGACGGCCGATCAGTGCGCCCTTGATGCGCGCGGGAAGATTGCTCACCGTCCGTGGGGCAACGTCCGCCCCCGCGGGGCGCAGCGCGAGAATGTCCGATAACGCGTCGGGTTGCTTGGAGTCTTGATTAAAATACATATAAATACCTCCCTTTGTTCTTTTACAGCAGTACCATTGTATCATAATATAGTGTGTGAGTCTACGCAATTTTGATCGAAAACTGTGCAATTTCGATCATTCTCTTCAAGCTTTGCGATGTGCGGCGCGGTACTCGGTGGGAGATTGATGCATCAGCTGCCGAAATTGACGATTGAACGAGCTGAGCGAGCCGTACCCGCACCGCTCGGCAATGGTCAGAACGGCATAGGCGGTCGATCGCAGCTCACTGCAGGCGTAGCTGATGCGGATGCGCTGCAAAAACATCAGGGGCGACATTCCGATATGAGTGGAAAACAGCCGCCGCAGATGCACCTGACTGATGCTGCATACGCGACAGAGCTGCTCGATCTGAATCTGCTCGGCATAATGCGCAAAGATGTATTGGATCGCAGGATAAATGCTCTCCACGTGCCCGGGGGCGTGCAGCTCGCCCATCTGCGGTGGCTTATGCACACCACCCCTGTCCCAGCGCGCACTCTCGTATAAAATGCAGCTGAGCAGCGCGGCGTAGTGTCCCATCTTCTCGGCGGGGGTGCGATCCTGCTCACCGTGCAAAGAGATCAGACGCTGCAGGTAGGGCAGGATCTGCTTGCTCTCCGCCGCACTCAGAATACAACCGTCACCCGGGCGACGACACGCAAGGCTGCAAAGCTGCCCGCACTCCTGCCGCGCCGCAAAGATGCGCTCGATGTCCACCGTGATAAAGATCCAGTGGCTCATGGCGTTCTGCGCGCTTTGCGCAATGTGGTTTTCCCCGGGATAAATGACCGAAATATCCCCCGCTTCGTAGGGGTAGACGTTTCCATGAATGTAAAAGATCCCTCGCCCCTCAAGGCAAAGCCCCAGCTCAAACTGGGTGTGAAAATGAAGGCGCGCAGGTGCGGTAGTGGGGGTGGTGGGAACAAAACAGATCCCCCCCATCTCCTCGGTCAGAATGTTGTCATAAAAGGACGGCAGTGTCGTGGTGTTTTTCATGGGCATCGGACTTCCCTTCTGCACTTTGCGCGGTATTATCCTCATTATAAACGAAACCCCGGGGCTTTGTCAAGCCCCGAGGGTAAAATTCGTGATTATTTTGAAGAAAAGCGCACAGCGGGAAGGATCTGCGCCTTCTCATGCAGGTATGCACCCTTGAGGGTATAGCTCTGGGCCGTCTCAAGTGCATATTCCGAGCCGATAAAGGCTCGTTGCCGATCAGAGACCCGCAAATCTTCATATCCGGCTTGAAGATCTCCCTCGCTGTCCGTCGCATCGACACTGTAAATGCGGGCGCGCAGCGCACCGACACCGGCGCACCAATCGCCAAGTCGGATTTCAAAGCTGTTTCCTCGCACCGACAGATCGGTATTACCGTCCACAGTGATCGCGGCGGCGCAGTTGGCAAGGCAGTCGGTCGGCGTGTAGTTATTGTATACCGAGCCACCAAAGACGCGGTCGGTCATGTCGGTCATGCACCACGGCTGGGTCGAGCAAGCAACCAGAATATGCGAATGTGCCTTGACGGAGGTCCAAATGGCATTTTCATACATGACAAATCCGGTAAAATTGGCGGGATTTTCGACCACGTTGAGCAAAGTTCCCTCCATATAGGTATCGTTCCAGTTGATGTTATTGGACTCAAAGTCCAACGACACATAAGAGGAGTTCCCGGCTTGAATGATGGTGTTATATCGCACGATGGAATTTTGTGCGCGGATGTAGGTAGCAGCATTGACCCGTCCCGAGGTCAGCCCCGTGATATGACGGAAGACGGCAATTGCGGCATCGGTCGCATCGATGACGCTGTTATATTCAATCAGCGCATCCGTTCCCATGCATTTGATGCCATCCAGCCACGTTTTGGTGTGATCCGAGGCATAACAGGTGACAAGATTGTGACCGACGTAATTGAACTCCGTGCCGCTCATGACAAAAACGCCAAAGGTTCCGCATGGGTCGGACAGACGGCAGCCGATCACACTCGCACCATTGCCATTGATCCGCACGTTGCCGCCCATGCCCCAATCCGCGCTGACCTGCATCCCCGACAGATTCCCTTCCACATATACGTGCGACAGCGTGGTGTTATTCCCCATCTCGATCAGATTGTGTTTCTCGTCTCCGATGCGCAGGATACGTGCCATTTGGGTATAATGGGTGGGTTGTCCCTCGGTCTGCAGCGTGACGCCGTCGGGAATGGTGATGGTCTTGTCGCAAAGCACCAGCGTTCCCTGCGGCAGCGAGACCACCCCACCACGATCCAGAATCGTCTGCAGCTCCTTGGCCGTCATGACCGTCTCCCCGGTAAAGGCGCGCTCAATGCCGTCCCAGAAGTAGGGCCCGCGGATGATATCAGACAGCATGGCGGAAAACTCTTGGCTTGCGGCAAGCTCCTTTGCCAGTGCTGCGCCGTCCCGCGACGCGAAGGCAGCGATCTCTGCCTCTGTGGGATCGCGGTTGAGCACGGCACGAAAGACCGCGTAGGTCTTTTGCGTATCACTCAAACGCAGGGCGATAAATTCATCCGAACCAAACAAGCGCACAGCCAGATCCGAGAGCGTGCCGACGGTGCAATCATTCTCCTCAATATATTGCGTATATTCCAGATATTCTTCGCTGCGAGGTGCACGGGAAAGCCCCTCGGTAAACAGCTTGACCACATATTGCGCACCGCCGTAATGACCGTCCGTGACGTCAACGGTCACGCTCTCCCCCGTCATGTATGCACCCTCATCAAGTGTACGCACGGGGACGGTGGTAGGCTGCACGTCGGCTGTGGGGCGGTTTTCGGTGCCGTTGACCGCACCTGTATACGGCTGCAACGCGTTTTTACGCACGGCATCGTAATAGGAGCGCACGGTTTCGGTGTCGGCAGCAAGGGCAAGCCTTTGCGCCGCCTGATCATATGCGTCGCGATTCAGATATTCACCGATCAGCACCTCCACCGCATAAGCGGTGATGCGCGGCCCGCTGCCGAGCACGACCAATTTTCCGTCCCGCACACCGATATAAAGCTGCAGCTCGTCGATGTGCGCTCTTGCCGCTGCGCTCTGGGGACGGTTGGTCTCACCCACCAGGATCTCCCGGCGGGCGGAATTGTCCTCATCGGCATCAAAATCGTTGGTGACCTCAAGCTCGATCCCCGTCAGATTTTCGATGGCTTTCTGTAGCGCCAGTGCAGCCTCAAATTCGACCGCCGTCGCCTCCTCGCCGCAGACGATGACCGCGCGGGTCGTTTGTCCGTCCAGAAGATAAAAGGGGGTCGCCTCTTGCACGGAGATGTCTGCGGGAGGAACCCCCGCTTGATCCGCGCCCGGGGTGCTTGTCTGACACGATACCATACATATCACCAATAACACAAGAATACACCATAAGGATCGACGTCTCATCTCATGTTACCTTTCCTTTCATTTTATTGCTCCAACGCCTCCAGCATCGCCTCGATGGCCGCGTTGATCTGTCCTTCCTTCCCTGCCCACATGGAGGCAATGTTGTCATCATAGGTATACATCATATCTCCGATAGCAAAGGTGATGTCCGCAAAGTTAAACAACCCGCCGATATCGTATACCGTATTCCCGAACACATATTCGAGCATCTCGCGGGATTGCTCGTCTCTTGTGACCTTGTATTTGAGCAGGCGGTCATGGTATTCGGGGACGATCTGCTCGGAGCCCAGATAGGCATACAGCTCCATAAACGCGCCCTTGAGCGCGCTGTCATTGCTGTCGCTGTGCGGCAAGCACAAAACACTCAAAAACAGCGGCGACGTTGCGGAAATATACTCCTGATATTTGTCGTATTTGGGCATGGGGAGGATGCCGAACTCCATATCCGCGCTGCGCATCTGCGGTCCGTAATACATCCCGCCCAAGGTAAAGAGCACGTTGCCGTTTGTAAAGATCTCCACCTCGTTGCCGCCCTGTACGTGTACGTTGTAGCAAACGTCGGTGTCATAAAAGATATCCAGCAGCTCCAGCATGATATCCACGTTTTCCTCGGTGTAGAAGTTGAGCACGGGAAGATCGTCCTCATCCTTCTCCAAAATGGTCACACCCGCTGTGTTGAGTGCACCGCAGAGAATGTCACGGATCATCGAAATGCCGAATCGGTCTCCATACGTGGGACCCTCCTCGCCATCCAGATCGGCGCTGACCACCTGTGCCATTTCATACATTTCCTCATACGTCCACTTTCCCTCCTTGACAATATCGTAAGGGGAGGACAGCTGATAATCCTCGATTAGCTGCTTGTTGAAAAAGACGCACCAATACGTCGCGTCATCTGCCACGGTAAAGTCTCCCGTCAGACCGTAATGCACACCTGCGATCGAGAGCGCATCGTAGGAATTGCGATCCCAGTACGGCGCGTCTGCATCGAAATACTGCAGCGCCGCGCTATCAAGATCGCTGAGCAGATTTCCCGTGACCGCACCGGTGAAATAGCCGCTGCGTACCAGACAAAAGTCCACGTCACACGAGCCACTGTTGACCAGCGTGGAGAGCTGCGCCTGAGACTCCTGCGGCATCGAATACTGCCTTGCCTCAATGATCACGTCCAGCATTTCCTCAATCTGGCGGTCGCGTCCGTAGGCAGCATCGTTGAGGCTGTCGTTGTTGCGGCTTTCAATGCCGATATCCACGACGTCCAGCGGTGCGTAGCCCGCCCAGCCCTCGGTCTGGATCACGATCGTCGCACCACCTCCCTTGAGCGTCTCGGGGATGCTCGGCGCTTGGGTGGTCTGCTCGGTGGGCGGCGTGTTTTCCTCGGTGGGCGTGTTGCCTTCCTGCTGTCCCGGGTTCTCTGCGGGAGTCTCTTGGGGCTTTGCGCAGGAAACCGTACATAAAAGTATAAGTACGGTAAGCAGGAGGGATATCCATCGGATCGAATGATGTTTGAACATAACGGGATCTTCCTTTCGCTTTTTTTATATTATAGCGTTTTTTTATGCATTTTTCTTGAACTATTCCGACAAGGGCTTGACAGATTCCGCCATTGTTATCTGCCCATGCTCACATCGTTCTTGCTTATGGCTGCTCGGGTGTGCGTTGCCTTGCCTGCAGTGGGCTGACACCGTACTGTCGCTTAAAGCATCGGCAAAAATACGCGTGGCTGTTAAAGCCCGCCTCGTACGCGATGCTTGTCACCGAGAGCGAGGAGGAGCATAACAGTCCGTACGCCCACTGCAGCCGTCGCGCAAGCAGATATTCCTGAAACGGGATCCCGTATCTCCGTTTGAACAGCTTGCCGAAATAATCCGTCGAAAAGCCCGCTGCACGCGCCACGTCCCCAAGGCTGATCGGCTGGCGGAAGTTGCGCTCGATGTACTCCATCTCCACATAAGCGCGTCCCTTTCCCTCTGGCTCTCCGTATTCCTCCAGACAACGGGCCGCATAGATCGTGATCCGTCCCAGAATATTCTGCACCAGTGCGTCACGCTCGGGCTGTGAGGAACGACTCTCCTGTTCCAGCAGCCGAAATTCCTGCAATAATATCTCGAACAGTGCCCCGTTCCCACAGCTAAGCTGCTTGCCGGACAGGCAACGCAACCGACGCAGCGTGTCCTCGTCGGGCACATGATCGTTGAAATGAAAGCTGTATGCGGAGATATGATCCCCACGGGTAAGATCGTGATTATAGGCGTGAAAATCGAAGGTACTCAACACCGTCAGCGTTCCTCCGGAGAAGGGCTGCTCAACGCCGTTGAGGATGTGCGTCCCGTGCCCGTCATCCACAAAATCGATCTCAAAAAAGTTATGCCAGTGCAGCTCGATCTGATTGGTCGTAATGATGCGGCGCATATAATAGCTGTCGCGATGCGAGACGGGATTGGGAGATTCCATGCGGGTGGGGTACCGATATTTCATGGCAAAGGCCTCCTTGACTTTTGGCGTTTCGTATGAATCCAGTATATCATACAATGCATGGGATGTCAACCGCGACGCGCGTATTTTTATATCTTTCCCTGAATATTCCTTGAAAAATTCATGCTTTTTGATCAAATACCTTGACATTTTTCCATAATATTTCCGACCGGAGCGACAGCGCCGCGACCATGATTCTGCCCGGCAGCGGTGCGCACCGCTGCGCTGATCAAGCGTAAAAAAGAGTAAATAATCTATCAAAAACAGAGTCCTCTCCCCCCAAACGCATTCAAATGCACGGTGTCATCAAAAATCGAACGAATATTGTTCAAAAGTTTGTCACATTTCCCTATTGCAAAAAGGCGGCAATTGTGGTAAAATGTCGAACTGTGAAACCATTGAAGTTCTCAGAATCGTTCGCAGCAAAAGCGTGACGAAACCGGGAATGGAGGGGACTCTGGAGAATCCCGTAAGGGTGCCGAAGGGGCAAAAATTCGGAAATAGCACATACCAAACTATTCGGGGTGTGCAATGCATAGGTGTCGCACAAACTCGCTAATTCGGGGTGTGCAACACCCCGAATTATAAACTCTCAGGCAAAAGGACAGAGTACATCATAAAAACACATCTACGGATGTTATTGTTGCTTTTGTGATGACCGTCATTTTTTCTCTATAGCCACCGATCCACACGGTTCGGTGGTTTATTTATTTTATCTGCCGGGTCGGCTTGCATACGTCCCGGAGAAATGAGGTGTAATTATGCAACAAATCACAGAATTTCTGCTCCCCATCGTGCAGAAAATCAACGCCTATCTTTCCGACTACATTCTGATCATTCTTCTGATCGGCACGGGTCTGTTCTACTCCATCCGCACCCGTTTTGTACAGGTTCGCTGCTTTGGCGAGGGTATGAAACGCGTCTTTGGCGGCATTTCGCTGCGCGGCGGTAAGCAAAAGGGCGGACTTTCCTCCTTCCAGGCGCTCGCCACGGCAATCGCAGCGCAGGTCGGTACGGGAAACATCGTCGGCGCCTGCGGCGCGATCCTGATCGGTGGTCCCGGTGCCATCTTCTGGATGTGGATCATCGCCTTCTTCGGCATGGCGACCATCTACGCCGAGGCAGTTCTCGCCCAGACCACCAAGGTCGTTCAGGAGGACGGCTCGGTTCTCGGCGGTCCCGTCTACTACATTCGTCGTGCCTTCCGCGGCGGCTTTGGCAAGTTCCTTGCCGTCTTCTTCGCCGTGGCCATCACACTGGCACTGGGCTTTATGGGCTCGATGGTACAGTCCAACTCGATCTCCGAGGCGCTTAACACCGCCTTCAACGTACCCACCTGGGTCGTCGGTCTGATCCTTGCGGCACTGTGCGCCTTCATCTTCATCGGCGGTATTCAGCGTATCGCCTCGGTCGCAGAGAAGATCGTTCCCCTGATGGCTGTTGCCTATCTTCTGATCGGTCTTGTCGTTCTCGGCATCAACATCACCAAGATTCCCGAGACCTTCGGCATGATCTTCAAGTTTGCCTTCACGCCGCAGGCATTGCTGGGTGGTACCTTCGGTGCTGCCATCAAGGCCGCCATCAGCCAAGGCGCCAAGCGCGGTCTGTTCTCCAACGAGGCCGGTATGGGTTCGACCCCGCACGCACACGCGCAGGCTAAGGTCAAGACGCCTCACGAGCAGGGCGTGGTCGCTATGATCGGTGTGTTTATCGATACCTTCATCGTGCTGACCATCACAGCTCTTGTCACCATCTCGACGCTCTACGCGGGTGACGGACCTCTGGGTACGGAGGCAGGCCTTGCCGCCAACACCGTACTGAACAAGTCCAACATGATGCAGACAGCCGTCGGTACAGCACTGGGCAGCCAGGCGCTGGGTAATATTCTGGTCGCTATCTGCCTGACCTTCTTCGCCTTCACCACCATCATCGGCTGGAACTTCTTCGGCAAGCAGAATGTCCAGTATCTGTTCGGTAAAAAGGCAACCATCGTCTACTCGGTGCTCGCCATCGGCTTTATCTTCCTTGGCTCCCTGTTCCCCAACGATCTGGTATGGGAGCTGGCCGATATGTTCAACAACATCATGGTCATCCCCAACGTCATCGCCCTTTTGGCTCTGTCGGGCATCGTTGCCGCCGCAGCCAAGGGTGCCAAGACGCGCAAGAGCGCAAATAAATCCCCTGCCCTTGACGCGGATGCACAAGAGCAGAATACCGACCAAACCGACGCCTGATCATAACGGGTAAGCATTCAGGGGCGACGTGTCTTCGGACACGCCGCCCCTGATGTCCGCACCGAATAAGACCTCTTTCGCGGCATATGCCGCTTTCGCCGTAACGGGGCTGCAAAGAAAAAATCCGAAAAAAACGAGAAAAAGCGTTGACAAAAAAGAAAAAATATATTAAAATATAAGCGATACAGAGATTTGGAGACGTATCAAAGCAGTTCGGGTGTGGTACCCTTTGTTTTGGTGCGCCTTTTTTCATTTTTCGTTGTAATTCCGCTGCGGCGATGCGTCTGCGATCGTCACGGTACTTCTCAGCAGACAGAAAGGGCTTATGATGTATGATGTAGCGATCATCGGTGCGGGCGTTGTCGGCGGCATGATTGCGCGCGAGCTTTCCCGCTATACGCTCAAAACCATCCTTTTAGACAAGGAGGGCGACGTTGCCATGGGCGCAACGCGCGCCAATTCCGCCATCGTTCACGCAGGCTTTGACGCCAAGGTCGGCTCACTCAAAGCAAAGCTTAATGTGCGCGGTTCGGAAATGATGGAGCAAGTCGCCCGTGAGCTGGGGGTCAAATACAAGAGAAACGGCGCTTTGGTCATCGGATTTTCGGACGAGGACCGCGTCATGATTGAAGAACTTTATACACGCGGGGTTCAAAACGGCGTACGCGAGCTTGCCGTGTTGAACACAGAGGCGCTGCACGCGATCGAGCCGCGTCTCTCCCCTGACGCCTGCTGTGCCTTGTACGCGCCGACAAGCGCCATCATCTGCCCGTATGAGCTGGCCATTGCCGCCATCGGCAACGCCATGGACAACGGCACCGAGCTGCGGACGAGCTTTTCCGTCACGGCGATCGAGCCCCGTGACGAGGGGTATGTGATCCGCTCCGACCGGGACAGCATACAGGCTCGATACGTGATCAACGCCGCCGGGCTGTACTCGGACACCATTGCCGCCATGATCGGAGACACCTCCTTCCAAATTCATCCGCGCCGAGGCGAATATATCCTTTTGGACAAGGAATGCGGCGATCTGATCTCGCACACCGTGTTCCGTACACCGAGCAAGATGGGCAAGGGGATCCTGCTCTCCCCTACCGTGGACGGCAACCTGCTCACAGGGCCGACCTCACAGGACCTTGACGACAAGAGCGACCGATCCACAACCGCCGAGGGCTTTGCGCGGATCATCGCACAATCCAAGGAAAACGTCCCCGACGTACCCTTTTTCAAGGCCATTACCTCCTTTTGCGGGCTGCGCGCTGTCGGCAGTACGGGGGATTTTATCATCAACACACCACGCGACGGCTTTATCAACGTGGCGGGGATCGAATCCCCCGGGTTGAGCTCCGCGCCTGCCATTGCGGAATACGTCGTCCATATGCTGCGCGATGGTGGCGCGGTGTTGAGAAAAAAGGAGGACTTTCATGCACAGCGCGCCTCCATGCACGCGTTTCGGGAGGCAAGCATCGAGGAGAAAAACGCGATCGTTCGGCGTGATCCAAGCTATGGCAGGATCGTCTGCCGCTGCGAAACGGTCAGCGAAGGTGAGATCCTTGCAGCCATCCGCCAAAATCCCAAGCCGCACGATATGGACGGAGTTAAGCGCCGTACCCGCGCACAAATGGGACGCTGCCAGGGCGGCTTTTGTACGCCGCGCATCATCGAGCTGCTCGCCAAGGAGCTTGACATTCCCTTTGAGCAGGTAACGAAATGCGGCGGCGCCTCCCGCATGACCATCGAAAAAACCAAAGGAGGAAACGGACATGACTGAGCTTGTCATCATCGGCGGCGGCCCTGCGGGCATGAGCGCAGCCATTGCAGCATACGATAGCGGCATCCGCGATATTCTGATTTTAGAGAGAGACGATCATCTGGGCGGGATCCTGATGCAATGCATTCACAACGGCTTTGGTCTGCATCGCTTTGGGGAGGAGCTGACGGGTCCCGAGTACGCCCGAAGATATGAACAAATGGTACGCGAGCGCGGGATTCCCTTCAAGCTCGGCACAATGGTGCTTGACATTACGCATGACAAGATCATCACCGCCACCAACGCGCAGGACGGTGTCTTCCTGATCCAAGCAAAGGCGATCATTCTGGCCATGGGCTGCCGCGAACGCGCCAAGGGTGCGTTGAATCTCGCGGGCGATCGCCCTGCGGGCATTTACAGTGCGGGCACAGCGCAAAAGCTCGTCAATCTGCAGGGGTATCTGCCTGGGAGAGACGTTGTCATTCTCGGCTCGGGTGACATTGGTCTGATCATGGCGCGCCGCATGACGCTGGAGGGTGCCCGCGTACACGCCGTATGCGAGCTGATGCCTTATTCCGGCGGACTTGCACGCAACATCGAACAGTGTCTGCACGACTTCGACATCCCGCTGCGCCTGAGTCATACGGTTATAAAGATCCACGGCAAGGAGCGCCTGACGGGCGTGACCATCGCCAAGGTAGACGAGCAGCGCCGCCCCATCCCGGGGACAGAGGAGTACCTTCCCTGCGATACTCTGCTGCTCTCGGTCGGGCTGATCCCCGAAAACGAGCTTTCCAAGGGAGCCGGCATTGCGCTGGATCGCGTCACAAACGGCGCGGTCGTCGATCAGGATCGACAGACCGACGTCAAAGGCATTTATGCCTGCGGCAACGTCCTGCACGTGCACGATCTGGTGGACTACGTTTCCGAGGAGGCGGAAATCGCGGGAAAAAGTGCTGCGCAGTATCTCCGCGGGGGGTGCGGGGAGGGGCTTTCCATCGACATTCATACAGACGAACGGGTGCGCTACACCGTTCCCCACAGGATCACCCGCGCGGGGGACGTGACCGTCTATTTTCGCGTCAGTGACGTGTTCCGCGACGTAACGATCGCCGTGTACGGCGACAAAAAGCGCATCTATGCAAAAAAGCGGATACGTGTCGCCCCCGGAGAAATGGAGAACGTCAAGCTGCGCCAAGAGCAGCTTGACGGCATTCACACGTTGGAATTTCGCTTGGAACAGAACGGAGGGACGAAAGCATGACCAAGGAGTTGACCTGTATCATCTGCCCAAGAGGCTGCACATTGAAGATCGAGACGGAGGGCAAAACCGTCCGATCCGTCAGCGGCAACGCCTGCCCGCGCGGCATCCGATATGCAGAGAGTGAGTGCATCGCTCCCGTACGCACCGTAACCACGACCATGCGCTGCAAGGACGGTCGTCTCGTCCCGGTCAAGACGGATCGCCCCATTCCAAAAGAAAGCATGATGGCACTCATGGCGCTTGTGAACGCCACCATCGCACCCCTGCCGATCACCGCAGGCGACATTCTCATCAAGGACGTATACGGCTGCAACGTCGTTGCGACAAAAGATATGTAAGGATATATCATGACAAACTCAACCACATCCACCGTAATTGCGGCAACCAGGAGTCGGGAAGAATTTGAAACCGCGCTGCGCAGCGAGGTTTCGATCATCTTTGATCTGAACCCCGATATTTTAACGCTTTGTGAAGTCACAAAGATGGCACACGCCGCAAAAAAGAAGCTGTTCATTCATCTCGACCTTGCCCAGGGCATCGGAAAGGACAAATGCGGCATTGCTTATGCCAAGGGACTCGGCGTTGACGGGATCATCAGCACACGTGTAAACATCATTCGTGCTGCCAAGGAGCTGGGACTTTTCACCGTGCAACGCTTTTTTATCGTCGATTCTCATTCTGTCGACACCTCACTGGAGGCGCTGCGTGCCTCCCGTGCGGATATGATCGAGGTCATGCCCGGCATTGCATACAAGGCCATTGCCAAGCTCTGCACCCTGACGAGCGTGCCCATCATCGCAGGCGGGCTGATCGAGCAGAAATCCGAGATCACGCAGGCGATGACCCACGGAGCCGCCGCCATTTCCACGGGAATGCAGGCACTTTGGCGCGGATAAGCATCCCCGTTTTGAAAAAAGGGGGTGAGTCAAATGCGAAAATGCATGAAAAACTCACCCTATCGTCTTTGCTTTGCGGCCGAACGCCGCAATTTTTTGCCGCTTTGCAGGTAAAAACCGCAAATTCCGCGCGATAAAAAAGCCTACCGTCGGCTTTTTGGCGCAGCCCCGTCATCGTTATCCATATTCAGGCTCGCACAGTCGAACGGTTATCGCTCCAAAAGCACCGCACGGCAAGGCGCGCCCTCGGCACCGCCGAGATTGATCGGCGCAGCACTGAGCAGATATGTGCCCTCGGGCACATCACAAAGGCGAATGCCCTCCAAGAGCACCACGCCCGCTCCCAGCAGCATCAAATGCACCGCCATGGGAGCCTCCTCGGGGCCGACCGTCTGCGATTCGTTACCGTACAGAAGGACGCCCGCCTCTCGCAGCACCGCGGCTCCCTCCTCGCTCAGATACGCATCGCCCTTGATCAGAATACGTGCAGCCGCACCCGGATCGCTCTGTGCGGCGCGCTGCCATATGGCGCGCATCGCCGCCCCATCCACACATCCGCAATACTCCGCCACGTAGCAAGGCCCCACCATCGCCGCAAGTGACAGCTGATCGACGGTTTTTCCCTCGGGAATAAAATGATATGGCGCATCGATATGCGTCCCGTTGTGCGCACACATCGAAAAGGCGGTCAGATGGTACGGCGACCCCGTATCAAACGAGCATAACACCTCCCGTGTCGGCGCGGGGTCCCCGGGATAAACGCAGCAGGAAAATAGCTCCTGCGATATATCGTAAACGCGCGTCTGCACCGGTGCAAGATACGTAAAGCGAGGGATGCTCACCCCGTCCCGCGTCACGCTCTGCTGCCACATGGCAGCGGGACGCACCCAACACTTTGCAGAATCGGTAATATCGCGATACACCACCATCTGCTCCCCCGTCTCGCTGTGCCGCGCCAGCGACACGACCTCATAGACGTTGCCTTTGAAGTGACGATAAATTCCTTTTTGAATGGGTTCCATAACGCAAGCTCCCTCCTTTTTACAGCGGCTTGATTTCAACTCTCATTATACGGCATGGCACTCCGTTTGTCAAGATACATTGTCAGGAATATGCAAGTCTGCCGCACTTTTTCGACAAAAGCAGCGTAAAAAATCATGGTTTCCTCTTTACAAAGCCATCCAAATGTGATATAATAAGTGTGGCTATAAAATAAGAGCGAACAAAGTGTAGCCACACGGGATTTCGCTGCGCAAAATCCCCCCAAGTCAGTAAAACTTTGGCAAGATACAGGTGGCTATAAAATAAGAGCGAACAAAGTGTAGCCACACGGGATTTCGCTGCGCAAAATCCCCCCAAGTCAGTAAAATTTTGGCAA
>JAFTJZ010000097.1 GCA_017456145.1 Clostridia bacterium
GAAACATTGGGAAGATTTGACCGTAAGTGATAAAATTACGGTTGTGGATTGTCTGATCGAGCGCATTGACGCTTCAAAGGACTGCTTGAATATCAAATGGAAAATATGAAAATAATGGATGTTGCAAAATCCATTCTCCTTTGATTGTTTCGGCGACGCGCTGCGCAAGGTTCAGGAACGCGCCGATCACAAGAATATCTACGCGGTCAACCCGGCGTTTGATCGGTAAGGGAGAGTGCCTTCGGCGACCAAGACCTTATCTTGAAGAGAAAGAAGGTCGCAAGCGACTGCCAAGTTTGCCTTGGCGGCTTGACACCGCCCTTTCGAGCAAGCTCGAAACCGTCAAACCTCGGTTCTTGAAATTCCAAAGAATTTTGGAAAAGAAGAAATGCTCCCTATCCAAGGTATTCGGAGACTCTTAAGCGGAGTAGAGGCGGGGCTCTGTTCTATGAAAGAAAGGCACAGGAGATCATAAATCTCTTGTGCCTTTTTTCGTGGTTGCTTACATAAAATAGTGGTTGCATAGCTCTGCGATGTAGGTATAAATGGCAGCGGTGTTGAGAAAACGCTGCTTGGTCAACTCGGCGCACTCCTCAATGTCGGCGATGCCTTCATCGAAAATTACTTTGATGTTCTCATTGGAAAATTCGATATAAACGTCGTGCTCGCCCTTGGTATAGACGACGCTGATAGTGCCATCGCAATCAAGCGGTTGCCCATCGGCTGTCCAGCCGAGCGGTTGCAGCTGATAGGTCAGCTTGCGCAAATCGTTTTCCATATATTCCTTGGCCAGCGCGGCAAACAAAGGCGTCTGCTCCTCGGGCGGGGGCAGCTCGGCGCCTTTTTCGGAAAGCTCCTCTTGCAAAATGACCCGGGTGTGCCACTTCATTATCAACCGCCCCAATACCGCCATCATTGCCGTCCAAAGCAGCAATATGACAAGGAACAGCTCCTCCGGCAGCTCGAAAAGGCCGATAAGAACGACCAACAACAACACAGCAACAGCGGGTAACAAGATGCAAAGCAAAACTTTGACGATATACGACTTGGGGAAGGGGGAGGTTTGTTTTTTCATAAAGGGCCTTCCTTTCATGATGGGGTGTGAGCATGGTGTGATAAAGGGCAGCCGGATGAGCCGCACATTCAATGATTGGCGATACGCTCGATCCTGCTGCCCCGTTTTCAGGTTTGCACGGTTGTTTTATACGTTCACGCCTGCTTGCTTTGCCAGCGTTGCGCGGTGCTGTGCCATAACCAGCTTATAGTAGATGCCCTTCTTTTCCAGCAGCTCGGCATGGGTGCCGAACTCGGCAAGACGGCCGTGGTCAAGAACCAGTAGCTTGTTGGCATTACGCAGCGTGGAGAGGCGGTGCGCAATGGCGAAGGTGGTGCGTCCCTTGGTAACCTTGGTGATGGCGTCCTGGATCAGTTTTTCGGTCTCGGTATCCAGCGCCGCCGTTGCCTCGTCCAGAATGAGGATACGCGGGTCGTGGATCAGCGCGCGGGCGATGGCAATACGCTGTCGCTCACCGCCGGAGAGGGAATAACCCTTCTCGCCGACGATGGTGTTGTAGCCCTCGGGCAAGGACATGATGAAATCGTGTGCATTTGCCATGCGGGCCGCCTCAATGATCTCCTCATTGGTCGCCATCGGCTTGGCATAACGGATGTTGTCGCGGATAGAGCCGGAGAACAGATGCGTCTCCTGCAGCACGACGCCGATCTGCGAGCGCAGCGCGTTTTGCGAAATGTCCTTGATGTTGACATCGTCGATGGTGATCTCACCCTCGGTGACATCGTACAGACGCATGATCAGATTGATCAGCGTCGTCTTGCCGCAGCCCGAGTGACCGACCACGCCGATCATCTCTCCCTGCTTGATGGAGACATTGATGTCCTTGAGCACAGGATTGTAGCTATCATAACCGAAGGTCACGTGCTTGACCTCGACGTCACCCTCGATGCGAATGTCCAAGGGCAATGCGATGTCGCTGACCTCGGGCTCTTCCTCCAGAATCTCCAGAATCTTGGAGAGAGAGGTGATGAAGGCGGAGATGTTACGCGGAATGGCGGTGATCTGCATCAGCGGCTCGTAGACGATGGCACTGTAGCTGTTGAACTGGTTGAGAGAACCGAGGTCCAGTGCGCCTTGGTAAAGCCATACGTTACCAACCATCAGGATCAGATAGTTACCGATGTGAACGACAAAGCCGAGAATGGGAAAGAGCGTGTCAAACAGCTTGGCGTTGGATTCCTCTTGCTTTGCCTGATTTGCTGTGTTGGTCTCAAATTCTTCGATTGCGCTCTCCTCATTGCCATATGCCTTGACGACGCGGATGCCGTTGAGCACGTCCTGCAGACCGCGGTTGGTACGCTGGTCGAGAATCCATGCGCGGACGTTGCGCTTTTGCATATATGCCCAGAATTTGACGATGAAGAAGATGGCAAAGGGCAGTGGAATGAAGATGAACAGACACATGATCGGGGAGATCCAGATCAAAAGGATCAGCGCCACGACAAAGGAGAAGATCTGCGCAAAGTAGGTGGGCAGCAGGTTGGTGATAAAGTTCTGCACCACAGCGACGTCGTTGTTGATGCGCCCCATCAGGTCGCCCGTCGATTTGTTCTGAATGGACGACATGGAGAGCATCTGGATTTTCTCAAAGAGCAGTGCGCGCAGCATACGGGTAAAGCGGTTACCCGAGATGGCGGCAAGGCGAGATTGAATGACACTGATGCCGCGGTGTGCCAGATCCAGCAGCACGATGCAGATGACGATGATGACGAACTGGAACATGGCGTCTCCCGTCCAGGCGCGGAGCATATTGACAAAGCCGCTGGGGGAGAGCCCACTTTGTGGGTAGATGTAGTAGTTGATCGCCTGCTTTTGCACGGCGGGCAGGACGAAACGGATGATGACCGAGAAGATGGCAGCCAGCAGCGGGAAGAGCATCATCAGACGCAAGCCGCGGGTCATTCCCCACAGCTTTTTATAAATTTCCTTTTTGCTCTGACAGAAGGGGCAGATCTTGGTGTGAACCACGAAGGGTCTGCCGCACTTGGGGCAAAAGCGCTCGGGCTCGTTGCTGCTAACCACGCGTACCTTGCCCGTGGCCAGCTCGTCACAGGCGTTTTGCAGCACACTGTAGCGGGGCAGATTGCGCCCCGAAATGAAACGACACAGCAGCGTGGAGATGCCGCGCACCTTAGCGTAAAAGCCGCAGGCGCCATAGAAGGTCTCCACGGAGAAATCGCTCATCTCCGAGAGTGACCATTGCGCCTTCAGCTCACCGTCAAGCAGGCGGTAAATCTTCTTGTCGGTGATGACCATATAGCCCGATACGCGCCGGTCGTCCTCAAAATCGTAGGGGACGCAGTACATACGCTGCTCTTCGGGGGCAGCGGCGGCAAGGAAGGCTTGCTCGTCGGCTGCGGGTAAATCAAATAACAGTTTCATGAGGCTGACCTCCCTCTGTTACATATAGATCTCGATCTTCTTCAGGCTTGCCTTGTCAAGCTTTGCAGGATCGGGGATCTGGAAACAGTTACCGTCGATATCGTGAATAAAGACACGACCGTCCTCCAGAGTACGGATGTTGGAGGAGACGTTGGTCATGACAAAGCTGACCTTGCCTGCACTGGTTTCGGCATCCCAATAGAAGTAGCCGAATTTTTCTTTGACGCCTGTCAGCTTTTTGATGACGGGGGTGAAATAGCGGCGATCCAGCTCCTCGCGCAACAGCGCTTGTGTGTCTGCATCAAAATCGGACATCCGACGGATCAGACCGATCTCGGCGCCCTTGCCCTTTTCGCGGGAGTCGGGCTCCTTGACCGAGATAAATTCCTCGGGGTCGGTGATGGGGAAGGCACGAACGGGAACGACGCGCTCAAATTCCTCCACCGTACCGTCGGGCTGAGTGACCTTCATGGAGATCAGGTTGCCCTCGCTACGAGTAAAGATGGTGTTCTCACCGGTGAGCGGGATGGAGACGCGGACACGGAACAGCGCCTCGTCCTCCTCGGACAGCTCGCCGGTCTTTGCGGGAGCGGCAGTATCCTTTGCCGCGACGATTTTTTTATTTTCGGTTTCGTTGTTTGCCATAATTGTGACCAATCCTTTCTTACACTCGGGGACGGATCAGAGTCCCTGCATCACTTTCTTCATCTGTTCGTTTTGCAGCGTGTAGAGCTTGTAATAGCAGCCCTTCTTTTCCATCAGCTCCTCGGCGGTGCCGATCTCGACGACCTCGCCGTTCTCAATTGCCATCAGATAGTTGCAATCCTTGAGCGTGGAGAGGCGGTGGGCGATGGAGATGGTGGTTCTGCCGACGATCAGCTTTTCGATCGCCTCGCTGATCTGTCTCTCGGTTTCGGTATCCATGGCGGCCGTTGCCTCGTCCAGAATCAGAATGGAGGGCGAGAGCAAAAGGGCGCGTGCGATGGAGATTCTCTGTCTCTCACCGCCCGAGAGCGAGCGGCTGCCGATACCGACCATGGTTTCGTAGCCCTCGGGGAGTTTCATGATGAAATCGTGTGCGTTGGCAGCGCGCGCCGCGGCGATGACATCCTCCATGGAGGCGTCGGGGCGCGCATAACGGATATTGTCTGCAATGGTGCCGCGGAACAGGAAGATCTCCTGCGAGACGATGGCGATACCCTTGCGCAGCGAGTCTGTCTTGATCTCCTTGACATTGTGTCCGTCGATCTCGACCGAGCCGCTGATGACGTCGTACATACGGGTGATCAGGTTTGCCACGGTACTCTTGCCCGAGCCGGTGTGACCGACGATACCTACATGGTCGCCGGGTTGAATCTCAAAGGAAACACTCTTGACGATGGGGCGGTTGGGATTATAATGGAAACAGACCTGATCGAATTTGATATGGCCCTGAAATTCTTTGATCTCGACAGCATCGGGTGCGTCGGCGATCTCGGGGATCTGGTCCAGAGTTTCAAACATACGAACGGCACTGTTCATGGTGTCGGTCATAATGTTGGTAAAGCTGGTGAAGAAGTTGAGGGGAGCGAAGATCATGCCGATATAGCCAAGGTATGCGGTCAGCTCACCATAGGTCATGCTGTCACCCATAACCTCAAGTCCTCCAAAGCCCCAGATCGCCTGCGAGGACATACCGATCAAAAGGCTGATGACAGGGAAGATGGACAGCGAGATCAAATTGGTCTTCAGGTTGGCCTCATACAGCTTGGTGGAGTACATATAGAAACGGTTGGTCTCCTCTGCCTCCTTGGCGAATGCCTTGACCACGCGGACACCGCCCAGCGAATCACCCAACATGACGTTGAGCGAGTGAGAGCGTCTCCACTGGCGGTTGTAGGAGCGCCAGAGCTTGGGGAGCATGAATTTGAACATACAGACGATGATCGGCACGGGGATAAAGACGATCAGCGTCAGTTTCCAGTTCATGATGAAAAGGAAGATGGCAACGCCGATGAACTTGACGACGTTGATGATCAGCTGCGGTACGCCGTCGATGTAGAAGGAGCGGATGCGGACAGCGTCGTAGTTGACGCGGTTGATCAGACCTCCCGTGCTGTTCTTGTTGAAGAAGGAGAGCGAGAGTCGCTGGATCGCGCGGAAGACGGCAACCTTCATATTCCTTGTTACGCGGGTGGACATATAGGCGTTGCAGCGGTTTTGCAGAATGCTGATCGCCAGCGAGAGGATGGCCAGCGCGATCAGAACGCCGACAATGATGTAAACGTACTTGAGCTCATGCAGCTGTCCCGTGATTTGTCGGACGGCATCCTCGGTGGCATATCCCGCAGCTTGCATCTCCTCGGCGGTATAGATCGCCGTGGTTCCATCTGTGAGCGTGACCTCATAGGAAGGCTCGCTGATGACGCGGTCAAAAAGGATCTGTCCGCTGATGATCGGGTTGAGCAGAGAGATTCCCGCTGTGGCAAACAGGCAAAGAATGACCACGGCAAGCTGTAGCTTGAAGTCCTTGAAGTAAGACAGCATACGGGTCAGTGTTCCTGCTTTTTTGGTGCAGTGCTCGCAGATGCGGCGCTGCTGATCGGGGTAGACCGTGCCGCACTTGGGGCACTTGGCGTTGAACTGCTCGAAGATGGGATCGTTTTCGGTGACCGTTTGCCCGTCGTACAGACGCTCCCAGATGTTGACGAAGGTCAGAAGGCGTCTTTTACAGGCGTTGGTACAGTAGCCGAGGATAATGGTCTCTCCGCCGGCGTGGTACTTGGTCAGCGCGGCCTTATAAGCGTTCTCGTCATCCCCGAAGTCCGCTTTGCGGGGCAACGGCTCGTAACCTGGTGGATACAGATGCCCCAAAATGCGGTTGGAGGTGGTGAAGTTATCGATGTATGGCTCGGTCAGCGTTGCCGTGTCATACGTCTTTATGGCTTGGGCGACGGGATCGACGCACCAAAGCGTACGTGCGCCTTCGCCGAGCATCAGATAGGACTCTCCGAAGTTGCCTTCGGCGTCCAGATCCAAGCGCAGGACGATGGCGATCTGTTCTTGATTGATGTTGTTGGCTGCGAGCAGGGCGTCATGCTCGTGCGGCAGCTTGTCTAAGGGTAACATAAATACAGTCACATCCTTTCATATCTGCAGAAAAGCGGACAGGAACGGGTCAAACCCCTCAATATATGCGGTTATGTTTCAGAGGGCAAACCCTCTCCTGTATTACGGCAAAAAAGCAATTTTCCACATTAGAATTTCACTTTTTTAATATGATACCACATTTTTCAAAAAATGCAATAGGTTTGGCGAAATTTCTTGAGATTTTTTTCACACAGGCATCACAAAAGAGCCGCATGGCAAAAAGTACTTACAACGGTCGGCCGTCTTCCTCTTTGCTCTGTCGGCATACGATGCGCACGCTCGCTTGGATTATGCAAGAACTTGTTGAATGGCGTTAAAAAAATAGCCAAAAATTGACAAAAAAGGTGTTGACAAGAATAAAATTGTATGGTATAATAAAATCGCAAACAGGATGGACCCGTGCAACATAAAACGAAGAGGGGGTGACCGCCATGATCACAGCGCAGTTTGTGAAGATATACTTGTGCTATGTCATGTGGGTTTCGCTTTTGTCGTTTTGGAAAGGAAAACTGAAACTTAACACATTACACGCACAAGCTTAAAAGTCGGGGCTTGTGCGTGATTTGTTTTATCGACTTCTTAACATTAAATAAACGTGTTTATATCGCTTATATGCGGAAAAAGGAATTTATTATGAAGAACAAGAGAAGATGGATTAAGGTCGTTGTTTCTACCGTGATCGCCGTTTCGTTACTGTGTGCTTGGTGCTTACCGCTGTATGCAGAAACCCCTTACTACATTAATACAATAGATACTAACAACAATTTGTGGTATAGCGCAGAAATTGACGGAAGTGCAAATACCGATGTTGTGTATGCTGTGAATGCGGGTACTTTTGTATCTGTGTATGATCTCTCAGCACCTCCTGCTCTTTCACGTGTTATCGTAACTACTACAATCACCATGTATCGAGGAGGTGAAGTGATTGGTTATGAATATGCCACTGATGTTTTGGATTTTTCGGAGCATTTTTATATAGACCAACAAACGGCATGGATCGTTCCTGATGCCACAAATCCTTTTGATTATGTAATTACAACGCATACTGTATATCCGGATTATGTTAGTCTTACTACTGCATATCCAGATGCATTATTGGATGAAATGTATGTATTTGATTATCGGGATTTTTTGCGCGAGATTTGATGGTTAAAATATAAAAACATAAAAGTATGAAAAGGATTGTATGTATCGTCATTTGTTTTTCTCTTTTTCTGTTATCCTCCTGCACGCCGATACCAAGCGAGCTACCTGAATTTTCAGAGCAGCATGATTCTGATGATGCGGATGTGCAAAATGCGTTGCAAGATGCCGGATACAGGGATATTTGTTTTCCGTACATGGGAGGATTTGCGATATGGGATCACTGGGCACTCACTACGCATGGGGAATTTGTGGATTTGACGACTTATGAAATGTTTTCTGCATGTAACGATCCGTTGTGCGCCCACAGCAGTCAACACTGCGCGCAAAACACCTTGGAGTGGAGCGAGTTTGTTTTGGTTTCCCCTAACTCAACGCAAGATGATCTGATCTTTTATATCCAAGCTATGTCCTCTCGTCAATTGAGTGACGGAACGATGATACCCAATAAATATCTCGCTCGTTACCATTATTACACGGGAGAGATTGTCGTTCTCTATGACAATTTAACCGTAAAAGCCCAATCATTTGGATTGGATCCCGCAACTGAAAATTTGTTTGTCGTTGACTACATCAACAATGACGAGGGAGAAACGGAACGGGCAATTTATATTATAAACGGTAAGACAGGAAAACGGCAAATGATTGATATTCCGTGCAAGTCTTTTTCTATTAAATATGCAATAGGCGATATCCTGTATTGCATGGACAGTATCAACGGAACCTTTTATCAGATCGATCTCTCTGTCAAGGAGCCGGTTTGGGAAACCATCGAAATGATAAACTGCATCGACGTATCCCATGGCTATGCGTACTATTTGGAAAAGATCGGGGAAGAACAGCTCCGCGTTCCCGATGATATTGTTCCCCTGTGTGAGCAGTATGGGAAAGAGCCGGTTCGGAATTTTGAGAGCTATAATCTCTATCGCGTGAATATCATGGAAAAGAATGCGCACCCCGAGTTGGTTGCGGAAGGTGTTACATCTATGAGCGGCTGCGTCGGAAATTATGTGTGTTATTACGAGTATGAGCCGAAGTATCTCTTTAGTTATTTTTCGTTTGTTTCATTCGCGGACAGAACGTATGGCAACTACAGGATCGACGATCCGAATATCCCGGCAAACGCCGTCCTGTTCAACGTGTTTTCTGAAAATGTGGGAGCTTTGCACATTTTAGACGCGGATACGTTGGAGCCGATTGCCGTGATCGATTCGGAACAATATGCAATCAAACCAACATTCAAATTATCAACTTTAGGTATATTTGTCGATTTCGAAGGCTGTGAAGTAGAACACTACTTGAGCGGTAGCGGCACGACGGTCATAAAAGCCGGCTACATTCCGTTTGCGAAAGGTTCCCTTACCGACGAAGATGTTGTTCCTATAGTACTCGATTGACCCTCGCCCCGCTTATGCGACCAAAATGGCACAGGCGGGGCTTTTTGCCGCGTGGTTTGTTTTTTTGATGCTGCGCATGCGCTTTTTTTGGAGAAAAATCAAAAAAACTATTTACAAATACGAAAGGATAGTGTATAATATAAGGAAAGGGAACCTGTGCACGGTTCCGCACATAATGAAAAAGTGAAAGGATGCTACATCATGAAAAAAGCTGATATTGAGATTGCTCGCAAGCAAGCTGCCGAAGTATTTGCCAAGGCGGGGATCGTTATGAATCCCGACGAGCTGGCGAACATCGAAGTTGCAGATTTTGGTCTGAACGACATTTACCACACGGGTCTTCTTCTGGTCACCTACGTCAACACCGACCGTTACTGCGGCAAGGAGATGGTTCTTCTGCCCGGCATGACCTGCCCCGAGCACATTCATGCACCGCTGCCCGAGAAGAACTACATTGGTAAGCAGGAGACCTTCCGCTGCCGTTACGGTAAGGTATATCTGTACGTTGAGGGTGAGCCCACTCCCAACCATCACTGCCACCCCGTCAAGGAGGACACCTGTTACACGGTCTTCCACGAGATCGTTCTCAATCCCGGTGAGCAGTACACCATCGCTCCCAACACCCGCCACTGGTTCTCCACGGATACCGAGTCGGTCATCTCCGAGTTCTCCTCGCCTTCTTTCGACGAGCTGGACATTTTCACCGACAAGGACATTCAGAGAATCCCCACCATCGACGACTGATTTTATACATAGTCTCAATCAGCCGCGCAGCTTTGATGCTGTGCGGCTTTTTTTGCCATCGGAAAATGATTAAAAATTTCGTTCCTTACAATTCCATTGCAACTCCATTACAACTCCATAACAAGTTTGTGTTATAATGGAGGAAAGATGAGCGGTGACGCCGGGGTGCCCGCCCCGCAAGGTTCGTCTTATGAAAAGCAAAAATACATATGAAAGGAATGAAGATCATGAAAAAAATCATTTTTCTCATCCTCACAGCCTTATTGCTGCTGACTTTACTGACAGCCTGCCATACCCCAGAGGCAACGGAGTATTTTAAGGACGCAATGGAAGAGGATCCCACTGTGGAGCTGCCGAAGTCGGATGTCATGGAAATTGACCCCGAGGAAATTCCCAAGCAGGAGCTGCCTGAGGTGGAGACGGGTGACCCCGACGTGGAGCTGATCGACATGGAAGAAGGCCAGCTTGCCATCAAGCACAAGATTTTTGAATACAAGGATCACAATCTGGTCGTCATGCGGGTGGAAAATCACTCCGATGAGGATCTGACCATCACTATCCGCGGCACTTGCGAGGACATCGGCGGGCAGAGCATGACCATCACCAAGACCTTCGAAGGCTTTGCGGCGAACTGGCAAAACTACGTGTTGTTCTACCCCGAATTTG
>JAFTJZ010000098.1 GCA_017456145.1 Clostridia bacterium
AGGAGAGTAAAAAAATGTTAGCTACTTTGAATGACGTATTACCCCGCGCGAAAGCCGAGCATTACGCTGTCGGTCTGTTTAACACCGTTGACCTTGAGATGGCAAAGGGCGTTATCGCCGCTGCCGAGGAGCTGCGCGCTCCCATCATCATTGGTACTGCAGAGGTTCTGACCCCCTTCGCATCGCTGGAGGATCTGTCTTCCTTCCTGATCCCGCTGGCAAAGAAGGCAACCGTTCCGGTCGTTCTGCACTTTGACCACGGTCTGAACCTTTCCATGGTTAAGAAGGCAATCCAGCTGGGTTTCACATCCGTTATGTACGACTGCTCCACCGACGACTACTATTCCAACATGGGTCGTGTTCGTTGCCTGGTTCAGTATGCGCATGACAGAGGCGTAACCGTTGAGGCAGAGCTTGGTCACGTCGGTGCAAACGACGGCAGTGCCGAGAACCACGGCCCCGGCGACCACAGCATCTACACCGATCCCGCACAGGCGAAGGAGTATGCAGAGGCTACCGGTGTTGACGCACTGGCAATCGCTATCGGTACCGCTCACGGTGCATATAAGTCCAAGCCGAAGCTCGATTTTGAGAGACTGGAAACCATTGCCAACATGATCAAGACACCTCTGGTTCTGCACGGCGGCTCGGGTCTGTCCGATGACGACTTCAAGCAGGCCGTTGCCAAGGGTATCTCTAAGATCAACATTTTCACCGATATCAACGCTGCCTTCGCAAAGACCGCCGCTGCTATGTACAAGCCCGGCATGGGTCAGACCGACCTGATGCCCGCCGTCAAGCAGGCTGTCAAAGAGGCAACCATGGAGAAGATTAAGCTGTTCGGTGCTGCCGGCAGATATTGATTTTTATCAATGTAAAAGGAGAGACTACCCTTTGTGGGGTCTCTCCTTCCCTTTATACTGTTACCCGTCCGTGCTTTGTCGGATGTATTCCGTCGGGGTCATGCCGGTGCGCTCCTTGAAAATGTGGGAGAAGTAGTACTGCCCCGAAAAGCCGCAGACCTCAGCAACGGCGGATATTTTTAGATTGCCCTCTCGCAAAAGCAGCTTTGCCTTGCCAAGGCGAAAGTCCAGCAGCCATTGCCGTGGAGAGAGATGATATTGCCGCGTGAACAGCTTGCGAAAATATACCTCGCTGATATTGCATTGGGCGGCAAGCGTGGCGTTGGTCAGATGCGGGTCGCCGTAGTGCTTTTCTATGTGTGCCAGCGCAGGAGCAAGCAGCGTACTGACGGGCGGCGTGAGCAGACGGTGGAGCATTTCATAAAACAAGCTCATCATTTGCAGCTCGTGTCCGCCCATCAAATGTAGCGTTCGCAACTTTTCGTATGTTGCAAGGTATGGCTCCGCATTGTCTATCGGAAATAGGATCGGCGTGTGGCAAATGGGAGAGGCACATCGAAAATTGATCAGAGGAAACCTCCCACCGACGTTGCCGCGAATGGTATAGCCCTCACCCTCCGGGAGTAGAATGGCACAGCCGCGATGCGAAACATAGTCAATTCCGTTGTGGGTGTAGGTGATCCTCCCGCTCTCACAAAAGGACAGCCCGTAGTATTTTCGGCGGTGCATCTGCTCGTATCTGCCGCGCTTGGAATGGACGGTCATCATGCTGATCAATTCGGTAACGATGATATCCTTTTCTGTCATACGATCCTCCCGCCATCGGTTGTACCGATGATGTGCATTATTACATCATTGTATCATATCTCGCAAGGAAAATCAATGATTTTTCTCAAAATGTATCGGAAAAACAAAATCAATATCGTTTTGTTTATTGAAAAATAATGTGCGAAAGTATATAATGAAACAATAAACCATGCAATTTTCAAGGAGGTTGGCATGAAACAGATCACCTTTACCAAAGTCAATCTTGCGGAGTTGATTGATGTTCCCGTCAAAGAAATGAGCGAAGGAGACGTCCTCGTTCGCACGGAATTTTCTACCGTGAGCTGTGGCACCGAGCGTGCAAACATTACCGATTCGCTTGGCGGCTCGGCCTCGCGCACTTCCAAGGTGCATTTTCCCCATACGCTGGGATATTCGACCTCAGGTATCGTGGAGAAGGTCGGAGAGGCGGTAACGTCGCTCAAGGTCGGGGATCGCGTTGTTATGTATTGGAGCACGCACTCGCAGTATAACGTGCTGCCGGCGCATCAGGTTGTCAAGATTGAGGACGACCGTATTTCGATGCAAGAAGCGGCGCTTTCATTCATTGCGACCTTCCCCATGGCTGCCATTCGCAAAACGCGACTGGAGATGGGCGAGAGTGTGCTGGTCATGGGGCAGGGACTTCTGGGGCTGCTTGCCGTGAAACTGGCGCGCCTTGCGGGCGGCTGCCCGATTGTTGCCGTCGATCCCGTGGAGGAACGGCGTGCTCTGGCGTTGCAGTACGGTGCGGATTACGCCTTTTCTCCCTATGAGGAGGGCTTTGCGAAAAAGGTCAGGGCAGTGACGGGCGGCGGTGCCAACGTGGCCATTGAGGTGACCGGGGTTGGCGCGGGATTGGACGGCGCACTGGACTGCATGAAACGCTTTGGCAGAGTGGCGCTGCTTGGGTGTACCCGCTTTGCCGATTTTAACATCGATTATTATCAAAAGGTGCACTGCCCCGGTATTACCATGATTGGCGCCCATACCATGGCGCGGCCCGAAGAGGAGTCTTATCCCGGTTATTTCACCCATCGTGACGATATTTTGGCGGTTCTGCGGCTGTGTGCCATGGGACGGTTGCATTTGTCGGAAATGATCATGGAAACGCACGCGCCCGCCGATTGCACCGCGGTGTATGACCGCTTGATCAAGGATAAAAATTTCCCACCGGTGGTTCAGTTTGATTGGAGGGGTGTGCGATGAGAAAAATCAAGGTTGCCCAGATCGGCATCAGCCGTTACAGCCACGGGTTTGACGTGTTTTCTACCATGCGCAAGCAAAGCGAGCTGTACGAGATCGTCGGCTATGCGCTGCCCGAGGGTGAGCGGGAGAAATTCCCCGAAAATATGCATATTTTTGAGGGCTATCGGGAGATGACGGTCGAGCAGATCCTCGCCGATCCCGAGATCGAAGCGGTCACGGTGGAGACCGAGGAAATCTATCTGACCAAATACGCCCGCATGGTGGCAAGAGCGGGCAAGCATATGCATATGGAAAAGCCGGGCGGGCAGGTACTTGCTGAATTTGAAGCTTTGATCGACGAGCTGCGAGCAAGCGGCGCGGTCTTTCACGTCGGCTATATGTATCGCTACAATCCGACCATCGCTGCGGCAATCGATAAGGTCAAGCGCGGCGAGCTGGGCGATATTCTTTGCGTGGAGGCGCAGATGAACTGCTGCCATCCCGATGTGGCGCGGGCGTGGATGTCCACCTTCCGTGGCGGGATGATGTTCTTTCTTGGCTGCCATATGATCGATCTGATCCTGCAAATTCAAGGGGTTCCGCAAAAGGTGCATCCGTTTATCAAGTGCACGGCAAAGAACGGCGTTGTATCCGAGGATTTCGGCATGGCGGTGCTGGAGTATGAGAATGGCGTTTCGTTCGCCAAAACGACTGACACCGAGATGGCCGGCTTTGCGCGGCGGCAACTGGTGATCAGCGGTAGTAAGGGCACGCTGGAGATCCGTCCGCTGGAGGTGACACTGCCACAGCCGTATACCATGTACGCGTGCTCCAAATTCTGCGACAAGGACAGCCCTACGCTGGCATTTGAGCAATCCGAGGCCTTTGACCGTTATGAGGCAATGATGGCGTCGTTTGCTGCCATGGTGCGCGGGGAAAAGCGAAATCCGTGGAGCCTTGATTATGAGCTGGCGCTTTACCGTACCGTGCTGCAGGCGTGCGGTATAAGCGGAGGAGAGAAAGAAAAGCAATGAAAGCAATAATGGTAAATCAAGATCAAAGTCTGCGCTGGGGCGACGTGCCCGATCCGGTGCTCAACACGGACGACGTGCTGATCGAAATCCACGCAGCAGCACTCAACCGAGCGGATCTGATGCAGCGCGAAGGAAATTATCCGCCTCCCCCCGGTGCACCCGCATGGATGGGCTTGGAGGTCGCCGGTGTCATCATCGATATGGGCGAGGACGCTGCACAAAAATCCCGATTCACCATCGGGGATCGGGTGTGCGCACTGCTGGGCGGTGGCGGATATGCCGAGTACGTGGCGGTGCGCTACGATATGCTGATGCCCATTCCCGACGGCTTTTCCATGGTGGAGGCTGCGGCTATGCCCGAGGCGTTTGCAACGGCGTACTTGAATTTGTTTTATGAGGGAGGAATCCGCTCGGGCGATACGCTCTTGGTCACGGCGGGTGCGTCCGGACTGGCAAGCGTGATCATTCCTATGGCGAAGGCGTTTGGTATCCGCGTGATCACCACGGTGCGCAGCGACAGCAAAGCGAAACGCATCGCCCCTTTAGGCGCGGATCGCATTGTAAACACCAAGACGACCTCCTTGGCGGAGGTGCTGCGTGAGGAACTGGAGGGAGGACACGGTGTTGACGTGGCCATTGACTGCGTCGGTGGTGCGGAGATGGGCGCTTGCTTGCCATATTTGAACCGAGGTGCACGCTGGATTATGATCGCAGCGCTGGGCGGCGAGATGACCGAGATCGATCTGAAAAACATCTACGTTCGCAATATCCGCATCATCGGCAGTACGTTGCGCTCCCGCGCGCCTGAGGTAAAGGCCGGCATTCTGGCAGACGTCGTTGACAAGGTATATCCCTTGATCGAGCGCCATTCTTTGCGGCCGACCGTTTTTGCGGTGCTGCCTATTGAGCAGGCCGAGGCTGCGCAGGATATGCTGTATCGGAGCGAGAACGTTGGCAAGGTCGTCATGACGGTAAGGTAAAGGAGGAGGAGGACGTTATGCAAACGCAAGATCGAACGGTACTGATGCATACCTGCTGTGCGCCGTGCTCGCTGTCCTGCATCGACCCGCTGCGACAGGAGGGGATTGAGCCGGTGGCGTTTTGGTATAATCCCAATATTCACCCTTGGAAGGAATATGAGGCGCGGCGGGATTGTCTGGTTCAGTATGCGCCGACGATCGGGATGCAGTTGATTGTTTCCGAGCATTATGGCCTGCGTCCGTTTGTTCGGGCTGTCGCCGATGATATCGATCACCGTTGTCGTTATTGTTATGAGCATCGCCTCGAAATGACCGCCAAATATGCCGCCGAGCATGATTTCAAAGCCTTTACCACAACGCTGCTCTGCAGCCTTTATCAGGATCATGACGGTATCGCTGCCGCTGCCGAGCGGTATGCCGCCCAATATGGCGTACAGTTTCTTTATCGCGATTTTCGCCCCAACTTCCGCGCGGGGAATGCGCGTGCCAAGGAGCTGGGATTTTATATGCAGAAGTATTGCGGCTGTGTTTTTTCTGAGGAAGATCGCTATCAAAAGCAGATCGCCCGCGCCAAAGAGCAGTGGGGGTGCTGAAACGGCACCCCCGAGTTCTATCCTGTGCTCCCACCGAAGACCGCTTGCGCCTTGATGATAAAGCCTTATCCCGCCACGATCTTGAGTACGGCTACGGTCATGTCATCGACAGAGCCGTGATCGTGGGCGGCGTCGAGAATGCGCTCGATCAAGGCACGCGCTGCCGCATCGTCTGCGGGCGGCGCGTTACCCAGCAGATCGTAGAGCCAATGCTCCTCACGTTTTGCCTCGGTAGATGCACTTGCCGCGGATGGGACGGCATCTTCGCCATCAACCGCTGAGACGGATACCGTGACGGGCTCCATAGCACTGTCCATGATGCCGTCGCTCATCATAAAGATACAGTCTCCCTCCTCCAGTGTGAAGGGAACGACTTGTACGTCCACGCCCGAGAGTATCCCGAGCGGGAAGGTGCGGCAACCGACCGAAAACAGCTGTCCGCTGCGTAAAATCAGCGTATCTGCTGCACCGCTTTTGACAAAACGCGTTTTGCCGCTGAACAGATCTAAAGAAAGTAGATCCACCGTCGAGGTCGTCTCTGCCATTTCTCCCTCGCGGGAATATAAATAGTGATTGAGCAGCGTCAGCGCCGTGTCCATGCCCACACCTGCGCGCAGCATTCTCTCCAGAAACAGAACACTGACCCCCGAGGTCAACGCCGCAGCCTCTCCCGTCCCCATGCCGTCACATAGCAGTGCAAAAAAGTGATCTTGCCCATCCGAGAAGAAGCGAATCGTGTCCCCGCAGCCGGGGGCTTTTTTTGTTTCTGTGCCGCGGGGGAGGCTCCCGTCTGCGGTGAGCCATTGCCCTGCTGCGACCGAGCGGTAGATGCACTGCACAGCCAGAGGCGGGCGCGGGCGCAATGTGTAGATGCCGCCATCCTCGCCGCTGCCGTCATAGCTTGGGGTTCGCAGCGTGGTTCCCGTTACTTTCTCGGCAATGCGATGCAGCTGCTCGGGGCGCAATCCGATGTGTGCCGGGCTGCAGCCGTGTATTTGAACGCGGCAGCGACCGTTGCCCGACAGGCACGTGATCTGTCGGAATTGCCCGCCCTGCTCTCGCAGTGCTTGCCCGAGTGAGGTGGCGGTCTCATCGTCGGCGGGAATGGTGAGTGCATCCTCGGCAAGAGCATCCCGAAGAAGACCTGCCATTACCGAGCAATCCTTGGCGAAGGATTCTGCATGTGCACTTTCTCGCCGGTTATCAAAGGGTGAAGAGCCGGTGCTGCTGTCGCTGCTGCGGCGAAGTGAGTCACTCATGCGGAGCAGCACCTCGCACAGCCCTCCGAATGCGCCCGACATGGCACAAAGTCGCGCTGTCAGCCGCTCCGAGCGTGCTCTCTCTGCTGCCAGAGCTGCAAACGTGGTGTCATGGTGATATGCGGCATCGGTCTTTTGAAGACTGCGGGCGTGATGCTTGGCAAGAGAGATATATACGCTCATAAGCAAAACTCCGACACACAGCGAGGGCGCTAATTGGCGAAACAGACTCTCTCCGCCCACCAGCGTAGATGCGATGCCACCGATCGACGCGACAAGAAGTGCGATCCGTTCACTCATGCCCTGAAGAAAAGCGTAAAGCAGCACCGTGATGATCAGTGGTGGTATGACTGTCGCGTCAATGGCAAGCCCGCCGAGCAACACACCGCAAAGAGAAAACAGAAGTCCACGGCATCGCACCTGATAAAGGGCAAAGGACAAAAGCAGGGCGATGGCGAGAGAGATGGTGAGAAATGTGATGCTGCGCAGGCAAAAGCTGACTGCAACCAGCAGCGCACCGTGACCTGCAAACGCGCGGAGCGGTGTGCATTTACCGATCTTTTCATCCAGAGAAAAGCTGAACAAGGCGCAGGCCAGAGGGGACAGCAGCAAAAATACTGCCGCACCGTAGAGATCGTAAAAGGCAAAATCACCGCTGATACAAAGACAGATCGCGCCGATGGTTCCACCGACGGCCGCAGCCAGAGTGCGATAGGAAACGGGAAGGGAGGTGTCGATGGCAAAGGCCGGGGGCTTGGAGTCCTCTTCCTGCGTATTTTCAGAGGTATCTCCTTGCGCACTTCCCGTGCACAGCTTTCGGACATAAACTTGAAGGCTTTGTCGGAACATACGGCGGTATTCCTGCCGCCGTAAGGCATTCTCATCTCCGGCGGGATAGTAGTACAGTCGCAGAATCAAACGGATGAGAAATCCCGTGCCAAGAGAGAGCAGGGTCAGATATGGATGCGGCGCACCTTGCCACAGTCCGAACAGAATGCCAAGCAGGGTGGCGAGCGTGGCGTATGGAGTGGCAACGAAAAAGGCGGCGGGGAGCGGATTGACCGAAAACAGCAGCGGTGTGCGGGTGAGCGACCAGGCGAGCAGGGCGCAGCACCCCCGACGGAGCCATGCGGAATATCGGACATTGTCCAAGGGCTCGTCGGCGTGGTTGAGAACGTGTCGCCGCGACAGCAGCCAGTGCTTGATCCGTGCGGCGCGGGAAGGAGGTGCTTTTTGATGTTCCATGAGACTTTTGCCCCGAAGGGCGTCCTTTCTTTGGTGTGATGGTCTGCATGGATATTTTACCGCATATCTCGCGTATATTTTGTCGAATGGTGCGATGAGCGTCGCGGTTGACAAGCTCTTGGTTTTATGCTATAATGATACCGTTGATCCGTGCATATTTTGTCATATCCGTATCGGTATGCGATTGGGAAGAAAGGAATCTACGTATGTATCAATATCTGCAACAGGCAAAATGGATCTGGGCCAAAGGCTACGATCGTCCGAATATGTTTTTAGTCGCGCGTTGTCCCGATCGTATCCCCGCAGATGCTGCGGGTGAATGGACGCTGCATATCAGCGTCGATGCGGATTTTGCGCTGCTTTGTGAGTGGGAGGGCCGACAGGAATGGATCGCCTTCGGACAATTTCCCGATTATGCCTCCCACAAGGTCTGCGAGGTGCGTCACATAGATGCCAGCGTCCTGCGGGGTGCAACATTGTATCTGCTGCTGACCTCTCAAAACTGTGATACCTCTACGGATCGTAAAGAGAGGGCGGGCGTGATCTTCTCCTTGCGCGATGCACAAGGGCGCTGCATATGGGCATCTGATGGCGGTACGGAGCTTTATCATACCTCCCGCCACCGCGATGAGGGCGTACCGCTGGTTACAGGACAGCTTGGCTTTTCCTTTGATATCGACCTGACCGCCCCGCTGTGCGGTCATAGATGTGAGGTCGAGCTGCTGCAGAATATGCCGACAGAACTCTATCCGCGCCCGATAGCGCCACTGAAGATGGGAGAACGACTCCCCGGTGTCCCGGTGCTGCAGACTGCGTTTGCCGAGCAGCAGGATTTGCCCGATACTGCGTTCGGGATGCGGATGCAGTGCGCCCGTTTCCTTGCCGACGGGGAAGATGGCGATGGGCAGGCGTATATTTATGATCTCGGTGCCGAGCAGGTCGGCTTTTTATCGCTGGAGATCACAGCCGCGCAGGATACCGACGTTCTGATCGGCTGGGGGGAGCATCTTGCCGATGGAAGAGTGCGCACTGATATCAGCGGGCGTTGCTTTGGCGCACGCTGCCATCTGCGTGCGGGTGAAAATCATCTTCTCTACCCGCTGCGACGCTTGGGGCTGCGTTTTTTGCAGCTCAACGTCTATGCGCCTGCGGACGGCGTAACCATTACTTACACGGGGATATGTCCCGTGGATTATCCGCTGCCGCCCGCCAAGGAATATCCGTATACGGCACAGAGCGGTCTGCCTCGCGCGATCTATGAGACCTGTCTGCGTACGTTGCGGATGTGCTTGCACGATCATTATGAGGATTGTCCGTGGCGTGAGCAGGCGCTCTATACCATGGATTCGCGCAATCAGATGCTTTGCGGCTATTATGCTTATGGTGAGACGGCGGCTCCCCGTGCGTCGTTGGAGTTGATCGCCCGTTCTTTGCGGGAAGATGCACTGCTGGAGCTTTGCTCGCCCGCCCGTTGCAGCATTACCATTCCCGCCTTCAGCGCGATGTTCGTCGTTCAGCTTGCCGAATATGTTGATTTTTCCAAAGATATTGACGGTGTGAGAGAGCTGCTGCTGCCGACCGCGCAGCGCATTGTGGATGGATTTGTCGCCCGCATGGATCATGCGCACGGCGGACTTTTGAAATGTTATCCCGAGGAACGCCATTGGAACTTCTACGAATGGCAAGAGGGGCTTTCGGGCAGTATTTCCGGCAGTGTTAAGGACGAGGATATGACCTACGATGCGCCGCTTTGCTGCTTTGTTTCATTGGCAATGGAGGCGTTGACGCGCTTGTATGGATATTTTGGCATGGACGCGGCGCGCAAACAGCTGCAAACCACCCGCATACAGCTCAATCGCGCCATTCACGAAAGCTTTTACGACGATAAGACGGCGGTCTATGAGGGATATTTACGCTTGCGGGACGGTTATCGGTATCACCGTGCGCAGCTGACGCAGGCTCTTGCCATCGTTTGCGGTGCTTGCCCACCCGCGGAGCTGAATCGCGCACGGGAGCGTCTTGCC
>JAFTJZ010000099.1 GCA_017456145.1 Clostridia bacterium
GCTTCTTGAAAGAAGATTTCTCCCCGCGCCCCTTTGTCATGAACTTTAATAAAAAATGGATCGACCCGATCGGTAACGATGCGAGCCTATCCGATGGATTTGAATTTTTCGAGAGAGCGGGGGAGTCCAATGCAGAAATGCATGATAACTCCCCCCCTTTGCTTTTATCTATCACACCATCAATTCCTCGACGCTGCGTTTAGGCACGTAATGGGTGCCGTTTTGGTCACGATAATAACGGATGCTGCCGTCTTTTCCGACGGGGACAAGCTCAACCTGCTCGACAGGCTGGCCCAGCGCGATGACAAGTGCGACGTGCCACTGCGCTGCGGGCAGATCAAGCGCTGTGAGCAGCGCGTCGCTCTGTACGCTTTTGATCATGCAGCCGCCCAGCCCCCGCTCAGTGGCGGCGAGCAGAATGCTCTGGGCACAAATGCCGGTGTCAATGGCAAGGAGATGGTTATCTTCCTCGGGGCGGCAGAGGAGAACGATATACCCGCGCGGACGCTCGTGTGGGACAGGACCATCCCAGTCGGAAAGGTAGCCGGCCCATTTCAGCGTTGGGTAGACGGCGGCGCAGATGCTCTCTCCCGCAACGGCGCAAAAACGCAAGCGCTGCAGATTACCGCCCGAAGGAGTCAGCGTGCAACATTCGATCAAATCACGCAGGTCGGAATCGGTCAGCCACTGACCGCCAAAGCGGCGATAAGAACGGTTTTTACGCAAAAGGGAGGGGATGATGTCGGTGTTTTTTTGGATTTCCATGAGAATTGTCCTTTCATGCTTGTGAAATCATTTCGGCGAGGTTGATGATCTGCACGCCGTTGCGTTGAGCATAACGATAGCTGTAGCCCGTGCCACCGCCGTATTTTTGAAAATATGCGACGCAAATATCGCATCCGTCGATCATCTCGCGGTTGCGCTGCAGCATACAACCGTCGGTGTAGAGGTCGGTGGTGTAATGAATGTCGTCGGCACGGGTGAGGATCTCTTGGTAGAGGTACTTTTCATCGTCATTCCAGAACTTGGTTTGATCGCGACAGGGGAGATAGAGGTGCAGGCGGATCTGAGGATAGCTTGCCTTGAGCTCAAGCACCTTCAGTGCGGCAAGGGTATCAAAGCCCAGTGCGCCACCTGCGCGAAAGGTGCGGCATCCGTTGTGGATGAGGGTGGTCAGCGTCGTTTCCAGCAGCTGAGGCAGGTATTTCAGCGCTGTGGGATCGATGTGACGGTGACCGGTAAAGCAGGCGGTAAAATCAGTGTTGTTTGTCATGGTGTAAATTCTTAAAAATACATTTCGTCCACATATCGCTGCATAAAAACAGGATTGGTGGAGAGGTCAATGACTTCGGCGTTTTGTGCGATCTGCTCGGAGAACGCGCGTTCCTCCCCGCTGAGCAGCATCATGGCGGCGCCGCTGCCCGCAGCATTGCCCAGCACACGGATCTTTCCCACCAGCTCCTTGGGGATCAGACCGATGGCGGCGCAGCTCTCGGGATGCAGATAGGAGCCGAATCCACCCGCCAGCGCGACCTCGTCAATGGTATCGTATGTAATCCCCGCCGTGTGCAGTAGGGTCTCCAACCCTGCGCGAATGGCAGCCTTGGCCAGCTGCACCTGACGAATGTCTGCGCGGGTCAGCGTACAAGTGCCGATGTCAGCGTCCTCCTCCATGTATCCCGTTTCATCCAGCTCCTCGATCTCAAGCAACGCCGCCACGGCGTCGATCAAGCCTGTGCCGCAAAGCCCGACGGCAGGAATGTCCTGCGCCTTTCCGATCAGGTGGCAGTGCAAGGCACCGTCACGCACATCGACGCGGTCAATCGCACCCTCGACGGCCATTGCACCGCAGGAGATGCCTGCGCCCTCCAGTGCCGGTCCTGCGGCCGTGGAGCAGCAGATCAGCTTGCCCTGATGCAGCAGAGCCATCTCGCCGTTGGTGCCGATATCCATCAGAAGGGCGGTTTTTCCCGTTTCATGACACAGCCCCGAGGCAAGCAGTGCGGCGGTGATGTCCGCGCCGATAAAGGCAGAGATGCAGCGGGGGAGGTAGGTGGTCACGCCGTCCTTGACGATCCGCTCGCCAAAGGGGCGCTTGATGAGGAACGGTGCCGCCGCCATGGGGGAGGGATCACTTGCTGTCAGAAAATGCAGCATGGCGGTGTTGCCCGTAATGACACGGGCGCGGGGCGCGGGGCTCCTTGCCATCTCGCACAAATCGCGCTCGGCGGTATCAATACAATCTGCAATGAGATCGCGCAGCGTGTCAAGTCCGCCATGCATGGCAAAATCCACGCGCGAGATGACGTCTGCACCATGCGCCCGCTGAGGATTGGTGCGGCAAAGAGAGGCCAGCAGCTTGCCGTCTGTCAGGGAATAGAGGTATGCTGCCACCGTGGTCGTGCCGATGTCGACCGCCAGCCCGGTGCCTTGTGTGCTGTCGGGAGGAGAAAGTAAAAAATTTGTAAAAAAACCTTCTGTCAGACCTTGCATATTGGCGTGATATGTGTTATAATAAATAGAAAGCGTTCCAAGCGCGCGGGCAACACAGGCAAGACGACAGCCGGCTTGGATCTGTTCCTTGGTCAGGTGCGCCGCCTCGGCATCGCTCATCGGCGTCAACGCGCCCGTGGCACGCACGATGCACTTGCCGCATACGCCGCGCCCGCCGCAGGGACGATCCTGGTGCAGCCCTGCACGAGACAGTGCGTCCGCCAGCAGAACCTGCTCTCCATCTTGATATTCGAAACATAGCGGCGCGTCGTTTGCCGACGTGACGATACGGATGCAAAAGCTCATCTCCGTTATCCTTCCTTTTTCCATGATAACAATAGTATAACAGAAAACGGAAAAAAATACAAGAGGGCAGAGGGGATTTGTCGCAATTTTTTGGCTTGCGGCACAATAAACGTGAAATCTATTTATTACGTGCACAGCACGAAATGGAGGTACATATGGAAATTTTACAGGAAATGAGCACGCTGCTGCAGGCAGGTCGTGCAAAGAAGGTTGTTGAATTGGTCAAGCAGGCACTTGCCGACGGTATTGCTCCCCAGGTTATCATGGAAGAGGGCCTTCTGTCCGGTATGGCAGTCATCGGTGAGCAGTTCAAGAACAATGAGATCTACGTTCCCGAGGTTCTCATCGCCGCTCGTGCGATGACCATGGGCATGGCAGAGCTCAAGGACGCACTGGCGCGTGACGGCGTACAGGCAAAGGGTACTGCCGTAATCGGTACGGTCAAGGGTGACCTGCACGACATCGGTAAGAACCTTGTCAAGATGATGCTGGAGAGCAAGGGCTTGACCGTCATCGATCTGGGTGTTGACGTTTCTGCTGAGGCATTCTGCCAGGCAGCTGCTGAGAACAATGCGGACGTTATCTGCTGCTCCGCACTTCTGACCACCACTATGGGTGAGATGCAGCGCGTGGTAGAGGTCGCAACGGCGCAGGGTATCCGCAGCAAGGTCAAGATCATGGTCGGTGGTGCCCCCGTGTCCCAGTCCTTCTGCGACAGCATCGGCGCGGATTTTTATACCAATGATGCAGCAAGCGCTGCGGACGCTGCTCTGCAGATTTGTCTGGCAAATCATCCCGCATAATTCAAAGCTCATAAAAAAACAGTCGGCCTTTCGTAAGACCGACTGTTTTTTTATGGAGGATGTCGGGGCTCTGCCCCGATCCCCGGTTAAGAAACTTTTTGGAAAAAGTTTCTTAACGATCTTCAAAAACTTTATGTGTTTCATTGGAATTGATTCGTTGGGGCGGTGTGCGGCGTTATATGGGAAGGGGATCTCATATGGGCTGCAGGAAGGTGCCGAAAGAACAGAATCGTAAAAAATGATAAATTGATCCAAAATTCTTGATTCTTTGGAACGCCAAGAACCTTTCTTTTAAGAAAGGTTCTTGGCGGGTGCAGGGCAGAGCCCTGCTTTTATTCATCCTGCCGATCCTCGGGATCGTCCACGCCGGGGGCATCATCGATCTTGGGGGCGTCGGCAATGTCGGGGGCATCCTCGATGGTGGGAGCATCCTCAATGGTGGGCGGGATCAGGTCGTCGGGAGAGGGGGGATCATCCGTCGCTGCCGCAGCGGCAGCCTTCTCTCTTTCCTCCTGCGCCTGCTTTTCACGTTCGCGCTGCTCGTTTGCCTCGGCACTCTTGCGGCGCTTTTCCTCGGCGATGTCCAGCAGCATCTGCTCGGTGGGCATCTCGTTTTCCATGGCACACAGGAACTGGTCACCGTCCATGATCTCATGCTTGAGAAGATATTCGGCAACGAATTTCAACTTGTCGGCGTGCTCGGTCAGAACGGAGCGGGCAAGCGCGTAAGCCTCGTTGACGATACGCTTGACCTCCTCGTCGATCAAAGCAGCGGTGGCATCGGAATAATCCTGTGTTGAGGAGAAATCTCTGCCCAGGAATACGTCTCCGCCGTGTCCCGAGCCGTAGCGGATGGGACCGAGAGCCTCGCTCATGCCGAGCTGGGTGACCATGCGGCGGGCGATGCTTGTGGCGCGCTCAATATCGTTGGAAGCACCGCCGGAGTAATCGCCAAAGGTCAGCTCCTCGGCAACACGACCGGCCAACAGCTGCGCGATGCGCTCTTGCAGCTCCTGCTTGTAAACGCTGAATTTATCCTCGGTGGGAACGCTGATGGTGACACCCAGCGCGCGTCCTGCAGGAATGATCGAAATGGTGTGAACGGGATCGCCGTACTTGGTGTAGTAGTCCAGCAGCGCGTGACCTGCCTCGTGATAAGCGGTGTTGCGCTTTTCGGATTCCTTCATGACGCGGGATTTCTTCTGGGGACCCATGACGACCTTAAGGAAGGCATCCTCCAGATCGTCGTTGCCGATCAGAGCCTTGTTGCGACGGGCAGCAAGCAGTGCTGCCTCGTTGAGCAGGTTGGCAAGATCCGCGCCGGTAAAGCCGGAGGTGGTGCGGGCAACCTTGCCCAGATCCACGCTGTCCTCCAGCGGCTTGTTTTTGGAATGAACGCGTAAAATTTCCTCGCGTCCCTTGATGTCGGGATAATTAACAGTGACCTGACGGTCAAAGCGACCCGGGCGCAGCAGCGCGGGGTCCAGAATGTCGGGGCGGTTGGTCGCGGCAATGACGATAATGCCGTCGTGTGCGCTGAAACCGTCCATTTCCACCAGCAGCTGGTTGAGCGTTTGCTCTCTCTCGTCGTGACCGCCGCCAAGACCTGCGCCTCTGTGACGACCGACGGCATCGATCTCATCGATGAAGATGATGGACGCAGGGGCTTTTCGTGCCGTTTCAAACAGATCACGCACGCGAGACGCACCGACACCGACATACATTTCCACGAAATCAGAGCCGGAGAGTGAGAAGAAGGGAACGCCTGCCTCGCCCGCAACCGCTTTGGCAAGCAGCGTTTTACCCGTACCGGGAGGGCCAACCAGCAGTACACCGTGAGGAATCTTGGCACCCAGCTTGCTGTATTTGGCGGGGTTCTTCAAAAATTCGACCATCTCGGCAAGCTCTTCCTTTTCCTCGTCTGCACCGGCGACGTCGCGGAAGAGAACGCGATCCTTTTCATCGGGGGAGGGCGTTTTGACTCTTGCCTTGCCAAAGCTGTTCATGCGTCCGCCGGGGCCGGCCTTGCCATTGCCTGTTCCCTGATTTGCTGCGCCGGATGCGAAGTACCAGATAAACAGACCCACGATGATGACACCGATGATGATCAGTGGCAGGAAGGTGGAGAGCAGGGAGGCGGTGTTGGGCTCATATTCACCCTTGAGGGTTCCGTCTGCCATCTGCTGTGTGATGATCGCACCGAGATCCTTGTGGAAAATCTCCAGATCGGCGATCTGATAGGTGACTTCCTTGCCGTTTTGCAGTTTCATGGTCAGCACGTTGTCCACCGAGACGTGGAACTCGACAACCTCGCCCGATGTGAAATATCGGACGACAGTGTCATATCCGGGAGGATCGGCGCTGCCTACACCGTCGAACATCGGGGCGAGAACAGCCGCAATGGCAACGATAATTATGACGTAGAGGAGTAGGGTTTTTATGTCTTTACGTTTCATAGATCAGATAAAGATCTCCTTTCGGGAATATCTTTCCGAGGACGGATTTACTCGGACTTGGAGTCCTCCAAGGTGCTGCGATAGACCTCAGGACGGGGGATGGCGATATAGGGCAGCTGACGGTATTTCTCCGCGAAATCAAGTCCGAAACCGATGACGAACATATCGGGGATCTCACGGCCGACATAATCGGCGACAAGATTTGTGCGGCGACGGCTGGGCTTGTCAAGCAGTGTGGCGATACGGACGCTTGCGACGCCCAGATCGATCATCTTTTGCTTAAGAGCGGTCAGCGTGCAGCCGGTGTCGACAATATCCTCCACGAGAATGACGTCCAGCTCCTGCCAGTCGTCTCTCTTGGGCTCCAACTTGAAGCAAAGCTCGCCTGCCACTGTGCCCGAGCGGTAGGACGACGCCATGACGAAGTCCATCTCTACGGGGATGGTCAGCTTTTGCATCAGTGCCGTGGTGAAAAAGACGGCACCCTTGAGCACGGAGAGGATCAGCGTTCGTCTGCCGGGGCGGGGGGCGTAATCGTGGTTGATTCGATCGGCAAGTCCTGCGATGATAGTATCCAGCTCGTCAGTGTCGATCAAAATGCGCTCGATATCGCAAGAGGGAAAGTTGTTCATAGTACACCTCAAAATTGTCAGTATGAATTGATATTGGCAGCGTTATGTACGCGAATATCCGATAAAGTCCGATGCGGGGAGGATGAGATCATTCCGTCTCCCCGACGGATAGGTGCAGAGTGTATCGGGGGGCGGATTTATCCTTTGTGGACACGTCATCCCGTGCGCCCACAAAGGGAACCCAGACGACGCCCGCCTCATCGCAAAGCAGCGGCACTCTCTCGCGCAGCGCGGGGGGAATGCCTGCTGCGTTTTGCAGCTTGCGCACCTTGCGGTGCATTCCGCGGAGCAACAGAAGGTCCCCCTCCTTGCGCAGCCGAAAATATGCACCTTTCATTATTGTATCAAATGTTAGTGTATCGTGTATGAATGGATTGTAAACATTTTGTGGATTTTTCAAAAATTTTTCACTTTGTGCATCATTTCGACACGAAAAGGTCGCCGTGAAGGGGAGATCTGCCGTCAGTGTCAGCGTAATGCCGAGCTGTGGAAGGTGGTGCGTCCCCTCCGTCAGCGGAAGGAAAAGAGAGGCAACGGGAGGAGCTTGGGCGGACTTTTGACTCCAGCGCAGAGTGTGACCGTCGGCGGTAGCGCGGAGGTCACCGGGCAGATCGGTCATGCCGCGTGCGCGGGCCACCAGCTGTGACAGTGCATCGAGATGGCAGAGCTGTAAGCGATGCGTCGGTGGGGCGGTCTGCTCTCGCAGGGCGAGCAGCAGGGCACGGCGCAGCAGCGGCGGCGGTGCACCCTGCAGCACATCCAGACGCAGCGAGCCGTCGGGCAGACGAGCCTTGGTATGAAGGTCGCGGGCAAGTGTAAACAGATAGTCATCATCCTCTCGCAGCGTATAGCAGGTGCGCAGTATCTGCATTTGCGGGTGGGGGACAATGTGCTCCATGGCGGGGATGATCTCCGCGCGCACGCGATTACGGGCGTAAGCGGTATCGGCGTTGGTGCTGTCGGTGACGTACGTCAGGTGGTTTTTCTCGCAGTAGGCAAGGATATCCCGCCGAGTCACGCCGAGCAGCGGGCGAACCAGAGTGCCGCCTGCAAAGGGATGGGCGGGAGCAATGCCGCACAACCCCGTGGAGGAAGAGCCATCGGCAAGACGCAAAAGCACGGTTTCCATGTTATCGTCGGCATGATGTGCCGTGGCGAGCAGAGGGATGTGATGCTCCTGCATCAGCTCTGCGAAATACGCGTAACGCACCCGCCGCCCTGCCATTTCCGGGCTTTCGCCAGTCTGTGCGACAATGGCGGGAACATCGGTGTGCAGCACGTGGATCGGGCAACCGTACGCAGCGGCCAGCTCTCGGCAAAACGTCTCATCGCGGTCGGCCTCGCCCTCGCGGATGCCGTGATGCACGTGCGCCAAATGCAGCGCGTAACCGTGCCGACCTGCGTCCTGTGCCAGCAGATGCAGCAAGGCGCGGGAGTCCGCGCCACCCGACAGCGCAAGCAGCACGCTTGTATTCGGTGCGACATGAGCGGATTGGTGTGGGGGGGTGAAGCGTTTCATGGGGATGCCTCCGCGGCTTGAGAATCTCCCAAAAACCTTGATGCGATTTTTGGGGCCGGATTGTTGCGGGAGAAGTGATGCTTGACGGGTGCGTTTATGCGATGATGCGTTTCGCTGTCAAGACAAGATCGGGGATCGCTTGCGATCGGTTTTGGTTTCACAAAGGGTTCTCCTCACCGTTTCTTCTCACGGCGTGGGAACGGAGCTTTCCTCTGCGATGGAGCGGAATTTGGTATAGCGGCCGATCCAGCCGACCTTGACGGTGCCGGTGGAGCCATGGCGGTTCTTTGCTACGATGATCTCGGCGATATTACCTTCGGTATCGGAGGTGGCGTCGGTTTTATAATATTCGTCGCGGTAAAGGAACATGACGGTATCGGCGTCCTGCTCGATGGCACCCGAGTCACGCAGATCGGAAAGCATGGGCTTTTTATCGGTACGGGATTCGGGACCGCGGGACAGCTGCGCGCAGCAGATAATGGGGACCATGAGCTCCTTTGCCATGATCTTGAGGTTACGGGAAATGTCACCGACTTCCTGCACACGGTTATCGATGCGCTTATCCGAGGTCATCAGCTGCAGATAGTCGATAATGACAAGGCCGAGATTTTGCACACGACGCAGCTTACCCTTCATACCCGTAACGGTGATGCCCGAGGTATCGTCAATGAGAATATCGCACTGGGAAAGCTTGGCGCTTGCCTCTGCGATGTGATCCCACTCCTCGGGCTTGAGCTCACCCGTGCGGAGCGCATAGCTGTCGACCATGGCCTCGCTGGCGAGCATACGGTTGACCAACTGGTCAGCGGACATCTCCAAGGAGAAGATGCAGACCTTTTTCTTGGTCTGCTGGGCGACGTTGGTGGCGATATTGAGAGCAAAGCTGGTCTTTCCCATACCGGGGCGAGCGCCGACCAGGACCAGATCGCTCTTACCCATGCCCGCCAGCACCTTATCCAGCCCGGAAAAGCCCGTTTGCGTGCCGCGCGTAGCCTCTCGGTCGGTGTTGAGCTCATGCAGGTGGGCGTATACGTCCACCAGCACATCGCGGATGTGGCGGAAGTTCTTGGTATCCCGTCCCTGCGCCAATGCAAAGATCTGGGATTCTGCATATTCAATGGTGTGACCGACGTCGTCCTGCTCGGAATACGCCGTATCGGTGACCTCGCCGCAGATGGCGATCAGCTGACGCAGCTGGCTTTTGTCACGCACGATTTTGGCATAATCCGGTGCGTTGAGCGCGTTGGGAACAACCTCGGCAACGGTGCGAATGTACTGCTCCCCGCCCTCCTTGTCGTATACGCCTGCCCGCACCAGCGCCTCGATCAGCGTGACAACGTCGATCGATTTGTTTGCCAGATACAGCTCGTGCATGGCAAGGAAAATATGCTTGTGCTCCTGCAGATAGAAATCCTCGGACTTTACGATCTCGGCAACCTCGTTGAAACAGTTGGGGTCGATCAGCACCGAGCCGAGCAGCGATTGCTCGGCGATCAGTGAAAAGGGAAGTCTTCGGTCAAGAATGGTTTCGTCCATGATAGCCTCACATAAGCCTTCAAAAACCTTGATCGGTCTTTGAAAAGGATCGTTTTTGATAAGTTATCCGATAGTGTTGGGGGCATTGGGAGTCGGGGCGCTGCCCCGAGCCCC
>JAFTJZ010000100.1 GCA_017456145.1 Clostridia bacterium
CCGCAGGCAAGCCGGTGGAGATTGACGATAAAATAGTGTAATGAAGGCGGGGGAGAAAACTTTTTGAAAAAAGTTTTCTCCCCCGTACCCCCTCTTTCAAAAACTTTTGGGGGATTTTCTCAACCGGATATTTCAACAGCCTGCATAACCGGCTGCATACGATAATTTTTTGAGTTTTTTGGAGGAGAGCACGAGAGGAACCCTTTTGTTCACAAAAGGTTCCTCTCGCAAAATAAGAACATGAAAATATTACTTATATCTGACCTGCACGCCAACATTGATGCGCTTAATGCCGTGTGGGCGCGCGAGAAGAGCGCAGACATCGTGCTGTGCGCGGGGGACATCGTGGACTGGGGCTTCCATCCGCACGAGGTCATTGCGTGGCTGCGTGAGAGAGATGCCATCTGCATTTGCGGCAACCATGATGTCGAGACACTCAAGCTGTATGACAGCGGTGTGCGCGAGGAGATCGGCAAAGAAACGACCTACGCATCGCATTGCGTCAATCAGCTCACGGCGGAGGACGTCGCCTATCTGCGTGCGCTGCCCGAGACCCGCGTGCTGACGCTTGACGGTGTTACCTACTGCATGAAACATTCGCTGGTCATGCATGAGAGAAAAAGTAACGTCCAGATCCTGCTTGGCGAATACCGCGCGCTGCCCGCCTTCCGCGAGAAGTGGAATGAGCTGGTCACCCCCGAGGAGGATGCCTGCGCGACGACGCGCTGCTTGATTCTGGGACATTCGCATATCAGTTATCTGCTGCGTGCCATGGGGGAGGAATATTACCTCAATCCCGGCAGTACTCACTATCGCAAGGGACGCGACTCGGTCGTCAAGGGCGCGGATTACGTTGTCATTCAGGATGGTACTCCCATCTTCCGTCACGTCGATTATCCGACCGCGCACCTGCGCGCTCGCATCGAGAACTCGAATTTCCCCGCCAATATCAAAACCCCCGCGCTGGTTTATGCCGGCTCACATATCGATTAAGGAGGATTTTACATCATGAAAATGTTAGTCATTTCCGATATTCACGCCAATATTGATTCACTGAACGCTGTGTGGGAAAGAGAGAACGATGCCGACATCATTCTCTGTGCAGGAGATTTGACCGACTGGGGTTTCCACCCGCATGAGGTTATTGCCTGGCTGCGTGAGCATAACGCCATCTGCGTTCACGGCAATCACGATCTGCATATCGTTCGCCTGTACGACAGTGGCAGACGGGAAGAGCCGGGCAAGGAGACCAATTATTCCTCTTGGTGTGTCAACCATATGACCGACGAGGATGCGAATTGGCTGCGCGCTCTGCCCGAAACGCAGCGCGTTACGGTGGATGGCATCGCTTACTGTATGCGTCACGCCGTGGAGGTCTGCGAAGAAGAGAATACCATTCGCGACTACCTTGGAAAGTATATTTCTGTGCCCATGTTTGATCAGCTGTGGACCAAATTCGGCGGCAGCCGCGAGGTAAATCTTCATCGACTTGTGTTGGGACATTCCCACAACTGCTATACGCTGCAGGCTAAGTGGAACGAGATGTACCTCAACCCCGGCAGTATGCATTATCGCTTGGGCGGCAATGCGGGAACGCATGGCGCGGACTACATCACCATTGTCGACGGAGCGGTTACACTCAAGCACGTCGATTATCCGACCGCACACCTCAGAGCCATGCTGGAGGAGACCAACTTCTCCGAGGACATCAAACGCCCCGCGCGCATTTATGCCGGCTCGGAGATCGATTAAATCGAAAACAAGTAAAAAGAGGCTGCCGTATAAGCACGGCAGCCTTTTTCTATATGGTGCGATGAATGATTTATTGATCATCATCTTCAAAGGTGTCAATGTCCTCGTCGTCCTCATCGGAAACCTCGGAGACCTCGTCCTCCTCACCCGGATCAAAGGCGTCGATGTCCTCGTCGTCCTCCTCGCCTGCAAAATCGGAGACGTCCTCCTCATCCTGATCGTCAACGATGTATTTGTCCACCTCATCCTCCTCATCGGCGGGAGCAAATTCCTCGTCTGCCTCTGCATCGTCCGCGGAGAACTCCTCCTCGGCAGCCGCTTCCTCTGCGGCAGCGCGAGCCTGCTCCTCCAGCATACGGTCACGCTTGACACACTTGGCGATATAAGCCATCATAAAGCGCAGCTCGGCAAGAACATACGCGGCAACGGCAAGCGTGGGGGCGAGCCAACGGGGAGAACCGTCCAACAGAATGGTGCAAACGATGGACAAAAGCAGCACGATCAGCAGCTCACAGATGAGGACAATGCCATTGTGCTTAAAATAATTTTTGAGATAGCGGGATTTGTTCATGATAAGTATATTCCTTTCCTTTTTTTATCCATGTATCGAAAATGCTCAAACGGGGAGGATGAGGCAGCGGCCTCTCTCGCCTTTGAACTCTTTTCCGTCGGGGAGGGTAAGAGACGCGTCGGTGTGGAAGACTGCCATTAGCGTCTTCTTTCCGCTCTTGCGGGTCGCAACGATTGCCTGACACTGTCCGTCGTTGCGAAGGATGCTCACACCGCCGCCCTCACTTTCTCGCGGCACTGCCATGTAAGCAAAACGCGGATGAGAGAGATCGGTGGGAATGCAGACCATAAAAACATCATCCTTCACCGGCGCATCGGGAACTGCGTGGTTGTTTCGCCGCCATGAGCCGATCTTCTCACCGACCTCAATTTGAAATTCGGTTTCATCGTCCAGATTGAAGTAGCACCACTCGCCGTTGGAAACGTGACGCGGACGCGCCGAACGGTCAATTTGGGTGTTTCTTGCGCGGCACTGATCCACAGTGGTCGTCATCGGGCCGCGCTCGGGATGCTCGTCACGGATGTCTGCGCCCAGTGAGACCAGACAGCCGTCATAAGTAAAGAAGGAGACCAGCGCGCTGATGCCGTCGTGCTCGGGCTTTTCGTAAAGAATACCGCACCCCCCATCACTCAAGCCGCCCGCGTGATCGTTTGGCAGGGGCAAGGACCACCAATTGCGGTGGGCGTGGATCTGCTCGTCGTTTTCCACTCGAGCGGTCGTGCCGGGAATATGGGCGAAGTCCATTACAGGGGACAGATTGAAATACTCATCGCCGCGACGAGCAAGGCAGGTATGTGTGCCGTAGGACATATTGTATGCCAACTCGCCCTCGCCATTGCACAGCTCCTGATCGTATAGCTTATCGTTGTGCCCCTTAACGCCGATATAGCTGCCGTTTTTGCGGTGGCAAAGCAGCTGGATCGAGGAATAGAATACTGTTTTGTCGGAGGAGGGATCCTCGCAGACGGTCGCACCATGGTGATTTTCGCGGTCAAAGGCTGCCAGCTCTTCTGCGCGGGGGATTCCTTCGGTGCGCGAGAGCAGCGATACGCCGCGATGCAGATTGGTGCGATAAACATTGCCCTGACGGGCGTATTCCCGACCGACTCCGCAATAATCGAAGTAGCCGTTCTTGCTCATGACGCGCTGACCGTCCAGCACGTGCTGCAGGAAGATCTGTACCTTGTCCTCCGGGAACTGCCAGCGGCTGTCTTGCAAAATGTGGATCAGAATGGACACATCGTAGGTAAAGGCACCGCCGTAGCCACCGGAATACCAGCGCCTGCCGTGCTGGCAGAAGGCGCCGTCCTCCTGGATTCCCTCGACATCATATTTCATCTCGTCCAGTGCACGGGTCACTGCGGTGGTCATCAGAGCATCGTCATCGATCAGAAGTGCATGCTTGATGGTGTTGTTGATGCCCCAGATCAGATTGGCACCTGTCCAGCGTATCATGTTGGGATGGCACTTCATGGAGCCGCGGCTGATCAGTTGGATCGCTGCCGCAAGGAGATCGTCGGGCAGAAACTCCTCCATCATTACGACAATGTCGGAGAGCGTGCGGGGCATACCGATCTCGTTGTGCCACCAGTTGGGATTTTTGAAATCATGAAGAACCCAGTAACGGAGCGCGGCGATCATTTTTTTACGATATTCGGCATCCTCGCGCAGACGTGCTTTCCCGTGCGCGCAGAGTGTTCGCTCAATGCGGGTGTAATGGCGCGCGGCATCCCAGCCACTGCGCTCCTCGTCGGCGTAGTTAATGTCTGCCCAGCAAAGGGTGTCAGGCAGATCTCCCGGGATCAACGTGTTGACGAGATCCTGCTCACGATCCCCAAAGGTGTGGTCGTAGGAAAGATCCTGCCATAAGAGCTTTGAAAAGCGGGAATGAACCGAGCGCATATCGCGATCGGTACAGATACGGTTGTTCGATTGGGACATATTCCGGATCCCCTTTCTCTTGTTGGTTCGGTTGTGTTGGCGGCGATGATCATACTCTCTTTATATTGTACCAAAAAAAAGCAAAAAAAGCAATATATAGCTGCAAAGTTTTTTCGCTTTTTTGCAAAATTTTGTCAAAATATGAAAAATCAGCGGATTTTTCTGCATTCCATATAATATCTTTTATCGCGAGCGTGTCCCATCGAAAAGGTTTTGCGGGGGAGTGCACCGTCATAGATGACCGTGCGGAAGAGCTGATCCTTTTGCATTCCATCAAACAAAAATCCGATCGCACCGTCGCGGCAGGCCAGTGTGGTGAGCGAATCCTCGCCGTGGATATAGTCGATCTCGATTTCGGGGTGAGTGGCGGCGTATTCGTCTAAGAAGGTCTGCAGCGTACCGACAGTCAATTGCTGCGTGGGATGCTGCGCATGCAGATCGATGGTGAGGGGGTGCCCGGGCACACCGAAGACACAACGAATGACTTGTGCTTGTGCGGTGCCGTTCAGCTCGGCAAGATAAGTTCTGAGTGCCGAGAGAATGTCCTCGCGATCAGCACCGAACACCACACGGTAGATCGGCTCAAAATTAAGCGCACGGTCGTGTAGATTGACCACCTCGCAAAGTGCGTAGCGGGCAGGATGAGAGGCGGCAGCCTGAGCGCCGAGCGCGGACTTGACCTCCTCATAAGCTGCCTTTGCACTGGCGAGGGAGTGATTGCCGTCGCCTGCGGCGAAGAGCAGCGGTGCAAGGGTGGCGTCTCCGTAACGGGTGGCCATCCCCTCCGGGCTCATCAGTGCCTCCATCGCATCATGCACAGCATCCATCTGCTCGTTGGTCAGGAAAACGCCCGTGGCGTGGCCGCCGCTAAGCATCAGGGGACAATCATAGGCGGGCTTGGCCAAGCGCTGTGCTTGCTCGGTGAAGAGGGGGCCGAGCACGGTATCTTCGGGGTCATCGATCAGCAGCATGACGTGGGGCAGCTCCAGCGGTGCGTCGCGGCGAATGGCAACGCGAGGCGGGATGCGGGAGAGCACGGTCCCTTCGGTCGCACGGATCAGAGAGGTCGCGCCTTTTCGGTAGTCATATTCCTCCAGATCGATCATACCCACCAGCCCGTGGCGGACTCTGCCGTCCGATTGTACACGGGAGAGGGCAATCATGCTGTTGGGGTGGACTTGCAGCACGGTTTCCAAAGCCTCCTTCATGGCGGCGTGAATTTTGGGCAGACGGTGCTCGCTCTCGGACAGGTAGACCTCGGGCAGCATCAAATGCAGCGTGGAGGGAGCGTCGGCCACGATAGCCGCGGCGTCTGCCCAGTAGTCAGGCTCGCTGGTGAACTGATCACAGGCAATGCAGGCCCATGTGCCCCGGGCAATGATGTCGGCGGGGGGCAGGAGAATGTCGGCGGGGGAGAAGGGAATCGCTTTTTTCATTTTGTACCTCATTTCTTTCGATTGTGCATATGGATGGATGTTCGGAGCTGTTGGTTAAAAAAGTAGTTCGGCAAAGTGACAAAATTATGCCGAATGTCTTGACTTTCGACCGCACATATGGATGGGGCGAAGAAGTCGTTGGATAAGAAAAGTAGTTCGGCAAAGTGACAAAATTGCGCCGAATGTCTTGACTTTCGTGACGTTATGGTTTATAATAGAAACTAATATTTACCTATTCTACATTATACTACATTTCGCAGAAAAAATCAAGCGTTTGTGCGGTTCTTGTGCGAATAAAGGAGGATTTTTATGGGACCTGGCGTACCGATGCCGCCCCCTCGGGGGCCCGGTGGGAAAATGGGAAAGTCACCGTATCAGACGGTGGAAAAGCCTCGCAATCTGAAGGATGTGCCGCGCTTTCTGCGAGAGCTGCTCGGCGGCTTTTTCGAGCGACTGTTTTACATATTCAAGTTGGTCTGGGAGACCAACCCCGCCATTTTGTTCGGGCTTTTGCTGGTAACGCTGTTCAACGGTGTTCTGCCCGTGGTGGGCTCACTGATCACGCAGCGAGTGCTCAATGAGCTGCAAGCGGGCTATCTTGGAGAAGAGGAGCTGTCGACGGCTGTCTTTATGGGCAGTGCTCTCTTTACGTTTCTGGTCGCTATGTTTGCTTATCGCATTTTCAACACCATTGTCTCTTGCGTCAATACCGCGGTGACGAGAATTGCAGGCGAGCGAGTGGTGCATCATGTCAAGCATAAGATCATGGTCAAGGCAAAGGAGCTGGATATGGCATCCTTTGACTCCCCCGCCTTTTATGAAAAGCTGGAAAATGCAAACCGCGAGGCGGGGAACCGCCCCATTCAGATCCTCTCGGCGACCTTCTCTATGGTCAGCTCCGTGATCAGTCTGGTGTCCTATATCGTCATTCTGGCCACCGCACCGGGAATGTGGTGGTCGGTGCTGGTCATCGCGGCGGTGTCACTACCGTCTGCCATCATCAATATGCATTATCGCCGCAAGAATTTCCAATATATGCGCCGACGCTCCAAGGAAAGACGGCAGATGAATTATTATTCCGATATTATGGTCAACAAGGACATGGCAAAGGAGATCCGTATGTTCGGGCTGTCCGATCTATTCACCGAGCGATACGACACGGTATTCGAGGAATACTATACGGGTATCCGCAAGCTGATCCTTGCAGAGAACGCATGGCACGTTGTGACCTTCGTCGTACGGGCGGTGGTCAACTGCTTGTTCTATGCCATGATCGCCTTCCGCGTTTATTTGGGGCAGTGGCTGATCGGTGACTATTCCTTGCTCACCGGCGCACTCGGGTCGGTTTCCAGTCAGGTCGGGACGCTGATCAATCTCTCAGCCCAAATTTACGAAGGAACGCTGTTCATCGATAACCTGATCGTTTTTATGAAGGAAGAGCGCACGGTGCTGCCCTCCATCCCCGCACCTCGCCATGTGCAGCACGGTCAACCGCACACCATCGAGTTTGAGCACGTCAGCTTTCGTTATCCCGGCACCGAGCACGACGTGCTGAGTGATGTTTCCATGACCATCGCGCCCGGAGAGACGTTGGTGCTGGTCGGGCTCAACGGTGCGGGAAAGACGACGCTGCTCAAGCTGCTGACCCGTCTGTACGATCCTACGGGCGGACGGATTCTTCTGGACGGCTACGACCTGCGCGAATATGATGTGGATGATCTTTACCGTATGTTCGGTATTATCTTTCAGGACTTTGGTCGTTATGCGGTAACGGTGGAGGAAAATATCCGCTTTGGCGACATCTCCCGCGACAGAGATGACGAGCGGATGCGCTCTGCGGCACAGGCCTCCGGCGCGTCGGACTTCGTCGAGCGGTTGGATGGCGGCTATCAAACGCCCTTGATGCGCATTTTTGAGATTGACGGTACCGAGTTGTCGGGCGGTCAGTGGCAAAAGCTTGCCATTGCCCGCGCATTCTACGGGGACGGCGACGTGATCATTCTTGACGAGCCGACCGCCGCACTTGACCCCATGGCAGAGCAGGAGATCTACAATCAGTTCGACCGTCTGCGCAAGGATAAGACCACCATTTTCGTGTCCCACCGCCTCTCCAGTGCGACGGTGGCCTCCAAGATCCTGGTGTTGGAATACGGCCGCATCATTGAGGAGGGCAACCATGCCGCACTCATGGCAAAGAGAGGACGCTATTGGGAGCTGTTTTCTACTCAGGCCAGCCGCTACATCGCAGAGGGAGAGCACGTGCTGGAGGACGCACCGCCGCCACGCCACGCGCATCCGCCGCACCTGACACATGAAGGAGAGGAGAGAGAGCCCTTCTCCGCGCACTCCCCGCTGCCATAATGCTTTTGGGACAACCTTTGTGCAAAACGCCGAATTTGCCCGCAGCTATTGACAAAACGCGAATTTTGTCATATAATATACGATGAAACGAGCTGACAATTTTATAACCAAAGAAAGGTATGGGAAAGTACCATGCAGATGAAAGTAGTCAAATTCGGCGGCAGCTCTTTGGCTGATGCCGATCATTTCCGCCAGGTCGCGCAGATCGTCAAATCCGATCCCGACCGTCATTATGTAGTTGCCTCCGCACCCGGTAAGCGCTTTTCCGCAGACATCAAGGTCACGGATATGCTCTACCACTGCTATGAGATGATTCGCAATCGCGAGGATATCACTGAATATTATCAGCAGATCAAGGATCGATATAACGGGATCATTTCCGATCTCGGTATGGATTTCGACATCGATGGCGAACTGGAATATGTCAAGAACGCCATGTGCCATGCATCGGGCCGTGACTACGCCGCCTCCCGCGGCGAGTACCTCAACAGCCTGATCCTTGCCAAGTATCTGGGCTTTGCATTCGTTGACGCTGAGAACGTCATTTTCTTCAAGGACAATGGCAGCTTTGATGCCGAGCGCACCCGTGTTGCCATGGCAGAGGAGCTGAAAAAGCACGAGTACGCCGTTATTCCCGGTTTTTACGGTATTATGCCCAACGGTACGATCAAGACCTTCTCCCGTGGCGGCTCGGACGTGACCGGTTCTATCGTTGCGGGTGCGGTCTGTGCAGACACTTATGAGAACTGGACCGACGTGTCCGGCTTTATGATGGCTGATCCCCGTATTATTGACAATCCCAGCCCCATTGAGACCATTACGTATCGTGAACTGCGTGAGTTGTCCTATATGGGTGCGACCGTTTTGCATGAGGATGCCGTTTTCCCGGTTCGCTCGGCAGGCATTCCGATCAATATCCGCAACACCAACGCCCCTGCAGATCCCGGTACCATGATCGTTGCCAACACAGGCAGCTACGACGCGCACCGCGTCATTACGGGCGTGGCAGGTCGCAAGGGATTCTCTGTGATCAACATTGATAAAGACATGATGAACTCCGAGGTTGGCTTTACCCGTCGTATTCTCGACGTTCTGGAGGATCATGAGGTCTCCTTTGAGCATATTCCCTCGGGCGTTGACACCTTGAGCGTGATCGTTCCCACGGCTGCGATTGAGGGCAAGGTTGAAAAGCTGATCGCCGCCATTGAGCGCCGTACCCGCCCTGATCACGTTTCGGTTGAGAATGGGCTGGCATTGGTTGCCGTTGTTGGCCGTGCTATGGTCAAGGCGAAGGGCACCGCTGCCCGCGTGTTTGACTCGCTGGCTCAGGCAGGCATCAATATCCGCATGATCGACCAGGGCTCCAGTGAGCTGAATATCATTGTTGGTGTGGATGAAAAGGACTACGAGGCTGCGATCAGAGCGATCTATAGTGAGTTTGTGCATTGAGACGGGCGATTTGGGGCGCTGCCCCAAGCCCTGTCGGGATTTTTGAAAACTTTCAAAACAAAAGCAGAGCTGCAAATTTTAACGGCTCTGCTTTCTTTTTATTCGGTTGATTGTACGGATTCTTTTTTGTGCGCCATCAGCCGTGCAATGAGGAAATAGGTTGCGGCGGCGATGGTCAATGCGACCAAGGCGGGCTTGAGATATACGAAATTTGTGCCGATGTCGTTGTGATGCAGGAAGAAAAAGATGTTGTACTTGCAGACCATATATTCGGAAACTGCTGTATT
>JAFTJZ010000101.1 GCA_017456145.1 Clostridia bacterium
CTCGATGACGGAGGGCGAGACGGTGGATTGGTACATTCGCGTGGACGGCGTGCCGACGGAGTATGCCGTCGAATGGGTGGATTTTCCGCAGATCTGTCTGCCGCGTCTGATCGAGTGTGACACACGCGGCGGCAGGATACTTTTGCCGTATAACGAGGGCGTGCTGATCTCGAATGATGAGCGGCGTGCACGTGGAATGTTACCGCACATGGAGCCGGAGTATCCTTCGCTTGGCGCATATGCCGTCTTCCCGAACATGATCTGCTCGCAATTTTTAGCCTACCTGTATGATGACGTGGGATTGTACATCGGTGCTCACGATCCTCAAAGAGCACCCAAGGGCATTGATTTTTATACCGACGGCGACGGCATTTTGCTGCAGATGCGTTTGTTTTGCGGAACGGATTTCGGGCAGGCCTTCGCGCCGTCTTACCCGATCGTCTGGCGGGCGTGCGAGGGGCGCTGGGAGTCGGCAGCCGAGATCTACCGCGCTTGGTTTGAGATGCATCTGCCACCCCGTGTCATCCGTACGGCGCAAAATCCTGCGCTGCCCGCGTGGTATGAGGATGCGCCGCTGGTCGTCACCTACCCCGTGCGCGGCATTCACGATATGGACGAGATGACGCCCAATGCGCTCTTTCCCTACGTCAATGCGCTTCCCGTGCTGGAGAAGATCAAGCGGGCGACGGACAGCCGCATCATGGCACTGCTGATGCATTGGGAGGGAACTGCGCCGTGGGCACCGCCCTACGTCTGGCCTCCGTACGGCGGCGAGGTAGGCTTTTTCGCCTTTCGCGACCGGCTGCATCAACAGGGGGATCTGCTTGGCGTTTACTGCTCGGGCTTTGGCTACACGCTGCAGAGCAATCTGATCGAGAGCTACTGCATGGAAAAGGAACTCGAGCGCCGCGGGCTGCTTGACGCCATGTGCCACTCCCCGGCGGGGGAGCCGCAGATCAGCAAAATCTGCACAGGGCAGCGAAAGGGCTACGACATCTGTCCTGCCTGCGAGAGCGGGCGGGAGCTGCTGATGGAGGCGTACGCTCCGCTGTTTGAGTGCGGCATCGATTACGCGCAGATCCTGGATCAGAACCACGGTGGAGGGCAGTATCTGTGCTACGCGCGACATCACGGACACCCCGCCATGCCCGGGGCGTGGATGACCGAAAATATGCAGTCGCTACTGGGCGATTGGAACGAGCGGGCAGCGGGGATGCTGTTTGGCTGCGAGAGCGCGGCGGCAGAGCCGTTTATCGGCAATCTCGCCATGAGCGACAACCGCTTTGAGCTCAACTACGCTCACGGTACACCCGTCCCGCTGTACGCTTATATCTATCACGAATACGTCAGAAACTTTATGGGGAACCAGTGCTGCTGTACGCTCTCCACGCAATGCGACACGCTGCGTTATCGGCTTGCCTACGCCTTCTCGATCGGGGATTTGATGACGTTGACGCTCTCCCCGAATGGCGCACTGATGACGCACTGGGGGACGCGCGACTTCGCCCATGCGCCCGACATGGAAAAAACGCTGACGCTGATCAAAAATCTGACGAAATTTTATCGGGAGCAGGCAAAAGAATATCTCTATGACGGCAGAATGTGCCAAAGCCATGCATATGAGTGCGGTGAGATTTCAATCCCCTTGAGCGGTGCGTACGGCACGACAAGGCTGCCGCGGCTGTTGCTCTCGGCCTTTTGTGGGGAGGGAGGCAAGGTCGCGCATATCGTCGTCAATCCCGAGGATGTGCCCGTTGCACTGACGCTGGACGGCTGCGCGTACACGGTTCCCGCGCTGGACGCTTTGCTGATCCTGGTGTGATGGTTGTATAAATATCCGAATGTTTTTATACACAAATATTCAAAAAGCAGTTGACATCCGAATGAAATTTTGATATCATATAGGCAGTATAAATGTCTGTCCCAAGGACGGAAAGAAAGGATGCAGAAACATGAAAATGAAAGCATATTATCTGGTCGGAAACGCGCATCTTGACCCCGTCTGGCAATGGCGATGGCAGGAGGGAAGTGCCGAGGCAAAGGCGACCGTGCGCTCGGCGCTGGACCGCATGAAGGAATTTCCCGATTTCCGTTTCGTTTGCTCGTCTGCGTCGATCTACCGCTGGATCGAGGAATTTGACGAGGAGATGTTTGAGGAGATCAAGCAGCGCATCCGAGAGGGGCGCTTTGTCATTGTCGGCGGCTGGCACGTCCAGCCCGATTGCAATTTGCCCTCGGGCGAGGGCTTTGCGCGGCAGTCGTTGTATGCGCAGCGATATTTCAAGGAGACCTTTGGTACGACGGCCAAGGTCGGATACAACGTCGACAGCTTTGGTCACCACGCCATGTTGCCGCAGATCCTCAAAAAGAGCGGTATGAACGCCTACATCTTTATGCGACCGGGGCCCCATGAAAAGGAGCTGGAGGCAAATCTGTTTGACTGGGTCTCGCCCGACGGCTCAAGCGTGACTACCTTCCGCATCATGGATCCGTACTGTTTCAAATTTGACAACACCGAGGCACTTGCCGAGCGGATGCGTTTTCTGGACGGCACCGCCAACGAGGGGCAGGATGCCATGCCGCTCTTTTACGGCGTCGGCAACCATGGCGGCGGCCCGACCATTCGTCACCTTGAGGTGATGAACGAATACGCGGCGGCACATCCCGAGCTCGAGATGATCTACTCGGATCTGTCCGACTTCTTTGATCGTGTTGCCGACGTGCCGCGCCCTGCGTTGCACGACGATCTGCAGCACCACGCACCCGGCTGCTACGCCACGGTCAGCCGTATCAAAAACGGCATCCGCCGCGCCGAGAGCGCACTGGGAGCTGCCGAGAATTATACTATGCTCGCCCGCACGCTGCTCTCCAAAAGCTACCCGACCGATCGTTTTGCTGCGGCTTGGCGCGAGGTCTGTTTCTGCCATTTCCACGACAGCATGGACGGCTGCTCGATCAAGGAGGTCTACGACGATGCCGATCTGATGCTGGGGGCGGCGCGCAACACGGCTGCCGTAGCAGAGAACAACGCACTGCAGTCCATCTCCTGGGCGACGGATACCTCTGCCGATCGGGACAAGGGTCTTCCTGTCTTTGTTTTCAATCCCCACGGCTTTGACGTGGACAGCGTGGTCAGCGTTAACCAACAGCACGCAGGCGTACGGGATGCGCAGGGAAATGAGGTGCCCTCGCAGATCATTACCTCGGGCGCTGCCCCTTGCTCCGGCCGAGGGAACACCGCCTTCCGCGCACGAATCCCCGCGCTGGGTTATGCCGTGTATTATCTGCACGACGAGCCGACCGAGCGTGGTGAGAGCGTTGTCCGCGCCACGCCCATGGAGGGCGCGCACGCCGCAGGGCGGCAGGCAGGACCGGTGCTGGAGAACGAATATTGGCGCATTCAGTTTGAGGACTACAGCGGCTATATTCTCTCCATGATCGACAAGCGCACGGGAGAGAACGTACTCGACGGCCGCGGTGGTGCTGTGCCGATTGTTGTGGATGAATATTATCACGATACCTGGAGTCACGGGAACACCTTTTTTACCAACCACATGGCGCGTTTTTCGGACGCTGCGATCAGCGTCGTCGAGAACGGTGACGTGCTCTCGACGGTCAAGGTGGTCAGCCGCTACAATGATTCGACTCTGACACTCTACTTTACGTTGTGTGCCGGCGACAGCACACTGCACATCCGCGGACTTTGCGACTGGAGTGAGAAACACAAGATGCTCAAGCTGGCGTTCCCCATGAAGGTGGCGCAGCCGATAGCGGATTACGAGATCCCCTACGGCGTCATGCGCCGTCCTGCCGACGGAGAGGAGGAGCCGGGACTCAGTTGGGTCGCTGTTCGTAACGAGACGAGCGGCGATGGCTACGCCTTCCTGAATGACAGCAGCTACAGCACCTCGATTCGGGACGGCTGCGTTTATCTGACGGTACTGCGCAGCCCGATCTACGCCGATCACGGCGGTTCCCGCGACGGCGAGCGTGCCTATACCGAGCAGGGAATACGGGAGTTTACTTACGCCATGATGCCCTGCAGCGGTGAGAATGCGCCCATCATCCGTGCCGCGCGTCTGCTCAATACACCCCCCGTCAACATCATTGAGAACTGGCACACGGGCAAGTGGACAGACAAAATTTTCTCGGGCCTTACCATCAGCGCGGACAACGTCATGCTCTCCGCGCTCAAAAGAGCGGAGGATGGCTGTGGTACGGTGATTCGCCTGTATGAGACCGAGGGCAAGCAAGCCACCTTCCGGGCGACGGGCGCTACCTTGCCCGTGCCGCTTACAGACACCATCGGTGCGTACAGTGTCGAGACCTACTATCTTCCCGACGGTGAGAAGGCATGGAAAAAAGTCCTTTTGACCGAGTACGAGGCGTGAGAAAGGGGCTTGGGATATTGTCCCAACCCGCTATAAGCTTTAAGCTATATATGAATAAGCTATCTATAGACAAAGGAGAACACAAAATGAAACGATGGCTGATAACGATACTTACCCTGCTGCTGACGCTGGGGATGTTGATCTCCTGCCAAAACGAGGAGCAGATCCCCGATGACCCCGGCGAGGACGAAACACCGGGTGAGGACAATACACCCACCGACTCTTCCACCCCCGTAACGATAGGAGAAGGTGCGGTCATGGTGGCGACCAAGTACACCACCGACGACGTGGTGGTGGCGGACATTATCGCGACCGACGCCCCCTACAGCGCCGATCCGACCGGCAAGACCGACAGCACCACCGCAATTCAGAACGCCTTATACGCCGTGGAGGATCTGGGCGGCGGTGTGGTCTATTTGCCCGCAGGCGAGTATCTGGTCACTCACACCGTCTTTGTTCCCGCGGGGGTGGTGCTGCAGGGTGACTGGCAGGATCCCAACACGACCGATGCCCCCGAGTACGGCACGGTCATTCTCGCTCGCCCCGAGCCGCTGAGTGAAAAGGAAGTGCGCTCTCGCGCCTCCAATCCGCTCTTTTACATGGACAGCAAATGCGGCATGATCGGGCTGACCTTCTACTATCCCGAGCAGAATATTGCAGAGCCCGTGCCTTACGGCTACACCATTTACGGTGAGGCACCCCGCATTGCCGCGCTGCGTGACATCACCATGATCAACTCCTACCGCGGCGTGGGTGTGGGTGCCATGCAAACGACCACGCATGAGCTGATGCAAAACGAATCGCTGCGCATCTGTGCGCTGGACACGGCCATTGAGATGTACCGTTCATCCGAGGTCGGTTATACCGTGGACGTCTGCATCTCGCCCTCGTATTGGATCGAGGCGGGACGCGGCTGGGGCTGCAGTGACCCTGACACCCTGCGCGAATACTGCAAGGAGAACACCATGGGATTGGTGTTCAACGATCTGGACGACGAGGACTTCAGCACCCTGTATATTGAGGGCTGCCGCACGGCCATTTATATGCCCTCCACCCCCGATGTGCCGCAGGGCTTTTGGGGCTTGATCTATGATGTTACCATCAAGGATTGTATGTACGGCATTGTTGCCGAGGAGCTTTGCAGCTCGATCGGTACGGTCATTGCCAAGGCCGATATTGATGCCGATAAAAAGGCGATCGTCAATTCCTCGGGCGGGGGCAGCATGAAACTGTGCGGTATCACACTGACGGGTCAGGGTGAGATTTGTGCTGAGGGTGGCGATATTTATCTGGACGAGGAGAGCGATCTGTCCGATTATGAGATTCGCTACGGCAGCTACCAAAAGCCTGCTGCCTACCTCTATAATGCGCCCATCAAATCCCTGTCGGGCAAGAAGGACGACGCCTCTCCCGTGATCCAGCAGACGCTGGACGAGGCGGCAAAAACAGGCGGTGCCGTCTACATTCCCGCGGGTGTTTACAGCATTTATTCCACGCTCAAGGTGCCCGCGGGTGTGCAGCTGCGCGGACCTACCCCCGTTTTTGTGCGAGATGCCTCCTCGGGCGAGCCGGACGGTGCGGTCTTTCTGACCTATGTCACCGACGGTGCCTGCATCGAGCTTGCCGAAAATGCGGGAGTCAACGGTCTTCGTATTTTCTGCCCCCCGCTGGATGTTCAAACGGCGCTTGAATCCTTGGAAAAGAACGATCCCGTCGTGAACACCTGCATTGGTATCAAGGGCACGGGCAAGGGCGTTTACACCTACAACGTCGGTGTGACGGCAACCATGATCGGCATCGATTTCTCGGGCTGCGACGATCATCTGATCAAGCAGACCTTCGGCTGTGTGTACAACACCTTCGCCATTGTCGGCGGTAAGAACGGTGTCATGGAGAGCTGTCTGAACAACCCCCACTTCATCAACCGTCAGAACTACGCGGGCATGGGATATTGCAACAGCCAATACGCCGATTTGAATCGCTGGAGCGTATACAGCTCGGTCAGTGAGGCGGGCGTGGGCGGCTCTCTTGGCTTTGCCGAGCTGCGTGACGCCGTGCTGCGTAAATACTGCACCATGATCACGGTCAAGGACGCGGAAAACCAGGCCATCAACAACGTGTTTATGTATGCGCCGTATCGCCTGATCACCGTGGCAAATTCCACGGCGACCCTGATCAATACCTCGGCGGACTTTGTCGGCTTTGGCTCGGTCTATCACATCGTTGAAAGCTCCGAGGTCACCATCGTCAACGCGCTGCGCTCGGCGGGCGATTCCATCGTCTGCGACGAGACGGTCACGGTCGATCTGTACAACCGTATCAACACCGAAATATATTACGAAGGCAATTTCCATACGGCCGACAGTCATATCGACAACCTTGGTCTTACCGTCACCGAGAAGACGGCGCTGCCCGATGAGAGCACGGCGGCACTCAATAATACCGCCGTTCCCGACCGAGATCCCACGTACGTTCGCGCAGGTGAATATGCCCACCGCCACGATCCGAAGGGAACCGCGCAGCAGGAGATCGTTTACGAGAGACGCTTTGATGCGATTGATATCTCCAAATACATGACCGAGGGTGGATATTTGCATATGTGGGTCTACGCCGAGGATATGAGCACCCAGCTCTGGGGCGGCGCCTTTGAGGTCAGCTCTGCAGGAAACGCCGACCAGAGCAGGATCTACTGGGTTGAAACCTCCTTTATCACCCACGACGGCTGGAACGAGGTCTGGCTGCCGCTGTCCGACGTCAAGATGTCGGGGGTCTTCAATCCCAAAAATGCCAACTATCTGCGAATTCATACCGTTTCCAACGTGACAAGTGGGCAGGGAACCTTCTATATTGACGACGTTTATTTCTGCCTTGCCGAATCGGATGAGGTGCGTTATCCCATGGAGCGCACGACCGTTGAGGAGCCTACCGTGCCGGCACCGCCTGCACCGAGTGATGCCCCCGAGATCGATGAGGACGTGGATTTCCTCTACGTCAGCGATTGCGAGGAGCTGATCAATCTTGGCGCCTCCGTGCCGCTCAAGCTCAACGATGACCCCGATTATGTCACCCAGGGCAACTATTCCTTCCTCTCCGAGGCAGGAAAGAGAGGCAACGGCAACGAGATCTTCCTGTTCAAATTCAACGGGGACAACGCGCTGGATATTTCGGATTATATGGGACAGGGATATCTGCATCTGTCCATCTACGTGGAGGATGTCGAGAAGTTCGTCAGCGGTGAACTGGAGCTGACCAGCAGCGGGAACTGCGACCGTCAGGAGCTGAACTGGGCTCCGAGCAAGTATATCACCAAGAGCGGCTGGAACGAGGTCTATTTCCCTCTGAACGATACCAAGAGCACCGCCTCGGACTTTGATCCGACCAAGCTCAACTTCATCCGCTTGTGGATGTCAACCGCTGACGGCAATTACGGAAATTATTACATTGATGATGTTTACTTCTGCATGGGTGTGGGGGAGGAGGATCCCGAGGTTGAAGTCGGTAAGATCAATGCCAAGGGAGACTTGATCATTGCCACGTGCGATACGCTCTCCGAGCCCGGCGCGGGAGGAATGCGCATGGTGACCGATCCCGCCAATATCAAGGAGGGCAGCGGTGCATGGTGGGTAAAGGATAACAACCTGGTCGTGCTCAATGTCAAATACAGCGAGCCGATGAACGTTTCCGATTATGTTGAGAACGGCTATCTGCATCTGTGGATCTGGGTCAGCGATGCCTCGGATATGGCAAACGGACAGATCGAGATCACCAGCGGCGGCGATTGTGACAAGAACGAGCTCAACTGGTCCGCCACCACCTACATCAAAAAGGACGGCTGGAACGAGCTGTATCTGCCGCTTGCCACGGCGGGCAAGACGGGCGGTAATTTCAATCCCAGCGCCATGAATTATTTCCGCATCTACGTTTTCCCCCAGACGGGGAAGACCATCGACTATTATATCGATGATATCCGCATGACGAATGACAAGGGGTAAGCGTCATTCCTATGTGGCTACGTTTATGTCGAGCATAGCGTAGCCACGCGGGACCTCGCTTTGCAACATTCGCGCTGATGCGCATCGTTTTATAAGACATAAGGAGGAGAATCCCATGCTTTATCAAACCGAGTATTATACCAAGGACGTTGTCGTCGCCGACATTCTCGCCACCGCCGCTCCCTATTTTGCCGATCCGAGCGGCGAGCGTGACAGCACCACGGCCGTGCAGGCGGCACTTGATGCCTGCCGTGAGCTCGGTGGCGGTGTCGTGTACCTCCCCGCCGGGCGATATCTGATCACCGACACCGTAACTGTGCCCGCAGGGTGCATCCTGCAAGGCGACTGGCAGGATCCCAATACCACTGCGCAGCCCGAATACGGTACGATCATTCTTGCCAAGCCCGCACCCCTGACCAAGGAGCAGCTGCCTGACCGAGCAGCGGCACC
>JAFTJZ010000102.1 GCA_017456145.1 Clostridia bacterium
GTATGCCGCCCCCCAAAAAGCCCCCCATGCCATCATGGTCGACCTGGGGCGAGAGAGCCGCATCGAGCTGCTCCATATGTATTGGATGAACCCAAACCGCACCATCACCTACGACGTTTATGTGACGAATGAGCCTACCATCACCAATACGACCTTCGCCACCGATGCCACCCCCGTGCTGACCGGGCACGAGGGTAAGGGCTGCGCTGCTGATAATTTGCAGTTCGATACCGCCGAGCTGCCTACCCCCGTGATCGGACGCTACGTCACCCTGTATATCACCGCGGTGCAAAGTACACAGGCGGGCGATACCGGTGCCTGCGCCGCGATGTATGAGCTTTACGTCATGGGAAAACCTGCTGATCTTACCGGCTTTGAGATCACCTCCTTCCGTACACAATCCGCACTCTACGCCGACGTGGGTACACAGCTGTCCGCGCTGACACTGCCCAGCACCGTCACAGCAACGCTCGCCAACGGCGAGAGCGAAAATATCCCCGTCAGCTGGACTTGCCCGGACTATGATCCCGATCGGAGCGCGACCTACACCTTTCTGGGCACCCCGCAGCCGGACGATACCATCTGGGCAACCAACCCCGACGGGCTGACCGTGCAAAAGCAGGTCATTCTGACTGATATTTCCGACGGCGGACGGGTCGAGCAGCCGCTCAACGACGGCTGGTCCTTCTATCGCGGTGCTCTGTCGGGCGCGGAGAAGGTAAGCTACGATGACAGCGCCTTTACTGCGGTCACGCTGCCCCACACCTGGAACGCCGAAGACGGTGCAGACGGCGGCAACAACTATTACCGCGGTGAGGGCTGGTACCGCCGCTCGTTGCCTTGGCGCGACTCCTATGCGGGCAAGCGCGTCTACCTGTATTTTGAGGGCGTGGGACGCGAGTGCGTCGTCTACGTCAACGGCAGGGAAATGGGCGCACACCGCGGCGCGTATACCGCCTTTTACATCGATATCACCGACGCACTCAAAAGCGGCGATAACATCATCGCCGTCAAGGCAAGCAACGCCGACGTCAAGGATCTTTACGCCATCTCGGGGGACTTCACCCAGTGGGGCGGCATCTATCGCGACGTGACGCTGGTTGTCACGGGTGAGCAGCATATCAATACCGACGATTACGGCGCGGACGGCTTGTACATGACAACGACAAACGTCAGCCCGAGCGCGGCGTCCGTGAGCGTCAGGGCGACCGTCGTCAATGACGGCGACACCGCCCGCGAAATCAGCCTGATGTATACGCTGGGCATCCCCGCTACGGAGGACATCACATGGATCGACGAGATATCGACCGCGTGGCTGCCCTTTGACCCCGCCGACATGAGTGTGCCGGGCGGTGAGATGATCTACTGCGCCGACACAAGCTTGACGCTCGGAGCAGGGGAGTCCTACACGTGGGAGCACACCTTCACAGTGCAAGATCCCCACCTGTGGAACGGTCTGTCCAATCCCTTCCGCTACATCGGCGAGCTGCAGGTCATGAGTGATGGCACACTGACCGACAGCGTCAGCGATTATCTCGGATTCCGCAGCTTTGAGGTTGACCCCAACGACGGTGCCTTCCTCAACGGTGTCTCCTATAACCTGCGCGGCGTCAGCCGTCATCAGGACAGAGAGGGGATGGGCAGCGCCATCACGGCGGCAGAGCATAATGAGGATTTCGCCATGATCTATGAGATGGGCGCAAACTCCGTACGTCTTGCCCACTACCCGCAGGCAGATTATTTCTATGACCTTTGCGATCAGTACGGCATCGTCGTCTGGGCGGAGGCTTGCTTTGTCAACGACCTTGGCGGCAGCGGAACGTACGATAACCCCGACCAGACCCGCGCCACCTTCATGGACACAGTTCGCACCCAGATCCGCGAGCTGATCCGCCAGCAGTACAACCATCCCTCCATCGTGGTCTGGTGCATCCAGAACGAGGTCGAGCCCGCCGAGTCGGCGATCATGATCCCCTTCTGCACCGAGCTGACCGCCCTGTGCCACAGCGAGGACCCCACCCGCTACGTCACGCAGGCGACCGCCAACGGCTCCAATTCCGGCTGGCCCTCCGACCTGATCTGCACCAACCTCTACCCCGGCTGGTACTACAGCGATTACACCCAGCTCAAGAGCTATATCGATAACTTCCGCAACAGCGCAGGCGGTCGCGCCGTCGGCATTTCGGAGTATGGCCTGGGAGCCAATTATGAGCACCACTGCGAAGGCTACCCGGCGGTGGTCTGCAAGTCGGATATTGCCTACCAATACGAGGAATACCAAGCCGAAGGACACGAATCCTACATTGCGCAGATCGAGCAGATGGACTATTTGTGGTGTACGTATGTCTGGAATATGTTTGATTTCGGCGTCGATCACCGTTATGAGGCGCAGGTACACGGCATCAACAACAAGGGTCTGGTCTCCTACGACCGCACCATCCGCAAGGACGCCTTCTATCTCTATAAGGCCAACTGGAGCGATCTGCCCACACTGCACATCACCTCAAGCCGCTTTACCTATCGCGGTGCGAACAGCATCCCCGTCAAGATCTACTCCAACTGCGAGAGCGTGACTCTGTACGTCAACGGAGAAAAGATCGGTACGCTGACGCAAGAGGATCTTGCGCAAGAAACCGTATTCTTATGGCTGGACGTTGCGCTGCAGAACGGAGAGAACACGGTGCGCACGGTGGGAACGCTTGACGGCGTGGAGTATACAGACGAGGTAACGTGGTATTACGCGAGCCTGAGCTCCGATCTGTACACCATCGACAATACCGAGCAAAAGATCACTCTTCCCGCAACGGCGGTGCGCATTGAGGACGTTGCCAAGGACATTCTCTGTAACGTGGATGCCACGCTGACGGTCTACGCCGCAGACGGCGAGACGGTGCTGCATGAGGGCGTGGTGACCGATGAGATGATGCTCAAGGTCTCGCTGGGCAAGGATGCACGGTGGTACTCCTTCATCCGCATCAATCTTGCGCTGGGCGCACAGGCGATCGCAACCTATGAGCAATCGGGCTGCCCCGCGACCCATGCCAGCGACGGCAAGGAGACGACCTATTGGTCGACCTACGGCACTTCCACCTACCCGCAGGGGATTCAGCTTGATCTGGGCACAACACAAGAGCTTGGCGAGCTGCGGTTGATGCTCTTCGGCGATAACCGCAATTATACCTACGATGTCTACATCACGGATGAGCCCGCACTGGAAAGCTATGACGCCTTGATTCCCACCATGGAGAATCTGGTCGGACGCGGCTACGGCGCGGCGGGCGGTCTGCCGACCAACGCAGAATATGAACGCGTGACACTGCCCGAAGGAACAAGCGGCCGTTATATCACGGTCATTGTCAAAGAGTGCGACGTCGCCGGGGTAAAGCTGGCCGCCATCTGGGAGATCGAGGCGTACGGCGCAATCGAGAGCGTCTCTACCACCCCCGAGGACGATACTCCCATCGCCCCGCCCGACGACACCCCGAACAACAACGGAGACAATACCGTCGACGATAATGACGATAATAATAACAACAATGACGATAGCAAGAGCGACACACCCGATGAGCCGAAAAACGGTTCTCCCATCCTCGTCATCGTCATCGTTGCCGCTGCGCTGCTCCTCGTCGCAGGCGCCGCGGTGTTGGTTGTTATGAGAAGGAAGAAGAAGTAATGGAAGAACGAGCGGGGGAAAAACCTTTGTGAACAAAGGTTTCTCCCCCACGCCCCCTCTTCGAAAAACGGAATCAAAGGTATTTTATAAAGTTTTATGTATTCGCGTCGGGCAATCTCTCCCGTGGGTATCGATACCGGTGGGAGAGATATTTTTCGGTAAATTTCCACAAACCTCTTGACAAATCGCTCATTGTATGTTATACTTAACGGTGCTATCGGGGTGTGGCTCAGATTGGTAGAGCGCGTGGTTCGGGTTCACGAGGTCGCAGGTTCAAATCCTGTCACTCCGACCATATGTCACATCGCGGGACAACGCCCCGCGATGTGACATATCATCTAAGTAAACCGATTTAGAACCTCTCGATCCGAAGGATCGGATAGGTTTGCGCAGCACTGCGCGTACGGTTTCGCCTGACATCAGGCGCAAACCGAGGTTCTAAATCCTGTCACGGATTCCCGATTCCCGCCGTCACCTCTCGATCCGAAGGATCGGATAGGTTTGCGCAGCACTCTGCGTACGGTTTCGCCTGACATCGGGCGCAAACCGAGGTTCTAAATCCTGTCACGGATTCCCGATTCCCGCCGTCACCTCTCGATCCGAAGAATCGGATAGGTTTGCGCAACACTGCGCGTACGGTTTCGCCTGACATCGGGCGCAAACCGAGGTTCTAAATCCTGTCACGGATTCCCGATTCCCGCCGTCACCTCTCGATCGTTGCCTGCATCGGGATCGCGTGTTGTTTCAAAAATTCCGGCGGTGTACGCCCCCCGCGTGCCCCTCTCTCCCTAAATATTGCCGCGATGGTAGAGATTGTATCGCCATTCGTACCGATTGCCATAATCTTTGATACGAGCGATGCAAAGATTACGGCTTTTTTCTTTATGTACCCACCGATTTTTGTCGGTTTGTGCAAATAAATCCATTGTTACCTATTATTTACATTACATAACAGGAGGTATATTATGGCTCATATCAGCGAAACAGGGCTCAAAACGATCTGCGAAATCTGTGATAGATACGCAAACGAAAAGACTCCCCTGATGATGATCCTGAGCGACATCCAGAACGAATACGGGTATATCCCGCTGGATGTACAGCAAATCGTATCCGAGAAAACGGGAATTTCCGTGGCAGAGATCTACGGCGTTGTCACGTTCTATTCCTTCTTCTCCCTGGAGCCCAAGGGCAAGTATGTCATTGGTTGCTGCATGGGTACGGCGTGCTACGTTAAGGGTGCCCAACAGATTATCGACAAATTCTCCGAAATCCTGGGTATCGCTCCCGGTGAGACAACCAAGGACGGGCTGTTCACCATCGACGCATTGCGTTGCATCGGTGCTTGCGGCATCGCGCCCGCCGTCACCATCAACGGTAAGGTCTATCCTAAAATGACCGTGGACATGGTCGCCGGCGTCGTCGACGAATATCGTACTCTGGGAGGTGCTAACTGATGAAAACATTTGCTGAGCTTGACGCAAAGATCTGTAGCTGTACCGAGGCGCTGAACGCCAAGATCGACGGCAGCTGCGGTAAGCGCGCAATTCTTTTGTGCGGCGGTACGGGATGTCTTTCCTCCAACTCCATGAACATCAAGGAAAAGTTCGAGGAGCTGGTTGCTGCACATCATATGGAGGATAAGGTCACCGTCAACATCGTCGGATGTTTCGGTTTCTGCTCTCAGGGTCCCTTCGTCAAGATCTTCCCCGAGGATACCTTGTATCGTCTGGTCAAGGTCGAGGACGTGGAGGAAATCTTCAACACCGATATTCTCGGCGGTCAGGTCGTCGAGAGACTGCTTTACGTCGAGCCGCTGACCGGCGAGAAGGTCGCAAAGCAGGATGATATCAACTTCTACAAAAAGCAAAGAAGAGTCGCTCTGCACGGCTGCGGCGTCATCAACCCCGAGGAGATCACCGAGGCGATCGGTGACGGCGCGTTCCAGGGTCTCAAGAAGGCTCTGACCATGGAGCCTCAGGAGGTCATCAATGAGGTTCTGGCCTCCGGTCTGCGCGGTCGCGGCGGCGGTGGATTCCCCACCGGTCGCAAGTGGCAGTTCGCTTACGGCTCCGTCAGCGATCAGAAGTACGTCGTATGTAACGGCGACGAGGGTGACCCCGGCGCGTTCATGGACCGCTCTATCCTTGAGGGCAACCCCTTTGCCGTCATCGAGGGCATGATGATCGCAGGCTACGCCATCGGCGCTACCGAGGGTTATTTCTACGTTCGCGCCGAGTATCCCACCGCTGTCAACCGTCTGCGCAATGCCATCAAGCAGATGAACGAGATGGGTATTCTGGGTGAGAACATCATGGGCACCGGTTTCAGTTTCCAGGCGCATATCCGTCTTGGCGCAGGCGCTTTCGTCTGCGGCGAGGAGACCGCTCTGCTCAACTCCATCGAGGGTAAGCGCGGTATGCCGCGTCCCCGTCCTCCGTTCCCCGCTGTCAAGGGTCTTTGGGGCAAGCCCACCGTCGTCAACAACGTTGAGACGCTGGCCTGCGTTCCTTACATCCTCCGCAAGGGTGCGGCAGAGTTCGCCTCCTGCGGTACCGAGAAGTCCAAGGGCACCAAGGTGTTCGCTCTGGGCGGCAAGGTCAACAACGTGGGCCTGGTCGAGATCCCCATGGGTACGACGCTGCGCGAGCTGATCTACGACATCGGCGGCGGCATCCCCGATGGCAAGGCGTTCAAGGCCATCCAGACCGGTGGTCCTTCGGGCGGATGTCTGACGGCTGAGTCGCTGGACGAGCCGATCGACTTCGACAACCTGGTTGCCAAGGGCTCCATGATGGGCTCGGGCGGTGCGATCGTCATGGATGAGGACAACTGCATGGTCGACGTTGCAAAGTTCTATATGGAATTTATCTGCGACGAGTCCTGCGGTAAGTGCTCTCCCTGCCGTATCGGTACCAAGAGAATGCTGGAGATCCTGACCCGCATCACCGAGGGTAACGGTACCATGCAGGATCTGGAGGAGCTGGAGGAGCTGGGTACCTCGGTACAGGCTAACTCTCTGTGCGCTCTGGGTCAGACGGCTGCCAACCCCATCATTTCCACACTCAAACATTTCCGTGACGAGTATCTCGCTCACATCATCGATAAGAAATGTCCTGCCAAGGTCTGCAAGAATCTGATGCAGTACCACATCGTACAGGACAACTGCGTGGGCTGCGGCAGATGTGCCAAGGCATGTCCCGCCGACGCTATCCAGAAGACCGACTACATCGCACCCGGCAAAAAGCTGCCTTCTTACCAGATCGATCCCGCTAAGTGCGTCAAGTGCGGTGCCTGCGTAGCAACCTGTAAGCTGAAGGCTATCATTAAAAAGTAATCGGGAGGACGAATCTAATGGCAAAAATAAATATTAAAATTGAGGGCGTCTCCTATGAGGTAGAAGAGGGCTTGACCATCCTGGAGGCTGCAAGAGCCTGCGGCTATGAGATCCCCTCTCTGTGCGCATTCAACCACGGCGAATGTTCCAACGGCTCCTGCCGTGTATGTCTTGTTGAGGTCAAGGGCGCAAGAGGTCTGGTTGCCTCCTGCGTGTACCCCGTCAACGAGGGTATGGAGATCTCCATCTCCTCCCCCAAGGCAAGCGATGCACGTCGTGTGTCGGTTGAGCTGCTGCTCTCCAACCATAACATCAACTGCCAGCAGTGCGACAAGAACGGCAAGTGCGAGCTGTTGCACGTTGCAGGCATCGTCGGCGCCCGCGAGGGTCGCTATCAGGGCAGCAAAACGCCCGTTACGTATGACGAGCTGACCCCCACCATCATCCGCGATACCTCCAAGTGTATCCTTTGCGGTCGCTGCGTTGCCCGCTGCGCAAATGCGCACGGTCAGGACATGGGTGTCCTCGGCTTTGAAAACCGCGGTTTCAAGACCATTGTCTCGCCCGCGGAGAATCGCAGCTTTATCCACTCTCCCTGCATCATGTGCGGTCAGTGCATCAACGTATGTCCGACCGGCGCACTGATGGAGAAGTCCGAGATCGCCCGCGTTGACGCTGCGATCAAGGCAGGTAAGTACGTTGTCGTTCAGACCGCTCCCGCTGTTCGCGCAGCGCTTGGCGAGGAGTTTGGCATGAAGATCGGTACGCCCGTTACCGGCAAGATGGTTGCCGCTCTGCGCCGTCTCGGCTTTAAGAAGGTGTTCGATACCAACTTTGCTGCCGACCTGACCATCATGGAGGAAGGCACCGAGCTGCTCCACCGTATTCAGAACGGCGGTAAGCTGCCCATGATCACCTCCTGCTCTCCCGGATGGGTCAACTACGCAGAGTACAACTACGGCGATCTGCTTGATCACCTGTCCTCCTGCAAGTCTCCTCACGAAATGTTCGGTGCTGTCCTGAAGACCTATTATGCCGAGAAGATCGGCGTCGATCCCAAGGATATGTACGTCGTTTCCATCATGCCTTGCTCCTGCAAGAAGTACGAGAAGGAGCGTCCTCAGCTGACAACGAACGGTCAGCCCGACGTGGATGCCGTTCTTACCACCCGCGAGCTGGGTCGCCTGATCCGCCGCGCAGGTATCAACTTCACCAAGCTCCCCGACGAGGACTTCGACACCGATATCGTACACGATTACAGCGGTGCCGGCGTTATCTTCGGCGTCACCGGTGGCGTTATGGAGGCGGCTCTGCGTACAGTCTACTTCAAGCTGACCGGCAAGGAATATGACAAGATCAACTTCACCGAGGTTCGCGGTCTGGAGGGTGTACGTGAGGCTACCATCGATGTCAACGGCACACCTGTCAACGTTGCCGTTGCAAACGGCATGAAGAGCGCGAAGATTCTGCTGGACGATATCCGTGCAGGCGTTTCCAAGTATCACTTCATCGAGATCATGGGATGCCCCGGCGGTTGTATCAACGGTGGCGGTCAGCCCTATGTCCGCACCGCCTTCCTGCCGAACGAGGATAACGACATCATGGATACCTATATCCAGAAGAGAGCCGCCGCTCTGTATAGTGAGGACGAGCGTCAGGTCATTCGTCAGTCGCACAACAATCCGCAGATCCAGGCTCTGTATGAGGAGTTCCTCGGCGAGCCCAACTCTCATAAGGCACACGAGCTGCTGCATACCACGTATGCCGCACGCCCCGGCTTTGACAAGATCTGATTGAATTGAATTGAATTGAATTGAA
>JAFTJZ010000103.1 GCA_017456145.1 Clostridia bacterium
GTGTCTTTACCGAGGCACAGGCGCAGGCCGAAAAGATGAAGGACGAATTTGTCTCCGTGGAGCATCTGATGCTGGCACTCTTCTCAAAGGCGGACGTCAAGGTCAAGGAGCTTCTGAGCAAGACCGATCTGACACGGGACGCCTTTCTGGGCGCGCTGAAAAGCGTCCGCGGAAACAAGACCGTGACCAGCGATCATCCCGAGGCGACCTACGACGTATTGAAAAAATACGGGCAGGATCTGGTTGCAAGAGCGAAGGAGCAAAAGCTCGACCCCGTCATCGGCAGAGACGACGAGATACGAAACGTCATCCGCATCTTATCCCGAAAGACTAAAAATAACCCCTGCCTGATCGGTGAGCCGGGTGTGGGCAAGACCGCCATTGCCGAGGGGCTTGCCCTGCGCATCGCCAAGGGCGACGTGCCCGACAATCTCAAGGAGCGCATCATTTTCTCTTTGGATATGGGCGCACTGATCGCGGGTGCCAAATTCCGCGGAGAATTTGAAGAGCGGCTCAAGGCGGTGCTCGAGGAGGTCAAGAGCAGCGAGGGAAAGATCATTCTGTTTATCGACGAGCTGCATACCATCGTCGGCGCGGGCAAGACCGACGGCGCAATGGATGCGGGAAATCTGCTCAAGCCCATGCTGGCACGCGGCGAGCTGCATTGCATCGGCGCGACCACGCTCAACGAATACCGCCAATATATCGAAAAGGACGCGGCGCTGGAGCGGCGTTTCCAGCCCGTCATGATTCCCGAGCCGACCGTGGAGGACACCATCTCGATTCTTCGCGGTCTCAAGGAGCGCTACGAGGTGTTCCACGGGGTCAAGATCCACGACGGTGCTCTGATCGCTGCCGCGACCCTATCCGACCGCTATATCTCCGACCGTTTTCTCCCCGACAAGGCGATCGACCTTGTGGACGAGGCGTGTGCGCTGATCAAGACCGAGATGAACTCGATGCCCGGTGAGATGGACGAGGTCGCCCGTAAGATCATGCAGCACGAGATTGAGGAGGCAGCGCTGAAAAAGGAGGACGACAAGCTCTCCCGGGCGCATCTTACGGAAATACAGGCGGAGCTTGCCGATATGCGCGCCACCTTCGACGAAATGAAAGCCAAATGGGACGTCGAAAAGCAGTCGATCGAAAGACTGCAACGGCTGCGCGAAGAAATCGAGCAGACGGGCGCCGACATCGAGCTGGCGCAGAACCATTACGACCTTGCCAAGGCCGCAGAGCTGAAATACGGCAAGCTCCCCGCGCTTAAAAAGCAGCTGGAGGAGGAGGAGAGCCGCGCGGACGGTGCGGCAAGCAGCAATTCCCTGCTCCGCGACAAGGTCACGGAGGAAGAGATTTGCCGCATCGTCGCCAGATGGACGGGCATCCCCGTCGCCAAGATCATGGAAAGCGAACGAGAAAAGCTGCTCGGGCTGGAGAGCATTCTTCATCGACGCGTCATCGGGCAGGACGAGGCGGTCACCAAGGTCAGCGACGCCATCCTGCGCTCCCGCGCAGGCATCAAGGACCCCCGCCGCCCCATCGGCTCCTTCCTCTTCCTTGGCCCCACGGGTGTCGGCAAGACCGAGCTTGCCAAGGCCCTCGCCACGGCGCTGTTTGATGACGAAAAAAGCCTGATCCGCATCGACATGAGCGAATATATGGAAAAATATTCGGTCTCCCGTCTCATTGGTGCGCCTCCCGGGTACGTGGGCTATGACGAGGGCGGACAGCTGACCGAGGCGGTGCGCAGAAAGCCGTACGCCGTTGTTTTGTTTGACGAGGTGGAAAAAGCCCACCCCGACGTCTTCAACGTGCTGTTGCAGGTGCTGGACGACGGGCGGATCACCGACAGCCAAGGCAGAACGGTCGATTTCAAGAACACGGTCATCATTCTGACCTCCAACCTCGGCTCCGATCTGATCCTTGAGGGCATCACCCCCGACGGCGAGATCGGGGAGGAGGCACGTCAGGGTGTCAGCGAGCTGCTCAAGCGCAGCTTCCGCCCCGAATTTCTCAACCGTCTGGATGAGATCGTCTTCTACAAGCCGCTGACCCGTGGCAATATCGATGGTATTGTCGATCTGCTCATCGCCGAGCTTGACCGAAGACTTGCGGACAAGCAGCTGCGCGTCGTGGTCACCCCCGCCGCCAAAGCGGCGATCATCGACGCGGCGTACGACCCGATCTACGGCGCAAGACCGCTCAAGCGATTCATCCAATCCCACATCGAAACGCTCCTTGCCAAAAGGATCATCAGCGGCGACGTGCAGCCCGACCGCGCGCTGACGGTCGACTTCGACGGCAGTGATCTGTTCATCCAACCCGCATGAAAGCAGGAACGGGGAGAGGCAAATGCAAAAAATGCATTTGCCTCTCCCCGCCATTTTTGCTTTGCGGCTGAACACCGCCATTTTTGCACGCTTTGCAGGTAAAAACACACAGTGATTAGCATCCGATAGTCGTTTGTTCATCACTATTTGCCCCATTACCCCCCAGCCTTTCCAGTGTCCGTTTCACGGCCGCCAGCACATCTCGGTCATTCTGCTGGATGCGCCACAAAATCAGCTGTATAGCTTCCGCATAACCGATTACGTTCCCACTGCGGGGGTTAACCCATCGGAACATTATCGACATAAGCACCGTTCATCGTAACCTTGACTCTATTAAGGACTTGTGCTTTCCGGGCAAGATTCAAAATCTCCGGCTTACTCGGCCCATACCCCTGCGGGTTTTGTTCGGTCGGCTTTAATACTTCGTTATTCATCGGTTACTGCTCCCGGTTCAAATTTTCTTGAGCGGCACCCAAAACTCATAACGGTAGCCTTCACCGGTATTGGCGCCCCAGCGCTCCAACAACCACACACCAAGCTCTTGCTCGGTGCATTTTTCATACCCGTCAGGAGCATCCATGCTTTCAAAATATTCAAACCTTATGTGTTTCATGGTTTCTTCATATGTCGCCATCCATTCGGTGGTAACCACAAGATATTCACCGCCCGAGAATTTCTTCATCGTATAACCCTCGGGGACAACTGCATCTTCCCGAGCCATTTTACCTTGATAATAAATCTTTTCGTCGGCAGATCGGTTCCACCAAACATTGATGCAGTTCGGATCTATGGCATACGGATCTATGGGATCATATCCACCCTTATCGAAGAAATTTCCCCAAAAATCACCGAAATCTGTATGTTCATCATACTTGTTCTCGATGCCCATAAAGTAAAAATCTTCCAGTCTTGTCCGGAATGCGATCACTTTTGTACCATCTTTCCATATGGTTTCCTTCACCGGAATTTCTGCCCGGTGTGCAAGATCGAGAATCTCCGGCTTACTCGGGCCATAACCTTGGGGCTGTTCAATTTTCTTAATTGCTTTATCCATTACAATCTCCTATCAATGATTATCGGAATCAGCAGAATCCTTCGGTTCTACAAAAAATCCAATATCAAGCGTTTGATGGCCTTCTTCGTCCGGCGTTGCATATCTTGAAAGAACATATCGTTCGAAAAACCAGAATGCCCCCTCATTGTCGTCTTGAATCCGATACCCCGCGAGTTCCAATTGTTGTGCCACATCCGCCTCATGACCATATAATTCTGCATCAAATCCATGCAAATGGCAGATGCCGAGCGTAGAAACGGGAAAATCATAATAAATAAATCCTTCAGGGACAATCGTATCTGCGGGGACAAACATACCAACCGCATAAATAAAGGGGTCACTATCACGACAGCGCATCAATCCGATATAACTGTCACTGTCTTCCCATGTGATTTCAGATACGATATTTTTGCTGATAGTGCTTGCGTGATCTTCATCAAAGAAAACAGACCATTTATCACCGAAAGAACCATTCACTCTATCCTCGTCACCGTATGCTTTTCCAATGAAACGAAATTTCGGATATTCCTCCGTGTAAAGTTTTGAAAGTAATGAATGAATGGCAGAATTACTTTTCGGAAGAAGGTCAAATATCTTTGATTTTTTGGCCATATCGATGATCTCCGGCTTACTCGGCCCATAGCCTTGGGGCTGCTCTGTTGGCTTTTTTACTTCGTTGTTCATTTTCATTTCCTCCTTTTCAAGGTAGGTTCATTATACCATGCTCCCGCGCGGGCGTATTACCATTTTGTAACATCTTGACGCCGCAGTACATACGAATTTTCGGATTATCATAGCTTTTTGCCGCGTCGTATATCGCAAAAACGCTCGCCGCGTCGGGCTCAAAGTGATTATCTCTTGCAAAGCGCAGCAGGATCGAGGCCATCTGCTCGTAGTCGCCCATGACGCTGCTCTCCAGCATGAGATACGCCGCACCGCCCGTCGCATATTCCTCGATCTGCTCGTCCGCGATCGCCTTTTTTGCCAAGGGCGCGCCGATGCGCACGCCGCAGATATAATCGGTGTCGCTTTGCTTTTTAACGAAAAATTCACGCATCATATGCGCGGAATACGGATGATGTGTACTGACATAATTGATGACGCGTCGAGAGGCATCCCGCTCGGCATTCATTCCCGTGGCGCGCGCCGTCAGAAAATGCAGATCGGATGTCTCCAGCAGCGTGATCTGCATATTCTCCCCCCGCTTTCGGATCGGCAAATACAGTCGCAGCTTGGCGGGACGACACGCAGTGCCGACGTTCTGGTACAGATATTCTTCAAAATACGGGGCGTCCGTGTGCTCAAACATACTGCTGCCGAGCCATGTTTTATACAAATAATCCCATGCATCCCCGATCTTTTCTTCCTCATTCGCCACGGTCAGGGTGGCAAAAAGCCCCCTTTGCGGCGCGCACGCGTCCGCGATCTCAAAGCCATAGCGTTCAAGGCTCTCGCAGTCCACCTCTTGATCGGTAAGATACAATTCGTAGCAAAAACGGTGCCCGCGCTGCTCCCCGTTTCTGCCGAACACGCGTCCTTTGTATTGCGGTATGGCACGAATCAATCTGTCTGTGGCTCGATCCTCAAGACCGCGAAGGCTTGGGTGGTAAAAGCGCAGGCAAAGAGTTCCCGGAACGCTTTCCTCAGATACGGTCACCGAATACAGGGGATATCCCTCATATGGGGGAAAATCGAAGTAAGTATTGCTGCCGCGGTATTCCAGCGGGGTCATACCGAGCTCCTGCTTGACGGCGCGGCAAAGAGATTGCTGCGAGGAATACCCGCTCAGATAAGCAACGTCGGCAAGCGGCAGCACCGACGCCTTGATATGTGCCAGCGCGACCGACAGCCGCCGCTTGGAAATATATCCCTTGACGGTATGTCCCGTGACGGAATAAAAATCCCGATAAAGCTGCATACGGGAGCGATACACCAGCCTTGCCAGCGCATCCGCATCCACCGCCGTGCCGATGTTGTTTTCTATGTATCGGATCGCCATATTCATGCAAAGCTGCGCGGTCTGCTCGTCCATGTATATCCCTCCTTGCGCCAATGACGCGCGTTATTTCATATATTATACCATTCTGAAGTAAAAATGTCAATCAATTCTATGTTGATGGGAAAAGTTGCCTTTATCCTCCGTACCTTGTCCCGACCGAGCCCCAATGCTTATCGGCATTGGCACGTTTGCGGCGGCGAGATGACAGATATAACCCTATGCCAAGACGCCGACGGTAGGCTTTTTGGCTGCGCGGAATTTGCGCTTTTTGCCGCAAGGCAAAACGACGGGGCGAGTTTTACTCACCCCGTCATTTTATTTTTACTTTTTGTTCGGATCGTACGAAGCGGTGCTCTCCCCCTCGAAACTGACGGCGGGCGTCTCGGTCGCGTCCTCAGGCTCGGTGACGGTGTTGTAATTTACGGTATTGCTTTGGATGACGTATGCCTTGCCTTCATAATGCTCCGCAATATAAGCGGCGATTTCTTCGGTGCGCTCCACACCGATGAAGAATGCCTTGCCCGTGGAGCCGATATTGGTCGTCAGGTAACCGGCATCGGTGACCGCAAGGCTGATATTGCGGTAGCCCAGCGCACTGATATACACGCTCACGCCCATCAGCCGCTTGCCGTACGGCTGTTGTGAAAGCTTGCTCTCGTCGTAGACGTTGACCGCGTCGCGCTCGGAGAGCATCAGCTCCCAGATGACCCGGTCGGGAACGTCCTCGTACATCAGACGGTTATCCCCGCTGTAGACGGTGCCAAAGCTCATCAGCGACTCCAGCGCAAGCCCGTCGATCAGCGCACCCAGCGTCTCGGGGCGCCATGAGGAATCGATAAAAACGATGGGCAGCGCATCATACGCCTCGCTTGGCGGAAACATCACGGCCAAGGCAAATTCCTCGGTCACGCCCGTCATGCGGTAGAGAGTGGCAGTGGTCCGGTGCATCTCATCCTTGATCTCATCGTAGCCGCGGACGGTGATCTCGCCCAGCGACGCGCCCAGCAGCTCAGGCTCGGTCGAACACCACTGGGAGCTGTAGCTGCGACCGTCGTAGGTCAGCTCTGTGTACTGCTCGGCGATGGGCAATTCCTCCCACGGGCGGATGATCGCGGTCTCTCCCTCGGGGCTCATGATCTCCTCGCCGTTCCCGTACTCGCTGTGGCGGCGGTCGATCTCGGAATTTCCGTCAAACAGACCCGATGCCCAGCCGCCCACGCCGACCGCGACAGCGCAGACCAGACACGCGGCGGCAACGCTGAGACGGCGGGTGCGACGGGTGCGGAGCACTTTGCCCTTGGGGGCGGCATCCAGGATCATCTCGTCGGGGAGCTGCCCGATGGTATCAAGCAGCTGCTCGGTTTTTTTCGTGTTGGATTGGTTCATGGTGATTCTCCTTCTCTACAGGATATGTTGTTGTTCCAGATAAGCGCGCAGCTTTTCTCTTGTACGCAGCAGCGTCATTTTGACACGGCTCTCTCCGATGCCCATCTCACGGGCGATCTCGCCGATAGAGCACAGATAGAAATATCGCTGCAAGAAGATGCGCACGGTGTGTGCGGGGAGCGTGGCAAGAAAGGCTTGCATGGCGTCCTGCAGGACAATGGCCTTTGTCCACGTCTCGGCGTTCTCCCCGGGGTCGGGGATGCACGCGGCCAGCTCCTCCAGCGCCTCCTCTGTCCTGCCGCCGCCCCGCTTGAGTCGCTGCCGCTCGCGATCACGGTTGATGGCAATGGAGCGGGTCAGCTTTCCAAGGTATGCCGCAAGATTTTCGGGGCGATGGGGCGGGATGCTCTCCCACGCCCGCAGATACGTATCATTGACACATTCCTCGGCATCCTGCTCATTGCCCAGGATCCGTCGGGCGATGCTCAGGCAATAGCTGCCGAATTTTTTCTGGGTATGCTCGGTCGCCGCCTCGGCGCGCGCAAAATACAGGGCGACGATTTCCTGATCCTTTGGCAGATCATTGATCATGGTCATACGTTCCTTTCGTAGGAATTTGAAGGGCCTTCACCTATATACACAACATTGCACCACCGCAGGTCACAGCAATGCAAAAAAATTTTTCAAAAAAAGAACAAAACCTCTCGCGGCGGGCGCGGCGGCGCACCACCCGAGAGGTCTGTGATCGTCGGGCACGACACACGGCACTCACGTTTTCTTCATTTTGCGATTGAGCATATCTGCCAGGGGTAAAAAGAGCAGCCCCAGCAGCCACCAAAGTGCAAAAAACGGCGGGCAGATCTGTCCCATGAGATTATATGGCACCTCACTGTAATCCCAGACGTTCATATGCAGCTGTACGTTGCAGATCAAGCCGAAGATAAACTCCACCGCAGTGATGCTGACGGCACAAAGCAAGGATTTGAACAGCAGCCCCCGCCTCGAAAAGCGTTCGCTGATCAGCGAAAAGATGACAAAGCAGATGCCTCCCGCCAGCACCATCGTCCAGTGTGTCCGTCCCCGCCAACTTAGCTCCAGCAATGCATACCCCAGGCCGCCGATGATAAAAAACACGGCGTATTTTACGGGTCTTATCATATTCCATCCGCCCCTTGTTAACATTTTGCGCTTGCATATGCATAGTGTGTCCGTCCGTGAAGAGTGCATACGCCTGCGAGGCGATGGTAATTTTTTTAGAGTTGACGAGGCATCACCCGCGGCGCTGCGCTCTCAGCGCGCATATGCGACGAACCAGATACACGGTCAAGGCCGTCAAGCCCAAGCCGCAAAGCGCACCGGAAAAATCCAGCAGCACGTCGCTCACCGACGAGGTGCGCCCGGTAAAGCTTTGAATATATTCATCCGTCACCGCCGTCAGCAAGGAAAAGAGCAGCGCACCGCACACCGGCGGATGGGAAAGCAGCGGGGCGACGCCCTCGCTTTTTCGGGAGGCGCCAATGAGCACGCCGCACAGCGCCATCCCGAGCCAGAAGAACTC
>JAFTJZ010000104.1 GCA_017456145.1 Clostridia bacterium
GAGATCAACAGTTTGGCACCCACCGCACGGACAAAATCCAACACGTCGCTCCACATCTCCCGCGTCAGAACGCTCTGATATCCCGCGGGCACCTTGCCGCCCGTCGTGCCGTCAAAATCATAATAAGTCTTGGTCGCCCAGGAGCCGGACACCCGCACCCAGCCCCCATCCAGCGCCCGCGCCAGGGTGCGCAGCCGCTCATTTTTAAGATCGATCGGAGGAAAATTTTGCATCAGCTCCTCCATCGCGGTAAAATTCTCCAATGGTTCACGCACAATAAACGGCTGTATCCCTGCGATCTGCTCCTTCGTGTATGCCTTCCAAAAGCTCCCCCCCGTCACCTCGGTCATCTCGATGTTGTAGGAGATCCGAGGATCCTTGACCGTGCGGATCCTCTTCAGGGAGTCAACCTCCAGCGTTATTCCGTTTTTCATAATCACCTCCGACTGCTCCGATCATACCATCATTTCGATCGTGCAATAGGAATATTCCCGTATTGTCTCCAATTTATGTATATTATCATAAAAACGGGCTGCACCATTGGCGCAGCCCGTGCGAAAAAAAGCCGACGGTGGGCTTTTTACCGCGCAGAATTTACTTTTCTTTCACCTGCAAAGCAGGCAAAAATTGCGGGATTCAGCCCAAAAGACGACGGGGTGAGTTTCAAATGCATTTTTCGCATTTGACTCACCCCGTTCAAATTTTCGGCATCCGCGCCCTCGGGATCGGTCAGTTGACCGTGACAAAGCAAGCCCTCTCGATCACCACGTCGGTCAGGGGCTTATCGTCCGCGTTGACCGCAACACCTGCGATCTTATCCACCACGTCCATCCCGCTGACCACGTAGCCAAAGCCGGCATAGCTGCCGTTGAGCAAGGAGGTATTGGTATTGGATTTATGACAGATAAAAAACTGGGAGGAGGCGGAGTTCATATCGTCACCTCTGCGCGCCATGGAGATCACGCCGCGGATGTGCTTGAGGTTATTCTCAAAGCCGTTGAGACGAAATTCGCCGTAAATGTTCTGATCCGAACCGCCTTCGCCATTTGCATCGGGATCCCCCGTCTGAATGACAAAATTCTTAACAACGCGGTGGAAGGTCAGCCCATCGTAAAAGCTCTCGGCGACCAGGGACTGAAAATTTGCCACTGTCTCGGGTGCGACCTCGGGGTACAGGCGAAGAATGATGTCTCCGTAATGAACGACGGTGATCTTGACGTAGTCGGTCACAGCATCGCTCTCGGTCACGGCAGCGGGGTCGACCGCCGTAAAATCCAGATCAGCATGAGCGGGTGCGCTGCCCGATGCGCAGGCAGCCATCGACAGTGCGAGCATCAAAAGCGCAAGTGTCTTTGCAACACGGCGCAAAAGCAAATGACGTTTCATAATCCTATCCTTTCAAAAAGCCCTCCGCATGACGGGCAATATATGATATAATCATTTTAACAGATAAGTGCTCCTCTGTCAAGAGTCAAGGTGAAAAGTTCACATTCCATCCTCCGAAAATTTTCAAAAAGATCACGTGCGCGGAAATATTTTGCATCAAAGGCGCACATAATGAAGGTAAAGGAAAAACAAGAAAAAAGGGGGAAGAAAATGCTGCAGCAAAGCGATCACCACGATACACAGCACCATCCCCTCACGCAAAGCGAGGAACAAAAGCGGCGGATGGACACGATCTGGCAGGGGCGGGCGGCACGGTTGTTCTGCCTTTGCGCAGGCATTATTTTGGGCGTTCTTCTGATCCGATATGCATTGCCCTGTCTGACGCCGTTTTTGTTTGCGTGGTTGCTGTCCTTCCCCATTCGGCGGGGAGCGCTGACCATGCAAAAAAAATTACACATCCCGCGGCGCGTGGGGGCGTGCATTTTACTGCTTGCGGTGCTTTTACCGCTGGGCAGTCTGACCGTGCTGCTCGGAGAGCGGCTGATTTTAGAGGCACAGCATCTGCTCGCCTCTCTGGGCAGCGGCGAGGATCTGGTCGTGGCACTGGAAGAGACCATTGACTTCTTCACGCGGATCACCTCGCACATCCCACCCCTGACGGCACTGGTCGAGCAGCAATCGCTGGAGAGCTTTTGGCAGCAGGTGGACGCGACGGTGGCAACGCTGATCAGCGAGACGCTGACCCGCTGGAGTGCCAAGATTCCCGATGCGCTGACCTCCTTGGTGCGCGCCTTTCCCTCTGCGCTGATCTTTTTTCTGACCTTTCTTGTAACCGTGTTTTATTGCTGCACCGATGACGGGCGGATCTCGCAATTTTTACACGACATCATCCCCGCCTTGTGGCGCCCCCGCTGGGAGCGGCTGCGCAGGCAGCTGGTGGGCGTGGGAGCGCGGTATCTGCGTGCCTATTTTCTCTTGTTTCTTCTGACCTTTGTGCAGCTCTTTGCGGGATTTTCGATTCTGCGCCTGCCTTATATCTTTCTCCCCGCGCTGCTCATCGCGCTGGTGGACATTCTTCCCATTCTCGGAGCGGGCATGGTGCTCCTTCCGTGGGGAATCCTTTCCCTTTTGCAGGGAGAAACGGCAGTGGGGACGGGACTTCTGATCTTATTTGCGGTGATCCTATTGACACGGCAGATCCTGGAACCGCGGATCATCGGCGGGAGTCTTGGGCTCCATCCGTTGGCATCGCTCCTTGCGGTCTACGCAGGGCTGCGACTTGGCGGCGTGCTTGGCATGATCCTCGCCCCCGCCGTGGCGCTGCTGATCAAAAGCATATGGGAAAAAGAGCCGCTCGGCAGGTGAGCGGCTCCTTTGTCTTATCGCTTGTCGTTATTCAACGGCAGAATATTCTTCCGCATCCAACACCGTGAAGGCAGACACTCATCTGATCCCCGGCGACTGTCCGTATTGGGCATTTTATATATCCGCGGATCGTCAGAATTATGATTTTCCTATTCTCTCCCGCAGCGCGGCGACCTTGTCCGCGTCGGGAGTAACGTAGGCGGTCCAGTTGGTGTGGTAGATGACCAAGCCCGGCTTTCCCTGCGCGGGTTTTTTGACGTTGCGTACCTTGGTGTAGTCCACGGGGACGTTCTGTCCGCCCGCCGCCTTGGAATACTGCGCGGCGATCTCGGCTGCCTGAGTGAAATCGATCTCAGGCGGCTCCTCCCCGCCGCATACCAGCACGACGTGCGAGCCGGGCACGCCCTTGGCGTGGAACCAGTAGTCGTTGCGGTCGGCAAGACGGTGAGTAATGTGCTCATTCTGCACGTTATTCTTCCCGCACAGCACGGTGTAACCGTTGGCGGTCACAAAGCGCATGATCTTGGGTGTGGCAGCTTTTTTGGCAACGAAATTTTTCATCCGCGACGCGTAGCCGCTGCGATAAAGCTCCTCGCGGATCTCAGACAGATCGGCGTCCGTTTCGGCGTGGGTCAGCGCGTCAAGCACGCTGTAAATATAGGTCAGCTCACTCTCGCCCAGCGCGATCTGTCGCGTCAGCTCGATCTTTGCCGTCTTACTCTTAGCATATTTTTTGAAATATCTCTGAGCGTTCGCCGCGGGAGTCAACCGCTCGTCCAGCTGCACGGTACACTCGCCGTAGCTGCCGTCCTCCTCATGATAATCCTCATAATCGGTCAGTGTGGCTGATTTCATCCCCCGCTCCAGAAGGTACATATTGGCGGTGATCAGATCTCCCGCCTTTTTATATTCCACCGCGCGTTCACAATCGGCAAGCTCACCGCGTTGGATATCCAGCTTTTTATGGATACGCGCCTCGGCTGCCGTCAGGATCCTCAGTACGTCACCCGCCCTCTGGCGCACACGGTTCTCGCGGTCGCGGGTGGCAAAGTAACGGTCCATGACCTCGCCCGCCGCACCATCCACTCTCTGCCATGCGCTGCCGTACTGCCGCAGCGGGAGAAAGGCATATTCGACGGGGCGCTCTCCATCCATCAGAACGCAAGGGGCGAAATTTTTCTCGCGGATCATCTCCATGACCGCGGCAAAATGACTCCAGAGCAGGCTGAGATCACATTGCCGCAGTGTGCTCTCCGAAGAACCGGACGCGCGGTAGACGATCTCCCGCGCCACGGTGGAGGACAGCCCGCAAAAGCTGCCCGTCAACCACTTTGCCGCCTCTCGCTCGGCAGGGGCAAGCTCCCAGAGCGCGGTAAACGCCGCCTTGTCGGTCGTTGTCGGATCAACCTTCTCACTTTGTACGGGCGGCAGCTCGTAGGTCATGCCCGGCAATACCTGACGGCGGGAGCTGGTGGTAAAATCCACGGGCCGCAGGACGGCAAGGATCTTGTCCTTCTCATCGGTGAAGATCAGGTTGCTGTAGCGTCCCATGACCTCGGCGATCAGATGGCGCGCGGCAAGAAATCCCATCTCATCGCGTGTCTGGAAGGTCAGCCGCGCCACCCGCTCAAAGCCGATCTGCTCTACCGAGAGCAGATGCGCCCCCGACAGATGCTTGCGCAGCAGCATACAGAACATGGGGGGGCTGGCGGGATTTTCTCTTGTTGCGGCAGAAAACCCAATGCGCGGGGTGTTGGAGCCCGCATCGATCAGAAGGCGCCGCCCGCCGTCATGTGAGCGCATCTGCAGCACGATCTGATCCTTTTCGGGTTGGGTGATCTTCTCAATTCGAGCTCCCTGCGCCGCGGCATGGATCTCGGCAATTGCCGCGGCCATCATACCGGCATCATACGCCATCGTTCACGTCCTCCGTTTCATGTTCGTTCAATGCATCCAGCAGAGGGCCGAAATCGGGCAGGATAACGTCGGGCTTGTCCGCATCGTCTGCCGCGAGCGCCGTCTGCTCACTCGTCTCGCCCGTCAGCATCAAAACGGCAAGCACGCCGCCCCGCTTGCCAAAGGCAATATCGGTATACAGTCGGTCGCCGAACATACACATTTCATGTGCGCCATATCCCGTCCGCGCCGAGATCGCCGCAATGGCACCGCCGTAAGGCTTGCCGAAATACGTTGGCTTGACCCCCGTGGATGCCGTCACTGCAGCGGCAATCGCCCCGCTGTCGGGGATAAAGCCGTCCTCGGTGGGACAGTTGAAATCGGGGTGTGTGCAAAGATACTCCGCGCCGCGACGGATGCAACGGCAGGCTGCATCCAGCTTTTCGTAAGTCAACGTCGTATCAAAGCTGGTGACCACAATATCGGCATCGGGCACATCGTGGGGTAAAGGGTCAATCCCCGCCGCACGGAATTGCGCCTCAAGATCGGGCGTTCCCATCAGATAAACCGACTTCCCTGCCCGCTCGCGCAAAAGAAAATCCACCGTCACCTCACCCGCCGTCAGAATTTCCTCGGGGGTTGGCTCAAAGCCCAGACGGGACAGGCGCTCCACGTAGCGCACCGGGGAGCGGCTGGCGTTGTTGGTATAAAAAATGACCCGCTTGCCCATGCGCCGCAAGCGGCGGATCAATGACAATGCCTTAGGAAAAACGCGTTCACCAAGATAGATGGTACCATCCATATCAAAAATAAAGCATTTTTTCTCACAAATGCGTGATAATTCTCGATTTTTCATGACAAAACCCTCTTTTGAAAAAATATCTGCTTATATTATACTCATAAACTTGCATTTTTGTCAAGAGTGTGTTATAATAAAAGTCAAATCAGCGAAACATTTCTTTTTTTGTATTTACATACCACCACCTCCGCCGTGGGTGTTTTTCGCCACGACATTCTCAAAAAGACAAATTCGGAGTGCAAGCAGCCCTCCGATCAAAATCCTTCCGACATAAAGGAGACCAGACCATGAAAGAAACCGTAATCGGCATCGATGTCGGTGGCAGCACCACCAAGATCGTGGGCTTTCACTTATCCGAGCATCGCAAGCCGCAGCTGATCACCCCCCTGTTCGTTCGCGCAACCGACCCTGTCACCGCCATGTACGGCGCCTTCGGCCGTTTCACCGCAGAGAACGGCATCGCGCTCTCCGACATTGACCGCGTCATGACCACGGGCGTGGGTTCTACCTTTATGCAGCAGCCGATCTACGGTCTGGCTTGCCACGCTGTCCCCGAGTTCACAAGCATCGGGCTTGGCGGCCTGTATCTCTCGGGGCTTTCCGAGGCGATCGTAGTCAGCATGGGCACAGGTACGGCACTGATCCACGCCAAGGCAGAGACCGACACCGACGGCTCCCCTTTGGTCGGCGGCGAGTATGATACTCTGATCGAATATCTCGGCGGTACGGGTATGGGCGGCGGCACCATGCTGGGACTGACCAAGCTGCTCACGGGCGTGGGCACCATCGACCATATCGTGCAGCTGTGCGAGAGCGGCAACCTTGCCAACATTGATCTGCGGGTCGGAGACATCTCCAAAAAATCCTTCCGCGAGATGAGCGACAATCTGACCGCCTCCAACTTCGGTAAGGTGAGTGATCTCGCTACCCCCAACGACCTGACGCTGGGTGTCGCCAATATGGTCGCCGAGACCATTGCCATGATGTCCATCTTCGCCGCACGCTCCTTCGGACTGCGCGACATTGTGCTGATCGGCAATCTGTCCTCCATCGCTCCGGTGCGCCGCGTCTTTGAGGATCTCGGCCCCACCTTCGGCGTCAATTTCATCATCCCCGAAAATTCCCAGTTCGGCACCGTCATCGGCGCGGCACTGCACCGCGCAGAGTGACCAGCGACATCCAAAAATATATTTACGGAATATAAAAATCAAGAAGTGAGGTAATCACCATGAGCAACGCAAGCAAGGTCAAGGTCGCCGTCATCGGCTGTGGTACCATTGCCAACAGCGCGCACATCCCCTCCTACAAGAACAACCCCGACGTTGAGATCGCATATTTCTGCGACATCATCCCCGAGCGAGCCGATGCCGCCGTAGAAAAGTACGGCTGCGGCAAGGCGGTCTATGACTACCGCGAGGTTCTCGCCGATCCCGAGGTCGAGGCCATCTCGGTCTGTACACCCAACAATATGCACCCCGTCATCACCATTGACGCGCTTCGCGCGGGCAAGCACGTGCTCTGCGAAAAGCCCGCCGCCCGCACCTATGCCGAGGCGCTGGAGATGCAGAAGGTACAACACGAAACGGGAAAAACGCTCAACATCGGCGTGGTCAACCGTTTCAACACCGCCGTCAATCTCATCCGTGATAAAATTGCGGCGGGCGAGCTTGGCGAGGTCTATCACATTTACGTTTCCTTCCGTGCGCAGCGCTCCATACCCGGGCTGGGCGGTGCGTTTACGACCAAGGCCATCGCCGGCGGCGGTGCTCTCATTGACTGGGGCGTACATTATCTGGACATCGTCATGTACTGCACGGGTGACCCCAAGCCCTTGAGTGTTTCGGGCAAGGCGTTCTGCCGTCTTGGCGTGGATATGCCCAACTACGTCTACGAAGGAATGTGGTCGGAGAACACCAAGGATCTGAACGGCACCTATGACGTGGATGATTTCGTCACCGGCTTTATCCGTACCGAGGGTCCCACCATCTCACTCAACGGTGCGTGGGCACAGAACATCGGCGTGGGCGACCGTTACATCGACTTCATGGGAGACAAGGCGGGCATCCGTCTGCAGTACGGCGGCAACTTCACCATATACGGTACCAAGGACGGCAAGCTGTGGCAACAAACGCCTGAATATCAAAGCGTTAATATGTTCCAGAACGAGATCGACAGCTTTGTCCGCTGCGTTCGCACGGGCGAAAAGCTCCCCTCTCATATAGACAATGTCGTCATC
>JAFTJZ010000105.1 GCA_017456145.1 Clostridia bacterium
TGCCCTGATCAATCTTGCCATAATCGCTTTGATCTACGTCGGTGCGCTGCGGGTGGACAGCGGAGATCTGACGCAGGGTGAGGTCGTGGCTCTGTATAATTATATGTCGCAAATTCTGGTCGAGCTGATCAAATTCGCCAGCCTTGTGATAACACTGACCAAGGGGATCGCCTGCGCCAAGCGAGTACAGGCAGTTCTCGACACCAATCCGTCGATGGATGCCCCCGTAAACGGTCAGACGGCCTCGGGACAGGGGGATGTGGTCGTTTCCTTTCGCCACGTCACCGCACAATATCCCGGTGCGGGTGATGCCTCCCTGCGCGATGTAAGCTTTGAGGCACGGCGCGGGGAGACCATCGGTATCATCGGCGGTACGGGTGCAGGTAAAACGACGCTGGTCAATCTGATCCCGCGATTTTACGATGTAAGCGAAGGCGAGATCTCCGTTCTCGGTGCTCCCGTCAAGGATTGGGATCTGCCCACACTGCGCGAGAAGATCGGCGTAGTTCCTCAAAAAGCGGTTCTTTTCCGCGGCACTATCCGAGAAAACCTTATTTGGGGCAAGCAGAATGCGACGGAGGAGGAACTGCTGCACGCGCTCTCCTTGGCGCAGGCAAGCGATATTCTTCGCGGTAAGGAGGATGGACTTGACAGCCTCGTCGAGCAAAATGGTCGCAACTATTCCGGGGGACAGAGACAACGTCTGACCATCGCGCGCGCACTGGTGCGCCGTCCCGAAATTTTGATTTTGGATGACAGCGCCTCGGCACTGGACTATGCGACGGATGCCGCACTGCGAAGGTCACTTTGTTCACTGCAAAAGGAATATCACCCCACCATATTCATCGTCTCGCAACGCACCTCTTCTTTGCGTCATGCCGATCGCATCATCGTATTGGACGAAGGAAACGTCGTTGGCATCGGTACGCACACCGAGCTCCTGCAACACTGCGAGACCTATCGCGAGATCCATCGTTCGCAATATCAAGACCAAGAGGAGGAGGTGTGAGCACATGAGTACCAAGCAAAGAAAAAAAATCAAACAAGCTCCTCCCAAAAAGAAAAAGCAGACACTGGGCGAAAGCTTGGCTACACTGCGCCGCGTTCTTCGTTATCTGCGTCGGTATTGGATTCATTTTATCTTTTCCCTGCTCTTCGCTGCGGCCGTCGTAGGGCTGACTTTGTATATCCCCATCATCTTGGGAGATGCCATTGACCTGATCGTCGAGGGAAACGTGAACTTTACGGGCATGATTCCTTTGTTGCTGCGCGCTGCGGTCTGCGCAATTCTGATCGGCGTGCTGCAGTGGCTGCTCAATACGATAAACAATAAGATCACCTACGATGTCATTCGTGACGTACGCAGCGAGGCGTTTCACCACATCCAGAAGTTGCCGCTCTCTTATTTGGACAGATCTCCGATTGGTGATACTGTCAGCCGTGTCATTGCCGATGTAGATCAGTTTGCGGACGGTCTGCTCTTGGGCTTTTCTCAGCTCTTTACGGGTGTTTTGACCATCCTCGGCACGCTGATCTTTATGCTGACCATCGATGTAAGCATCACTGCCGTTGTCGTCGTACTCACTCCGCTCTCTCTGCTGGTTGCTCGGTATATTGCCACGCACACCTATCAAATGTTCCAAGATCAATCCAAGCTGCGCGGTGAGCAAACCTCACTGATCGAGGAAATGATCGGGAATCAAAAGGTCGTCAAAGCATTCTCGCATGAGGATGAGGCTCTTAAACAGTTTGACGACATCAATACGCGTCTTTCCAAAACCGCTCTGCGGGCAACTTTTTATTCCTCTCTTGTCAATCCCTCTACGAGATTTATCAACTCTACGGTGTATGCGGGCGTAGCGCTGACCGGAGCGCTGTCGGCAATGGGGCTTGGGCTGGTCGGCTCGGCTATGACGGTGGGAAAATTGACCGTCTTTTTGAATTATGCCAATCAATACACCAAGCCCTTCAACGAGATCTCAGGTGTGGTCACCGAGTTACAGAACGCACTTGCCTGCGCCGCGCGTATCTTCGCTCTGATCGAGCAGCCTGTGCAATCGTCTGATCTCGATGCAACCGTACTGCAGAATGTTGACGGACAGGTCAAGGCCTCACAGGTCTCCTTCGCCTATACCCCCGAGCGTCCCTTGATCCGCGATTTTTCGCTTTCCGTACGCCCCGGGCAACGTGTTGCCATCGTCGGCCCGACCGGCTGCGGAAAGACAACCGTCATCAACCTTCTGATGCGATTCTACGACACTGACAGCGGCTGCATTTCGGTAGACGGATATGATATCAAGACGGTCACACGCAACAGCTTGCGTGCATCTTACGGTATGGTACTGCAGGAAACGTGGCTCAAATCGGGTACGGTTCGTGAAAACATTATCATGGGTAAGCCCGATGCCACCGATGATGAGGTCGAGGCAGCAGCGCGCGCCGCTCACGCCCACCACTTCATCAAGCGTTTACCTCAGGGATATGATACCGTGCTCGGTGAGGACGGCGGCTCACTCTCTCAGGGGCAAAAGCAGCTGCTTTGCGTCACGCGCATCATGCTCTCCCTGCCCCCCATGCTGATCCTTGACGAGGCGACCTCCTCCATTGACACCCGCACCGAGCTCAAGATCCGCGATGCTTTTGCCAAAATGATGCAAGGACGTACCTCCTTTATCGTCGCCCATCGCCTCTCCACCATCCGTGATGCCGATATGATTCTGGTCATGAAGGACGGTAATGTTATTGAGCAGGGCGATCACGACTCCCTTCTTGCGCAGGGCGGTTTCTACTCTACGCTCTACCATTCACAGTTTGACAGTGCTTCCGATTAAATTTTGCGTATTCATTTGCGTACTTTTCACCATAGAATTGCGCATTTTGCAACTTCATTACCAACACTTGACTTTCAAATGTTTATATGCTATAATATTTTTATTATCAAATACCTCAAAGGAGACCTCCCATGAAACGACTCATCGCCCTTCTTCAGATCATCGCGCTGCTTCCGTTAGCGATGATTTTCCCGCTGCAGGCATCTGCCGCACCGGACATTCCCGATGATATGTATGAAAAGCCCGAAATGATCGAGCCGGAGGAATCCTGGCTGATCTACGACGGCGAGGATGACTCTCCCAATAAGCTCACCTGCAACCAGAGCAGTGCCGAGCGGGTTGATCTTGACGGCGACCATGTAATGGCGTTGCTCGCGCCCGGCGGCAGCAAGCTGATCGAATTTAAGGCACCCTTCCTTCAAAACAATCCGATCAGCATCGAGGATTACGACTATGACGAGCTGGCGCTGCGCGTGCAGTTTTACGTCTCCGATCCGACGGTCTTCACCTCCAACTGCGAGATGGAGCTGACATCCAGCGGAACGTGCGACAAGATCGAGCTCAATTTCTCCCCCAACAAGCACGCCAAGCTCAAGGCAGGCTGGAATTCCCTCTACCTTCCCTTCAGCGAGGGTGGTGTCAAAAACGGTCAGCTGGATGTAACGAACATCAATTATATGCGTTTCTATTTCTTCCTGACCGACGAGATCACCATGGCGTTGGATAACATCATGATTGTTCCCGCTGTGAATCTGGATCTGACGGAGTCCTTTGATTCCGCGGCTGCTGCCCAAAAGTGGACCTCCACGGCGACCGCAGCAGCAGAAAACGGCGCGCTGAAGATCAGCGGTGAGGGAACCATTAACCTGACCTCCTCCGCCTACTCTCTGCCGATCTTTCGTCCAACCCGCACTCCCATTTGTTTCAATGTCAAGGTTGCCGATCCCACAACCGTCTCCTCCATCACGCTGCAATTGACCGATGAAGACGGAAATACGGCAAGCAGCAAGCTTGACACCTCCCTTCTGCAAGCGAATTTAGGGACATCCTACGAGGTTCTGTGCTCTGATATGGAGGCTGATGAGGAATACATTTTTGAACTGACCGAAAAGATCACCTTCAAAATCGTTACCACGGGAGAGACCACACTGTATCTGGACAATCTGACCGTCGCAGCGTATGACACCGATTATTTTTACGACTGGGTTCGCGATTATACCTCCGAGCCGGGTGAATATTCCATCGCCGTCATTCCCGACATTCAGGAGCTTTCGGCAATTTATCCTCATAAGCTCAACACCATCACGCAGTGGATCGCCGACAACAAGGAAAAGGAAAATATCCTTTTCGCCATTGATCTTGGCGACGTCACCTGGAACGGGCACACCGGGGATACCCTGAGCTCCAACAGCGAATTTCAGAATGCGCGCAACGCCTTTGATATGCTGACCGAGGTGGGCATTGATTATTCCATCTGTTATGGTAACCATGATTATACCCCTGCCGGACGCGACACCTCCATGTTCAACAAGTATTTCCCGCTTTCACTGTTCCAAAGCTTTGACAGCTACGGCGGCACCATGTATGAGGATAAATCCGACAATACGTACTACACCTTCAAGGGCGGCAACACCGATTATCTGGTGTTGGCGATCGAATACAATCCCGACAATAAGACCATTTCTTGGGCAAATGAGGTCGTGACCGCACACCCCAACCACAAGGTCATCGTCACCACGCACGGCTACATGCAAGGAGATTCCGCAAAAACTCCTGCCGAGGAAAACGAGCTGGCTCCCGCTGTCGGTGCGGATCGTTTGTGGAATCAGCTGTTAAAAAAGCATGAAAATATCATCATGCTGATCTGTGGTCACGCATGGAGTAAAACCTATTCCGGCGATCTGGTCATGCGCCAAGATAAGGGAGAGCACGGAAATACCGTCTACCAGATCATGGCAAACGCACAGGACATCGATGCCATGCGCGGCGGCGTCGGAATGCTGTTGATGCTCCGTTTCTCCGAGGACGGCAACGTCATCGACTTCAACTGGTTCTCCCCTGTCAGCAAAGATTACGCCTTCCGCGAAAAAAATCAATTCAAGCTGGCACTCAACAACGAATTCTCCATCAGCGGCATTGAGGATGGTGCGACCTATTGCGACAGCGTTTCCTTTACGGTCAATTCCCTGACAAGCGCTACAGTCAAGGTTCGCAACGTCGTTATGGAGCCCGTTGACGGTGTATATACCCTGCCGAGCTATGGTAGAATGCAAAATGTTATTGTGTATGATCCCTTTGGCGATCAGATTGCAGACCTCCTTGTCACTGTCAACGAGGGACATACCGGCGGCGAGGCGACATGCACGGCAGCAGCAGTGTGCGAGACATGCGGCGAGAGCTATGGAGAGCCACTCCCCCATACATATGGGGATGACGATAAATGCACCGTCTGCGGCGCAGACAAACCGCAGCAGGACATTGTAAATATTGACGAAAAGCCCTTCTCTCCCGCCTTCCTGATTCCCATCATCGCCGCTGTCATCGCCGCAGGTGCAGCAGTGATCGTGGTCGTGACCAAGAAAAAGAAAACCAAATAAAGCTATCCACATAAGGGGCTTTCTCACACAGTGAGAGAGCCCCGAATTTTGTTTATTTCAAAGCGGAAAAAGCACCCTCCTTCCACTTTTCGTAAAATTCTTTCCATTCCTTTTTTCCGAACTCAACAATAATATCCTTGGCACTGATCAGAGGATATCCATACTCGTCTCTTTTTTTTCCATAATAATCTGCCGGATTTTGACCGACCGCATTTTCCTTGGTCGGCTCTGTGAGCGAATAGATCGACTGATCGATATTCAAGATGGTCGGCACACCGGTCTCAAACGCAGCCAGTACAAACAGATACGACTCTCCGATCCTGCACTGCACCTTTTGGTAATCTTCTAAAATGGGGATTCCTCTGCCGTCCCCCGAAATTCCTTCACTTTCCATAAGAGTAAGCTGTTCCTCCGTTCGTTCTCCCACCATACCTCCCATGATCCGCACATGGATGACGTCTGTCGCGTCACCTTGATACGATTCCAGCACCTCGACCGTGTAGATCGTATACAGCATCTTGGCATATGTCGGGGTCTGCTCATCGGCGGGAAGAGCTGTTCGTGTGTCCAGGATCTGAAATCCGATGTCCGTCACACGACCTGCCAGGATCAGGTCGGCGTATTCGATCAACGACTTGGCATCGCGGTAGACCTGCCAATCGGAAGAGACGGCGACTCCGACATACGGCCCCTCCGGCAGCGACGGTGCCTCATAGCTTGGTCGAGAGATGACAGAAGGCTGTAAGCTTTGCAGCATCAGCATAACCACGACAACAAGCACCGCAAATCCCGCAGCCGTACCGACACCGATCCATCGCTTTCGCTGCCTGTAATTTCTATTGTTTTCCGGAGCTGCGGCAATGATGATCTTGGGATCGATCTCGCCAAGGCTCTTGTAAATATCCAGTTGAGTCATATGTCAATCCCTTCCTTCTCCAAGAATTTCTTCAGTCGAGCACGTGTACGCAGCAGAATCATTCCGACCGTGCTCTCCTTCATTGCATATTCTTCAGCAATTTCAGACAGTGTGCTTGTGTACCAATAGCGTCGCACAAAAATGTTTCGTGTTTTGCCCGACAGTGACATGAGAAACTTGTTCAACGCATCACGCAAGGCCACACTCTCGCCGATTTGGGTGCTCTCTCTGTCGGGAATACACGCTGCAAGCTCGTCAAGGACCAGCAGCACTTCTCCTCCGCGTTTTTTCGCCTGTTTTCGCTCAAATTCATTGATAGCCAACTGGCGGCTGATCATGCCTACATATGGCTTGAGCGACTCGGGTTGCGCCGGGGGAATGGTATTCCACGTCTTGAGATAAGTATCGTTGACAATCTCCTCCGCATCCTCCTCGCTGTCAAGGATCTGCCGCGCAATATAGTGGCAATAACGCCCGTATTTGATCTGTGTCTCTCGGATCGCACGTTCACAGCGCTCCATATACAGAGCGACGATCTCTCGGTCATCCATCGTATCACTCCTTCCGTATCGGGATGCCTTCACTGAAATAAACAGAATAAATGCCGTTTACATCACGTGTATGCAGAAAAAAACAAAAAACCACAGACCGATCGATCCGTGGTTTTCTGTTGAGGTCAGGATTACTTTCTCTCCTTAACCTTTGCGTCCTTACCGACCTTGTCGCGCAGGTAGAACAGCTTCGCACGTCTTACCTTACCGCGGCGAATTACGTCCACCTTAACGACATTAGGAGAGTGGATGGGGAAAACCTTCTCCACGCCGCAGCCGTAAGAAATACGTCTGACAGTGAACGTCTCGGAGATACCGCCGCCGTTCTTGGCGATCACAGTACCCTCAAACATCTGGATTCTCTCGCGCGTACCCTCAACGATCTTGTTGTGGATGCGAACCGTGTCACCGATAT
>JAFTJZ010000106.1 GCA_017456145.1 Clostridia bacterium
ACACTGTGGGGCGAAAACCCATAAAATGATCCTTTTGAAAAAGCTTTTTAAGGATTCTTAAGGTGCTTTTTCTCGAAAAAGCACCTTAAATGGGGTTTGGGGCAAAGCCCCAAGTCTGCTCGTCGACAACCTGCAGGGGCTGCGCCAATGACGCAGCCCCATTTATACATTACAATTGATTGACCGTATGCTGTAAAAACGCAGCAGTTTTTGGGGAGCGGGGATTCCGGAAGATTTCTTCGGGTGTTCCCTCCTCCTCGATCAGCCCGTCGGCGACAAAGACCACACGGTCGGCAACCTTACGGGCAAATTCCATCTCATGGGTCACGACCAGCAGCGTACAGCCCTTGTCCTTGAGATCCTTGATGACGCGCAGCACCTCGCCCGTCAGCTCGGGATCAAGGGCGCTGGTCGGCTCATCAAAGCAGAGCACCGCGGGAGTCTGGGAGAGTGCGCGGGCTATGGCTACTCTTTGTTGCTGCCCGCCCGAGAGCTGGCAGGGGTAGTTTTCCGCCTTCTGCGCAAGCCCCACACTGGCAAGCAGCTCCTGCGCGCGGGCTCGGTTCTCCTCCTGCGCGCGGTTGATGGCCGCACGGCGGGAGCGTCGGTTGGGAATCTCCTTTTTCAATTGCTCGATCGTACGCAGCTGCATCGGCAGATAGATATTCTCCAGCGCCGTATACTGAGGGAAAAGGTTGAACGACTGGAACACCAGCCCCATCTTCAGGCGCATAGCGCGGATCTGGGCAGGGGTATAGGTCTCGGCCGCATCAAAGGCAAAGCCCCCCTCAATACGGATGGTTCCCTCATCTGCCATCTCCAAAAAGTTCAGACAGCGCAAGAAGGTGGTTTTTCCTCCGCCCGAGGAGCCGATCACTGCGACCGCCTCGCCCTCCTCCATCGAAAAATTGATCCCGTGCAGCACCTGCGTACTGCCGAACCGTTTTTTCAAATTACGTATTTCCAAAAATGCCATGACACCCTCCTATATGCTGTAATAGGACAGTTTCTTCTCAAGGTAGCGGAACAGCAGCGTCAGCCCGCCGACAAACAGGAGGAAGAACACGGCGATATAGAACATGGGCCAGATCAAGCCGCGGGAGAGGAAATCCATCTCGTTGATGAAAAAGATCTCCGCTACGGCAATGGCACGCGCCAGCGAGGTGTCCTTGACCAAGGTAATGACCTCATTGCTGATCGGTGCCAAAATACGCTTGATGACTTGCATCAGAATGACAGTAAAGAAGGTCTCCCTTGCCGTCATGCCGAGCACCTGCGCCGCCTCGTACTGTCCGCGCGGAATGCCTTCGATGCCGCCGCGGTAGATCTCCGAGAAATAGCAGGCGTAGTTGATCACGAACGCCACCAGCGCCGCGGTAAAACGTCCGTTTTCCCCCGTAAACAGCTGAATATTGAACAACATACCGGGAACGTAAAAGACCACAAAAAGCTGCAGCATCAGCGGTGTTCCGCGAATGATCCAAACCACCGTGCGGCAAAAGATCGACAGCGGCTTGAATTTTGACATGGAGCCAAACACGATCACAAGTCCCAGCGGGAGCGAAAAGACCAGCGTCAGAAGAAAGAGTGAGCAAGTCAGGCCGAAACCTTCAAACAGTTTCAGCGTAACAGACCAAACATCCATCGGGATTACTCACCGAACTCGGTGACCAGATCGTTGGTCAGGCCGTACTTTTCTGCCAGTGCTGCCAGCGTGCCGTTTTCGTACAGAGCCACGATTGCCTCGTTGATTTTCTCCGTCATCGTGCTGCCCTTACGGCAACCGATGGCGTAAACCTCGCTCTCGGGCTGGATCGCCTCGTTGATCACGAGATCGGTGTAGTCACCCTGACCCACCATAGCGTTTGCCATCTGATAGTCGATGATAGCAAAGTCTGCATTGCCTGCCTTGAGCTCCATCAGCGCAGATGCCTGCGAGGTAAAGGTCGTGACCTTATCCTCGTCGGTCAACGTAATGGCGAGCGCCTCACCGGAGGAACCGCCTTCGGCAACGGCCTTCTTGCCCTTGAGTGCGTCTGCGCTGTTCAGCTCATTCACACGGTCCGCCTTGGTAACCAAGCACTGACGATTCTCCAGATAGGCATACGTAAAATCAACGTATTCGGTACGGGAAACGCCGTCCTTCTCCTCACCGTAGGTGAAGCCGTTCCAGATCAGGTCAATGGCACCGCTCTCCAGCTCCATATACTTATTGGGCCAGTTGATGACTTGGAATTTTGCCTCAACGCCGAGATATTCGGCAACAGCGTTGGCAAATTCGGTATCAAAGCCGACCAGGTTGCCATCTTCGTCAAAATAGTTCATGGGAGCATACATGGTGATACCGCAAACAAAATAGCCCTTTTCCTCGACTGTCTTCCAGTCGTCGGTCTGACCGCAGGAGGTAAAGCCCGCAACGCTGATAAACAGCATCGCAATGACGAGCAGCAGGGTTGTAAAACGTTTCATGATATTATATCCTTTCCTTATCGCTTTAGTTTGCTAAAGCATTATTTCGTGGTTATATTATACACCTTTTTTTAAGATTTGTAAAGGGTTAAATGCAAAAAAAGCAAAAAATTCGAAGGGTTTTTGTTTTTTTCAAAAATTTTCATATCCCCTATTGACATTTATCTCGTGATGTGTTACAATACATATGATCACGGTTCTCCCCGCCACACGGGGAGATGAGAGGGAAGTTCGGTGAAAATCCGACGCAACCGCCATTGCCGTAAAGAGTATGCTGTCGCACACCAAAGTCGGAATACTTGCCGTGATCCGTATACATTCGGACATTTTTGGGTATGAAAGGTGCATCCGTTTTCCGCCGTCAGGGGGCAAGCTGTGCCCTTTTTTATGCGCGGAAGATCGATGCGCCTGTTTTTCGTACAACGAAAGACGGGCTTTTCTGTTTGCTTTTTTATCGATACCGTATCATTTGCGGCAGTACACCACGGGTCGAACACACTCCGTTTTTGTAGGGACCGGCCTCCCGGACGGTCCGAGGGCATATCATTATGGCTACGTACGAATTGATACGTTTCAAGAATTTCCATCTTGCACAAACGCAGATCCGATCATCACGGACCATCGAGGACGCCGGTCCCTACCGGTTATCAATATTCATGTCATCCCTGCGTAGCCGACTGGTACACTTCATTGGGAAGAACAATAGGAGAAGTACATATGAAAAGCATCTACGACACAGCGACCTGCATCGCATTGCTGCAGCAAAAACAGCAACAACTGCTCACCGCCGGACTTTCCCGCTATCCGCGCAGGGACGACTTTACCGAGGACGAGGTGGTCGCCATCAAGGCGCATCTGGGGCCTTGGCCACGCGCGCTGGAGACAGCGGGCATCAAGCCGCTCCGTCAGGATCACGAGGAGCGGATCGAGCGCACCCGGCAGCGGCGCATCGAGCAAAAACGACGGCGGCGACAGGGGCGTCTTGCCCACGCGGACACAGCCGCTGATCCATCAGACGATTCCGGCGAATCATCGCCGAATCTATAAATTTCTTTTTAAGAAAAGGAGAATTTCAACATGAAAAGACAATGCAAGATCGCAGCACTTGTGCTGGCGCTGGTGATGAGTCTTTCGCTGTGTCTGGTCGCTTGCGGCGAGTCCGGCGAGGTCATGTATGTGACCATTGCCAAGGGTGACATGGTCATCAGCTACGCCGAGGTTGCCGTAGAGGACGAGGACGGCGACGGCGCACTGACCATCAACGACGCGCTGCTGGCAGCACACGACAAGTATTACGACGGCGGTGCCGATGGCTTTGGCTCCGCGCAGACCGAGTACGGTCTGAGCATGACCAAGCTGTGGGGCGACGAGAGTGGTGTTTATGGTTATACGCTCAACAACACCTCCGTTATGACGGACCTGACCGAGCCGGTCAAGGCAGGCGACCACATTTACGCTTACGTTTACACCGATCTGACTACCTGGTCGGACAGTTTCTGCTACTTTGACAAGGTGACGGCAGAGGTAAGCGCAGGGGAGACGCTGACGCTGACCTTGAGCAGTGCCGGTTATGACGAGGCATGGAATCCGATCACAGTTCCCGTGGAAGGCGCAAAAATTCTGGTCGACGGTGCAGACAGCGGTATTGTGACCGATGCCGAAGGAAAGGCAACCGTAACGCTTTCCGACAAGGGAGAGGTGATTATCAGTGCATCGAACGATGCGATGGTGATGGTTCCTCCCGTTTGTGCGGTAACGGTGAAATAAGGAATGAGAATAAGCCGGGGGAAGAAAATTCTCGAGAAGAAAATGAACGCATGCGATCTTCGAGTTTGCCTTGACGGCTCAACGCCGTCATCGCGATGCTTTGCGCAGCCAAGCATCGCGAACGCCAAACATCGATTCCTCCTCCGGCCCCCCTCTTTCAAGAACTTGAGATAATAAAGGATAGGATGCTTTCCTTACGGTGACATCCTATCCTTTTTTTCCAAAGTTTTTTGAGGGGGGTGCGGGGGAACTTTTGTACACAAAAGTTCCCCGCCTTCTATTTTTTCTTCCAATCACGCCTTGCCCTGCAGCTGCTCCTTTTTGTATTGCAGCGTATACAGGTGATGATATCTGCCGCCCTTTGCGAGCAGCTCGGTGTGGGTTCCCTGCTCAATGATCTCTCCATGGGAGAGGACGATGATGCGATCGGCGCTCTTGATGGTGGACAGGCGGTGCGCAACCATAAGCATGGTGCCGATATTCATCATTTTCTCCAGCGAATCCTGGATCAAAAGCTCGGTCTCGGTATCGATGTTGGCGGTTGCCTCGTCCAGAATCATGACCGAGGGCTTATGCGCCATGGTGCGAGCAAAGGAGAGCAGCTGGCGCTGCCCTGCCGAGAAGTTGTTCCCTCTCTCGCGCACCTCTTCGTCCAGCCCGTTTGCCAGCTTATCGATAAAATGATCGGCGTTGACGTAACGACAGACCTGCATGACCTCCTCATCGCTGATGTTCTCATCGCGCAAGACAATGTTGGAGCGTATGGTCCCCGAGAACAGAAAAACATCCTGCAGCATTTGTCCGAAATGACGACGCAGTGAGGAGACCTTTATATCGCGAATATCGATACCGTCGATCAGGATCTGACCCTTCTGAATGTCGTAATTGCGACAGATCAGAGAAAGAATGGTCGTTTTTCCCGAGCCGGTGGAGCCAACAAAGGCAACGGTCTGACCTGCATCGATCTTGAAGGAAACGCCCTTGAGCACCCACTCATCGGGCACATACGAGAACCAGACGTCACGGAACTCGATCTCGCCGCGCACCGTCTCCAGCTCAATGGCGTTCGGATGATCGACAATGTCGGGCTTAATGTCCATGACGGTGAAAACCTTCTCGCCCGAGGCAAAGGCGGATTGCAGGCGGTTAAATTGCTCGGCAAGATTCTGAATGGGGTTGAAGAACTTATTGATATACATATAGAACGCCACGATAATCGCCGCGTCAATGCTCTGCCCCATAAACGATACGCCGTCCAGATATCCCTTCCCGCCGACATAAAACAAGCACAGCACCGTAGAGATATACAGCATATACACCATCGGGCGGAAGACGCCGAAAACCATGGTTTCCTGCATTTTGGATTTTTCCAGCTTGCGGTTCTTCTCGTCAAAATCCCGCTTTTTCTTACCCTCGCGGTTGAAGATCTGAATGATCTTCATCCCCGATAGATTTTCCGAAAGGAAGGTGTTAATGTCTGTCGTGCCGTCCTTGACCTTGCGGTAGGAGGCACGGGAGAATTTGCGGAAGATCACGGTAAACAGCACGATAAAGGGCACAAAGCACAGCACCAGCAGCGTCAGCTGCAGATTGAGCGTGAGCATGGCGAAAAAGACGCCGATGATCACAAAGATATTCTTGAGCAAATTGACCAGCAGGTGGGTGAACATCATCGAAATGGAGCCGGTATCGTTGGTCACACGGGTGACCAGCTTACCCACGGGGGTAGCATTGAGCTGCGCGTGCGACAGACTCTCGATATGCACGAACAGATCCTCACGCAGCTTGGAAATGATCTTCTGGCCTGTCTTTTGCAGAACGATCGCCTGAACATACGCACCGGTGAGCGAAACGATCAGAATGGTCGCGTAGACCGCCACCCGTACCAGAATATCGCTCATGACAAAATCCGAGGTGATCAGTCGCTCGATATCCGAGATGATCCGCGGCGAGATGATATCATACGAGATGGAGATCAGCATCACAAAGCCTACCAGCACAAAGGAGCCGATGTGAGGACGGGCGTATTTGAGAAGGCGTCGGATGATCTCGGAATCCTTCATATGGCGGTCAAAGCCGACAGCGGCTTTTTTATCCTTGATCAGCGCGTAGGCAATGATAAAGGCGATGGAAAAAATGCCGATCGCCGCGCCTACGAACAACAGCGGTTGATATTCACGCATTGGCATTTCCTCCTTCCTCGTCCAGCTTTTGCAGATGTACCAGATTGCGATAACCCTCGCAGCGCTCGCACAGCTCGGTATGCGTCCCGAAATCCATCAGGCGACCGTCCTCCAAAAAGAGGATTCGATCCATATCCTCAACGGTCGAGATACGGTGCGCGATCAGGAGCGTGGTCATACCTGCACGATTTTCCTTGAGCTGCGCGAGGATTTTCTTTTCGGTCTTGGTATCGACCGCACTGACCGAGTCGTCCAGGATCAGAATGGGCGCGTTTTTCATCAGCGCGCGAGCAATGGAGATGCGCTGCTTTTGTCCGCCGGAGACGGTCACACCGCGCTCACCCAGCACCGTTTTATACTGCTCATGAAATTCCATGATATTATCATGGACGTCTGCCAGTGCCGCGGCGGTGCGTACCGCCTCCAGCGTGGCGGGGTCGTCGGCAGCGCCGTGCTCTACTGTGGCAAAAGCAATATTGTTCTCCACCGTATCGCTGAACAAAAAGTTATCCTGCGGCACGTAGGCAGCACTGTTTCGCACCGAACGGATGGAAATATCGTTGACATCATTTCCGTCGTAAAACAGCATCCCG
>JAFTJZ010000107.1 GCA_017456145.1 Clostridia bacterium
CTCATAATAAATCTCAAGCTTGCTGATCGCACCGCCCCAACCGGAGGATGTATCGGAGTTAGACAGGCGGATATAGAGATAGTCGCTGCCCTTGGCGTACTTCTCTGCCGACATACCGACGGTTGCCTTATTGGAACCGCTCTCGATGCGCGAGCCGTTGACCGCCTCGTAGTTCTGGATCATCGTCCAATTCTTGCCGTCCTTACTCACCTCCAGCACGTAATTCTGGAACACTGTCACCACAACAACCGCCTCGGGATATTCCTCCAAATCGATCTTATAAATCAGCTCGTTGGCAAGATCCGTATACTTGCAAGCAGCATTGGCAGCCGCAGTGCTCTTGTAGATCAGAGCCTCGTCCTCCTTGCTGCCTTGGTTGATGTTGAAGGTCTCCTTTTGGAAACCGGCGCACACCGTCGCATAATCCACGTTCAGTTTTTCAAAGGTAGAGGTGTCAACCTCGTCCGCCTCGTCCTCCTCACCGCTCTGCTCGGCAAAGTCCTCCGCGCGGATGGGCTCCTCGTCCTCATAACGCAGATATCGAATGCTCAACCAAGTGATGGTACCACCCCAACCGTCGCCGGGGTTACAGTCCGAAATGCGGATGTATACGATGTCTGACTCCCCGATCTCTGCTGCGGAGAGCGAGAGAATGGTATCGTTGCCGCCACCCTTGAGCGTACCGTCATATTCCTCCGTCTTGGAATAATCCGCCAGCGTCTTCCAAGCTTGATCGTCGGTGGAATATTGAACCAGGTAATTTTGCTTGATATTCATGCTGATGGTTGCATCGCGGAAGAGTGAGAGATCGATCTTGTAGACGATCTCGGTCGTGCCGTCTGCATAACGGAAGGAACCGTTGGAGGGCGCCGTGTTTCTGTGGATCAGACCAATATCCTCGTTCTTGTTGTTAGTGATAAAGGTCAGCTCCTCAAAAACATAGTCCTTGGTATCCTCCACGGCGGTGTTGCCCCATGTGACCGTAATGGTCGCGCCTTCAACGCCGCACAGGATCTGCACCAACAGCGAGTCGGTCTCATTGTCCCAAGCACTGATGACCGTGAGTGCCTTGCCGTCCGCGTCCACCGCCGTCACGGCCTCGGGATAGGTGCCGTCCGCACACATCAATCGGGTGGAAACGGTCGTCCCCGAGGGTGCGGAAATGGCGAAAACGGTGTGCTTGGCAGTCTCTGCAACGGGTGCCATCAGCGCGCCGCCGCCGTAAACGTAGCGTGGGACGGAAAGATCAACGCCCGAAACGTCGCACAGCACTGCATTCTCGTTGGCATCCAACTCCTTGTAGCTGATAACGGGCAGCGTGGGATCAAACAAATCGATGAAGGAGCCGACCAGCACGTTGTCATCCGCAAAGGAGTGGGCCGCAACGATGCGCCCTCTCTTGGTCCATGTCAGTGTTGTGGGGGCGTATTCGTAATCCGTATATTCGCAAGCGTAGGCGATCAGTGCCTGCATGGCGTCGGTGCCGCCGAGCTGTCTTGAATACATCGCAGAGGGGAAACCAACGGCGATCAGCGTGCCTTTACCCGCACTCTGCTCGATGGCATACACGGTGTCGCCGCTCTGAATCAAAGGTGCAACGTCCGCGCCCTCAAAGCCTGCGACGAAGTTGTTATATGCCGTGCTGTTGGCAAAGCCGATCGCAGCCTCGGTATCTTCCGAGCCATGCCAGACCAGCGTACCGCTGCGCTGCGGCATCTTGGGAGCAGTGACGGTGATATCCAGCTCCAGCTTATCCAGCAACGCCTGCAGCGGGCTACCGTAAATTGCCCACCACTCGGCATCGGATTCTTCAAATTTATCATGTCCGCCAACGTACAGCGCCGTACCGCCGTCGCGGATCCAGTCGACAATGGCGTCACATACATCCTCGGAGAGCGGTTTCTGGCAATCCCATGAGATCAGCAAAAGCGTCACATCGGAAAGATCCTCCGCACCGGTGACCTGCTCCATGGAGAGCACCTTAAGCGGAATGCCGTCGCTGACCGCGGGGAGCGTTACGCCATAGTAACCATCCTTGGAGGACAGCGACCATGCGCTGTTGCCCGTCTGCCAGGAGAGCGAGTCGGAGAGCAGATAGGTGATGCCGGGCGTGCCCGCGCTGGTGGTGATCGCCTTGCCGCTCATTTCGTTGAGCGCCTCAAAGAGATTGAGCTGCTCGGTCCGATAATCGGAGGATACGTTAGCAAAGCCGCGAGAGGGCCAAACGGAGGCCTCAAAGCGATGAATCTCGTCCTGCATCAGCGCAGCGACCAGCGTCGAATGATACACGGGATGTGCATCCTCCTCCGCCCAATCGCCGTCTGCCATGGTATCGGTGATGGCAAACAGATCCAGCTTGCCCGATGCACCTGCATACGATGCGTAGCCAAGGTAAGCATTCTGATACTCCGCCTTGCGAGAGGTACCGTCAATGTTGAGCGCGACGCTTGCCGTATTGGTCCACGTCTGTCCGATCACGCCATCGATCTCTCCTGTCGCAAGATAAGAGTTCAGACCTGCGGTAATGGAAATACTGGTATAGCTTGCCGTGGAGTGGCTGGCAACGTACAGCTTGGTCTCAGGAGAGATCTCATGCATCCGTTGAGCGATGGTGGAGAGTGCACGGTCAAACAGATAGACCTTGAGTCGCATGGTCTTGAGCATGGCCTCGGGAGAGGAGGTCTGATCCATCCAGCTCTCGCCGTAATAATCCTCCCACTCTTCCTTGAAACCGTCGGAATACCCGGAGGCATACCACATTTCAGGCTCCTCAAAGGTGATGCTGGCGACCTCATATTTTTTCAGAATGTCCTCGACCATATCCCAGATATATTCGGTCCAGCCCTCGGTGGGTACCATGTAATAGACCTTATCGCTGGTGGAGTGGGTCAGATAATTGCCCGCCTTGTCGGTCTGGATATGCCCGAAATTTTCCTCATCCAGCGTGACGTAGTCGTGGGAGTCGCGGTTGATGGGCATCATGATGTTGAGGCTGTAAAAGTCAGAGGTCTTTGCCCACGAGCTGATGGTGCTCTCCAGCTGTGAGGGAACGGAAACGTACGCCATGACCGCCTCGGTATTGATTCGGATGGTGTCGTTATAAGCACCGCTGTGCTGGAAATTGGTGACGTAGCCCTCCACACCGATGCTGTCGTATTGGGTCATATAGGTATTGATGACCTCCTCCAGCTCTACAGGGAGATCACTGTCGTCGGCATCGGGCTGGATCAATGTGCCGTCGACGATCGAATATTCACGCAGGGTAATATCGGTCTGCCCCTCGGCGCGGTCAGCGTGGGGGTTATAGCGACCTTCGTAAGTAGGGATCACGGGAACATCTCCTTGTGTCGTATTATCGGGATTGTTGGGGTCGTTGGGGTCATCGGGATCGTCGGGCGAATGATCCGTCTGCCCGTCGGAAGACAGATCGGGATCCTCCTGCTCGGTGCAGGCACTCAGCACGGCGGGGAGGATGAGAATCAGGCTCAACAGAATTAAAAACAGGCGCAATGTGAGGGGACGATGGTTCATAACAGAATTCCTTTCACAAATATCATGACGGCACACACTCCATCATCATATCAATTTACTATTTACAGCTTTTTGAAGTGGGGTACGGGGGGAGAAACGATGTTTGCTGTTTTCGGGCTTGCCCGAAACGGCGGTGTTAAGCCGCCCAGGCAAACTCGAAGGTCACTTGTGACCATCTTTTTAGCAAAAAAGTTTCTCCCCCGCCCTATCATTTTAATATTCCTCAATTGTCAGATCCTTGACGTCCTTTTCAAACGTCGTACCGTCGGGGCGAGTAAAGGAGCGGGAAATATCATGTCCCGAGTAGTTCATCACAAAGACGGTATCCACGCCGTCGTGGCAGCGGCGGGCAGTATACAGACCATCCATAACACCGTCGGAGACGTAAACGCCGTTCTCGGCAAGGAAAGCGGTCATCGGGTCGCAGATGTCTCTCTGCATCGCCTGCATTCCCTGCAGCGTATTTTTCACAACGAAATTGGAGGAGGTGGAGGTCTCTTCGACCTTGGCTCCCATCTGCCCGTGCAGCAGCTTAGTCTTGCCCTTGCCGAGCGACTTACCGCCGTCCGCACCAAACAGAATCTCCAGATAGTCGTCGCCATGATCCAGATCACGCAATTCACCAAGGTTCAAGCCGATAAGTAAGCCGCCGTTTTCAACAAATGCACGGATCTTTTGCAGCGTTGCCGTCTTATAATAGCCGTCCATGGTGATGACCAGGGCGCGCAAACCGTCCAGAATGCCGTCCGCGATGGTCTGATCGCAGGCGTAGACGTAATCGGTATAGTCGCGCATCAGAGCAAAACCGCCATGCATCTGTCCCATACGGCGCACATCCAACACCATGGGCGTGTCGGGATACAGCAGGCCGATCTCGCGGACGATGCCGCCCTCGCGCAGATAGTGGACGTTGGAGGCAAAGTTGGTCGCGCGCTCCTCATTGCCCATAATGTTGCCACTATAGTAGTGGAGCGATTTGGCACCCGTCGCTGCCGCATTGTAGACACGGCAGACCACGCCACGCTCGGTCACCTGACCTGCGGGCTCAAAGCTGAAATAACCATCATAGAAGGTCGACGCACTTGCGACCCAATTGGTCACAACAAAGTTGTTACCGTAGTTAGAGGCCTCGTTGGTGATACGAACACCGCCGCCAACCTTGGCGCAGACCTTGCTCTGTTGTGCAAATTCGGAGGCGTGCCAAGGCTCAGCACCGCCACCCGTACACAGATACAGCTCGGTATCGGGGAAGTATTTGCGCGCCGTTTCCATCCAGAATCCCGCATATTCGCTCATAGAGGCGCGGTACCAGTCGATAAAGTCGATCCAGCGGCGTCTGTCCGCGATCTCGGTGGGGAAGAAGGTGCCGCAGCCTGTGGGCTCGTCGATGCGGAAGTTATTCTCCCCGCCGGTGTTGATGGGCGGCATCTGCGCTGCACCAAAGGTGCAGAAGTCAGTGCCCCAGGATGCATTGAGCGCGTCCACGTTCTCGTATTTTGCCTTGGCATAATCACGGAAGGAGGCCTGCGCGAAACGGTCGCCGCACCAGTAGCCGCTGTGAGCATGATACAGACCGGGGATATTGGTCGGCCAGTTGCCGTGCCATACCGAAACGATCGCCTCACCGAAGTCGCCCGTAATACCGAACAGCAGTCCCTCGAAGATGGAGTGATCGCTGTAGTGCTCGGCAAACGCCTTGAGAAAACGGTCGATGTAGTTGTAGAAATTCTTATCCCAGAAGGTCTGGATCTTGCTCTCAATGTTATGCTCCAGGCAAACCAGGCCCTCAAAGTCGCGCGACGCTCGATACCAGTCGGGCAAAGAATACGCCGGTCCCGCGATCAGGAAGGGCAGCCACTTGAGCCCCGCAGCCTTGATCTTTTCCACTTCCTTATCCCAATGCGAGAAGTCCCACTGACCCTCGCCGCGGTTTTCGCAGGTCTCCCATGTAACGTACTGCTCGACCGAGGTCACGCCCATGTTCTTGAAACGACGCAGCTCAACGGGGTTGGCGGTCGTGCCGATACCGATGCAGAGCTCCTGCCCGTCCGGGATGGTCACCCGCATCTCGTCCAGCTTTTGATCCCAGCCTGCTGCGGAGGTCTTATAGACCACCTGATCCTTGACCTCGGTGCGGGTCTCACCGATATCCGCAACGCAACGGAAACCGACCGATGCATTGGTACCGCCGCCGAGCACCTGTCTGCGGCGGGCGATGCGCAGGTCCTTGGCGGGAGAATGGTAGCAGCCGCCACGGCAGACCTTGGAGCCGCCCCATCCGTCCTTAAAGGCCTCGGTATCGTGCTTGGTATCGGTATAGGCGAAGAACCAATCCTCAACCCATTCAAACACGTTGCCCGCCATATCGTACAGGCCATAGCCGTTGGGTGCGTACTTGCCGACGGGGGAGGTATATTTATAACCGTCATTCTGGGAGCTGTCGCGCCAAGAAAATTCGCTGTTCTTATCCGCGAAATTCACCATATCGCCCTTCGGTGCATCGTCTCCCCAAGGGTATGTGGGAGCGCTCAAGCCGCCCGCTGCGGCGTATTCCCACTCCTGCTCGGTGGGCAGCCGCTTGCCCGCCCACTTGGCGTAAGCGTTCGCCTCGCCCCAGGAGACGTTGATGACGGGGTGATTCGGATAATCGAGAAAATAGTTCGGCATATCTGCCCAGCGGGGAGAGCCGGGATAGCCGCGTCCGACCGCGTCGCAATACGCCTTGAACTCGGCGTTGGTAACGGGGGTCTCATCCATATAAAAGGGAGCGACCTCTACCTCGTGCAGCGGCTTTTCCTCGGGATAGCCCTGCTGCGAGCCCATGACGTACTTGCCGCCCGGGATGTATCGCATCTGCTTGCCGTCTTTTGCTGTTTTGGTCTGTTCCATTTGAAAATTCTCCTTTCAAAAACACAGCGTTTTCAGGGCACTTGTCCGCCCTGCACCGACGCGCTCGCGCTCCTGCGCACCGCGTTTTTCGGTGGTATGCATATTGTAACATAAAAAAAGAAGAAAAGGAACCCTTTCTTCCAAATTCGATGACCGCCGCCGAAATTTCAGCAGATTGACCAAAATTACGCTTTCATTTCTGTGCAATTCGACGGTGTCTTGCTCCGCAGCTAAAGAACCTTTTTTGGGAAAAAGGTTCTTTAGAATCTCCAAAAACTTTGATCCTATTTCCACGTCTTCCTAACCACGCGCAACCACTCCGTAAGCGGAGCAGTTTTTCGCAATTATTCCTTTGATTCAAGCTTTTTAAGGATTCCAAAGGTGCTTTTTCTCGAAAAAGCACCTTTGGCGGGGGTTGGGGCAGCGCCCCAA
>JAFTJZ010000108.1 GCA_017456145.1 Clostridia bacterium
GGATTGGAATACTTGGGGCAGCACCAGATGCCCTTGACGGCAGGGTCTGCGGCGACAAGGGTTTCCACCTCATCCATGTCGGGACCCGTTGCGGTCATCTTGACGGGAATCAACTCAAAGCCCAGCGACTCGGTCACAGCAAAGTGACGGTCATATCCGGGGCAAGGGCAAAGAAACTTGACCTTTTCCTCGCGGCACCAGGGACGCTCGCTGCCCACCACACCGTAGAGCATAGCGCGGGAGAGCGCGTCGTACATCAGATTGAGCGAGGAGTTACCCGCCACGATCAGACGGCTCTCGGGGATGTTCAAAAGCTCAGAAAAAAGTGTCTTCGCCTCGGGAATGCCGTCAAGAAGGCCGTAGTTACGGTAATCAAAGCCCTTGATCCCCTTGGTATCGGTGTTGTCCTTGATGCAGTCCAGCAGGCCATCGGACAGATCCAACTGCTCGCGGCAGGGCTTGCCGCGGGACAGATCAAGGCTCAATTTCTGTGCTTTGATCTGCTCGTATTCGGCGAGCAGCTGTGCGTGGAGCGCAGAAAGCTGCTCTTTATTATAATTTTGATAATTCATAAGCGATGTGAAATCCTTTCTCAAAGGGAATCAGAAATCTGCGCTGCCCGTGGTACGGGGGAACGCCTCAACGTCACGGATGTTGGACATACCCGTGATATACATGATCAATCTCTCAAAGCCCAGACCAAAGCCTGCATGCTTGGTACCGCCGAACTTACGCAGCTCGATGTACCAGGAATAGTCCTCGGGGTTCAAACCGAAGGTGTTGATGGCATCCAAAAGAACGTCCAATCTCTCCTCACGCTGCGAACCGCCGATCAGCTCACCAACGCCGGGAACCAGCATATCCGCTGCGGCGACCGTCTTACCATCGTCATTGCGGCGCATATAGAAGGCCTTGATCTCCTTGGGGTAATCGGTGACGAATACGGGCTTTTTGAAGATCTGCTCGGTGAGATATCTCTCGTGCTCGGTTTGCAGATCCATACCCCAGTATACGTCGTAATCGAATTTATGTCCCGACTCCTGCAGGAGCTTGACCGCCTCGGTATAGCTGACACGACCAAAGTCGGCAGCGACCAAGGATTCAAGTCGCGCCTTGAGCTCAGTGTCGATGAACTTATTGAAAAATTCGACCTCGGCGGGGCACTGCTCCATGACGTAGCTGAGCACGAACTTGATCATTGCCTCGGCAGTGTCCATATAGTCGGTCAGATCGGCAAATGCCATCTCGGGCTCGACCATCCAGAACTCTGCAGCATGGCGCTGGGTGTTGGAGCGCTCGGCACGGAAGGTGGGGCCAAAGGTATAGATATTGGCGTAAGCCATGGCAAAGGTCTCGCCGTTGAGCTGACCCGAGACAGTCAGTCCCGTCTTTTTGCCGAAGAAATCTTGCGTGTAGTCGATCTCGCCCGTCTCGTTCTTGGGGACGTTATCCAAGGGAAGGGTGGTGACCTGGAACATCTCGCCCGCTCCCTCGCAGTCCGAGCCTGTGATCAACGGCGTATGGACGTAGACAAAGCCACGCTCCTGGAAGAACTTGTGAATGGCGTAAGCCGCCACCGAACGTACGCGGAAGACAGCGTTGAAGGTATTGGCGCGAGGACGCAGATGCGCGATGGTACGCAGATATTCAAAGGAGTGCTTTTTCTTCTGCAGCGGGTAGTCGGGGGTCGAGGTTCCCTCGATCTCGACGCTCTCCGCCTTCATCTCAAACGGCTGCTTTGCCTCGGGCGTCAGAACAAACGTGCCGCGCACCACAAAAGCCGCACCCACGTTCTGCTTTGCCAGTTCCTTATAGTTATTCAGTTTGTCCGCCTCAATGACCACCTGCAGATTCTTCAGATAGCTGCCGTCGTTGAGCTCAATAAAGCCAAAAGCGTTGGAGGCGCGAATGGTACGAGCCCAGCCCGCGACGGTGATGCACTGATCGGCATAGCTTTGCGGATCGCAAAATAACTGTTTGACGGTAATACGTTCCATGAGATACGGTTCCTTTCTGTTCCGCGCATGGCGCAGATGATATCCATTTGAATTTTTTGCCCTTTCAAATTGCATCCTCGGCAAGTCGGCAAAGGTGATATTTTTGCAATTTTACGGCGTGGCGGCACCATCGCCTCTCGGGCGCACTATGGGATATTATACCACACTTTTAACTCAAATGCAAGCATTTACTTGATATTTTTTCGCTTTTCGCCTTTCTTTTTTCACTTTTTTTCCCCTTGACCCTCCGCGCGGTCGTCCGACGGGTGATTCTCCCAAAATGCGCGCACCAACTCTGCAAGATTTTTTGCATTTCCTGCATATTGCAAATGTCGCCAGTGGGCGGGATACAGCTGTGTATAGGCGGGCGTAGCATAGCGGTCGTCGATCAGAACGACCACGCCGACATCCTCCTCGCGGCGAATGACTCTGCCCGCCGCCTGCAGTACACGATTCATACCGGGGTAAAGATAAGCGTATTCGTAGCCCATCTCGCAGCGATTCTGATAATATTCCTGCAAGATATTGCCCTCATTGGACAGTCCCTGCAGCCCCACACCGACAATGATACTGCCGATCAGGCGATCACCCGGCAGATCCACGCCCTCGGAGAAGGAGCCGCCCAACACGCAAAAACCCACGCGGAGCACACCGCGATCCGCTTGAAAGGCATCGAGAAATTCCTCCCGCTCGCGCGCATACATTCCCTTTTTCTGGACGATAGCAGTCACGCGAGGGTATCTGGCGCGAAAGGCGCGCAGCACCGTTTCCATATATGCATAGGACGGAAAATAGACGATATAATTACCCCTGCGCCCCGACACGGTAGCGGCGATGCAGCGGGCGATCTCCTCGGCAGACAGCGCACGGTGCTCATAGCGGGTCGAGAGGCTCTCAACGGCAAATAGCCCGAGATTTTCCCTTTCATACGGAGAGGACAGTGCCAAATGCTCCGCGCCCTCTCTGCCGCCAAGCAGATCCATAAAATAGGTCAGCGGCGTGAGCGTGGCGGAGAACAACACCGCGGCACTGCCGCGGGCGAGCGCAACGTCCAGCACGTACGACGGATCCAGACAAAACAGTCGCACCGTCACCTCTCCCCCTTCGATCAGGACATAGGAAAGATACCTCTCGTCGTAATGCTCCAGAATACACAGATATTCCCGTAGGACATACAGCATCTCCGCAAAGCGGGGAGCGATATCCTCCTCGCGATGCGCCTGCAGCCAGTGATCGAGGAGCGCATACAGGGCAGAAATTTTTTCGTTCAATGATGTCAGTGGGCTGCGGGAAAGATAAAATCCGCGATCGTTGCCATCATCATCTCGGGTCAGATTGTCACGACAATGCACACGCAGCCCCCGCATCAGCGAGATCACGCCGTCCAAAGCGTCCACCGTACGGGCGTCCCGCTCGTCCAGCAGTGCGCAAAGCGCCTCCAGCGGCTTGCAGCGCAGCTCTGCCGAATACATATCCCGCGCACGATCGGCAAGGTTATGCGCCTCGTCCACCAAAAAGACGGACTTTCCGCCGATCGCAGCCGACGGCATAAAATATCGCCGCAGATAGACCATCGGGTCAAACACGTAGTTATAGTCTCCGATGATAATGTCGCAATGCTCGGAGACATCCAGCGACAGCTCATACGGGCAGACCTGATATTTCGCGGCAACCTCCAGAAGGCGGGCGCGGTTATACCCCCGTCCTCCGTTGAGCAGCTCGTACACCGCGTCGGGCGCGCGATCGTAATAGGACGCGGCATAAGGACACTCAAACCCATTGCAATGGGAGGACAGCCGCCCGCCGCCCACCCCGAGCGAGGCATACATCGGACAGATCTGTTCTCGTGCGGTCAGCACGACGGCACGCAGTGGGGCACCGCAATCCACCAGCCGTCGAACGGCATCAAACGCCTCGCGACGGGTGCTCGCCTTGGCTGTCAGATAAAAAATGCGGTCGCACTTGCCCTCTCCCAGCGCGCGCACGGCGGGATAAAGCGCAGACATGGTCTTACCAATGCCCGTCGGTGCCTGGGCAAACAGCCGTTTCCCCTTGCCAATGGTGCGATAGGCGGCACGGATCATGCGCTCTTGCCCCTCGCGCATATACGAATATGGAAATTTCTGGTGAGTCAGCGCAGGCAGCTCCTCCACTGCGTGCGCCACACACAGCTGTGCCCAGCGGGCAACTAAGGACAACAGCTGCTCATAATATGTGCGCAGCACCGCGGCGGGGAGATATTCACTATCCTCTTTGATCTTGCCGTCATCGGCACGGACACGAACCAGACGAACGCGAACACCGTCCAGGGCCTTTTCGCAGCAGAGAAAATGGGCGTAGACACGCAGCTGCGCCATATGCACGGGCATAACGGGCTGATAAAAGCGATAATTGCCGACACTTTTGATCTCCTCGACGATGTAATAGCCCTGCCCGTCCTGCTCAATACCGTCGGCACGACCGTGGACCTCATAAGCAATTCCCTCGTACAGAGTGGTATGATGCAGCGGCACCTCGGCACGATAGCCCGCGCCCCTGCCCTTTTGCAGCTTTTGATGCCATTGTGTTCCCGTCTGCATGGCAGCAAACATCGCACGTCCGCCGCCATATTCCAGATCCCCCGACGACAGTGCCGTCTCACACAGCTCCCGCACCGACATCTCCACGCACGCGCGTTCGACATGATACCGCATCTCATCCCTCCTTCTTTGAACTTCTTTGAAAATTCTCTTATTAGTATACCATATTATTCAATTCCCGTCAATCGTCCCTGATAAATTTACTGTATTTTCAATTAAAAACAGCACTTCTTCTTGCATTTTTGCGCTCGATATTGTATAATGGTCTTATCTCAGTGCAAGAGATAAAACTTCAAAGGAGAAATGAACATGAAAAGCAACTTTCACTTATTTCGTTTGATGATGTATGCACTGCTTTGCGGCATGCTGTTTGCAGCCCTTGGCATGGTATCCTGCGCGCCGCAGTCCGAGACGCCGGACGATCCGCAGCCCAATCCCATGGAAGATGACCCCTCAAAATCGGATCAGACGCCCAAGCCGGAACCGGAGCCTGCGCCCGAGCAGACCGTCGAGCCGGAGCCTGCCGAACCGGAAAAGCCCGATCTGACCAATCTGTTCAACACAGACACACTGCAGATGGGCTGGGTCAACGGTGCGGGACAATCCAGCCCCGACGGCTCCTTCCGCACCTGCGACATGATCCCTGTGTATGAGGATGACGTGGTACTGTTCGGCGCTGCCGTCACCACACAGGGCTGGCACATGGTCGTTTATGACGAAAATGAGCAGCCGCTGCGCGATGTGACCATTCATAACGGTCTGACCATTCTGGAGCGCCTGCAGGACGACACCGCCATCATGCAATACGTTGTACCTGCCGACGTCGCATATCTTCGCATGGTCTGCGACGGACGTTATCAATCCTTGTATCTTGTAACCGTCAACGAACCGTTCAACGCAGAGGATTACTTTGCGTATTTTGAGCAGGACAACCCCAACGCGCCCTCCGTCGAGGCAGATCCGAGCAGTCCTCTTTACGGGCTGAAGGCTCTGTTTTGCGGCGACTCCATTTCCTACGGACATTACGACATTCCCGCGGGCTACTCCTGGGCGGGGCGTATTCAGAAATACTATGGCACCATCTCGGACAACCGCTCCCGCAGCGGATGGTGTCTGTCCACCGTACGCGGTGCAGGCGGGCAGATCGTCAATCAGCTCAAGAGCGCCAAGGATGGTGATTATGATCTGATCGTCGTCCAGGGTGGCGTCAATGATGCGTGGGGCTCGACCGACGGGACCAACATCATCGCGCCCGTGGGAGAGGTGACCGATTCGTTTGACGTCAAGGATTTCGACACGACGACCTATGCGGGCGGCCTTGAGGAATTTTTCTATTATGCGCGGCAATACTTCCCCGATGCGACATTATGCTACATCATCTCCTTCTATATGCCGAACGCGGGCGTAGGACACGTGGGTGACATGGAGGAATATTACGCCGTCGGCATGGAGATCTGCGACAAGTGGGGCGTTCCCTATTTGGATATGTATCACGACGATTATCTCAACTACGAGCTTTTGGAGATCGGCACGGCGAAATGCCTACAGGATCCCGTCCATCCCAATGCGCTGGGGTATGATCGCATCTCGCCTTATATCGGTGATTGGCTGGAAACGGTTGTGGAATGATTCAGGAAAGGGGCGTGCGAGGGGAAGTTGGGGCGTTGCCCCAAGCCCCACTTAAGGCGCTTTTTCGAGAAAAAGCGCCTTAAGAATCCGCAAAAAGCTTGAAATAGGGGGTAATCCTGTTTTATAAAGTTTTTGGAAGGGAGCGCGAGGGGAAGTTGGGGCCTTG
>JAFTJZ010000109.1 GCA_017456145.1 Clostridia bacterium
TAGCGTTCTAAGGTTGTTTTGCTTATTGTTCATTCTTTGCCTCGGCAAAGAACGAACCAAGAAACCGACTTAGGGACTCCGCCCCTAAGAACCCCGTCCTTCTCGCGTGCTAACGCGGTCTTGCGACCGCTGATACGCACGCGGCTATCGCGGCTCGGAAACTCCGCTTTTCGTCGTGGGAAAGCCACGACGAAAAACAAGGAGGTGCTGACGGGAAGACAGATAAAATGTCGAAATTGAAATTTGTGAAAAATTTTAACTGAATTAAGGTTGTGCGAACAAACCAACGACAAGCCTTCCCCAGCGGGGAAGGGGGACCGCGCAGCGGTGGATGAGGAGAGAGACGATAGGTGAATTAAGGTTGTGTGAACATAGTGTTCTATCGTTCATTTGTTTTGTTTATTTCTTTGTCAAACGACAAAGGAGGCGAAGTTTCGGACGAGGAGGGTCGGGGTCAATTCAAGGTACCTTCGGCGGGGGTAAACATCCGCTCCATACGGCGACGGAGGGCGGGGGCGGATGCGAGGTCGGGGTCATGCTCAATCAGGGCGCGGGCATCCTGCATGGCAAGCTCCAGCAGCTCAGCGTCATCGCAGGTATCGGCAAGACGAAAACGGATACCGCCGCTCTGACGGATACCATCGCCCGCACCACCCCGCAAAAAGTCACCGGGGCCACGCAAAAGTAAATCGCGCTGTGCGATCTCAAAGCCGTCATGCTGGGTGCGCATGACCTCCAATCGCTGCCGCGCCACCTCGCCGACGCGTTCGCCTCCGACCAGCACACAATAGCTTTTTCTTGATCCGCGACCGACGCGACCGCGCAGCTGATGCAGCTGGGAAAGCCCGAACCGCTCGGCGTTCTCGACGATCATCAACGTGGCGTTTGGCACGTTGACGCCGACCTCAATGACCGTGGTGGAGACCAGCACCTGTGTTTCACCGCAGACAAAGGATTGCATAATGGCATCCTTTTCCGCCGCCTTCATTTTTCCGTGCAGACATTCAACACGAACACCGTGCAATGTCTCGCTCAAATACTGTGCATGAGCAAGTGCGCTCTTGATCGCGGGCTGCTCTGAATGTATTGTCTGCGCGACCTCGTCGCGAAGGGATATATCATCCAGGTAGAGATCGGCATCCATACCGTCTGCGTCGATCGTCTCGCGCTCCTCAATGGCGGGACATACCACGTAGACCTGCCCACCCGCTGCGACCTGCTTTTCGATGAAGGCATTGAGCCGTGCCCGATAATTTTCATCCACGACGAAGGTGTCGACCACCTGTCGCCCGGGGGGCATCTCGTCGATACGGGAAATATCCAGATCTCCATACAGGCCCAGTGCCAAGGAGCGTGGAATCGGGGTCGCACTCATCACCAAAAGATGTGCATATCGATTTTTTTCCGACAATGCTGCTCTCTGTCCGACGCCGAAACGATGCTGCTCATCGGTCACCATCAGCGCGGGATTGGCAAACGCCACCCCCTCGGTCAGTAATGCCTGCGTACCGATGACCACGTCCAGCGATCCGTCGGCAAGTGCGGCGCGCACGTCCCGCTTTTTGGCTGCCGTGGTCGCGCCGATCAGCAGAGCACAGGATATATGCAGTTTGCCAAACAACTCGGACAGCTCCGCATAATGCTGCCGCGCCAAGATCTCGGTCGGTGCCATCAGTGCCGCCTGATAGCCGCTCTGCACTGCAAACAGCATCGCAGCCGCCGCGCAGACCGTTTTTCCGCAGCCGACATCACCGACCAGCATACGGCTCATGGGGACATTCCCGCTCATCTCGGCGCGGATCTCCTCAATCGCCCGCCGCTGTGCGCCCGTCAGGCGGTAAGGCAGCAGCGCCTCCAGTGGTGCAAGATCGGCTTGGGCACAGGCGGGCGCGTTTGCCGCCTTGGTACGGCTGCGGGTAGCGGCAAGCCCCAGTGCAAACAGCGTCAGCTCGTCATAGACCAAACGCTTTTTGGCAGCGGCAAGTGCCTCAAGATCGGTGGGGCGGTGGATGTTGCGCAGCGCATAAGAATAGGCACAAAGCCCGCGCTCATGGCGCAGCGCGGCGGGGAGCGGATCCTCCATGGCGTCGGCATCGGTCAGCGCCATGCGCAGCGAAAGCTGTACCGCCGCGGAGATCTGCTTTTGTGACAGCCCCTCCGTGGCGGGATAAACGGGCAGCAACGGCGGCAGCTCGTCCTCATGCCCCTCGATGACCTCTTCAAAGGCGGGGGAGGACATGGCGTATCCCTTTCCCTTTTTTTCGATTTTTCCGAAAAAACGGTAAGAGCAGCCGGGGGAAAAGGAATCCTTCAAATAATTCTGATTAAAGTAGGTGATCTCGCAGACATCGCCCGTCCCCTCCTCGGTGGCACGGAATTTCAGCAACGACATTCCCCGCTTGATCATATGGACGCGCGGCGCGGTGGCGACGGTCAAGATGACCGCGCTCTTGCCCTCTGGGCCGCAATCTCGCAGCAGCTTTACATCTCCGCGAAATTCATACGCACGCGGATAATGATGGAGCAGCTCCTCCACGGTATGCACACCCAGCTTGGCAAATGCCCGCACCCGTGCAGGCCCTACGCCGTACAGAGCGCCAACGCTCGTTTCGATCATGCCGATCACCTTCCTCTCTCTGTATATAATATAGTATACCAGATTTTGGGCGGTTCGTCAAGGGGAGCGCTTGTCAATATGTTGTTTCATTTTTATAGAAAAAATTTTTCTTTCCGACAGCTTTATCATAAAGCGATCCTGTTCCCGACAACCATTGCCGACCTGTAAAAAATATACTATCCTTTTGATTCAAAGTTTTTGGAAGGGGGTGCGGGGGAAACTTTTTTACAAAAAAGTTTCCCCCGCCATTTATATTCATCTTATATTCATCTCTTCATCGTTTCTTCTCCTCCCCTCATCTCACGTCCACCGGCTGCGTATCAGGGAGATGGATCCAACCGTAGTCGGTACGACCCCACATCCCGCGCGCCTCATAAATATGCATCAGGTCGCCACGATGCAGCATAAAGGTTTGCTTTCCACCGCCGACTTCGCTGTAGACGGGCAGATTTTGTGCCGCGATGATGTAATTCCCCTCACCGTAGGCATCCAGCAAATACGTGTAAGCTGTCGCTGTGTTCTCGCGATAATTCGGTGATGCATAACCGATGATATAACTGTCATTCAGACCGTATGCCGCCAAGGAAACCTCATCGTGCAGATTTCCCTCGATGGTGTAGACTACGCCATTGCAAGTATAGCGAACGATCCCCACGTGCGTCGACAGCTTGGGCGAGCCCTCGCTGCGGAAGAAAATCAGATCGCCCTTTTGCGGTATGTAGCCGTCCCCGCGCTCATGATACGTTCCCTGCGCGCGAAACATCTGCACCCAACGCGCACAGTTGACCGAACTTGGCACCGTGCACTCATCGATCCCCGCCATACGGGCGCAATAGGTCACGAACGATGCACACCACGGATATCCGTAGGTCAGCTGTCCCGTACCGTACTGATCGACCGCGCCGTTAAGATAGTTGTATTCCACATAATTGCCCTCCCCCGTCTTATTTTCGCCGTTGGTCTGCGTCGCACAATCTCCCTCGTGATATCCCAACTGGCTCATGGCGATCATCACCATATCGGTTCGTGCATCGCCCGTCAGGCAAAGGCACTGCAGATTGAGGTAATACCGACTGTGGTCAAACGCATCACTCATGGTGCGGTATGTAGGGGTCAGCGCCGAGGTACTGAGTGCCCCGCCCAGCAGCATGGCAGCCGATGCCACACCGCAGCCGAGCCGCAGCAGCTTGTGCCCCTTGATATTGTGGTTGTGTTTGTGATTCATCATTTTTTGTTCCTCTCTTTTCAGAATTTCTCTCTCCATGCACGTCTTGCATACGGTGGAGAATGGTTCCATTATATCACGATCGATGCAAAATGTAAACCGTTTCCATTAAAATAAATTTATGTAAATTATGGGAATTTGGAAGAGATTTCTTGGCCATGAAAATTCAGGACAAATCCACCCGTGCCCCTTGACATCCCTGCGCTTTCTTGCTATAATAATGTCAACCCCCGCCCTGTGCGGGAAAAGATCGAAGTTATATATAAAGGAGAACCCGATATGAGACTCAGAGCCCCCTCCGTTCCGCTGATCACGGTCGACCCGTACTTCAGCGTATGGTCGCCCGCCGACCGCCTGACCGACACCGCTACCCGCCATTGGACCAACCGTCCCATGCAGATCGACGGCACCGCCACCATCGATGGCGTCACCTATCGCTTTATGGGCGACAAAAACGCCGACACCATCCCCGCCATGGAGCAGCTCTCGCTGGATGTCGAGGCGCTGACCACGACCTATGTCTTCTGCGCCGCAGGGGTTGAGTTGACCGTACTGTTTACCACACCCATCATTCCGACCGATTATTACCTGATCTCTCGCCCCGTCAGCTATATGGAGGTGCTCAGCCGCGCCATCGACGGCGAGGAGCACAGCGTAGTCGTCAATGTCGCCGTCTCCGAGCAGATCTGCCTGCATGAGGCCGGCCAGGATGCCGTCGTGACCGAGATGCTTGAGATCGGCGGGCTCCCTACAGCGAAAATGGGCAGTGCCAGTCAGCCCGTTCTGCATTGCAGCGGGGATGACCGCCGCATCGACTGGGGTTATTTCTATTTGACGGTCGCGGGCGGCACCGTTTGTTCGCTCTCCCGTGAGCAAAGCGATGACGGCATGGCTTACGTGACGGCCACAGCGCCCTTGGATGAGAGCGTATTGTTCACCTTTGCTTACGACGATATTGAAAGCATTCAATACTTCGGTAAAAATCTGTCGGCTTATTGGAAATCGGTTACCCCGACCATTGAGGCGGCCATTGCCGAGGCACACGCCGACTATCTGCCGCTGATGGAAAAATGCAAGATATTCTCAGATACACTGTTTGCCGATGCCGTGCGAGCGGGCGGTGAAAAATATGCCGAGCTTTTGCTGCTGGCACTGCGCCAGAGTATCGGTGCGCACAAGCTGGTGCTGGACGAGAACGGCGAGCTGCTCTTTATCTCCAAGGAGAATTTCTCCAACGGCTGTGCGGCTACGGTGGATGTCAGCTATCCCTCCATCCCCCTTTATCTGCTTTACAACCCCGCGCTGGTGCAGGCGATGATGCGCCCCATCTATCGTTTCGCCCGCAGCGACGCATGGAAGTTTGACTTTGCGCCCCACGATGCGGGACAGTATCCGCTGGTCAACGGGCAGGTCTATGCACTCAACCGTCAGACGGGTGTGCTGGAATACAACGGACAGATGCCCGTGGAGGAGTGCGGCAATATGCTGATGATGGAGGCATCTGCCGCCGTGGCGCTGGGAAATGCCGACTTCGCCAAGCAAAATCTCGATCTTCTGGAGCAATGGGTCAAATATCTGATCGATAACGGTGACGACCCCGCCAACCAGCTCTGCACCGACGACTTTGCGGGACATCTCTCCCACAACTGCAATCTGACGCTCAAGGCGATCATGGGCATCGCGGCACTGGGCATCCTCTACCGCCTGATGGGCGACGAGGCGGCATACGAAAAGCATCTCGCCATCGCACGTGAAAAGGCGCAGAGCTTTATCGCCCGCGCCCGCAATACCGACGGCTCCTACCGTCTGGCATTTGACCGCGAGGACACCTTCAGCCTCAAGTACAACCTGATTTGGGATAAGATCTTCGGCACGGACATCATGCCCGCTTATGTGAGTGAGGCGGAGGTGCAGAACTACATCCGCAAGACCAACGCCTACGGTGTGCCGCTGGATAGCCGCCGCACCTATACCAAGACCGACTGGATCGTCTGGGCTGCGGCACTCGGTAAGAGCCGCGATGATTTCGAGGCGCTGATCGCACCCGTCTGGTACGCTTACCACTGCTCGCCCTCCCGCGTTCCGCTCTCCGACTGGTTTGATACCGTCACCTCGACCCAGTGCGGGTTCCAGTGCCGCACCGTCGTCGGCGGTTTCTTTATGCAGCTGCTGGCTTATAAGGGATATTTGAAACTTTGATGATGCAAGGGACCTTGCCCCTTGACCCCGCATAGGAAACTTTTGAAAAAATCTCCTTTGACCTCTCCCCCTTTTGTGAGATCCCACCATGCCTCCCTACGGATCCGACTCCGCTGCGCTCCGCTCAGAATGACACAACGGGGCGCCGCCGCGGTGCCCCGAAAAAGTTTGTTCGCACAACCTTAATTCGCCTATCGCCCCTCTCCTCATCCACCGCTGCGCGGTCCCCCTTCCCCGCTGGGGAAGGCATGGCGTGGATCTGTTCGCACAATCTTAATTCAATATAAATTTTTACAGATTTCAAATTC
>JAFTJZ010000110.1 GCA_017456145.1 Clostridia bacterium
TCGGATCTGTATGATGAGATCTGCACCCTGTTGGACAGACTTTCCAAGTGTGAGGTCTGTACGGGTGAGATCATTCGCCGACTCGCCTCGGAGCAGCTCTCTGCCTACCAGGCTCCCGTGGACGGCGCGCGGGAACGATTGCTCAATGCTCTTGAGATCATCGTGGTCTCTTATTATGCCTCTCTTGTCAAAAAGAGCGCAGACGCGATGCTGCGTGAATTGACGGGTGAGGTTGCGGATGCAGCCTCCGACGACGAGGAATAAAGACTGTTTGCCTGTCAAAACGACAAAGATCCAATCCAAACCGAGGTTAAGGGGCTGCCGCATCACGCGACAGCCCCTGCGCAAAAAGCCGACGGTAGGCTTTTTTATCGCGCGAAATTTGCGTTTTTTGCCTGCAAAGCAGGCAAAAATTGCGGTGTTCAGCCGCAAAGTAAAACGGTGGGGTGAGTTTCAAATGCATTTTTTGCATTTGGCTCACCCCGGGACTGTAAATCAAAGCATATTTTTTGGACGTGGTAAAAAACAAAAGAGTGCCTTCTGAAAAGCAGGTAGAGCGGGGCAACGCCCCAATTTTTGCCCCACGTTCAGTCCTTATCGGAGCGGTAAGACCGCGGTGATCTTGAAAACCGACGTGCCGATCGGCGCAACACTGATTTTGCCGCCGTGCGCAGTGACGATGGCGCGGGCGATCGAGAGTCCGATGCCATGGCCGCCCGTGTCTGAGTTGCGTGAGCTGTCACTGCGCCAGAAACGGTCAAACGCACGGTCAATCGTCGCAGGATCGATGGCATTGGCGCTTGTGTTGATCACCGTAAGTGTTGCGGTGCGCCCCTGCCCGCTCAGAGACATACGGATGGTGTCTCCTGTGGGGGAATATTTCAGCGCATTTTCCAAAAGGATGGAGACCAGCTGCCCGATGGCGATGTCGTTGCCGTGGAGTGTGATGCTCGGGGCGATCTCACACAAGAGCGTTTTGCCCCGCGAGGCGGCAAGCGTGTGGAACGGTGCGGAGGTCTCCTGTACCAGCTCGGAAAGGGAAAAATCCGTCAGTGGAACAGACGTTGTCTGCTCGCCTTCCTCCATACGGGCGAGATAGACCAGTTGGTTGGTCAGATTGGTCAGGCGATTGGTCTGCTGGTGGATATCGGAGAGGGATTCGTTCTCTCCAAATTCCATTTCTAAAATGTCCACGTTGGTGTTGATGATGGTCAGGGGCGTCTTGATCTCGTGTCCTGCGTCGGTGATAAAGCGCTTTTGCTTTTCGTAGCTCTCGGCGATGGGGCGGATGATCCTGCCCGCAACGACGATGAGCACCAAGGAGATGATCAAAAGCCCGCAGGCGGCAACTGCCAGCGAGGTATACAGAAAAGAGAAAAAAACGTCCAGCTTGCGTCCGCAATCCAAGAAGATATATTGCATCCCGTCTTCTACGTGGTCAGCGGTATAACGGAAACTGCCGACAAAGCCCGTCTGGCGATCTTTCTCGGCGACAATCTGCGCATATTGAATGGCGGTCTGCTCGTCCACCGAGGCGATGCGGGAGACGTCGCTGTGCATTACCGAGCCATCGTGAGCAAGCAGAACCGAGAAGTAGCGCGATTCGTAGGGCAGCTCGGGCGACATTTTACCGAATCCATGTCCGGAAGGCATAAACGTGTCGGTCACGTCGGAAAATGGGGCGTCATTGCGGGTCCCCTCCGGCATGGGGATAGGCGCGCTCGATTCAAAACCGGGAAAGGTGCCGCGGTTGTGCGAGAGCAGCAGCAGGATCTCGTCGGCATCTGCGATCAGGTTGCGATAATTGACGGCGTTCATGACGGTGATAATCACTGCAAGCAGCACGAACAGCGCGCAGACGGCAAGCACGATAAAGCGCCGTTTCAGCTTTTTGATCACGGTTCCCCCTCCTTTGTATATTCCTCCAGAGAATAGCCCGCGTTGCGCGAGGCCTTGATCCGAACGGAGGCCTCCAGTGCGCCCAGCTTTTTTCGCAGATAGGAGATATAGACCCAGACGACGTTGATCTCCGCCTCCGCATCGTAACCCCAGATCCGCTCCATCAAGCGCTCGGTGGAAATGACGTGGTGAGGCGAGGACATAAAAATCTCCATGATCTGAAATTCCTTGTTGGTCAGGCGTACACGGCTTGTCGGGGTGGACAGCTCAAAGGTGGCAAGATCCAGCGTCAGGTTGCCGACGGTGCGCTTGGTATCGTGCGACGGGGCGGTGCGGGTTATGCCGCGGATGATTGCCAGAAGCTCGCGTGCGTCAAAGGGCTTGGTGAGATAATAGTTTGCGCCGCTGTCCAGACCCAGCACGCGGTCATCGACCTCGGCGCGGGCGGTCAGCAGTAAAACGGGAATGTTGTTCCCGCTGCGGCGCAGCTCTCGGAGCACGCTGATGCCGTCCTTCTCGGGCATCATAATATCTAAAATGGCGGCATCGTAATTGCCGAGTTCAATGTACGACAACGCGTCCTTACCGTTGTATACCGCGTCGGCGGAGTAGTGGTTTTTTTCCAGTATCTTGACGATGGCTCGCGAGAGAGGGCGTTCATCCTCTGCAAGTAATATCCTCATGGGCATACTTCCTTATAATAAGATGCTTGTATTATAACATATCCGATGAAAAATAGCAAGTGCTGATTTTTTCATGAAACAATTGTAGCAAAAAAACATTAAGCGTGCTTAAAAATACACGATGTGCCTTGATTTTGAGTTGGTTTAAGTTAACGCCGTTATAATAAGCATGCGTAAAGATAAAAAACAAGAAGAAGGGGACGATCATGGCATACCAGAGCGTCTTTAAGCGATATGAGCTGAAATATCTGCTTACGACGGAGCAAAAAGAGATCATTTTGCAGGCGATGGCACCTTATATGGAGCTGGATCAATACGGGCGAACCACCATCCGCAATATTTATTTTGATACGGACAGCTACCGCCTCATTCGTCGCTCCATAGAAAAGCCTGCCTACAAGGAAAAGCTGCGCATTCGCAGCTACAAAAGAGCCACCAGCGATAGCCAAGTGTTTGTCGAGCTGAAGAAAAAATACGACTCGGTGGTCTACAAGCGCCGCATCTCGCTGCCCGAGCATACCGCGATGGAATGGGTCACAACGCATACGCGAATCAAGGACAGCCAAATCGCTCACGAGATCGATTATTTTATCAATTATTATGAGGGGCTGCATCCGACGGTCTATCTCTCTTATGAGCGGGAGGCTTATTATGAGAAGAGCGGCGGTGATTTTCGCGTGACCTTTGACGACAACATTCTTTGCCGCACCGAAGATCTCTCGCTGACCAGCCATGCCTACGGCACGCCGATTCTGGAGGAGGGCAAGGTGCTCATGGAGCTCAAATGTGCGGGCGGGCTGCCGCTTTGGATGGTACATACCCTGAGCGAAAACGGGATTTATAAAACATCATTCTCCAAATACGGGACAGCCTATACGCAGTTGATTTATCCGACGCTCAAGCGCTGAACGGAATAAGATAAGCCCAACACGTTCTTGCAAAGAAAGACGGTTTGGGCTTATCTGTTTTTTCGCTTATTTCAAAGTCGGAATCTCTTCATTACCCATCTGTCCTGTATGGATGCTTGCTGCGTGGACGTCGCCGCCGCACCGGATGTCGCGGCAGGTGATGCGGTAGCAATCCTTAATAGCGGCGCAGTGGATGTCTGCATGGGTATTGACGACGTGCGCTGAGATATCTCCCTCACAGCGCACCATGCCGTTGACGTCGGCACACTGGATGCTCTTGTGGCAGATCACATCCCCGTTGATCGAGCCGTCCGCAATCAGATGCCCCTGCACCTCGACCTTGAAATACTGCGTCTGGTCGTTGCAGTTGCGGGGGAAGGCGATCTCAATGGGCGGGCAATCGGGAGAGAAGGTCCGGTCAACCTTGACGGGCTTTCGTCCGCGCAGCTGAATGATACGGAAGGTGTCATCATCGGGAATATCGTCAAAGGTAATCGGCGGCAGCGCGGGCTCTTTGGCGAACAGTGCATCGATGGACGTGCCGAAAACGGCGGCAATTCCGGGCAGCAGAGAGATGTCGGGCGTGTTGGCACCCGTTTCCCATTTGGAGATCGCCTGATAGGTCACCCCGAGGTGCTCTGCCAGCTGCTCCTGTGTGAGCCCTGCCTGTGTGCGCAGTGCTTTGATGTTGTTTCCGATGTTCATGTCGTTTCCTCCTTGTTGGGTTGGATGACCTTATTATAGCATAAAGGACGCCCCTTTGCAATAGAGGCGTCCTCTTGTTTCTCAAGTAGTGGTTGAGATGGTGATTGTTTTGCTTGCATATCTTTCTCTTTGTTTCATGTTTTCACAATCCGGTAGGGGTTGGCGCCCACGACAACCCGTTGGTTGTGGAAAATCCAAACTGAATTAAGATTGTGCGAACATATCTTTCTAACTCTAAATGGATTATTGCCCATTTCTTTGTCACACGACAAAGAAATAGGCGAAAGAAAACGTGCATAAGGGACTGCCGTCCCTTATGAATTCCTGCTTTCTTCGCGTGCTAACGCGGTCTTGCGACCGCTGATACGCACGCGGTTATCACATTTCAAAGATTTTGCTTTTGCCTGCGGGAAAGCCGCAGGCAAAAACTTGGATGCTCCCACGGAAAGAAAGATTGCTTTTCGCGGTTCGATTTATTTCAGGAGATTTTGCAAGACCCCCGTTAAAAACGCTGCGCCGGCGGCACCGAGGGCGACAGTCAGCAGCGAACGCTTGGCGAATGCCAAAATGACGGCGACGGCAAGGCCGACCGATGCCGTCAGCACGCTGCCCGTCGAGGAAAAGACCGACGGAATGACCATGGCACTGAGCACGGCGTAGGGGAGATAATACAAAAGACTTTGGATAAAGCGAGATTTGATCTTTTTGCGGAAGAGAACAAAGGGCGTCATGCGGATGAGATAGGTCACCGCCGCCATGACGAGAATGTAAATGCATACGGTCAGATTGGCTCTCATTTTGCGCCTCCTTCTTTGGTGTCGAGCGCGTTATCGCTCTCCACATCAATTGGGCGAAGAATGGCTGCCACGACCGCGCCGACCAGCGCTGCGATGATGATGGCAAAGCCGGATGTGATAAAATCAAAGAGGGGAATAAAGGCAATGGCGCAGCTGACGGCAATGGACAGCAGCGATGCGATCAGCACGCCGCGATCCTGCTTTGCGGGGGGCACGACGATGGCAACGAACATACCGTAGATGGTGATACCCAGCGCGTGCTTGAGTGAATCGGGGAGAATGGTGCCCGCCACCGAGCCGAGCAGTGTGCCCAGCGTCCAACCGAGAACGGGGAGCAGGATCAGCCCGTACATATAGCGCGGCTTGAGGTCTCCCTTTTGCGAGGACGCCACGCCGAAGATCTCATCGGTGATGCCAAAGGCGGCAAGCAGGCGATGGGGCAGGGTAAAGGAGGCATCCAGCTTTTGGGTCAGTGAAAGACTCATGAGAAAATAGCGGATATTGATGATAAACTGGGTCAGAGCAACCTCCAGCATGGTGGCAAGGGTCAAGAGGACGACCGCGCCATCGGTTGTGATGCTGGTAAGCCCCGCCATCTGCCCCGCGGAGGTGACGTTGGTCAGTGACATGAGCACCGCCTCAAGGGGAGACAGCCCGCCGCTGACCGCGCTGACACCAAAGCCGAAGGAAACGGACAGATACCCCAGCGCGATCGGGATTCCATCCTTCAGACCGTTCAAATATAATTTGGAAGATTTCATAATTGCCTCGAAAAAGAATTGCTGTGCAATATTATAGCAAATTGGGAGAGGATTGTCAAGGGCGACGGGGTTTTTTTACGAAAAGGGGTTGATATTTCGTTGGATTTGTGGTATAATAAAAACGCCAAACTAATCGAATATTGCAAAATGGGTATGATTTTCTGACGGGGGAAGTATATCTTTTTGTCGGTCAGTCAAAAGTGGATTTTGATAAAATGCAAACTCCACCTTTTGGCTGTGCGGTTATACCGGTTTTGCAAAAGATTAGTTTGGCGACTACTGGAGTTTGCGTTTTTGTGCGCTCGCTTCGGTGGGCGCACTTTTTATTTTAATTTCGACAAGTTGTGCGACGCATGGTCGCTATGGAGGTCAGACATGAAACCGACGATCATTTATGAAAAAACATATCCTGAGATCCATTATGGGGCACCGGAAAATATTCCCGATGATTGTCCCGAGCTGCCGGATGAGATTTTTAATATAGAACGCTTAAGAAAATACTGCGAAGAAATTATAGCGGTTCCCGTGCCGACCCGTATTGCCAAATCC
>JAFTJZ010000111.1 GCA_017456145.1 Clostridia bacterium
TCCCAAAAACTTTTGGAAAAAGAACAATTACTTTTTTATTGAAAGTTTTTGAAGTTCCAAGGAACTTTTTCCCAAAAAGTTCCTTGGTGGGGGCATGGGGGCAACGCCCCCATATTCTGCCCTTTACGCATTCGCGCCGGCAACGATCTCGGTCAACTCCTGCGTGATGGCGCCCTGACGTGCGCGGTTGTATTCCAGCTGCAGCTCGTCGATCATCTGCTGCGCGTTCTTACCTGCGGAGTCCATGGCGCAGCGGCGCGCCGCCACCTCGGAGGCAAAGCTCTCCCGTACGGCAGCCGCGATGCGTCCTGCCACAAATTCCCTGACCGCAAGATTGAGAATGGTCAGCTCGTCGGGCTCAAAAATCATCCCCGCGCGCATCTTCCCTTCAGTGCGCATGATCTCCTCACGGCGCAATGGCAGCAACCACGTCAGTGTCGCCTCCTGCGTCATCATGGAAATATATTTTGTCCAAATGATACCTACACGATCGTACTCTCCTGCCGCAAAGCCGTCGCACAAACGGGCAGCAAGCTCATTGGCCTGCGTAAGCGTATATTTTTCGGCACTCGCAGCCCCCGCACCAAAACGGTCGCAGGCTCGCTTGCCGATCGGAGAAACGCTCACACCTTCTCCCAAATGCTGCCGCGCCAGGCGGAAAACATTGGCATTATAACCACCTGCCAAGCCCCGATCCCCCGCGATGACAATCAGATGCGTGCGCAGCTCGTTCTCTTGGCTCGTGTGATCCGTCAGATACGGACACTTGGCACATTCGGGTGAATCTATCAGTGCCCCAATCACATCATTCACCGCCGCCGCATATTCACGGCCTTGGTTCATATTGATGGTCGCACGGCGAATTTTGGAGGAGGCAACCAAACCCATTGCTTTGGTCAGATGCAGGGTGGAATCCACGCTCTTGATCCGCGAGCGCAAGCTTTTCATATCCGCACCCATATTGCTTACCCGTTCATCGACTGCAGCACCAGCCGCAGCGCGTCAATATCTTCCTGCTCATAATATCCGGTCTCAAATCGCTCCAGAAGATCGGCGTGGGATTGCTCCATCTTCTCAAACAAACGACGCTCATATTCCTTGACCCCACTGACCGGAACGCTGTCCAGATATCCGTTGATGACCGCATACACGATCGCCACCTGACAGCCTACGCGCAGCGGTGCGTTTCTCTTTTGCTTGAGCACCTCTACAATACGCTCACCAAGCGCCAATCGCGCCTTGGTATCCGCGTCCAGATCACTGCCGAACTGAGCAAAGGATTGCAGCTCTCGATACTGAGAATACAGCAGTTTAAGCTCGCCCGATACCTTTTTCATCGCCTTGAGCTGGGCAGAACCACCCACGCGGCTGACCGAAATACCGGGATTGATTGCAGGCATGACACCCGCATGGAACAGCTCTGTTTCAAGGAAGATCTGTCCGTCGGTAATCGAGATGACGTTGGTGGGAATATACGCCGAAACGTCTCCCGCCTGCGTCTCAATGATGGGCAGCGCTGTGATTGAGCCGCCACCGTACTCGGGTGCAACACAAGCCGCTCTCTCCAAAAGTCTGGAATGAAGATAGAATACGTCACCGGGATATGCCTCGCGTCCGGGCGGACGTCGGATCAGCAGCGACAGTGCGCGGTAGGCAACGGCGTGCTTGGACAGATCGTCGTAAACGATCAACACGTCCTTTCCCTTCTCGCGGAAATATTCTGCCATTGCACAGCCTGCATATGGCGCAACGTATTGCAGCGGCGCCGACTCGGATGCCGATGCCGAGACAATGATGGTGTACGACATCGCCCCGTTTTTGGTCAACTCGTTGGCAAGCTGCACCACCGAGGTGTTCTTTTGTCCGATGGCAACGTAAATACAGATGACACCGGTGTTTTTCTGGTTGATAATGGTATCAATGGCGATCTCGGTCTTACCCGTCTGACGGTCACCGATGATCAGCTCGCGCTGACCGCGCCCGATCGGAATCATGCTGTCAATGGCCTTGATGCCCGTCTGAAGGGGCACCGAAACGCTCTTTCTTTCAATGATACCGGGAGCCTCGGATTCAATGGGTCTGCTCTCCTTACAGTACGCAGGACCTTTTCCGTCGATCGGCTTGCCCAGCGCATCTACGACTCTGCCAAGCAGAGCCTCACCGACGGGAACCGAGAGAACTCTGCCCGTACGTCGGACGACCGTCCCCTCGCGGATATCGCCATCGTCGGAAAGCAGGGCAACCGAGACCGTCTCGTCCTCCAGATTCTGCGCCATACCGTAGCTGCCGTCCTCAAATTCCAGCAGCTCGCTCGCCATACAATTTCGCAGACCGTATACTCTTGCGATACCGTCGCCGACGAGAATGACCGTTCCCGTCTCCTGCATCTCAATGCGGGAGCGATACCGTCTGATCTGTTCTTTGATAATATTACTGATCTCTTCTGGTCTTGCACTCATCTGCTAATCACATCCTTTACCTCATGCAAACGGCGACGCAAGGAACCATCCATGCATTTGCCATCCATCTCGACCACCACACCGCCAAGCAGCGATGGGTCATACTCACAGACCAGCTGTACGCTGTGTCCGCTCAGCTTTTCCAATTTAGCACGCAGACGACTCTGCTCCATCTCGGTCAGCGGCGCACTGTAGCGCACCCTTGCCACGCTGACACGATGAAATTCATCCAGCAGCAGCCGATACTCCTTGACGCAGCCCTCCATCGCGCGGATCCTCCCGCGCTCAACCAGCAGCTCGACAAAGGAGAGCACGTGCTCGGGCACCGCTGCGGAAAACGCATCCTCCAACGCGCCCAATCTCTCGCGCAACGGAATACCGGGAGAGGCGAGAAAATCCACATACGCTGGCTGCCGCTGCAGTGCTGAGAGCACGACCTGCAGCCCCGCCGCATATTCATCCCGCGCATGGTTCTCGCCGGCAAGCATAAAAAGCGCCGTTGCATATTCTTTATTCAATGCAGTCATGTCTCATCGCCCTCGCCCAATTCGTCAATAAAATCGTCGATCAATGTACGATGATCCTGTTCGCTGATCTTTCTCTTGAGCATCTTCTCGGTCAGAGCCGTGGAGACGCCGACAATTTCCTCTTTGATGGTCGCCTCCGCCTTTTTCATCTCCTGCTCCGCCTCGGCCTGCGCACGGCGAATGATGCCGTCGGCCCGTGCCTGCGCCTCCTCGACAATCTTCTCGCCGCGTCTGTCCGCGCTGACCGTCGCCTCGGCTATGATGGCATCTGCACGCTCACGCGATTCGCTCAGCTGTCGCTCCAGCTCCTCACGATCCGACGCAGCCTGCACACGATCACGCTCGGCAGCAGCATAATCTTCGTCCAGCTGCGCCTGTCTTTGCGCAAGCATCTTGGTCACGGGCTTGTACAAAAAACGCTTGAGGATGAGAAACAGTAAAAGCAAATTAATCAACGAGATGATGATCTGCCAGAGATTGACCGAAATCACATCTAAGGTTGGCATATTGACTCCTATCCTTCTCCGCCTGCCATTACAGTGCGTTCTTGAGTACGTTGACAAGAATATTGGGTGCGACGAAGATCAAGAGAATCGCAATAACCAGAGAATAAATACCCGTTGTTTCTGCAATCGCACAACCCATGATCATGGTCGAGGTGACCGCACCCTTGCTCTCGGGCTGACGACCGATCGCCTCACACGCCTTTGCAACCGCATGACCCTCACCTACACCGGGACCGATTGCGCCAATACCCATACAAATACCTGCGCCCAATGCGCAGCAGCCCAAAATAATACCAATTGCGAGTTCCATCATTCAATTCCTCCAAAATTAAATATTTGTTTTTATTTTTTGCTTTCTTGCAAGCTTTTTTTGTTGTCGTTTCAGATATTCTTCTTCGGGGAATGCTCCCGTAATATTCAGCATGGTCAGCATTGCAAAGATATAAGCCTGCATGCAGCCGCTGAACACATCAAAATACACTGAGAAAATCGCCGGCAGACCGATCTGCAGAAACGGGATCTCACCCAAAAATCCGGGCAGCCATCCAAACAGCAGCGAGGATGCCCCCTGCAGTGCAGCTGCGATCAATACCGCAATAACCGAGCCCGAGAGCACGTTTCCGTAATGACGGAACGCCATGGATACGGGCGTAGCAATCTCACCCAGAATATTCAGAGGTGTCATCACGAAGATTGGCTCTGTAAAGCCCTTGAGATAATTCAGGACACCACCCTTGAGCTTATAGTAGGTGATCAGAATGAATACCAGAATTGCCCATCCTGCTACGATATTGATATCCGAGGTCGGTGGATATAAACCAAATAAGCTTAAAAGACTGGAAAAAGCAGATAACACCAGTATGGATGCGATAAAGGGAGCATATCCATCAAAGAAATCGCCCATGGAATCCTTAACCATTTCCTTTGTCTTTTCAATCGCCCACTCGATCAGCAGTTGCCGCTTGGTCGGCGTGCGAACGGACAATCCATGCGTCAGATACAGACAGAGTCCGAAGATCGAGATCATCACAAGCCACGAGTTAATTTGCGCCTCGGTTATCAGCAGATTCTGTAAGGGAAAGGGAATTTCCCAAAAAATCTGCGCACCGGTAATGGAAATCCCCTCCGTCGGCTCACGGGTCAGGATCTTGATGACCATGGCGCATACAATGGGCAGGATGACCATAGCAAGATAACATCCGTCGACAAACGCAAACCTTTTATTCTTCTGCACCGTCGTCATCCCTCCCTTGCTCGGCTTGTATCGCCGTTTCTTCGGTCACTTCGATATCAGCAGACCCTTGTACATCCTCCTGCGCCCGACCGAATCGCGGACGAAACGCAATAGCAATCCGCACAAAGAAGAGGGGGATCACAGACGCCCACGTGTTGAACACAGGAACAACGACACCGATGATCACAATCACAAACAGCATCAGCATCCGCAGAGATTGTGACATCCGCATGAATGTCCTGGCATCTTTTTCTTCTTTTTGCACGGCATTTTGCACCGTGATACCAAGCAGCAGAAAATTCCCGATCGCTGCTGCTGCCGAGAGTAAATTTCCCGCCAGCACCGTGTAATCCCACTTGCCGATGATCAGAAACACCGCCTGCATGATCACGCTCAGGATCAGCACCCACGCGGCAATGTAGCCCGTTTCCCGCCGAACCGTTTGATCGATTTTATTCATTCAAAACCTCCTTTGGGCAGAAACCGTACTTTTTTACCATATTGTACCATAACATATATTATATCACAAATACACTCGGATTGCAATACTTCTTTTCATGTAGTTTGTAAATTTTTTTCGAAAAATATCATTTGTATGATTTGTGTTCGCAGGAAAATCATTCATGCAAAGCGAATATATAATATGAAGAAAACAACACTTCCCGCGACAAACAAGAAAATGGTCGAAAAGATTTTTTAACATTTTTCTAAAAAAGACTTGACAAACGCATCGTAATCTGTTATAATATATGGGCACCGATGAGAGAGCGAGACTGCACGATACGATATGTATTGTTGTCGTTTCAAAATCGGGATCATAGCACGGGCACGGCTTGCCGGAATGGCGGAATTGGCAGACGCCCGGGACTTAAAATCCCGTGATACGTGAGTATCGTACCGGTTCGACCCCGGCTTCCGGCACCATTCCGTGAATCCGTGTTAGACCCTTCCTCTCATCAAAACATCATATCGCGGGGTGGAGCAGTTGGTAGCTCGTCGGGCTCATAACCCGGAGGTCGAGAGGTTCAAGTCCCTCCCCCGCAACCATGGCGAGTGTTCTTACAGCATTTGAAATGTTGTAGAACACTCGCTTTCTTTATATAGCGATCTGGCAAGGTGCGTAATTTACGACTACGCCCTTTCTTGTATTTACGGATACCTCGGGCACCGGCAGCGGGAACACCTCGGGAATGAAGATCGCACCCACACAGTTGTAATGAATGGTGAGGTGCTGGACCCATTCGCCATCGATCTTCTCCGCCTGATGGACCTCTATGCGATCAATCAATTCATTTAGCATACGAGGCGTCAATGCCTTTGCCCTGGTGTATTTGCGGACGGTAGAAATGAACATATCCGCCGTTACGGCTTTACTGCTCAATTTATCCATTTCTGCGCGGAGAGTCTTTATTCTTTCGGATATCTCCTTTTGCTCGTCCTCGTATCGTCTTGACATTTTGGAAAAGCGATCATCGGAGAGCTTAC
>JAFTJZ010000112.1 GCA_017456145.1 Clostridia bacterium
TGCGCAGACGGTAGCGCCCCGCAGACGGCAAGCCAAATCTCGCGGTGGAATACTCTTTTTGCTTAACCTCACCGGGAGAGAGCAGATACCCCGGCAGCTCAAATCCTAAATTTTCGGGCGTAAGATCGACCCAGGCAGCTCCGTCCCAATAATCGATCGCGTAAGGCTCGCCATATATAGCCTGCGCCTCGCTTTCGTTGTGCCAGCTTGCGTACAGGGTAAGTGACCCATCCTGATTGTACTGTATGGTGTCGATGGTCAGATAAATTCCCTCATACTCGGTATGAACGGCGTTCGGGGCAACTGTCACCGCGTCCCCGGTCCGCCGCTTGAGCGTCAGCTGCTCAATGCCCGTCTGCACAGTATCCTCTTTCACGAGTAGCACAAGCTTGCCGCGCCGCGCCCGCAGCCCGCATTTGAGCAGCGGTGCGTCACCGTACACATCATCAATGGCGCATATCTCGGCATATTGTTCGCGATACATCATCCGCACGTCCATCTGCACATCGTCAAACGACATGGTGCCGAGAATTTCAAAATTCTCCTGCACCGTCAGCTCCAGCACACCGTCCTCGTCTGCCCACGACGTGCCCGGCTGCAAAAGATCACCGGGCGTTTGCCACGGATCGCTCAGAAGTCCAACGGCAAGCAGGACGCTGAGCAGCACGGCAATCAGAATGACCCAGAACGCCGGTCGTCTGTAGTTCAGCACGGCGCGTATCCTGCTCTTGACGCCCACCTCTCCAAAGGCAAGCGGGCAGGCACTGAGCGCACGGCTCCGCACACTGCAAGAGAGCAGCGCCTCGGAATACCGTTTCTTGTCACCGCCGTCCATCTCTCGGATGACTCTCTCGTCGCAAGCGGCTTCAATGTCGCGGCAAAGCAGCACGTATGCCACCCACAAAAGCGGTTGAAACCAGTAGACCGACAACAATGCAAAACCCAGCGGCTTCCAGATGTGATCCCACCGCCGCAGATGCGCCCGCTCATGCGCAATGACGTACGCCGCTGTTTGCTCGTCCAGCGTCGAAGGTAAATAGATGCGCGGGCGGATCACGCCAAGGATAAAGGGCGAGGTAATATCGTCGCAGCGCAGCACGCCGTTCTCGCGGATGGAGGCACGCACGCTGCGGGTAAGCCGAAGGTAGGAGATCAGCGCATACACCAGCATGCCTCCCACGCCGACCAGCCACACCCACGCGCCGATCTCCAGTAAAAGCTGCATGGGGTTGATGCTATCCCCCACCGCAGGTGTGAGCGTCGCGGAGATCACGGGATTGACCACGTTGTCCACCGCCGCGATGCCGGAGCTGATGACGGGCTGCGGCACCATTGCAATATTTTCGGGCAACGGCTGCGCCGAGGGAATCAGGCTGAACATACTTTCAAAAGAAAACGGCAGCATCAACCGCAGCGCAACGACGCTCCACAGAAGGCAGCTGATCCAGCGCGGCGCTTTTCTGAGCAGCAAACGTGCCAGCATGACCGCAAGCGCTACCCAGGCAGCAACCAGCGCAAGATTGCAGACACGCAGAAAAACCGTACTCATTTCCCGCCCTCCTCATATGCATCGATCATCCGACGGATCTCGACGATCTCATCCTCGGTCAAGCGCTTACGTGAGGTAAACGCCGCGATAAAGGCAGGCAGCGAACCATCATACGTCTGCGCGACGAAATGCTCGCTCTGCATGGCGTAAAAATCATCTCTGCCGATCAGCACGCTCACCTGCCCGTCCTCGGTGTGAAAAATGCCCCTCTCACACAGCTTTTTGAGCACGGTATAGGTCGTCGTGCGTTTCCAGTTCAACGCCTTTTCGCAAGCCGCAACCAACTCCTTGGTCGTCATCGGCGCCTGCGACCAAACAATATCCGCAAATTTCGCCTCCACCAAGCCAAGCTTATAATCTTCCATAACGGCCTCCTTTCTGTCTATCCACAATAGACTACGCATATAGTCTATCACAAGTAGACAAGTTTGTCAAGGGGTTTGGAGAAAAAAAGAGGCGGGGGAGAAACTTTTTTGGAGAAAAAGATGGTCGCAAGCGACCTTCGAGTTTGCCTCGGCGGCTAAACACCGCCGTTTCGGGCAAGCCCGAAAGCAGCAAACATCGTTTCTCCCCCGTACCCCCACTTCAAAAAACTTTATAAAAATGCTTGGATGTTATCGGAGCAGCGGTTGCTGACGGATCACGACTGCAGCCTCCCTTTGGGGCCCCTACCCCAAAAGATAGCGGAATAGCTTGCCGTAAACATAATATGAAAGTTCTTGAAGGGGGTTTGGGGGAAACTTCTCAAGAAGTTTCCCCCACAAAATTCAACTTTTCTTCCTTTTCCACAACACCCGCACCGTCCACGCGAGATTGACGATCAGCCACACCCAGTACAACACGCTGATGATCCACATCAGATTGATCTGAAACCCATTTTGATAGTAGAACGGTGAAAAAACGATAAGCGGACTGCCCGCAGCAAAAATCATTACAATCGAAAGCAGCACCCACTGCAACCACAGAGCAATCAGCCCTGCATGCTTGGCATGGACCAAAAGTACGATCGCACCGATCAAAAGCGCCGCCGAAAATATCAACAATTCCGGCGTTTGCAGCACGAGGGCGAGCATTGAGGACAGAAGGCAGACCGTCAAAAATACTAACCCGGCGATCTGCCGCATCGAAAGCGGACTTTTCCCCACCATTGCCGCCACCGGCGCCGATTGTGAGGGTGTTTCCACAGCGCCCTTCCCCGTAGCAAGATACTCCACTGTCACACCGAAAAGCTCGGAGAGCGCGATCAGATTATAGGTGTCCGGCTCACATTGGTCGGTCTCCCACTTGGACACCGCCTGCCGTGTCACGTCCAGCCGCTCTGCCACGTATTCCTGCGAATATCCTTTTTCTTTTCTCAATTCGCAAATTCTTTGACCAATGGTCATTCTCATCACCTCCGCGCATATCATAGCACATTTTTCGGTTGCGCGCCACCAACTATTGCGCAACTTTAGGTTGCACAGGGACTTTTTGTCCCTCCAACGCCCAAAATCAGCGCACCAAAGCTTCAAAAAACGCCCTTTCCCCTTTTCCAAAAGTTTTTTGAAAGGGAGCGCGAGGGAAAACTTTTTTTCTAAAAAAGTTTTCCCTCGCATATAACTTAACCCCTCATCAATGCGTCAGCAGCAGCATAGCAACAAACAGCGCTGCGATGACCCAAGAGCTGACCTTGATCTTTTTGAAATCGCCACAGAATACGCTGATGACGATATAAGAAATCAGGCCAAAGGCAATACCATAAGAAATATTATAGGTAAACGGCATGATCGCCAACGTCAGGAAAGCAGGAACGGAAACCTTGAAGTCCGACCAATCGATATTTTTAACCGCACCCATCATCAAAATACCAACGTAGATCAGCGCTGCAGCCGTGGCACAGCTCGGCACCAGCTGGGCGATGGGGCTCAAAAACATTGCGATAAAGAAGAACAACCCGCAAAATACCGAGGTCAGTCCCGTTCGACCGCCCGCCGCCACTCCGGCGTTGACCTCACTGAAGGTGGTGACGGTCGAGGTTCCGCAGATGGCGCCCGCCGTCGTCGCGATAGCATCGGAGAGCATCCCGCGGTTCATATTGAGCGGCTCGCCGCGCTCGTCCAACAGATTGGCGCGCTCGCAAGCGGCGTACAGCGTACCCAGCGTATCAAACATATCCACCATGCAAAACGCCAGCGCCGTGGTGACGATGGTAAGAACGAGATTGGCACTGCCGTGTGTCTCAATGTAGGCAGAAAAATCAAAACCTTCGGTAAATACGGTAAACAGTGATTGCGTACCAAAGTCACGGAAGGCATCCGCAGGACTGATCAGCTGCAGATCCAGGCCCTCATAAAAACCGTCCACGGTCAAGCCCAGAAGATAGTAAAGAGCCATACCGCCCACAACACCGATGAGCACTGAGCCGCGGATGTTCTTGTGCGACATGATGACAATGGCCAGCAGCGTACACAGCGTCACCACCATGGGCATGATGCTCCCCCAGCTTTGGTGCAGCAGATTGAAGGACGCCAGATCCACGCAGGTCGAGCTGTCAGGCACAACGATACCCGCATTCTGCAAGCCAAGAAGGGCAATAAACAGACCGATTCCCGACGGAATGGCAGCCAGAATGGTAGCCGGCAGCGCATCAAAAATCTTTTTACGCAGTCCCGTCACAGTCAGAAGGATGAAGACCAACCCCTCGATCAGGATCAGCACCAGCGCATTGGCGTAGGACAGCCCAAATCCGATACAGACGGTATAGACGAAAAAGGCATTGAGTCCCATGCCGCTCGCCTGCGCCAGCGGAAGATTGGACAAAAGCCCCGCCAGCGTCGTGCCGATAACGGCGGAGATCGCCGTCGCAATATAAATCGCGCCGTACGAAACGCCCAGCGGATTGGAGCCATCCCCAAAGGGATCGGCGAACATATTGGCATTGACCATCAATATGTAAACCATGGCAAAGAAGGTAGTCATGCCGGCAATAAATTCGGTTTTGACCGTCGTACCGCGTTCTTTCAGCTTAAAAAATCGTTCCATGTTTGTCTCCTTTTTACTTTTTTCGTCCGCACTCGGGTATAGAAAATGTGGCTTGAAACTTATGGCTTCAAGCCACTTAAAAGGCATATTAAATTATTCCCACTCAATTGTCCCGGTAGGTTTCGGCGTGAGGTCATACAGAACTCTGTTGATGCCCTCGACCTCGTTGGTGATGCGCGCGGTGATCTTATGCAGAACGGCGTAGGGGATCTCCTCGATGGTGGCAGACATGGCATCCTTGGTATTGACGGCGCGGATGATAGCGGGCCAGCCCTCATAGCGGCTATCGTCCTTGACACCGACCGACTTGATATCGGGAATGACGACGAAATACTGCCAGACCTTTTCGGCCAGTCCGTTCAGGTCAAATTCCTCACGCAAAATGGCATCTGCCTCGCGCAGCGCGTGAAGTCTGTCGCGAGTAATGGCGCCAAGGCAACGAACTCCCAGACCGGGGCCGGGGAACGGCTGGCGGTAGACCATCGCATGGGGCAGACCGAGAGCCTCACCGACGACGCGGACCTCGTCCTTATAAAGCAGCTTGATGGGCTCGACCAGCTCGAACTTCAGATCCTCGGGCAAACCGCCGACGTTATGGTGCGATTTGACCGCCTTTTTACCCTCTGCCTGCTTGATGCTCTCTAAAATATCGGGGTAGATGGTGCCCTGCGCGAGGTATTCGATGCCCTCCAGCTTACGCGCCTCATCGACAAAGACGTTGATGAACTCAGCGCCAATGATCTTTCTCTTGCGCTCGGGGTCGCTGACACCGGCAAGCAGATCAAGGAAACGATCGGTAGCATCGACGTAGATCAAATTGGCATCCAGTTGATTTTGGAACACCTCGACGACGTTTTCGGATTCGTTTTTCCGCATCAAGCCGTGGTTGACGTGGACGCAGACGAGTTGCTTACCGATAGCTTTGATGAGCAGTGCGGCGACGACCGAGGAGTCCACGCCACCGGAGAGTGCCAGCAGCACTTTTTTATCGCCCACCTGTGCGCGAACAGCGGCGATCTGCTCTTCGATAAAGGCATTCGCCAGCGCGGGGGTGGTGATACGAGCCATGGTTTCGGGTCTTACGTTGGGATTCATAGGTTTTCCTCCTGAATTTTAATTTTCCTCTGCGGCGCACAGCGTGGGGAGGTTGCACGGTCCTTGAAATATCGCGGGGCGATGCAGCATAGAGCGCGGGGCGTGCACGAAACATTATTTCATTATATATTTTACCACAAAGTCATGGATTTTTCAAGATGGTGGTTATAATTTCTGCGTTTTTTTCAAAAAGATGCAATTTTCGGGGGTGAAAATTGCATCTTTTGCGTGGGGATTGTGCGAACAAATGTTTCGGCTGTGCCGAAACGGCAAGCCTTCTCCAGCGGAGAAGATGATTCGCAAGCGAATCTGGCACGGCGAAGCCGTGACGGATGAGGAGAGCCGGTTTGCACAAATTAAAAATGTGCGAACATAGCTTTCTAACAATGCTTGATTGTGTATCTGTCTTCTGCTTTGCTCTGATTTCCCACAAACCTGTAGGGACCGACGGCATTCGCCTTGGCGAATGAGCTCGGCAGGTCCGTAGGTTGTTGAAAATCTAAACTGAATTAAGAATGTGCGAACATATTTTTCTAACGA
>JAFTJZ010000113.1 GCA_017456145.1 Clostridia bacterium
ACGCCCCCTGCCGACCCCGAGGCCGGCATGACCGAGGTGAGCGAGGAAGTTTATGCGACGGTGACTGTCGACCTGCGCTCCGCGCCCGAGGTGAGTGTGGATAACGTGGTGGGCATTCTGCGTTATGGGCAGAGAGCCACCCGCACCAAGGTGAGTGAAGAATGGAGTAAAATCACCTATCAGGAGAGCGAGTATTTCGTCGCGTCCAATTGCCTTGCTCTTTACGATGCGTCGATCGAGCTGCCGGGCGATGACCCCGTGGTCGATCCTGTCCCCGGCGATGATGATCCCGTCACGCCCGACACTTCCGATTTTGTGACACTGGACACCCCCGAGACGGTTTACGTCGTTGCTGAAAGCGCACTGAACTTGCGCTCCGCGCCCGGTATGGACGGTGAGATCAAGCTGAAGGTTGGCTTTGGCGTCGCGATGGAGCGTGTGGCACTCAACAACACTTGGAGCCGGGTGGAGTACAACGGCGTGACCTACTATGCCTTCTCCGAATTTTTGACGACGGATGATATTTCCGGCGAGGGTTATACCGAGCTGGCAGCTCCTCAGACCATGTACGTGACGGCGTCCTCGCTGTGGATCCGTTATTATCCCAGCATGATCGAGGCGGCAAAGGTTCCCTATACCGTCCTTGAGGGTCTGCACTACGGCGACGCGGTGCAGTGCATTGCCATTTCTCCCGACAGCGCATGGGCAAGAGTGCTCATCGGCGGAAACGAATACTACGTCGGTTATCAACATCTGGCACTTGTCGCACCCGATGGCGGCGAGACAACTCCCGAGGTTCCCGTCATCCCCGGGAAATAAAACCATAAGAAAATCAAAAAGGAGCACCAAGCTGCTGCACCATACCGGCGACGTGAATGGCTTTCCCATTCGTCGCGGATTGTGTACGCCGTTTGGTGCTCTGCTTGTTCTTTTCGTATTCCTCTTCGCTGTACTTAACAGTCTTGTAAACTCATACCATTCTCATTTTCCCCTTCGGAGAAGGCAGTCGGGCATTTGAACTTGTGATAACGGATGGGCACTGCGGTGGATGCGCAGTTTTTACGGAATTTTGATTTCATCACGGACTGCCTGCGCCACTTTTCGCCGAAAATTGCAGATAATACTTGACAACGGGGTGAAAATGTGGTACAATTAGAAACTGAAAACTTATCGTGTAAAAAATATCGCTTTCATCGAAAGTCTTCATCGAAAGGATGGATCAAACAATGAACAATTCGGAAAAAACTATGGACAAAATCGTCGCGCTTTGTAAGAATCGCGGCTTTATCTTCCCCGGCTCGGAGATCTATGGTGGCCTTGCCAACTCCTGGGACTACGGCCCTCTGGGTGTGGAGTTTAAGAATAACGTTAAAAAAGCATGGTGGAAAAAGTTTGTGCAGGAGAGCCGTTATAACGTCGGTCTTGACAGCGCGATCATCATGAATCCGCAGGCGTGGGTTGCCTCGGGTCACGTGGGCGGGTTTTCTGACCCTCTGATGGACTGCAAGAGCTGCAAGGCACGCCACCGCGCAGATAAGCTGATCGAGGAGTATGCTTTCCAGAACGGGACGAATGACAACCCCGCAGGCTGGAGCTTTGAGGAGATGGCGGCCTTTATCAAGGAGAAGGACATCTGCTGTCCCGATTGCGGCGGTAAGGAGTTTACCGACATCAAGAAGTTCAATCTGATGTTCAAGACCTTTATTGGCGTTACCGAGGATTCAACCTCGACGGTATATCTGCGTCCCGAGACCGCACAGGGTATTTTTGTGGATTTCAACTCGGTGCAGCGCTCTGCTCGCAGAAAGCTGCCCTTCGGTGTTTGCCAGATCGGTAAATCCTTCCGCAATGAGATCACGCCCGGTAATTTTACCTTCCGTACCCGCGAATTTGAGCAGATGGAGCTGGAGTTTTTCTGCAAGCCCGGCACGGATTTGGAGTGGTTCGCTTATTGGAAGGATTACTGCCACAAGTGGCTGCTGGATCTGGGCATGAGAGATGAGAATCTGCGTCTGCGCGACCATGATCCCGAGGAGCTTTGTTTCTATTCCAAGGCGACGACCGACTTTGAGTTCCTGTTCCCGTTTGGCTGGGGCGAGCTGTGGGGCGTTGCCGACCGTACCGACTACGACCTCGGTCAGCACGCACAGCACAGCGGCAAGGATATGACCTATTTCGATCCCGAGACCAATGAGCACTACATTCCTTACGTTGTAGAGCCTTCGCTGGGCGCGGATCGCGTGGCACTGGCATTCCTGGTTGATGCTTATGACGAGGAGGTTATCGACGCCGAGAAGAACGACGTTCGTACTGTGCTGCATCTGCATCCTGCGCTGGCACCTTATAAGGTCGCTGTGCTGCCGCTGTCCAAAAAGCTTGGCGACAAGGCGGGCGAGATCTACGATGAGCTGTCCAAATATTTCATGGTGGATTACGATGAGACCGGTTCGATCGGTAAGAGATACCGCCGTGAGGACGAAATCGGTACGCCCCTTTGCATCACGGTCGACTTTGACACCGTGGGTGACGCGGAAAAGGGCATTGAGGCGGATAACTGCGTGACGGTTCGCGACCGCGATACCATGCAGCAGATCCGTATGCCGATCTCCGAGCTGAAGACGTATATCGAAAATTATATCGCGTTCTGATCTTGACGCAAAACTAAAACAAGGGGGAACTGCCGTTGCGCGGTTTCCCCTTCTATCGAATGGTTTGGAAAGGCTGGTTTTTTCATGGAACAATGGGCACTTTGGGGGTCGCTTGTCAATGCGGTTGGGGTGGTTGGAGGCTCGCTCGTCGGGATGTTGGCGGGATGGATCTCCCGAAAGCTGTCGCAGCGCATGGCACGTCCGCAAAAAAATACGGGAACGGATATGACGGCGGGACGCGAGTCGATGACCGATGCCATCTCCAAGGCACTGGCACTTTGCGTGGTCATGATCGGCATCGGCGGGATGCTTAAGGGCGCGATGAACGACGCCATTACGGGGGCGCTGCCGACGCTGACGCTCTCGGGCGAAAAGACGCTGGTTATTATTTTCTCTATGCTGCTGGGGACCGTGGTGGGGACGTTACTGGATCTTGAGGGGCGCTTTGACCGCTTTGGCGCATGGGTCGAGCGTAAGGTCGGCGGCAAAGAAGGCGGCATCGCCAAGGGATTTGTGACGGCGAGCCTGCTGTTTTGCGTGGGCTCCATGGCGATCGTTGGTGCGCTGGAGGGCGGCCTGATGGGCGATCATTCGCTGCTTTATGCTAAAACGGTGCTTGATACGGTGTTTGCGGGGGTGTTTGCCTACAGCATGGGCGCGGGAGTCACGCTCTCTGCGGCACTGGTGCTGGTCTATCAGGGCAGCATCGCTTTGGCGGCACAATGGCTGGCGCCACTTTTGACTGACGACGTGATCATGACGATGTCAGTGGTCGGGTCGATTCTGATCTTTGGCTTGGGGCTCAAGCTGCTCGGCTTGCTCAAGATCAAGGTGCTCAACCACGTTCCCGCGGTGTTCGTGCCGATTGCGCTGGTGCCGTTGTTTGCACTGCTGGGGCTGTGAGATGTAAACAAAAAGGAGATGCAAATGAAATTTCAATTGGATCGATGGTTATATATCAAAAGCGCCGACTTTGGGAAAGCTCTGCTTTGGCGGGGTGGAATTGTCGTTCTGTATGTTGTTATGATAACCTTGTCGGGAAGCAGCATTGAGGAGAGTATCTTCGTCTGGTTGGCTATTTTCATGATCGGCTGGACGGTGATGGACGTGTTGCAAAACCCCAAGGAATTCACGCTGCAAAACGGAGAGCTGCATGCGGTGCAATACATAAGAAAATACTACCCTCACGGCATCCGCGTCAATCGCAGTCGAAGTCGTATGGTTCGCGCATTTGCCACTGTGACGGAGATCAATCGCGTGCAATACCGTCGGCATAGCGGAAACGTGACGGGCGGAACGACGCGCGCGGATTTTCGCGTTATGGGACATATCGTGCTGCGAGATCGAAAAGGCGAGACGATCGACCCGGAATTGATCTCAGGCTCGTATGATGCGGTGGAGCTTTACGGCGTCAAGGATATGGAGGGCGCGATATCGGCACTGCGCGCAGTCTATCCCGAGGCGGTTTTTCAGGAGCTCACGACACCATCATGAAAAAAGCGTGGATGACCCGCTTATTTGATATTTAATTGTAAAAGCAAAAGGGATTGCCCACATGGAGCAATCCCTTTTTGCTGTTATCACTATATACAGCGGGAAATACATCGTACCGATGTAAATTATTTGATCTCGACGGTAGCGCCGGCCTCGGTAAGAGTAGCCTTGAGCTGCTCTGCCTCGTCCTTGGAAACGCCTTCCTTGAGTGCCTTGGGGCAACCCTCGACCAGGTCCTTTGCGTCCTTCAGACCAAGACCCGTAACCTCGCGGACAACCTTGATAACGCCCAGCTTGTTGGAACCAAAGGAAGCCAGGATAACGTCGAACTCGGTCTTCTCTTCAGCAGCGGGAGCAGCTGCACCTGCAGCAGCAACAACGCCAACGGGAGCAGCGGCAGATACGCCGAACTCAGCCTCAACAGCCTTGACCAGCTCAGAGAGCTCAAGAATGGTCAGAGACTTGATTTCTTCAATAATATTGTTGATCTTTTCCATTTTAGAATACCTCCAATATAGTAGGATGTTTTGAATTTGTGCGGTCGCACATTGAATGGTTTCGCGCTATGCGGCGCGATGGTTTGTTTTACGCCTCGGCGGGAGCCTCCGCAGCGGGAGCCTCCTCAGCGGCGGGAGCAGCCTCGCCACCCTTATCGATAACAGCCTGCAATGCATATGCAAAGTTGTACAAGGGGGAACGGATGCTGCCAAGCAGCTTGGCAATAAGAACCTCTCTCGAGGGGATGTCAGCAAGAGCCTCGATGGTAGCAGCGTCTACAACAGCGCCGTCCAGATAACCTGCGACGATCTTGAAGGACTCGATCTTCTCTGCGTACTCCTTGATGACCTTCGCGGGAGCGATGGGGTCGTCAGCGGTACCGATAGCCAGAGCCGTCATACCGGTCAGGTAGTTCTTCATGTCGGTCATGCCGTTCATCTCGCACGCTCTGCCGGTCAGAGAATTCTTCATAACGACATACTTGACGCCTGCCTCACGAAGAGCCTTACGCATCTTGGTGTCATTCTCCACGGTGATACCCTGATAGTTGACCAGGACACCTGCAGCGGAGTTCTTGATGGACTCTGCCAGATCAGCGACGATCTGCTTCTTCTGTTCGAGAATAGAATTGCTGGGCATTTGGTTTCACCTCCCAATCGTGAACTGAAAAAACTAAAGAAAAAAGAAAACTTTCTCCGTCAGTGCCAAAGCTCTGCGCGAAGAAAGGACGTAGTACACCCGTTGGGTTAAATTGACGTCTTCCTCGGCAGGAGAGCGGCACGCTTTTACGGAAACCTGCTGTCTTTGGATAACGGGGTATATTATACACGATAATTGTGGATTTGTCAAGGGGTTTTTGAAAAAAAGTTGGAGAATTTTGAAAAAAGTTTTTTGGGGGGGGAGAGTGGACAAAGCGCTCTGAGTGCAAAAGCCTTTTGTTCACTTCTTTGGCGCGTCACAAAGAAGTGAACCGAAGAAAAGGCGTACAAGGGGGCTCCGAGCCCCTTTGCAGATCCCCTGGGGTGTGCGTGTTCTGCACGTGTGGGGCTAAAGCTGTTAATGCGTACGTTTCGCTTGTTATTCCTTTGTGTGATAGAAACGCTGAACTTGTAGGAAATAGTGTTTCCAACGCCCTGTTCCAGCACGAAAATAATTTTTTGCAAGCTTGTGGGTAAGAGCCCCACATGGCATATCGCTCCGCTTGGATAGAACAGAATCTTAAAAAATCAGCAAAAAAGGATAAAAGGTTTTGGGTTTCCAAAGGGGATTTTTTCAAAATCCCCTTTGGCGGGGTGTGGGGCAGCGCCCCACGTCCTTATTCTTCATTCTTTATTCCTCATTATTTTTCAACACTCTGCGCGCGGCAGCAAGCAGCCTTTCACGCAGCCA
>JAFTJZ010000114.1 GCA_017456145.1 Clostridia bacterium
CAGATCGACCTGACGGGTTGCCTCGCCGCGGATGGTCTTGCCCGTGGTCGGGTTCTCCTGGTGCCCCGTCATGCCGGTGATGGAGTTGTCCAGAATGATGACGGTGTTGGCGCTCTTGTTGTAGACCATGTCCACAAGACCGGTGATCCCGGAGTGCATAAAGGTCGAGTCACCGATGACAGATACTAACTTCTTGTTAAATTCGCCGCCGCGAACCTTGCTCATGCCGTGCGCCGCGCTGATCGACGCGCCCATGCAGATGGTGGTGTCCACCGATTTGAGCGGTGCTACCGCACCCAGCGTGTAGCAGCCGATGTCACCCGAAACGGTCAGACCCAATTTCTGCAGTACGTAGAACGTGCCTCTGTGCGGGCAGCCGGGGCAAAGAACGGGAGGACGGGCAGGCAGATTTTCCTGCGGCAGAATGCATTCGGGAGCCGCCTGGCCAAGCACGACGGAGCGGATGACATTTGGCGTGTACTCGCCCAGCAGCGTGAACTTCTCCTTGCCGATGACGTCAAGACCCATCGCACGACAGTGCTCCTCAATGAAGGGATCCAGCTCCTCGATGACATATACCGTGTCGCACTTGGCGCAGAAGTCGGACAGCAGCGACGTCGGCAGCGGCCAGACCATACCCAGCTTGCAGTAGTTGACCTTATCGCCCAGTGCCTCGTGTGCATATTGATAAGCAATACCTGCGGTAATGACACCGATCTTGGAGCCGTTGTCCTCCACCCGGTTGTAGGGGCAGTTGTTGGCAAATGCCACCAGTGACTCGGTGCGCTGCTCCACAACAACGTGACGCCCAATGGCCATTGCAGGCATCATGACGTACTTGGGAATATTCTTTTCGTAGGGCTTGACTTCCTGCGGCTCACGCTCGCCCACCTCGACGATGGACTGGGAGTGCGAGACGCGGGTGGACAGACGTACGAAGAAGGGCGTGTCGTATTTTTCACTTAAGTCAAACGCCGCCTTGGTAAAGGAGAGACATTCCTCGCTGTCCGCGGGCTCAAGCATGGGGATCTTGGCTGCCTTGGCGTAATGGCGGGAATCCTGCTCATTCTGGGAGGAGTGCATTCCGGGGTCGTCTGCCACGCAGAAGACCGCACCGCCACCCACACCTGTGTAGGACATGGTGAACAGCGGGTCAGCCATGACGTTAAGTCCGACGTGCTTACAGCAGGACATGGCTCGTCCACCGCCGATCGATGCGCCGACGACTGCCTCTGCCGCCACCTTTTCATTGGGCGCCCACTCGACGAATACCTCCTGAGCAGGGTAGGTCGCCATGCACTCGGTGATCTCGGTGCTGGGAGTACCCGGGTAAGAGGAAACCAGATGCACGCCCGCCTCGTAAGCGCCTTGCGCGACGGCTGCGTTTCCAAGTAACAGTTTTTTCATAAAGAGATCCTTTCCTTTGGGGTTGGAATGATGAGGGTATAATTTTATATCATATTATAACATATGGAAATACGGCTTGTCAAGTGTTTTTTGACGGAACGCAAGGGATCGGGCCGATAGCCCCCAAAAACCAATTTGCAGAAAAGAATTTTCCTCCCGCCATGCCGCCCGTCCGGCTCGACTCTGCTGTCCTCCGCGCAGATGACGCATGAGAGCTTGCCGTTTCAACGTAAAAAATCGTCTCCCTACCACCAAATATGTCAATTTTCTACCACAATTGTTAAAAATTCCGTGAAATGTTGTGAATTTTTCAAAATCACCTTGACAGACTTCGCTTTATATGGTAAAATGTTATAGGAAAATAATATGAGAAGTGTGCTCATTTTGCGAAACGGCCGTTGCCCGACCGCACTACCGTGCCACCCATCACATTTTATTGCACTGATATTTCAGAAATCGAGAAAGGAGGAGGCTGTATGAGTTCCCATCCGTCTAATCATCCGAATCATTACGAATCACATGAACTTGACCGTGGATCCCCCGTCAATATGCTCTGGGGTCTGATCCTGACTATCCTGACCTTCCTCTTGGTTGTCGTTTGTGTTCTCTCCATAGATATATTCGCCGACGCTGCAGAGGATGACGGTCCCGACGATCAGCAACAAGAAAACTTGGGGGATGATCCCATTCAAGATCCCTCTCATACCGACGACCCCATTGAAGATCCCGATAAGAATCCCGAAGGGGATTTGCCGGGAAATACGGTCGATCCCCCTACCCCCGGTACACCCTCCACAGAGGTCGGTTACCTGATCAAGAAAACCGCTCAGACACAGCAGATCGATTCGGAGTTCCTTAATTCTGCGAATGCCATTTTGGTCGATGTCGAATCTCGCGAGATCGTCGCGGGATATGACTATGATATGCCTGTCTACCCTGCCTCCATGACCAAGATCATGACGCTGCTGGTCGCCTGCGAAATGCTTACCGAGGAGCAGCTGACCGATGTCATCACCGTCTCTGCCCAGGTCGTTGAATATATGCAGCGGCAGGGCGCGTCGGGCGTTGGGTTTTCCGCGGGTGAGGAGCTGACCATTCGCGATCTGCTCTATGCCGTCGCACTGGAGTCCGATGGAATTGCCGCCGCTCAGCTTGCTATCTATCTTGCCGGCAGCGAGGAAAATTTCGTCGCACTGATGAACGCCAAGGCCGAGGAGATGGGGCTGATCAGCACTACCTTCAAAAACTGCACGGGTCTGCATCACGATGAGCATATATCTACCTGCCGTGAGATCGCCAGCATTATGCTCGCCGCTCTGGAAAATGAGCAGGTCAAGACCTTGCTTTCCGCAAAGACATATGATACCACCACCAAGGTCTATCCCAACGGCGTGACCTTCTTGAGTACATATTATAATGTCGTCGATTCACTCCGTAAGAGCGGCATCCCGTATCAGCCCTCTACCGGAACCATCATTATGGCAAAAACCGGCTTGACGGACGAGGCGAAATATTGTCTTGCTACCGCTTATGAGCGCGCCATCGACGGAAAGCAGTACGTCGTTGTTACCACCGCAGCCATAAATTCGTATACGTACGTGATGGATTATATCATGATCTACGACGAATACGCTCGCTGATCCTCTGAATGATAAAATCATCTGACATAGCATTCCCCGCACCGGTATCCTGCCTATCGACAGGCTGCCGGTGCGGGGCTTTCTTGGTTGTCGCGAAAAAACACAAAAATTGTCCATGTTTTGCCTTTGATATGACGAGAAAAAGAAATAAAAATACCATATAATGTGAGTATCAAGCCGCCGTGCATCTCCGAAGGGATCAAGGCGGCAAAAGAGAAAGGTTGGTGTTTTTATGTTCCCTTACCAAGACCCCAAGCTGCCCGTCGATGAACGTGTGAGCGATCTGCTCTCGCGGATGACGGACGAGGAGAAGGTTGCCCAGCTGGATATGATCCGCGGTGTCGAGCTTGCCCAAACCACCCACCCTGCCCATTTCTGCTCGGTCGATCCCAAATCCGACTACCATTGGGATCATGTGGATGAGGCCATCGGGCAGCGCGGCATGGGCTTTGTCCATGACGTCTATTCCGATGCGCGGGTGCTTAATCTGCTGCAGAAATATTTCGTCGAAAAGACTCGTCTGGGTATTCCGTGCATCTTTACGGGCGAGGCGCTGCACGGCATCTCTTACCCCGGCGCGTCCTCCTTTCCCATGCCCATCGCACTGGGCGCGACGTTTGATCCCGATGTGACGCACCGCGTCGGACATGCCATCGGCAAGGAGACCCGAACGCTGGGCATCACCGAGATACTCGCACCCAACCTTGACCTTGCCCGCGAGCCCAGATGGGGGCGTGTTGAGGAAACCTTCGGTGAGGACACCTATCTTTCCTCGCAGATGGCCTACGCCATCATCACGGGTGAGCAGAATCACGGCGATATCAAGAGCCACGACGCCATTGTCTGCGAGCCCAAGCACTACGTCGGTCACGGTGTGCCCGAGGGCGGTACCAACTGCTCGCCGCTGCACGCCGGTGTCCGTGAGGTCGAAACGTATTATCTGCCCGTGTTTGAGGCGGGTATCAAAAAGGCAGGTGCTTACTGCGCCATGGCTGCCTACCATAACATCGACGGCGAGGCGGTCGTCGCCTCCGAGCATTATCTGCGTGAGGTGCTCAAGGAGCGTATGGGGATGCGCGGCTACGTTCGCGCCGACTTCGGCTCGGTGGCAAGGCTGCATCATACCCACCACATGACCGCAGGCGCCAAGGACAGCATTGCCACAGCAGTCAATGCAGGTCTTGACGTGCAAGGCTTTGACTATCCCAATGCGGAGTGGCAGAGCAATCTGCTCGCTAATATCGCGGACGGCAGCATCTCGCGTGAGGTCATTGATGAGGCCGTGTCCCGTGTACTGCGGGTCAAGTTTGAGCTCGGGCTGTTTGAAAATCCCTACGTGCCGGAGGGCAGGGAAGGGGAGATCCTTCGCTGCGAGGCACACAAGGAGGTTTCCTTGGAGGCCGCGAGAAAAGCCATTACGCTGCTGCAAAACAGAAATAACATCCTCCCTTTGAAGAAGGATGCCAAGATCGCGCTGCTCGGCCCGTCGTCCGGCGTGGGCAGGCTGGGCTCCTACTCCTCCACGCCTTGGGGGTATCGGGTTCCCTCGGTGCTGGACGAGCTGACGGCAATGGACGGCGTGACCGTTCGCCAGTGTGCCGGCTGCAGCATCACCGATCAGGACGTGGATGTCATTCCCGTATCGTGGTATCCCGAGGGGGTACGGATGGAATATTATTCCGAGAAGAATTTCGGCGGAGAGCTGGTGGGCGAGAACGTCATGCCCATGGTCAACTTTACCTGGGCACTGGCAAAGCCGCATCGTGATCTGCCGTTCAATAACTATTCCGTGCGCATGAGAACGCGCCTGTGCCCCGACACCAAGGATGCGTTCGGTGCGGATGCCTTTGACGGCAAGCTGATCTTTACCGGAAACAACAGTGCGCGCATCTATCTGGACGGAACGCTGATCATCGACGGCTGCAAGATGGGCGAGCGGATGCCTTGGACGACGGTACATCTGGATCACGGTGTCAGTTACGAGGTCGTCGTGGAGCTGCCAGACATCGGTCCCAACTACAATCTGACGCTCGCACTGGACAACCGCTCCGACAGTATGGAGGAGGCTGTTGAAATTGCGCGCGAGAGTGATGTCGCCGTCATCGTCTGTGGCGATGACAAGATCACCAGCGGCGAGGGCATGGATCGCGATGATCTGCGCTTGTACGGTCGCCAGCAGGAGCTGATCCGCCGCGTCGCCGAAACGGGGACCCCCATCGTACTGGTGTTGGAGAACGGTAAGCCCGTCGAGCTGTCTCAAGAGATTCGCCTGTGCGACGCGATCCTGGAGTGCTGGTTCATCGGTGAGCATGGTGCCCGCGCCATTGCCGAGGTGCTCTTTGGCGAACGCGCACCCGCGGGCAGATTGCCCATCTCCTTCCCGCGCAGCGTCGGCTCGTTGCCCTGTTATTATAATCGCCTGCCGGGCGGCAACGAGCATTATCTGGAGGGCTCTCGCGCGCCGCTGTTTGCCTTCGGCCACGGTCTGTCCTATACCCACTTTACCTATTCCGAGCTGCGCGTCGAGCATATCGACGGCTACGATTACAAGGTGTCCGTTGACGTGACCAACGATGGCGCGATGGATGCCGACGAGGTCGTTCAGCTTTATATCCGCGACGTGGTCTCCACCATCGTCACGCCCGACCGCCAGCTCGCCGCCTTCCGACGTGTCCATATCCCCGCAGGAGAGACGGTCACAGTCGCCCTCCCCTTAACCTATGACTCCTTCAA
>JAFTJZ010000115.1 GCA_017456145.1 Clostridia bacterium
TGACCGAAAAGTTAAACGCACCCGTCAGCGGGTTGACCGAGCCGCCGCCCATGCTCTTGGCATACAGACCGTATTCGATCGACGCGATGATGTCCTCATTTTTATCGGGACCGTTGTCAATATAGGTGTTGGTCATGCGGGAGGATGGCTCGTAGGCATAATTTTGCCGACGGCTGTTGCCTGTCATGGGCAGCCCCATACGGCGAGATCCCAGACGGTCGATCATATAATTTTTCAGCACGCCGTTCTCGATCAGCACGTTTCGTTGGGTGGGATTGCCCTCGTCGTCGATATTGACCGAGCCCCACGCACCGGGGATGGTACCGTCGTCAATGGCGGTCACCTTTTCGTTGGCGATCTTCTGCCCCAGCTTGCCGCACATTTGTGACGCTCCAATGGCAACGCTGTCTGATTCCAGCGAGTGTCCGCAGGCCTCGTGGAAAATAACGCCGCCAAACCCGTTCTCAATGGCGACCGTCATCTTACCCGCGGGACAGTAGTCCGCCCGCAGATTGATCATGGCCTGCGCAGCTGCCCGACGACCAACCTGTACGGGATCGACCGTTTCAAACAGCTCCATGCCTACGCCACCACCGGGGGATGCCGAGCCCATCTGATTCTCTCCGCGATCCGACGCTGTTGCACTGACGGCAATGCGGGTGCGTATATGTCTGTCCTGCGTATAAAGGCCCTCGCTGTTGGCAATCAGAATGGTATGATCTACGTCGGCAAGGTTGCCGATGACCTGACTGATCTTATCATCATACGTGTCCGCCGCGGTGCAGGCCGTGCGAAGAATATCGATCTTCTGCGCCGTCGCCACCGAGGACGGAATGACCTTGACTGGGTGAATGTTGGGAAACATTCGCTCGGTCAACACAACACAGACCTGCGCATTTCCCTCGCCCATTGCCTGCGCCACAGCGCGGGCACACTGCATAAGTCCCGCGGGCGTCAGATCGCTCGTGGACGCATACACCGTCCGCGTACCGAGAAAGGCACGGATGCCTGCTCCCGAGATGGTGTTGCTGCCGATCTGGTCGATCTTACGATCCATCAGGCGTACACTGTTGTTCTGCGTATTTTCCGCATACAGCTCGGCAAAATCTGCTCCCGTGGACATTGCCACGGCAAGCAACTGTTCCAACAATTTTCTTTCGATGATCATGTCCTCTCCTCCACTTATTTGTCCCAACCGTTGATTTTTTCAACGATGGTTTGAATTTCAAGCAAATTATCACACACCGCGTCGATCAGCGGCAGCAGTGCCGCATCGGGCTGCACCAGATCAGGTACCATAATGGTATACATTCCCGCAGCATGCAGTGCGCGTACACCGTTGAAGGAATCCTCCACTCCGATGCAATGCTCGGGCTTGACACCAAGCATTTGTGCCGCCGTCAAAAACGTCTCGGGATCGGGCTTTCCCTTCTTGACCATGTTCCCCATGACTACCGCGTCAAAATACTGCGTCAGGCCGGCCTTCTCCAAATTGCGCGGCACACGTGGGGGATAGGTTGAAGTTCCCAGTGCCATCGGTATGCCTCGCCCCTTAAGCCATTGCAGCGTCTCCCGTGCACCCGGCTTGAGCTGCAAGCCTTCTCGTTCGATGATCTCGTCGTAAAGCCCATCCCGAACGGCAGCAAATTCATCATAATCCACGATATCGGCATATGTCTTCATAAAATATTTACGGGTATCGGCATTGTTGCATCCCGTACAAGCCGCAAGCGCGTCCTTGACATGCGCAAATTGCAACCGCGCACCCGCCTCGATCCACGCGCGCTGGTACACCTGTTCGGTATCAAACAGCGTACCGTCCATATCAAAAATTACCGCATCGATGTGTGCCATTATCATCGTACTCCTTCTCTCTTGAGTTTATTTTTTCTACCTGTCGTTGTGTAGTTAATCCTCCGACCGCTCGCCGAGCTTAATATGGTACTTCTGATAAAACTCCTCAAATCGTCCCTCGTCCAGTGCCTCACGGATACGGCGGGTCAAATTGTTATAGAAATACAAATTGTGCATAACGGCCAGCTGCATTCCAACCGCCTCCTTGGCCTTGATCAAGTGACGGACGTACGAACGGCTGTAATGGCGGCAGGCAGGACAGCCGCAATCCTTATCAAAGGGTCTGCCGTCCTCGGCGTATTTCTCATTACACAAATTCATTTTTCCGTGCCATGTGAAAATATTTCCATGGCGGGCGTTGCGGGAGGGCATGACACAATCGAAGAAATCCACACCAAGATGCACCGCCTCCAAAATGTTACAAGGCGTACCGACTCCCATCAAATAGCGGGGTTTCTCCTGTGGCATATACGGCTCGACAGCGTCGATGATGCGATACATATCCTCGGTCTTCTCACCCACGGCAAGACCGCCGATGGCGTAACCGGGCAGATCCAGCTCGGCGATACGTTTCATATGCTCGATGCGCAGATCCTCGTAGGTCGAGCCTTGGTTGATTCCGAATAACAGCTGATCGGGATTGATGGTGTCGGGCAGCGTATTGAGCCGCGCCATTTCTGCCTTGCAGCGCTGCAACCAGCGAACGGTTCTCGCGCAGGACTCCTTGACGTAGTTGTAGGGCGCGGGATTTTCAATACACTCATCAAATGCCATAGCGATGGTCGAGGCGAGGTTGGATTGAATCTGCATACTCTCCTCAGGGCCCATGAAAATGCGCTTGCCGTCGATATGTGAGGCAAAGCGAACGCCTTCCTCGGTTATTTTACGCAGAGAAGACAACGAGAATACCTGAAATCCACCGCTATCCGTCAGCACGGGGCCGTCCCAATTCATAAACTTGCGGATACCGCCCATGTTGTGAATGAGGCGATCACCGGGACGCAGGTGTAAATGGTAAGTGTTGGACAGCTCCACCTGACAATCCAGATCGCGCAGCTGCATGGTATTGACACCGCCCTTGATGGCAGCGCAGGTACCGACGTTCATGAACACGGGGGTCTGAATGTCGCCGTGTACCGTGTGCAGCACGCCGCGTCTCGCTCTCCCTTGGCGGGCAAGCACGTCAAATTTTCCGTAGCGCGGGATGGGCTTGGGCGCATTGATTTCTTCTTGTATCATTTGATCCTGATTCATATATTTTCGTTTTCCTTTACATCCTTATTTTTTGCCTTCGGCGGCCCCCCTTTTTTGAGAAAAAGTCGGTCGCAAGCGACCCGGGGGGTTGGATTCCGAAAAACCATATTCCAAAATGAATAAATTTTTCCAAAAGTTTTTGGAAGTCAACGCGGAGCGTGGGGCAGCGCCTCACATCTCCCGCCTCTTTAACTTCTCTCAAACTGATGATCGATATTCTGCTTACTCATCTGCATGGCGACGGGTCTGCCGTGGGGGCAGACGGTGATATCGGGCAGCTGCATCAGCTGCTCAACCAACCATTCCAGATGCTCCTGTGCATAGGTGCGTCCCGCCTTGATGGCGGCCTTGCAAGCCCCCTGATAGAGCGCGCGCTCAAAGATGATGTCTCTTGTCAGCCGCGCACCGCCCGTATTGTTGCGGATGCGTTCTGCGATGGTACACAGCATATCCGACGCCACCTCGCGATCGATCCCCGTCGGAAGTGCGCTGACCTCCAGCGTGTTGCGTTTCGCCGTAAAGCTGAACCCGATCGATTCCAGCTCCTTTTGGTAGTCACACAGCGCGACCACCTCATCGCTCATCATCATAACCTCCAGTGGCAGGAACAAGGGCTGCGAGGTCGGCTGCACCTCATGCATACGCGCCCGCAGCTGCTCGTACAGCAAGCGCTCGTGGGCGGCGTGTTGATCGATCATCAGCATCTTGTCTTCGGTCTCCACGATAATGTAAGAGTTGAATATCTGCCCGACGATGCGCCAGTTTTTCATGGCAGGCATCCTGCCCTCCTCATGTGGGGCAGCGGGCTTTTCCCCAATTGGCGGGGAAGGCTCCGCCGTCGCCTTCGCCTCATTGACCGAGGGCGGCTCTGCACTTGGCTTTTCGCCTTCAGAGGACATCGTCTCAGCACTCTGCTGCGCGTGATACCGCCCGCCGACAATTGCCTTGGCATATTGCTCCGCCGTGATCAAGGGCTCCCCACGGGATGTCGGCGGACTTGGCATGCTTTCACTCGGCACAGAAATGTCATCCGTTGACGGCGGTGTCGCAGGCGGCATATCCGATGGCAGCGTGTCGCTCGGCACGGCGATGGGCGGGACGCACACGGGAGGCTCCCCCGACGGCGCAGAAGGTGCTCTTCCCAAAGAAGAAGACGGACTTGGCGCCACCTCTTTTTCGGTCAACGACATTTGCTTGCCCGCACGGTTGCCCTCCGGTGCAGCCGCCGCGACCTTGCGGTCATAAACGGGTGCAAACGCGTCCGAGGTGCGACGGGTTGTCGTGGTTCTCTCCCCCGCCATGGATTTATCCGCTTTTTGTGTCGCCGCTTGCCGTGATATGGCAAAATGCAGCTCGGGACGACTTTCATCTGCCGACAACGCACTTCGTACCGTGGTATATATTACCGTAAACACCGCCGACTCGCGGGAAAATTTCACCTCCAGCTTGGCAGGGTGAACGTTGAAATCCACTGCCTCGGGGTTCATGGACAGGTGCAGAACGCAGGCAGGGAATTTTTCCGTCGCCATAAAGGAATGATACGCCTGCTCGAGCGCCGCTGCGGCGGGGGCGCTGCGAACGTAGCGGCGATTGATAAAGAAATTTTCTGCGCTGCGTGTTCCGCGAACAAAATCCGGGCGACTGATAAAGCCCGACAGCTCCACCCCATCCAAGGCACCCTTGACCTCAATCATGCGGTTGGCAAATTCCTTGCCGAGTGTGGCATAGATCGTGGCCTTGAGATTGCCGTCTCCTGCCGTCTGCAGCTTGGTGTTGCCATCCACGATCAGGCGGAAAGCGATATCAGGACGGGCAAGCGCCAGCTTTTCGACAATACTGACCACCGCCTGCGCCTCGGTCGCATCGCGGCGCATAAACTTGCGGCGGGCAGGAACCGAGGCAAACAACTCCTCGACGATGACCGTCGTTCCGACCATACAGCCCGTCTCGCGGACACTGATCATGTTCCCTTGACTGGCCTCCAGAATATTGCCCATCTCCTCATCGTGACGGCGGGACATGATTCGCATCTCGCAAACCGAGGCAATGGCTGCAAGCGCCTCTCCGCGAAATCCCATGGTCAGAACGGTGGAAAGATCGGCAGCACTTCTGATCTTGCTGGTGGCGTGACGTCGTATGCACATCGCCAGGTCATCCGCACTCATGCCGCAGCCGTCATCGGTGACCCGCATAAAGGTCATGCCTCCGTTTTGAATCTCCACTGTGATGCGCGTGGCATCGGCATCCATCGCGTTCTCGATCAGCTCCTTGATGGCTGATGCGGGACGCTCCACTACCTCACCCGCCGCAATGCGGTTAGCAACGGAAAACGGTAGTACTTGTATGGAACCCATTGGGTCACCTCCTTGTTTCGAGATTTGTTCCGGTTAGATTGTGCGAAAAAATATTCTAACGCTAATTGGATTTATTGCC
>JAFTJZ010000116.1 GCA_017456145.1 Clostridia bacterium
GAACAAAAGGTTCCGACACCTCCAAAAAACTTGTAAAAAATTTCAAATTAAACCTTAACGGTTCTTTTCTATCTGAGCAGAACGAAATTCTATGTGGGGCCCCTACTACCTTGTTGTTAAATAGAATGAATGTGCGGGCCCTCAAAGAGCATGAAAACCGAAAAACAGGACTTGGAGCATTGCCCCAAGTCCCATTTTTGAGTGGATTATTCGTCGAGCGACGGAGCGGTCTCATCGTCTGCGGACTGCTCGGGCTCGGTGGAATCAACAGCGGGGGCTGCGGTGGCAACCTTGCCGCCGAGGAATCCAGCCAGCAGAGAGGAAAGGTCGATGCCGACGCTCTCCTTGACACCCTGCATGATCTGATCGGTGCTGTTCATGACGTCACGCACAAGCTTGGTGGAGTTGCCCTCGCCGTACATAACGATCTTGTCGGTCTTTGCCAGAGGAGATGCCGCATTTTTGACCACCTCGGGCAGTGCGTTGAGGTACATCTCCAGAACGGAGGCCTCGCCCATCTTCTTTTGGGCCTCTGCCTTTTTCTCGATGGCTTCTGCCTCGGCAACACCAACGGCACGGATACCCTCTGCCTCCTGCTCCATGGCGTAACGCATTGCGTCTGCCTCGGCCTTCTTTGCCTCGGCGGCCTTGAGAGCCTCGTAATGGCGGGCATCGGCCTCTCTTTGTCTCTTGACCAGCTCTGCCTCTGCCTCTTTTTCGGTCTGGTACTTGATCGCATCGGCTTGCTTTTTGATCTGAGCCTCCAGCTCGCGCTCCTTGATGGCGATCTCCTTTTCCTTGAGCTCTGCCTCTTTTTCACGGCGAGCGATGTCGGCATTGGTCTTGGCGATCTCGATGACCTTACGCTGGTTTTCCTCCTGAATGGAGTAGGCGGCATCTGCCTCGGCGCGCTTGGTGTCGGAGCGGACCTTCATGTCGGCCTGCTGGACGGCGAGAGCCGCATCCTGCTCGGCGATCTTCTTCTCCGCCTCGACCTTGACGGCGTTGGCCTCTTGCTGTGCCTGCGAGGTTGCGATGGCGATGTCGCGCTGTGCGTTCGCCTTGGCGATCTGGGCGTTTTTGCGGATCTGCTCGACGTTGTCGATACCCATGTTTTCAATGGTGCCGGCGGCATCCTTGAAGTTCTGGATGTTGAAGTTGACCACCTCGATACCCAACTTTTCCATATCGGGAACGACGTTCTCGGTGATCTTCTTGGCGACGCCCTGACGATCCTGGACCATATCCTTCAGACCGACGGAGCCGACGATCTCGCGCATATTACCCTCCAGCACCTGAGTGACCAGTGTCACCATTTCGGCGCGGGTTTTGCCAAGCAGAGCCTCGGCGGCGCGCTTGAGCAGCTCGGGATCGGACGAGATCTTGACGTTGGCAACGCCGTCAACCGAGACGTTGATAAACTCGTTGGTGGGAACGGCCTCGGTGGTCTTGACGTCCACCTGCATGACGCTCAATGAGAGCTTATCGACGCGCTCGAAGAACGGGATGCGCCAGCCGGCTTTACCGATCAGGATGCGCTTTTTGCCCAGACCTGAAATGATGTAGGCGGTGTCGGGGGGCGCTTTGAGGTAGCCGAAGGCGATGAAGATGACCAGCACAACGGCTGCGGCGATGGCGGCGATGATAGCGGGGTTAGGCATGATGAAATCCTCCTTTATAAAATATTTTGAAACCCCTTGCGGAATGAAAATGTGCTGTACATAACACATCTTCGCATGTTGAAAAACTCACGCGGTAATTACCATTGTTCTTTCAACGATGATATTATACCATCACGAGATTGTTTTGTCAAGTGCTTAGAATGAAGTTTGTATAGGTGCACAAATTCGCAGCTTGAAATTTGTATATAATTACCAAAATCAAGCGCGGATCATGGGCGGGGAGTGGCTCGATATTATTATACTATATTACATCGCATCTGTCAATAAGAAAATGCATGAATGGAGGGATCATTCATGTAAGGATAACATTTTTATTCTCATCTGTCGTGGGACAAAGAAGTGAACGATAATGAATGCGCGATAGGAAAATATGTTCGCGCAATATAAAAATCCCCACCCGCGAAAACGTTGTGCCTTGCGGGTGGGGAAGTATCTGTTGCGTTTCGGTCGTCAAGCATCAATCAAATCGGTCTTTTCTGATCTCCTGACGGCGTTTGGTCAGCGCCATGATCAAGCCGACCGTGTTGTCGGAGATCTCGGGATTCTTGGCATACCGTGCTTGATCGTAAGTGGAGAAGATGACCTTCTCCTCCTCCTCCAGCACCAGATCCTCGGCAATTTCGTCCGGCGTCATCTGACGGTTGAGCTTGTAGCCGCTGCGGATACGCTTGATCATGTACTCGATGTAAAGGAAACGAACGCGCTGGCGGTTGTCCAGCTGCTCTGTCCATTTCTGATCGTTTTTGAGACGCTTTTTGCGATGTGCGTTTTTCTCGCGATCCTTCCATAAGAAGGTCCGCTCATCCTCGCCCCAGCCGGCCCATCTGCCAATGCCAAGGAACTTGGCGATCTTGCGGATGCACCAAGCCGCAGGGAAGAAAATGATCGCACCGACGCGCTCAAAGATCTCGTCCAGCAGATCCTGGATCTCCTCGCTCAACAGTTTCTTAAAGGAGCTGACGAACAGAATGATGAAGACGATCATCGCCACAAAGCCGATGCCGCGCTGAGCACGCCCTGTGTGCGTTTGTGTGTACCAGACCGAGATCAACGCGCATACCAGATAGATCGCGGTGATGATCAGCCGCTTGGTGCTCAGCTCTCCCCACATACGGCGAAGAGCGTTCAAAAGATTCTTGATCATACCGCGTCACCTCCCTCATACAGATCCTCGGCGGTCAGAAGAACCACCTTGACCGAGTTGCCCATCTGTTCCAGCGCAGCCACGCGGGTCAGCGTGTCCTCGCTCATGACGTAGCAGAAGATGACGATCTCGGTATCGGACATACCCTCGGTGATGTCGTACTCCAGAAGAGAGTTGAACGATGCACCGTCCTGCGGGAGCAGCGCTGCCATGGCGCGCATGATCTCCATCATGTGTGCCTCGCTGCTGTCTTTGGGGAAACGCAGCGAAAGCGAGCCGTCCAGCAGCTTGCAGTTGGCGGCAAAGCCGACGGCATATCCCGCGTATACCGCATCTCGGATCAGAGCGGAGGAGTAGGAGAGTCCCCGCTCGGCGCGCGCGGTGTATTCCTCATGATTCATGACCGTGCCGATGGGGAGATGGAAATCCATATAGACCATCAGACGGCGGGAGGCACAGAAATCGCGGTTGTTGACCTTCAGCGGCGAGGCGCTGCTGCCCGAGATCGGCACGCGGGCGCTTGCCTTGAAGTTGATCTGGGAGACCGTGTCGCCAAAGCGGTAGTCACGGATGCCGGAAAGAGAGAAAGGATCGGAATACAGGGGGCGCATACTGGTGTATTCACCCTGCAAGCGTCCCACGGCAAGGCGGGACAGACTCATGGGGATGACCTTGGGATAAACGTATAGCTCGGCGGGAGATTGCAGCGGCACCGCGCCGCCGCGGTCGTAGATCGATGCGGTCTGCAGCTGGTAATATCCTCTTGCCGTGCAGCGAAGACGGTGACGGCGGCGGATCTGTACGTAGGGCAGCAGCTGGAACCGGCTGATCAGCACGGGCATGGTCGTGGTCTTTCCCGTGCCGTACTCTTCGATCTCAAAGCAGGGATAGAGATATGACTCCACATCCACAAACAGCAGCGGAAAGAATCCGCGGTTGCGGATGGTCTCGATCATCTCGACCGTTTCCCCCTCATAGATGCCGTCGCGGGAGAAGGTGCGCTCGTATTCAATGTTTCCAAGGTGCGAGGTGCGCAGACGCATATAGATTCGCACCAGAATAAACAGAAACAGCGCAACGCCCAAAAAGATCAGGATCCCACGGAAGACGTCCGAGGCGATGAAGTCGAAGATCTTCTCCATCACAGCAGCCATTTGATCCGAAAAACTCTCCTCCGCCTCCAATGTGCGAATTTGAAAATTTTTCATCAGTCTCTTGCCTCAAATACCGCCTCGGTGGGAACGGTCACGCCGGAGAGAATGTCGTCGATGATCTCCGCGGCAGCGTTCTTGCGGATGCGCAGTGCGTTCTCCAGTACCATGCGGTGCTCCAGTACGGGGTGAGCTGCACGCTTGATGTCGTCGGGCAAAACGAAGTCACGGCCTGCAATGGCGGCATAGCCCTTGGCGGCCTTCATCAGCGACAGTGCGCCACGGGGGCTGACGCCCAATACCACGCGAGGATAATCGCGGGTCTTTTCCACGATGGCGGATATGTAGCCCATCAGCTCGCGGCAGATGTAGATGTTCGGCAGCTCGGCGATGGCCTCCTTCATCTCCTCGGCGGTGACGACGCTCTCCAGCGTGGTCAGGGGGCTGGTCTTGTCAAAGCGAGCGAGAATGTCGACACTCTCCTCATGGGTGGGATACTGCATCGAGCCCTTCATCAAAAAGCGGTCCAGCTGTGCCTCGGGCAGCGGGAAGGTACCCATGCTCTCAACGGGGTTCTGGGTCGCGATGACCATAAAGGGCGAGGCAAGGGGATAGGTCTTGCCGTCGATGGTGGCTTGAGCCTCCTCCATGCACTCGAGCAGACCGGACTGGGTCTTGGGCGTTGCACGGTTGATCTCGTCGGCAAGGACGATGTTGGCGAAGATGGGACCGGGGATAAACTCAAATTCGGATTTTTTCATATTGAAGAAATTGACGCCCGTAATGTCGGAGGGGAGCAGGTCGGGCGTAAACTGAATACGCTTGAAGTCGCAGCCGACCGAGGCGGCGAGCGATTTAATCAGCATGGTCTTACCCGTGCCGGGAACGTCCTCCAGCAGAATGTGACCGCCACAGAGCATACTGACCAGCAGCATATCCACGGTATCGTCCTTACCGACGATGACGCGGGCGATGTTTTCTTTGATTTTCTTGTAAACGGATGAGATATGGTTGGGCATGAGATGAGATCCTTTCCTGTTTTTTGACGCACGAATGGATGCGATGCGTCCATATTACCTTTATTATACAATAAAACTGAAAAAATTACAAGGGCTTTTGTACGTTTTTCGAGGCATCATACAAGTTTTTTTTGCAAAAAATTCCGAAAAGCAGGGCGTTGTGCGTTATTTTTAAGCGAGGGGACTCATATACTGGGATGAAAAACGGCTCCCGATGAGGAGTGTCGGAAGGTTAAGATAAAAAGGAGTGAAAATATGCTGACGATCAGGGAACGCCCCGCGGTGCACGGACTATGCGAGAGGACCGCAGGGCAAGGGGAAACATCGCAAGCCCGGACGGTGCG
>JAFTJZ010000117.1 GCA_017456145.1 Clostridia bacterium
AATATAAAAAATACACACACATGACAGGGTGTGATCGGTGCCCCGACGGGGTGACAGCACGACGCTCATGTGGTGGAAAAAACCGAAGGAGGACATTGAAATGTCTATCATTACCATGAAACAGATGCTGGAGGCCGGCGTTCATTTCGGTCACCACACCAGAAGATGGAACCCCAAGATGGCGGAATACATCTTCACGGAGAGAAACGGCATCTACATCATCCACCTGCAGAAGACGGTGGAGAAATTCGAAGAGGCTTATATGTTCGTTCGTGAGCTCGCAGCTCAGGGCGGTACCATTCTCTTCGTCGGCACCAAGAAACAGGCTGCCGAGGCAATCAAGGAGGAGGCTACCCGCTGCGGTATGTACTATGTCAACAACCGTTGGCCCGGCGGCATGATGACCAACTTCAAGACCATCAAGAAGTCTCTGGCTCGTCTGAACAACCTCAACAAGATGCAGGAGGACGGCACCTTCAATCTGCTGCCCAAGAAAGAGGTCGCAGGTCTGCAGAAGGAAATGTTCGATCTGGAGAAGAACCTTGGCGGTATCAAGACCATGGACACGCTCCCCTCTGCTATCTTTATTGTAGACCCCCACAAGGAAAAGAACGCTGTTCTTGAGGCAAAGAAGCTGGGTATTCCCGTAGTCGCGATCGTTGACACCAACTGCGATCCCGATGATGCAGATTATATCATCCCCGGTAACGATGATGCAATTCGCGCGATCAAGCTGATCTCCTCTGCTATCGCTGACGCTGTCATCGAGGGTAAGCAGGGTGAGCAGGACGCTCCCGAGGCTGCTGCAGAGACCGAAGAGGCTGCTGAGCTTTAATCCCAAAATGCGGACCGGTCATGATCATTCGCCATGGCGAGCGACGACGGTCCCTAAAACGATTAAAAATAACAATCATTGAATTGATAGAAAGAGGTCCCACATGGCTAATATTACTGCAAAAGACGTCGCTGCTCTGCGCGCAAAGACGGGTCTTGGTATGATGGACTGCAAGAAGGCGCTGGTTGAGGCTGACGGTGATATGGAGGCTGCTGTTAAGATTCTTCGCGAGAAGGGTCTGGCTACCGCCGCAAAGAAGGAAAGCAGAATTGCTGCTGACGGTATCGTTAAGATCGCTAACAAAGACGACGTTTACGCAATCATCGAGGTCAACTCCGAGACTGACTTCGTTGCAAAGAACGCATCCTTCCAGGAGTTCGTTGACGGTCTGCTGGCTACCATTCTGGCAAACAAGCCCGCGGATATCAACGCTTTGATGGCTCTCAAGTATGAGGGCTCCGATGCAACGGTCGAGGCTACGCTGGTTGAGAAGATCGCCATCATCGGTGAAAAGCTGACCATTCGTCGTTTTGCTCTGATCGAGGGCGGCGCTGTTGCAACCTACGTGCACGGCAATGGCTCCATCGGTGTTGTCGTTAAGTTCGATACCGACGTTGCAGGCAAGGATGGCTTTGATGTTTTCGCAAAGAACATCGCTCTGCAGATTGGCGCATATCCTACGCCTTATCTTGACAGAACGCAGGTTCCCGCATCCGTTCTGGAGGAGGAGAAGAACATTCTGCTCGCACAGATCGCCAACGATCCCGCAAACGCCAAGAAACCCGATGCGATCAAGGCAAAGATGGTCGAGGGTCGTATCAACAAGTTCTACGACAACAACTGCCTGGTCGACATGACCTACGTCAAGGACGAGGATATGAAGGTCGGTAAGTATGTAGATAGCGTTGCCAAGGAGCTGGGTGGCAAGATCGCCATCGTTGAGTTCGTTCGCTTTGAGAAGGGCGAGGGCATCCAGAAGAGAGAAGAGAACTTCGCTGAGGAAATCGCAAAGATGACCTCCGGTCAGTAATTTTCACCCAAAAATATGATTTTTACCTCCACCGCGTCTTCCGCGGTGGAGGTTTTTTGAATTTTATGTAAAAATCTTTAATTTATTTACAATTTAGATGTTTACAAATCGCGCATTTTGTAGTAAAATATTAGGTGAAGAATCTGACTACGATTTCGGGGGTATTGATATGGATAACAGCAACAGTCAAACCAATGGCAGCTGCGCGGCGCAGCCTAAATATCGTCGCGTTTTACTAAAGCTCTCCGGCGAGGCACTCTCGGTCGGCAGCGACGGTATTTTGAACTTTGATTTTATCGGCGAGGTCGCCAAGGTCGTCAAGCGGTGTACCGATGCCGGCGTTCAGGTGGGTGTTCTTTGCGGCGCAGGAAATATCTGGCGCGGCAGACAAGGCGGCAGCATGAACCGCTGTCGTGCCGACCACATGGGGATGCTCGCAACGACCATCAACGCGTTGGCTCTGCAGGATGGATTTGAGCAATGCGGCATTGATTGTACAGTCATGAGCGCGGTGGAGATGAATACCTTTGCCGATCATTATACCTCACGTGATGCAATTGCTGCGCTGAATGCGGGTAAGGTCGTCATCTTCGGTGGCGGCTCAGGCTTGCCCTTCTTCTCAACGGACACTGCGGCAGCACTCCGTGCAGCGGAAATTGAGGCGGATGTCATTTTGATGGCAAAGAACATAGACGCCGTTTACAGCGCCGACCCCAAGCTCGATCCCACGGCAACACGCTACGAGGAGATTACATATATGGAAATCATTGAGAAGGGATTGCGCGCCATCGACATGACGGCGATGTCCTTCTGCATGGAGAACCATATTCGCTGCTATTCCTTCGCCTTGGCTGACCCCAATAATATTTATCGTGTGGTCATGGGCGAGCGCATCGGTACCGAAATCCATAATTAAAATATAAAGCAAGAGAAAGGAACTTACATCATGAAGTACGATACCAAAACACTTGAGGCAAAAAACGAAAAGACCCTTGACAATTTTCAGACTACACTCGGCACAGTCCGCGCAGCGCAGGCCAACGCCTCTGTTCTTGCGCGCATCAATTTTGAATATTACGGCTCACCCACGCCCTTGACCACAATGGCTGACGTTCGCGTTGCCGACGCCAGAACGCTGACCATCGCTCCTTATGATGCCTCCACGCTCAAGGCTATGGAGAAGGCGATCCTGACTTCTGATATCGGAATTACACCCGCCAATGACGGAAAGATCATTCGTCTGGTATTCCCTCAGCTGACCGAAGAGCGTCGTAAGGAGATCCGTAAGCAGGTCCTTAAGTATGCGGAGGAGGCGAAGGTGGTTGTTCGTAACAACCGCCGTGATGCCAACGATGACGCGAAAAAGCAGAAGAAGGACGGCATACTGACCGAGGATGAGCTGAAAGCGGCAGAGAAGACCATTCAGGATCTGACTGACAAGTGCGTCAAGAAGATCGATGAGATCACGGCAAAGAAGGAAAAGGAGATCATGGAGATCTGACCCGATCCCCTGATGCGATGCCGAGGTTCGTCGCAAAACCATACATGGGGCGAGTGACCTTGGTTATTTCGCTCCCATTTTTACAAAAGATAGCAATGAAAGGGCAATCACTATGGCAGCGGAAAAAGAAAAAAACATTCCACAGCTGGATGATAAATTAAAACATATCGCCTTCATTATGGACGGCAACGGGCGCTGGGCACAGCGCAGAGGTATGCCCCGTATGGCAGGACATCGCGCGGGAGCCAAGACGTTTCAGACCTTGTCACATTATTGCGCTGACGTTGGACTCAAAATTATGACGGTTTATGCGTTTTCCACGGAAAACTGGAAGCGACCTGCCGCCGAGGTCAACGCACTCATGGAGCTCATGGACTATTACCTTGACAACAGCGAGCGATTGATGCGCAAAAGGAGTATAAGATTCCGCTTTATCGGTGATACGACGGCGCTGCCCGAAAAGCTGCAGAGAAAGATTGCCGATCTGGAGGATAGTACCAAAAATAATGATATGATTCTCAATATCGCCCTCAACTACGGTGCACGCGCGGAGATCACACGTGCTTACCGTGTGTTGCGTGAGAGAGGCATTGAAAATCCCACCGAGCAGGACGTTTCCGATGCTATGTACACGGGGGGCTTTGCCGACCCCGATCTGATCGTACGCACGGGCGGAGATTTGCGCATTTCCAACTTTTTGCTCTGGCAGGCGGCATATTCCGAGCTTTATTTTACGGATAAGCTGTGGCCCGAGTTGACGACTGACGATATTGACGAGATCATTCGCGAATTTTATACACGCAAGCGCCGTTTTGGAGACGTTTGACGCATAAATTGATTCTAAACGTAAGGGAGCTTTTTCACTGATATGGCTATACGTGTTATTACGGCAATTGTGGCTATTGCGATTTTACTGCCGATCCTGATTTTTTCGGATACGCTGATTCTTCCCGTCGCGGCGGCGCTCCTTTCGCTCATCGCCGTATATGAGATGCTCAAATGTTGTCATTTGCATCGCCGCCTTTGGATATCGATTCCTTTGATGATTTCGGCAATTTATCCTCTGTATGGATATTTTGAGCGTGATCGTGCGGATTTTGCTGCCGTAGGAATGGCGATGCTGGTTGTCTGGGCCTTGTATTTGTTTACCTATCTCGTATTTATGCGAGGCAAAATCTCCTTGCAGGAGGTGGGAATCCCGTTTTTCGCTTGCTTTTACATTATTGCGGCATTTTCGGGAATCATCATGCTCCGCTACAGCAGCGAGGATGGAAAATATCTGTACCTGATTTGCTTTATCGGCGCTTGGGTGACCGATACGTTTGCTTACTTTGCGGGGAGATTGTTCGGAAAGCACAAGCTCATTCCCGAAATCAGCCCCAAGAAAACGGTGGAGGGAAGTATCGGCGGGATCATATTCTGCATACTCGCCATGCTGCTGTATGGCTTTATTGTCAATACGATCACCGATGGTGCGGTCAAAGCGAATTATCTGATGTTGGCTGCAAGCGGTCTGTTTATCTCCTTCGTTTCGCAGATCGGAGACCTGGCGATGTCTGCTGTCAAGCGCACCTACGGTTTGAAGGATTATGGTAAACTGTTTCCGGGACATGGCGGCGTTCTCGACCGATTTGATTCGGTGCTCGCGGTTGCACTTGTTCTGTCGGTGTTATCCTCGCTCGGAAATCTGTTTGTAATGGCATAAGCTCTTGCACAAAAAATAACGGATAAAGGATA
>JAFTJZ010000006.1 GCA_017456145.1 Clostridia bacterium
CGTCGTTTGTCGGTACGTCGTTTATCGGTATGTCGTTCGTCGGCACATCATTGTCTGCGGTCGTGCAGCTTGCGAGCACCGCCAAAAGTAGGCAAGCGCTGAGCAACAGGGCAAAAAACTTATGTTTCACATCGGGTTCCTCCTCTTTCTGTGTCGGACAATCAAAGGCACGGCAACGGCGACCGCGACCAGGGCAACCGTCAGGGCGATGCGCACCGCAATTGCTTTTTGAGCGGCAATTTGGGAGCTGCCGTACCAATCGCGCCAGGCAGCATCGGCGACCTCCTTGACAGTATAAAGCTCACCGTCCACCAAGGATATTTTTTTAGAGCATCCGAACGGAATCATATATTCCCCTGTGTCGCTTTTCACGTACACCAACGTGCAATAGTGAATCCAATCTGCCATGTAAAAGCGAATTTCTTCCACATTACCAAGTTCAAGCCGCTCCAATGCGTAGATCAGTGCATCCTTTCGCAAAACGTAGGAGTCCTGATACCCTTGCCATACCAATCCGGTATAGGTGTACCCCAAATTCTCCGTCCATGCATCTTGCTTATAGCGGAACTCCATAAAGCCCGACAAGCCATCCGCGGTGGGGACGAAAATACAAACATTGTTAGGATGTGCCCATGTATCAAGGGAATCTCCTTCCTTGTATTCTTCGGAAAAGAGTTCTGTGGACAGCCAGGTGCACCAATAGGCACCACTTGGGTCATATGAATATTGAGCAGAACTGATGGTAGACAACTCATCTATGCCCAATTCTTCTTGTGCTGAAGTAAATTGCTCCTCAACCAACGCCGCAATATTTGATTCTGCTGAGGCGGGGAGAACGGGCAATACAAACAAAAACACAAGTATGAGAATAGTCACAAAAAATGTTTTATACTTATTTGTTTTCATAACAAACCTCCGTATAAAACTGTGGTAAACAGTTTCGTGTGGGTATTTTTCCGTGCAGACGCTTTTGGTCTACACGCCTCATCGATAGAAGATCCACCTCGGATGACAGCCGAGATGAAGTTTGTGGCTGACAAAAGGAACAAATACATGGTCAAATTTCATATCCGCTGTCTCCTTTCTCTTTCTGCACTTTTTTATGCTTTTACAGTATAGCAGAAAATGGTAGACATGTCAATGAACAAAGTGTGAACATTGGATAAGCAGGAGAATTTTGTCGCCTTGAACAAATTCAATATAACGGATTTGTGTATTGTGACAGAATACAGATCAAATATTGCATAAAATGATAAAATATTTGAACTTTTTCGCCAAAGCTCTTGCTTTTTTTGCGCGGGTAGATTATAATATAGGTAGGAATGATCGATCACGAAAGGTTTTGCAATCCTCATGAAACAGGAAGTTATCCATCGCGTATTTGCGCATATGCCCGAGCTGTCCACCCCGCGTCTGACGCTGCGAAAAATGCGGACGAGTGACGATGCGGATATGTTCGATTACGCCAGCCGTCCCGAGGTGACCCGTTATCTTCTCTGGTCGCCCCACCCCGACCGCGCATACACCCGTGAATATCTTAAGTATCTTGCGACGCGTTATGCTGCGGGTACCTTCTACGATTGGGCGGTGGTGCTCAAGGAGAGTGGACGCATGGTCGGCACCTGCGGATTTACCTCGATCGATGCACAGAACGAGTGCGCCGAGATCGGATACGTGCTCAGCCCACGCGTCTGGGGACATGAGATCGCGGTCGAGGCGGTGCGGGCGGTGCTTGCCTTCGGATTTGATCGCTTACTTCTGCAACGCATCGAGGCGCGTTTCATTTATGGCAATGAGGCCTCTTTGCGCGTGATGCAAAAGGTGGGAATGACCTTCGAGGGCTATCGGAGACAGAGTATGTTGATCAAGGGTGTGCGTCGTGATATCGGTTACAGCTCCATCCTGCTCGACGAATATCGTGCGCTTTTTCCCACATGGGAGGACGCAAAGGGACAAAAAATAAAAAATTAAAAGATTTCCTGCGTCTTTTTTTGTCGAAGGTATTGTAAAATCAAGAAAAGTATGGTAGAATGAGAGGTAGAGGCGTGGATGCACCGTGTACCGAGAGGAGTCGCGGCGCCACGCAAGCCCACGGAAAGGAATTTAGTACCAAAATGCAAAAGAGAACCAACCCCTTGGAGCTCAAGGTAGAGTCCAAGGATTATACGCCCGCGCCCCCTTCCGGGGAGAAAAAGACGGCGGCCGCCCCCGAGATCGTACCGCCCGTCGCAGAAAAGAAGGATACAGCACCTGAAATACATACGCAGCCGCAGCCATCGGCTGCCGAGCCCAAGATCGCGGCAGCACCCGCGCAGGAGACGGTCACCGCCGCTCCCGCCGCGAACCCCGAGATCCGTGCCGAGGCGCCCGCAGCTGCCCCCGAGATCCGCATTGAGACAACGGTGGTCGCACCCGCGGCACCCGCAGCACCTGCGGCAGAGCCTTCCGCGGCACAGAACGATACCGTGCCGACACCCGCTGCCCAAGAGCCGCCCGCCGCTCCCAAGGCCCCTGCTGCGCTTGCCCCTGATCGGGTGGCACCCGTGCGTCCCGGTCGTCCTGCGCCCCCTCGCCCCGTGCGTCACAATCCTGCGGAGGATCGTGTGCGCCACGGTGAGAACGTGGCGGACAACGATACCTCGGTTGCGGTCAAGTTCCGCGTTGCCGGCGACCGTGTCGAGCGCCGTATGGTGCTGGCGCGCGTCAGCAAGGACGTTTGCAAGCTGGCACAATCGCTTTATCCCGAGCAATCGCTGGGATCTATCATTGAGGGCGCACTGCTGACCCGCGCTTTTTTACAGGATCGGGATGCGTTTGATGCAATGGCGCGTGAAATGATCAAAAAGGGAGGTAAGATCAAATGCTGATCAGCTTTTTCTGTAAAAAGGGCGGTGTGGGTAAGACCACCGTCACCGGCGAGTTCGCCGGATATCTGACCTCGCTTGGTAAGCGGGTTCTGATCATCAGCATCGACGATCAGAACAGTGTGTTTGAGATGTTCGGTCGTTCCTCTGCCGTATTTGAAGATGATTCCAATTATCTGGAGCATTATGTCGCGGGTGCTTGCGAGCAGGAACGCGTGCTGATACCCATGCGCGACAATTTGTACGCCGTCAAGACGCTCAATACCGATATGCTCTCCAAAAAGCTGACGCTGGAGCGGACGTTTGAGCGCCAGTTTACCGCAGCGATCGATCGCTTGCAAGGGAGTTTCGACTTCACCTTCTTCGATCTCCCGCCCTCATCCAACCGCACCACCGAGATCCTTTTGGAGAAGACCGATCTGCTGATGCTGATCGTCGAGCTGAATAAGCTGGGAGTCAACGGCTTTTACAACACACTGCAATACTTTGTGGACAACGATATTGAGCTTGAGAAGATCCGCTACGTGCTGCCCAACAGCTATTCCAAGACCAAGTCGGCTCCCGGGGTGGCGCTGGGCGAGCTGAAGGCACTGATCGCGGAGAACGTGCCCCACACGCGTCTGTTGCCCTTGATGCCCGAGAAGTCCTTGTTCCAATCGCTGCAGCAAAAGGGTGTCATTTTGTTTGATGACCCCGCCAGTGAGTACGCCAAGAGACTGTCCAACTACGAATATCGACAGAAAAAGAACGTCATGGAGATCATGTCGGCGGTGTTTGATTCGATCGAATTTACATAAGCAACGCGGCTGCGCTAACCCTTGCGGGAGGCGCAGCCGCTTTTTTATCTGATATCAAAGAAGTCGCCGATCGAGCAGCCGATGAGGGCGGCAAGGCTCGGCAAGATGGTGATGTCGGGATAGCAAAGCTCCTTTTCCCACTTGCTGACCGCTTGGGCGCTCACGCCGACCCGCTGCCCGAACGCGCCCTGCGACAGACGGTTTTGTGCACGATAGTCTTTGATCTTTTCCGAGATGGTAAGCTTACAGACGCTCATCATGGGTATCACCTGCTTTCGTGTAGTGAATTTTTCGCATACGATTGATCAAGCATAAAAATTCCTGCTTGCGCGGCAGATCGAGAAATCGCTCACTGTCCGTGAAGAAGGGCGAATAGAGAAAATCCAAGCCTTCTGTGTCAATTTTTGCATATAATTCGTCGATTTTATGTGTGAGGTCGATGCAATGAGCGATGTTGGTGATCTGGAGGTAGCGCAGCATGAAGGCGAGCGCATCTAACTGACGGGGAGAGACGATATTGTGCATGGCGCGCACATCGATCTGCTCGTCACCGATCAGAATAAAGCCCATGTCCGATACAAGAAGGCGCTCTGTGCCGCTGCCCTCGGGGTAGGAGGTAAAACGGTCACTGTAGAGAAGGCGGCTCTGTGTCCAATCACCCAATGTCGGCGACTCGGCGCTCATACCATGCGCATAACAGATCTCCTTGGCTTTTTGGGTCACATCATGGATCAGATAATCCTCCATCATGTAGATGTGATCAGCGACCGACAGATATTCGCCGCTGCCGCCGATGACCAGTATGGTCGAAACACCGCGTACCGCGTGCAGCTCTCGGACGCGGTCGGTGAAGGGAGTGATCGGCTCGCGCTCAATCAGCTGTTTCATCGTGCGATCGCGGATCATGAAGTTGGTTGCACTGCGGTCCTCGTCGATCAGCAGCAGCGTGGCGCCGCTGTCCACAGCCTCCATGATGTTCGCCGCCTGCGAGGTCGAGCCGCTGGCGTGGTCGGTGGAAAAATCTGTCGTATCACCGCCCGGCAGCCAGCGGATAAAGGGTGAGATGTTGAGGTGCATAACGCTGCGTCCGTCCTCGGCAGAAATGGTGACGGCACTGGGATCGGTCAGGCAAAGCTCGCGCCCGTCTCCCGCCGCATGGTCGTAGATGCCGGCGGAAATGGCGTCCAGAAGCGTCGATTTGCCGGAATAGCCGCCGCCTGTGATAACGGTTACGCCGCGTCTGATGCCCATGCCGCGCACGCCGCAGATCTCAATTTCAGCCTCGGGCGTGGACGTGAAGGGAATGGCATCCGGCAGTGGCAGATCGCCCTCCTTGGCGCGCGGCAAAATGCTGCCGTTGGCAATGAAAGCGCAGTAGTCGCTGCCCTTGAGCCAGGTGCGAATGGCGTGCTGTGTCTGTGCAAGCGTGAGTGTTTGACGGTAGCGCTCCGGGTCAAAGGCAAAAATGAAGCGGTCCACCGCATCGGGAAGGTCACGACAGAGCATCTGCACGGTTCGCCGCATTTTTTTGGCGGGCAGCTGCACCTGCAGACGGATACATAGGCAGGGCAGCGGCGGACGTTGTACGTCGTCATTTAACACGTAGACCTTGGAGCCGCCGCCGTTCTCATAGTCCTTTTGCGGGCAGAGTGCAAAAAACGATGCGTTACGCTTGAGAATCTCGCCGCCCGGCGTGTGCAGCTCAAACTTTCCGTTCTCGGTATCGGGGCGACTGCGGTTGTACAGCGCGGCGTTCATCTCGTCAATATATGGCTTGAAGGTGCGCAGACAGAGGTCTGCGACGGCATCCTGCTCGATGGTGGAGGCAGGTAGATCCATTCCCAGGCGGGCGACGGGAATGGCGATGACCACCGTCGGCTTATCCTGCGCCAGCTTATGTGTCAGCGTGATGGTAAAGCCGATGTCCTCGTGGTAGTAGGTTGGCTCGTAGGCGGTCCATGGGTCCATGCCGGGGTGCGACGGGTCGTCGACGATCATTAAGCCTTCGTACATGGCTTTATAGGTTGTGGTTGTTGGGTCCATAGCTAAAAGTTTATTTTTCAATCGTTTCATGGGCAATCCCCTCCTTGTGTAGTAGCGTAATGGGTGGTTGAAATAGCGGTCATGGAAAAATCTCCTTTCGGGGTTGGATTTTCCGTTGGACGTTTATTCCGGGGGCTTTCCACGAAAAACAAAAAGCACCCGTCGGGTGCTCAAATCACAGATCAAAGGGACATCAAAAAATAACACACCCGAGATCGGATGTGCAAACATTTCGTTCAATCGCCTTGGCTTACACGCGCACAGGCGACAGATATGACATCCGAACAATATTCGTCTTGGTACATAGTAATCGCCTCCTTTTGGCAGTGTTGCCGTTGATTGTGATCATAGTATAGCACAGATGATGGCGTTTGTCAATAGATGTTCGCTTGTTTTTTGTCAACCAAAGGTTGAAGAAAAAAGGACGCAGTGCGTCCTCTTGATTTATGGGACATGGGTGACAAACTCGCGCGTGACGGTGATTTCGAACAATGCGCTCTCGCCCACGGCAAGAATTTCGTATTCATGATCTTTGACATCGGTAACCTCGTAGGTGCTGCTTTCCTCTATGGAAAAATCGTGGATGATCGTTTGATTTTCGTCCAGCAAAACGATGCGCAGATTTCCTTCGGTGCGTGTTGGGGTAACGGTGAATCGGATAATGCTCTCACGACCGTAGGTGAGCTGCAGCAGCGTGACGCCGGATAGCGGTGACATCGCGTGGGCATACGTCTGATCGGCATCGTGCCAATACTCCTTATCGGTGTAGCTTGCCTCACCCTCCGGTCTGAAACCGTAGGTGGCACAATAACAATCTGCATCATCGGAGCAGATATATGCATCGTCAAAATGAGCGAGGGAATGATCATCCGGCCCATTGGTATCTGCTACGTCGGTGGTGATTTTGCTGATTATCAACGAGCAACCGGGAAGGGAGAACAGCAACAAAACGGCGACAAGCGCGAAACAGAGCTTTTTGTAAATCATGGGAGCTCCTTTCTTGGTTGGAGAGTTATTTGCTATTATAACATAAGAGTCTGGAAAATGCAAGAGAAAGATGGTTTTTTAAGTGGGATGCTGAAGTTCAAGCGACATAAATTGCAGTAAATCTGTCATAAGTACAGTATTACTACGGGGGAGGTGTTGATTTACTGTGTTGACAACCATTTGTAATCATGCTATAATAGAAAAAACAAGTATCTTTGATCGATAAGGAGATAGTCTCAATGTCCATTGGAACGACCATCAAAAAGCTCCGTCGCGAGAGGGGTATGACTCAGGAACAGCTTGCAGATTACCTTGGTATTACCGCAAATGCTGTGTCGCAATGGGAATGTGACCGAACGGCACCGGATATTTCACAGCTTCCAATGCTGGCAAGAGTGTTGCAGGTGTCAACTGACTGTTTACTTGGGATAGATTTCAACAAGGATGAAACAGAGATCCAGCGGATTTTGGATGAATCTGCAGCCTTTGCTCGCACCGGACAATTTATGAAAGCCATGGAAATTACGCGAGACGCCTTGAAACAATATCCGCAGTCATTTCATTTGATGGCAAGGCATGCCGAAAATATGCTTGCCGTGCGAGGACGTGAGGATGAGATAGAATTTCTGTGTGATAAGATTTTGAAGGAATGCAATGAGAGCAGTCCTCGGGATCATGCGTACAGATTGAAAATTATTTTATATGGAAAGCGTGGAAAATATGATAAGATTATGGAGCTTGCCAATAAGCTCCCCCACATATGGGTGTCGCAAGAGGAAATGCTCATGCGTTGGAATTTCAGCACCAGCGAGGAGCGGCGGATGGAGCTTATTGGGTATGCCAAATGGTATCTGACCAGTTTGGCAACCTGTCTTAGCAAGATTGCCGCGCTACCTTGTTATACCCCTGAAGAAAAAATACAGATTCGGCAGTAAATCATTGATATGATGCAAATTATATATCCGGAGAAGGATTATCTTTCAAAAGCAGGTATTTTGGCGTCAAATTATTATTTGATTGCAGCAATCTATACGGATATGGGGCAATATGAGCAAGCACTGGATGCTTTTGAGCAGGCTTGCGAATACTTTCTGTATTGCGAACACAATGATGGGAAAAACGTTTCTCTTACTTTCCGGGGCTACAATGGTGGAGAATGGCATTCCGACGAGCTTTCGTATTGTCGGGATTTCCTGACTTTGCTCAGTAGGGATTCATCTCTAAAGCCACTACGGGGGCATTCTCGGTATATCGAAATTGTAGAAAAATTAAGAAAAAACAAATCGGAGGAAAAAGAATAATGAAAAAAGCGGGGAGTTTTATTGTCAATTCGGTTGCCCTTTTTTGGAGTTATTTTCTGAGTTCTACATTGTGCATGATCATTGTACAAACCATCATGCGTATCTTCGTTGATGCGAACAGTAAGGGAGAATATTTTTGGAAAACGATCTACCTGTATGCTTGGATGCTGGTTGTGTGTATGCTTCATTTAAAGATTACGGCATCATCCTATAAATCAAAGTTTTTAGCATATATGAGCGGAAAAGAATGGAGCTTTAAGGAGGTTTTGAAATATACGCTGAAAAACAGTGATTTTTGGCTTAACAGTGTTGGGTTTGCTATTTGGCCGATGATCCTCCCGAAATTTTTCGGTGTCATCAATTTGTTTTATTTCAGCCCTGATTTCGTGGCGAATTTTCCGCGGTCGATTTTGTCTGCTTTGACAGTTTCCTTGCCGATTTTACTTTTTTCGTTTATCGGATGGGTGCTTACGTTGCATCGTTGGTGCAAAGATCGGATACATACAGAGTAAGGGATTTTATTAAGGCAGGGACTCTGCCCCCCGTGTTTGCGACAAGCGCGGCGGTAATCGAAAGAACATCTATGCAAACGCATGCAAATCCTGCGAATTTGCGGGGATTCAAGAACGAATGTTTCATAAAAAAGAGCAGTACCGTGCAAAGCACGGTGAGGATGGAGCAGGGACTCAGAACCCCGCGTTTGCGGAAAATGCGGCGGTAATCGAGAGAACATCTACGCAAACGCATGCAAATCCTGCGGATTTGCGGGGGTTCAAGAACGGATTGTCTCATGAAAAAGAGCAGCACCGTGCTTTGCACGGTGCTGCTCTTTTTGGTGGAGCATAGGGGACTTGAACCCCTGACCCCGACACTGCCAGTGTCGTGCGCTCCCAACTGCGCTAATGCCCCTTTTACAAGGAAAGCAGCTTTGGTGTAAGCTGCTTTCTTCTTGGCGGAGAAGGAGAGATTCGAACTCTCGAACCGCTTTTAACGGTTACACGATTTCCAGTCGTGCGCCCTCGACCAACTAGGCGACTTCTCCATGCGGTATTGGCGGTGTTTTCACACCGACTTGTATATGATACCACAAAGTAGGGGATTTGTCAAGGGGTTTTTGAAAAAAATATTGGAAAATTATAAAAAAGCGAAGGGAGGGAATCGACGCAAACGGCGGAAGGGGCGACCGAATCAAGAGTGGCTTTGTGTATGACGATTACACAGTCACCCGCATCATATAAGTGTTTTCCCGGGTTGTGTGAAGAGTTGTCCGCCCCGGCTGGGGCGCATCGGTCATGGAGTGATTGGGGGCAGAGATCAATGCGGACAGTCGGAGTGAAGAGCTGTCTTGAATAAAAAACGCCCCGATGCAACGCGCGCTCGCATCACGTGCTGCATCGGGAAACGCTTATGGAATTGTCGTAATCAGAACTTCACAAGGATGGTCTGAACGGCATAAGGGGCGACGGATGCCTTGACGGTGTTCCCGCTGACAGGCAGCTCGCCGAGCACATTCTCGTTGATATCTGCCTCGCAGGCTGCCGTGGGCGTCTTGGCAAAGGTCAGAGAGTAATCTGCGCCCTTGCCGCTGCCGTCGGACAGGCGGATCATCAGGCCGTCGAAGTCCTCGGGGGTCTTGACTGCGCTGATATGGACGTCGCCGTCCACGGTAAGAAGGCTGCCGCCAAGAGGCAGTGTACCCTTGCCGGCTCTTGCGGAGCAAGCGGCGATGGGATGGACAAACGGAGCGGCTGCGCGGAAGAGAGTATCGTTGGCAACGCCGTCCACCACGCCGACGCCGACGCGGATATTATGCACACCGTACTCGGGATAGGGATCGGGATCGTAGGAGCCGCGAACCAAGTCCAAAGAGATGGCATTTTCTGCGCCGCGGAAACCGTATTTGGTATCCGAGATCAGCATCAGAGCCGTCTTATCCTCGCCGTCATTCGGGATAGCCGCGGCGAAGGAATTGGCGGGAACGTCATGCTCAATGGCGGGACGGTCCAGCGTTGCGAAGGGAATGTCGTAGCGATACTTCTCGGTCGCATAACCGACGGGCAGGATGAAGTTGACCTGCGGGATATAGGTTGCGTGAGAACCGACCTCATGGAAGTCGATGGTGGTATCGAAGTCCAGCATATTGCTGTTATCATTGAGGTAGACCGAAACGCTGAGCTTGGATCTCTCACCGAAGGACAGGTCGTAGCGAATCCACTTACGGATGCCGCCCAGATTGATGTCGTGGACGCGAACCTTCTGGGTTTCATTGAGGTTCTCGACCGTCATATAGTTGCCGACTCTCCAGGAGCTCATGCCGTGGATGGTGTTCTCCTTGATCAGGCGATAGGAGCAAGCGGGCAGTGCCACCAGATCCTCGCCGGTCTTCTTATCGACAAGAGAGATCAGCTGCATGGTACGGTGATCAAAGACAGCCTTGATGAGGTTGTTCTCCATGATCAGATCCTCGTCGTTGTAGCCGTCGTAGCGGTCGTCCCAGGAACGATTCATCTCATTGGAGGGGATGGATTTTTCATCCAGCGTATAAGTAGCATAGCCCATCGCGGGAACCTTGACCATCAGTGCGAACTGCTTGAAGGTATGACCCCAGTAGTGGGCGCCGTTTGCAGTGATCTTATAGGCGGTCTCGTTGCCCTGCGCATCAGCAAAGAGCGCTCTGCCTGCGTCGTATTGCCAATCCCAGACGGTCAGATCACACACACCCTCATAATCATACTGGGTGGTGTTGAACAGGTGGAAGACACGCTTTTTACCAAGACCACGCTCGGTTCTGGGCATACCGTAATGCGCTGCCTGACCGACCATATATCCGACACCCGCACCCTGAGAGGTGGAGTCGCCCTTGACATCTGCCATCAGTGCGGAGGTGTCAATGGCCTCGGCCATGGTACGCATCGCGCAGTTGGCATTGGTCTGGATCGCTGCCATAGCTCTCTGAAACTGACCGAGTGCATACTCGCGGGTATCGATCACGCCGGAGCCGGGGAGAATGTCGTGGAAGTGGTTGAAGAGAATCTGCTCCCAAGCCTTGCCAAAGCTCTTGTTATAGCGGGGACCGCCGCCGAGCTGGTTGGCAGCTGCGCCCAGCATCTCGGACTCGTAGATACGATCTTCACCGATGCGGTTTGCCATCTTGATGCGGGACTGGGAGGTATAGCAGCCGGTGAAGACGAAGTTCATCTCACCCTCACGGATGGGGAGGACGTCGCGGCTGGATTCCAGCGCATGGAAGAAGTTGGAATAGGTGCTGAATTTGACCGTCGGCATGATCGGCCAGCCGGAAATGGTAATGATACGGTCGATATCACGTCTGGTGGGACCACCGCCGTGGTCGCCGACGCCGTAGACGAACAGGAACTGATCGATGCCGTTCTGCGTGCAGAGCTGAGGAACCTTATGGAAGGAATTCTCGTCCACTGTGCCGTTGTACCAGTTGGGATCGCGCCAGACCATCAGCTCGGCGCCATTTCTTGCTCTCCAGCGATAAGCAGAGAGGTTGGATGCGTCGTTATTGCCGCGGCAGTGGTAGTAATACTTGACACCACCCTTGGTGCAGATCTCGGGGATAGAGACGTTATGACCGAAGGTATCGGGCTCAAAGTCAAGCTCCAGCGTTGCGGGGTCCAGCTCAAGCAGCTTGGATAGATAACGCTTGGTATAAAGGATATGGCGGGCAAGAGATTCGCCGTTGGGCATGTTCTTGTCGGTCTCGACCCATGTGGATGCGCTGACCTCCCAACGACCCTCCTTGACGTACTTTTTGATCTCATCGATCATCTCGGGTGCGTACTGCTCAATGATTTCATAGGTGGACGCTTGCGATTGTGCGAAGGTGAAGTCGGGATATTCCTTCATCAGATCAAGCACGGTGCGGAAGGTATCAACCGTGACGGCTGCGGTCTCCTGATAGCCCCACATCCAGTTCATGTCGATGTGAGCGTGGGAGATACAGTGGACGGTGAATGCCTTGGCGTCGGCAGACAGGGGCATGAGCATCTGCTCTGCCTCATTGCAGGCGGTGTTGGTGACCACGCCGTCGCGGGCGCGGCAATCCAGAATGTGCTGAGCGGCTTTATCTACAATCTCGTCGTAGATATGACCTTTGGCGGTGGACAGCTCCGCAGCAAAGCCGATTTCGCTGACGATGCGAGCGGTTGCGGGAGACTGACCTCGGATGCCTCCGAGAGAGGCGATCTTGTCATAGAGAGTCATGTTGAAATCCTCCTTTGATTTTGAAGATCGTGGTGGGAAAGCCCCAAGATATTGTGGTGCTTTCGTTGAAAACATTATACCAAATCATAGGGGAAATTGCAATACCTTTGAGGAAATTTTTACGATTTTTTTTGGCGAACCCCTCACAAAAACTTTCAACCATCAGTTGAGTAGGCGCGCTGACTTCAACAATGCGGTTATTGCATAATTTACTTCGATGTGGTATAATATGATTGATTTTAATGGGAGGTATCTATATGAATCTTGGAAAAATGATAACGGAGCGTCGAAAGATGATGGGGGTTACACAGCAAGTGCTTGCTGAAAAGCTTAATGTTTCTTTTCAAGCAGTTTCAAAATGGGAAAATGGTACTTCTTATCCGGACGTGACTCTTCTTCCCGAGCTCGCGGCTGTACTGAACCTTTCCATAGATTCTTTGCTCGGCTATCCATCGCAATCCCAAACGGATTACGATAACCGATACAACCAAGCGGGATATTATTGGGGATTGGCTCCAAATAGTATTTGTTATGAAATCATGCGACTTAAGCCCCCGACTAAACAATATAGGGTGCTTGATATCGGGTGCGGCGAGGGTAAGGATGCAGTTTTTCTTGCACGAAATGGCTACAGTGTAACTGCATTTGACATCTCGGAGCAGGGCTTGATCAAAGCAAGAGCACTTGCGGATCACTGTGATGTAAAAATAGACTTTTTCAAAGCAGATGCGCGAGATTTCAGGCTTGAAACAGAGTATGATATCATCTTTTCAAGTGGTGTATTTCATTACATTCCCGATAAGTTGCGTAGCGACATCGTTGGTAATCTAAAGCAGCACACGACGCAAAACGGGATCAATGCGATCAATGTGTTCGTAAGAAAACCGTTTATTTCTCTTGCGCCTGATATGGAGGAAAGTGAAATTTCCGCAGGTGATTGGAAATCAGGAGAATTATTTATGTATTACCACGATTGGCTGTTTCATAAAAACGAAGAAACAATTTTTAATTGTAACAGCAGCGGAGTTCCCCACAAGCATTGCATGGATGTGCTGATCGCGGAGAAAGTGTAGGTAAAACAGTTTGAGCATTATAAAAACGCATCACGTTACGCTGCGCGGTGGAGTCGAAGGTTGCGAAATTATTTTGAGGCCGCTTACCGACGCGGATTTGCCGGATTTGTATCGCTGGAATGCCGATCCGGAGGTGTTGTATTGGGCGGAAGGTGAAGATATTGAAGAATATTCACCGGAGGATGTTGAAGGCATTTACGGATGGATATCGCAAGAGAACCTCTGCTTTGCCATAAAGGTGAATGGTGAGAAGGTCGGGGAATGTTGGCTGCAAAAAATGAACCTACCTCATGTGAAAGCAATGTATGCCGATGGTCTGGATGTCAGAAGAATCGATGCGATGATCGGAGAGAAGGCGTTTTGGGGAAAGGGCATTGGTACGCATTTTGTAGGTATGCTGATCAAATACGCTTTTGAGTGCGAGCGTGTGGATGTGCTGCACTGCCTTTGCGAGGATTATAACAGTCGTTCATGTCGTGTTTTGGAGAAAAATGGCTTTACGCTTGTCTTGGCGGAGAAATTTACTAAGCCGCATAAAGGACAATTTCAGTATCATTGGCGGTTGACCAAGGACGAATACAACGCAAGATTGAAATAAAGAACAATATGAATACAGAGGTGCGGGAGGGGAGCCCCCTCCCCTACAGATTACAGGCATTTCGTAAGAAGGAGAATTTATGTATAAGGTAATAGTGTTTGATATTGGTGACACGTTGATTGGTTATGAGCCGGATTCGATAACGGTCATCACAAGGCGTTTTGATAACATTGGTATAAAGATTACTGCTGAAGAGGCTGCAAAAATCAATCAGACCATGGAATTGGGTATTGCAAAGCAGATATATCGCGAAATCAACGGCGCCGAGCGTCTGGATGATGCAGCATTTATCGAATGCATTGACCGTCAAATTTTAGCGTTACCTTTTGTAAGGGCAAAAATAAATACGGCAGAATTGGAAAAAGCCTTCAAAAATGCGCCTATACGAGAAAAACAGAATAAGATTGTCAAGCCAAACGCGCATATGGTGTTACAGGAACTAAAAAAGAAATACAGACTTGGTGTCATTTCTAATTATTCGGCATCGATGTTGGATTATTTACACGAAGCTGATTTGGCCGATTACTTTGAAACCATCGTAATATCGGAAATTGTCGGCTTTGAAAAGCCCGATCCGAAAATATATGAATGCTTTTTGCAACAGATGGGATGCGCGGCGAAGGATTGCTTATATGTTGGCGATCATCCGTTTGACGTTATGGGTGCAAAACGCGCCGGCATGGACGTTGTATGGCTGAATCAGATATACAATGATATGCCTGAATACATTCACGAACGTCCCGATTACATTCTACGCGATATCGGCGAATTGATTTCGATTTTATAAGTAAAAAAATTGCATTGTAACGATGCAATCCTTTTATTCCCCAAAAGTTTTTTGAAAGGGGTACGGGGGAAACTTTTTTTCAAAAAAGTTTCCCCCGCATTCTTCTATTATTGATTATCCCCAGTCATCTTCTCCTGCTTGATCTTGTGATCAATGATATGGCGGGAGGCGAGCTCGCGGCGGATATCATCCACCGTCAGCCCCATGTCGACCATGAGCACCATGATATGGTAGGCGAGATCGGCGATCTCATAAGTGGTCTCCTTGTGGTCGTCGGCCTTGCCGGCGATGATGACCTCGGTACATTCCTCTCCGACCTTTTTCAGGATCTTGTCGCGTCCCTTCTCGAAGAGGTAGGTGGTGTAGGAGCCTTCCTTTTTCTCCGCCTTACGGCCGACAAGCAGCTCATACAGACCGTCCATGGTGAAGTTTTTTCGGGTGTCACTTTCAAACATGGGGTTGTGGAAACAGCTGTCCGTGCCCTCATGGCAGGCAGGCCCTTCGCGGTCAACGTAAACGGTCAGTGCATCGTAATCGCAATCGGCGGTAATGGCGACGATGTGCTGGTAGTTGCCGCTGGTCTCTCCCTTGAGCCAGAGCTCCTGCCGGGAGCGCGACCAGAAACAGGTCATCTCCTTTTCCAAAGAGATGGCAAGGCTTTCGCGGTTCATATACGCCAGCGTCAGTACCTCGCGGGAGGTGGCGTCTACCACAATGGCAGGGATCAGACCTTTTTCGTCAAATTTCAATTTGTCAATCGGAAATGCAAGCATGGATATTTTACCTCATTATAATATATTCATTCAGTGCAGACGCATGGGAATGCCCGCGTCGGCAAGGGCAGCCTTAAGATCGGGGATCTTGACCTGCCCGAAATGGAAGATGGAGGCGGCAAGTCCCGCGTCCACGCGGGGGAGAGAATAAAAGAGCTTGATGAAATCCTCAACGCAGCCTGCGCCGCCCGATGCAATGACGGGGACGTTGACTCTCTTGCAAATCTCCTCCAGCAGAGGAAGGTCAAAGCCGCCCCGCACGCCGTCGGTGTCGATGGAGTTGACCACGATCTCGCCCGCGCCGTTCTCAACACCCTGCCTGACCCACTCCAAGGCGTCCATTCCCGTATCCTCACGTCCGCCCTTGGCAAAGACGTGATAGGTGCCGTCGACCCTTTTAATATCGACCGAGAGCACGACGCACTGCGAGCCGTATTTCTTGGCAGCCTCGGGGATGACGGCAGGGTTACGGATGGCACCCGAGTTGACGCTGACCTTGTCCGCGCCGCATTGCAGCACACGGTCAAAATCGGCAACCGAATTGATGCCGCCGCCCACCGTCAGCGGAATGAAGATGGTAGAAGCCACCTCGCGCAGAATGTCGGTGAACAGCGCTCTTCCTTCGGCGGAGGCGGTGATGTCGTAAAACACCAGCTCGTCCGCGCCGCAGTCGCTGTAGTATTTTGCCAATGTGACGGGGGAAGAAACGTCGGAAAGACCTTCAAAGTTGACGCCTTTGACCACGCGACCGTCGCGCACGTCAAGGCAGGGAATGATTCGTTTGGTTATCATATGGCTTGAGCTCCTTTTTCATTGCGTACGATGGAGAGCGCTTGCGTCAAATCGATCGCGCCGATATAGTACGCTTTGCCGATGATGGCTCCCTCAATGTTCAGTTGATTGAGCGCGGAAATATCGTCAAGGCTGCTCACACCGCCCGAGGCGATGATGGCGAGCGAGGGATACCGCGCGGCAAGCTCGGCGTACATGGCACGGTTGGTTCCGATCATGGCACCATCCTTGGAAATGTCGGTGCAGATGACCGTTCGTACGCCTTTTTTGCAAAGCAACGAGAAAAATTCGTCCGGGGTGTAAGGGGACGATTCACGCCACCCCTTGATGGCGACCTTTCCGTCCTTGATGTCCACGCCGACGGCGATTCTCTCACCGTGCTTGGCAATCGCAGCATCCAGAAAAGCAGGATCGGTCACCGCTGCCGTTCCGAGAATGACACGGCTGACACCAAGCGAAAGATAGGTGTCCACCACCTCCATGGAGCGGATGCCGCCGCCCAGCTCGACGAACATTCCCGTCGCCTGAACGATTTTCTTTACCGTTTCCGCGTTCGGGGTGCCGCCGTCGCGCGCCCCCTCCAGATCGACCAGGTGCAGACAGGTCGCACCTGCGTCCCTCATGGTCAGCGCAACCGAGACGGGAGCCTCGCTGTAGACGGTCATTTGCGTGTAGTCGCCCTTGTACAGACGCACGGCGCAGCCGTTGTACAGATCAATGGCAGGGAATAGTTTCATGCAATGGTCCCTCCCGTCTTGGGTTCATCGACTCCGCAGAAGGCGCGCAGGATCCTCAGACCGACCTCTCCGCTCTTCTCCGGGTGGAACTGACATCCCGAGACGTTGCCGAAAGAGACGGCAGCGGTCATGTCGATGTAATAATTGGTTGTGGCGGCAAGACTGTCCTCGCAGTCCGTAGCAAAGAAGGAATGCACAAAATAGACGCAATCGCCGTTTTTGATGTGTTTCAGAATGCCTTCGCTCCTGTCACCGATCAGGGTCAGGGCGTTCCAACCGATCTGGGGAACCTTGGCGCCTGCGGGAATACGGTCGACCATGGGAACGACACTGCCGCGCAGCAGTCCCAAGCCTCGATGCTCACCGAACTCATAGCTTTTCTCAAATAACAGCTGCATACCAAGGCAGATGCCCATCAAAGGCTTGCCCGCCTTTGCTTGTGCAATGAGAAATTGATCCAGTCCGCCTTCTCTCAGCTTGTCCGCTGCGTCACCGAACGCGCCCACACCGGGGAGAATGATGCGCTCGCACGCAGCGAGCACTGCGGGGTCTCCCGAGACGACGGGCTCGACACCGATAGCAGCGAGAGAGGAGCGCAGAGAAAACAGATTGCCGACGCCATAGTCAACAATACCGATACGTGTCATATGAATACCTCGTTTGGAATGAATAGTATAGAAAATTACGCCAGAACGCCCTTGGTCGACGGGATCTCGTCCTCGGCATCGGGATCGATGGCGACAGCCTTGCGCAATGCGCGAGCCGCTGCCTTGAATGCGCCCTCAATGATGTGGTGGGAGTTCTTACCCGCCAGCTGACGAAGATGCAGCGTCATACGTCCCTCGCGGGCAAAGGCGGCGAAAAATTCCTCACACAGTTGGGTGTCAAAGGTGCCGACCTTCTCGGTGGGGATCTCCAGCGCGTAACCCAGTACCCCACGCCCCGACAAATCGACAGCGCAGAGAATCAGGGCCTCGTCCATGGGCAGCGTGATATCGCCATAACGGGTAATGCCCCTTTTGTCGTCAAGACATTCGTAAAACGCCTCGCCCAGACAAATGGCAATGTCCTCAACGGTGTGGTGGTCATCTACCTCAACGTCGCCTGCGCACCGCAGTGTCATGTCGAATCTGCCATGGCGGGCAAACAGGGTCAGCATGTGGTCAAGAAATCCACAGCCGGTGTCAATGTCGCTGTTGCCGCAGCCGTCGAGGTTGAGGGTCAGACAAATGTCGGTCTCCCCTGTTTTTCTCTGGATTTGTGTACTTCTACTGCTCATAATCAATCTTCCTTTCTCTGCGATGCGAGAATGTCACGGATGGCGGCGATCAGCGTGTCCATTTCGTCGTCTGTGCCGACCGTGATGCGGTTATAATTTGCAATGGCGGGGGTAGAGAAGTGGCGGATCAGGATGCCGCGCGATCGCAGCTGCTTGTACAGCTCCTCACCACCAAGGGTTGCGTGTGCTGCGAAGAGAAAATTTGCCTTAGAGTCGGTCACGGTAAAGCCAAGTGCCCGCAGAGCGGTTTTGACTCGTTCTCGCGTTGCGGCGATGGTACGACAGTTTGCCATGGCGACATCGTTGTGAGCGAGTGTGGCGATCCCCGCAGCGGCGGTCATGCGGTTGACGTTATAAGGATTGGTGGAATATTTGATGGTGTTCAGGTTGCGGATGATCTCGGGAGACGCGATGGCAAACCCAAGCCGTGCACCTGCCAGTGAACGGGATTTGGAAAAGGTGCCGATCACGATCAGATTGGGATAACGAGGCAGCAGCGAGACGGCACTCTCGGCACCGAAATCGACGTAAGCCTCGTCGATGATGACGGGATGGTCAGGGTTACTTTTGACGATCTCCTCGATCCGGGACAGCGGCAGTGCAAGCCCTGTCGGGGCGTTGGGGTTGGCGATTACGACTGCGCAACCGATGCCGCAATAGTCGCGGTAATCGATGGAAAAGTCTTCGCGCAGCGGAATTTCCTTAGCCGGAATGTGATGCAGAGCACAAAAGACCGAATAAAAGCCGTAGCTGATCGCGGGGTAGGCGATGGGATGGGACTCATCGCAAAATGCCCAGAAGGCAAAGTTGAGCGCCTCGTCCGAGCCGTTGACCATCAACACCTGCTCCGGGGCGACCCCGAAGGTGGCGGCGGTTGCCTCGGTCAATGCCTTCATGGTTGGGTCGGAATACAACTGCAGCTGTCCCGCCTCCATCGCCACAGCCTCGGCGACGGCAGGATGCGGGGGAAAGGGCGACTCGTTGGTGTTGAGCTTGATATATTTGCGGTCACGGGGCTGCTCACCCGGGACGTAGGCGTCCAGCGCGGCGTGCTTTGGAGAGAAAAAGCGGCTCATTGCTCGTCCTCCTCAAAGCGGATGGTCGCCGCTCTTGCGTGCGCGTCAAGACCCTCCTTGGTGGCGAACAGATGTACGTCATCGGCAACTTGGCGCAGCGCGTCGCGGGTATAATAGCAGAATTGTGTCTTTTTTACAAAATCATCCACCGACAAGGGGCTGGAGAATTTGGCGGTGCCGCCGGTGGGCAGTGTGTGATTGGGGCCGGCAAGGTAATCGCCCAAGGGCTCGGGGCAGTTGTGACCGAGAAAGACAGAGCCGGCGTTGCGTACCTTGTCCAGCAGACGGAGCGGCTCCTCGACGCACAGCTCCAGATGCTCCGGCGCGAGCTCGTTGGCTACGTCAATAGAGGCATCCAGATCGTCGGTAACGATGATCTTGCCGTTGTTTTCAATGGAAATGCGTGCGATCTCGGCACGGGGCAGGGAGGCAAGCTGCACCTCAATCTGCTCGGCGACTCTTTGTGCCAGCGCAGCATCATCTGTGACCAGCACGGCTGTTGCCATTTTGTCATGCTCGGCTTGGGAGAGCAGATCGGCAGCGACGTGGCGGGGATTTGCCGTGCTGTCGGCCAGCACTAAAATGTCGGAGGGACCTGCGATCATGTCGATGGCGACCTTTCCGAACACCTGCCTTTTTGCCTCGGCAACAAAGGCGTTGCCGGGACCGACGATCTTATCCACCTTGGGCACGCTTTCGGTACCGTATGCCAATGCTGCCACCGCCTGAGCGCCGCCCAGCTTGAAAATGCGGGTGACTCCGGCAATGTACGCGGCGGCGAGGATGGACGGATCAATGCTGCCGTCGCGCTTGGGGGGCGTGACAATGATGATGTCACGGCAGCCCGCGATCTTGGCGGGAATGCTGTCCATGAGCACCGTCGAGGAGAGGGCTGCCGTGCCGCCGGGGACGTACAGACCGACCCTTTCGATCGGGGTGATCTTCTGCCCGAGCATGACTCCGTCCTGCCCGTTTATCACAAAGCCCTCGCGCAGTTGCTTTTGGTGGAAGGCGCGGATATTTGCCGCAGCCTTTTTCAGTACGTCGAGAAAACGGGGCTCGACCTGCGTCAGTGCGTGTTCGATCTCCTCGGGCGTGACCTCAAAGCGTTCAAGGCAGACCTTGTCAAAGCGCTCGCAGTATTCGCGCAGTGCGGCATCTCCGTTCTCTTTGACGTTGGCAATGATGTCGGTGACGATATTTTCCACCGAGTTGACCGTATCGTTGCGGGCGAAAATTTCCTCCCGCGATACCTCGGACATATTCAAAATGCGGATCATAGTTTACCTCTTTCTTTTGTCAGGACTGTGCAGCGACAGCCGTCTCTCTTTTGCGTGTTTCCACCTGCTCTCCAAGACGAGCGGTCAGGGTGCGGATGGCGGCGTTTTTGAATTTGAAGGCGGATTTGTTGGCAATCAGGCGAGCGCTGATGGGAAGAATGGTCTCCAGCACCACCAGATCGTTTTCCTTGAGGGTGCTGCCCGTCTCGACAATATCCACGATGACGTCGGATAACCCGAGAATGGGAGCCAGCTCGATGGAGCCGTTGAGATGAATGATGTCGATATCACGGCAAAGGCCTGCGTAATGGGTGCGGGCTATGCGCTCGAATTTGGTGGCGACTCGCAGTGTTTTGGTGGGATCGTCGCGGAAGTCGGAGGGACCTGCGACGGCCATGCGGCATTTACCCAGATCCAGATCGAGCAGCTCGTACACATCGGGGCGGTATTCCAGAAGAATATCCTTGCCTGCCACGCCGATGTCCGCTGCGCCGCGCTCGACATATATGGCAACGTCACTGGGCTTGACCCAGAAAAAGCTGACGCCCTTATCCTCGTTGGTAAAAATCAACTTGCGATTGACCTCGCGGATGGAGGGACATTCAAAGCCCGCTGCCTCAAACATATTGTAAACCTTCTCGCCAAGGCGACCCTTGGGGAGAGCGATGTTGATCATATCCACGGTATTACTCCTTTACGTCTTTCAACTTCAGTACCCGCCCGAAGGTCATCTTCTCGGGGACGGCGGGCGCACAGCGTACGCTCTCGCCGCCCTCGGTCAGCTTGCGTACGACGCGGTGCAGTGCGGCGGGGGAATCATCGGCGCCGTAAAGCAGCAATACGTCGGCATCATACGCGCGCTTGGTATTGTCCGGCAACCGCTGCAGAAGATCGGGGTAGACCGCAAAGCCGATGGCGTCGGCGCGCCGTCCCATTTTGCGCATCAGCTTATCGTACTGCCCGCCGGAGAGAACGCTCTCGGGGATGCCTTGCACAAAGCCCTGAAATAACAAGCCGCTGTAATAATTCATGCTGTTGACTACGGAAAAATCCAGTCGCAGATGCGAGATGATGTCGTCCTCTTGGGCGAGAATGTCTGCAAGCTCACCCAACTCACGCACCGCCTGCCGCATGGTGTCATTGACGCACAGCGCATCCAGACGCGGCAGCACGTCGCAGAGCATTCCGTCGCAGCTCAGCAGAGAAATAAAGGTGTCGGCGGTGCGCGCATCGATCTTGCCCTGCTCCTGCATCTTGCGTACCGCATCGGCATTTTTTTCGCTCACAGCCCCCAGAAGGCTGTCTTGCAGTGCTTTGTCATCGCCGATCAGCGCAAGAGCACCCTGCAGCATCCCGATATGCGAGATGTCCATCAGATATTCCGAACTCAGAATGTCCAGACTCTTGGCGGCAAGGTAGAGCACCTCGCTTTTTTGATACAGATCGATCGTGCCCAGACACTCCAGACCCACCTGTGGAATTTCACGCCATGCGTGGGTGCTCTCGCAAATGCGGTAGACGTTTTCGTTATAGCAGACCTTGTGGGTCATCGAATCGGTGTCGCGGGAATTTTTGATAATGGAGAGCGTGACGTCGGGCTTGAGTGCCAGCAGCTTTCCATCGGTATCGGTAAAGGTAATGGCGCGCTCGGCGGTGAGAAAGTCCTTGTTGCGGACGTATAGATCGTACTCCTCGAACTTGCTCATTTTGAACGTCGTGTAGCCGTAGCTTTGGTACAGAGCGCGCAGCCGCAATGAGGCGTCCTCCTCACGGCGAAGGATGGTCTGATCAATGATCATAGGGATCGTTGCCTCCGATGTGCAAAAATTATTCTTCATTTTATACTCTATATTCTACCACTTTAACAGACTAAAATCAATTGACGAAACGACGGATTTTGAAATCAATGGCGGAAAGGCTTTATGATTTCTGACCAAACGGGAAAAAAACAGCGAAGATCTGCCAAATTTTTATCAAAACCCATTGACAAAATATCTAAAATTTGCTACAATGATGATACCGAAATACCTACCGTAAAGGAGGAGACAACTGTGATGAAAAAACTACTTTGTTTGCTGCTGGCACTGCTGATGTGCATGAGCATGCTGGTCGCCTGCGCGACGGACGACGAAGGGGACGACACCAAGGAGCCTGATGCCTCGGGAGACGGAACGGAGGACGGAGCCGACGGACAGGAGCCGACGACGGAGGAAGACCCGTGGCTTGACGATCTTCCCGACACCACCCTTGGCGGAATTGAGCTTGTGATCGCTTATTTTGCCAAGAACGGGATCAAGGACGGACTTTCCGTCGATGCCGAGGAGAACAACGGCGACTTGATCAACGACTCGATGTATGACCGCAATACCGCGGTCGAGGAGCGCTTTGACGTGGAGCTGATCGGCAATAGTGTGACCCCCGGAGGAGGAATTACCTCGGTCGTGACGCCCGTGCTGACCTCGGGTGCGACCGATTATGACATTCTGGTCGGATACCAGTATTATGACATCGGGCTTGCGGCAACGGGGCTGATGTACAATATCAATAATCTGGCGAACGACTATCTCAATATCGAGAATCCTTGGTGGTCGACCGATTACATCAACAATATCAACTACAGCGATAAGCTCTACTGGCTGACGGGCGACGTCACGCTGGCACATATCGGTACCATTGCCGCCTCGTACGTCAATGCAGCTATTTATACGGAATACTGCGAGGACGATTACGGCCCGCTTTACGAGATTGTCCGCGACAAGGAATGGACGTTTGAGCTCATGATCATGATGGCAGAGGATGCATATCACGATGCCAACGGTAATGATAAATATGACAGCGGTGACCAATTCGGCTTTATCAATTCGCTGGGTGTGGAGATGGCGTACTGTGCGGGAATCAACTCCTCTGTCCGTGACGAGGAGGGCAATATCACAATTGCCATCGATGATGACAGAACGGCGGAAATCATGTGGTATCTCAACGAGATCTGGACGTCCAAGGTCGCTGTCAGCAACGACACTGAGCAGGGACAATATCAGATCTTTGCGAGCGGCGAGGGTATGATCTATTTCCGTGATCTGATGGCGGCGGAGGATCAGCTGTTCCGCAACATGGAGGACGATTTTTATATTGTTCCCATTCCGATGGGAGACGATTATTTTTGCGAGGATTATCGCAGTACCTGCATGACCGGCAACAATATCGTGGGTCTTGCACACACCTCGCTGTATCTGGAGGAATCCGCTCTGGTTCTTGAGGCGCTGGCAGCAGAGAGCTATCGCTCGGTCACGCCCGTGTATTACGATACCATTCTGAAGGATCGGTATACGCGTGACAACGAATCCAAGGAAATGATCGATATGGTACGTGAGAAGGTTGGCGTAGACTTTGTCAACACCTGGTCATTTGGCTATACCGATGCGTATAATTTCTATCTGACCTTCGATTCCGGTACCGTTGCCTCCCGTATTGCCACGTATGCACCGCAGTGGGAGAAAATTCTTGGCAATCTTCTGGAAAAGCTGGACAATCTGGAATGATGAACATGGGAAAATATTCATTTACCCCTTGACAAACACAAGATACAGCAGTATAATAATAGCGTCGCAATTGCGATAATATCAAGAAGAGTAAAGATACGGGCGTTAAGTGCCGATGGGACGGGGAGTTGCCGATCGGACGAAAGCATATCGCTGCGGTTCGTGTCTTGCATCCCGCTTCGTACGGCATGAGGACGCGTCATAACGCTTTGCGTAAAACCTCCTTTCCCTGCCATATGTAGCAAGGGAGAGGAGGTTATTTTTATGAAAACAGAACAACACCCGATGCGTGGGGGCGGTATCGCCCTGTTTGGAAATCTGCGCGTGATGGTGGTCGCGGCACTGCTTGCTGCACTTTCCATTGTGCTGGGAAAGTATCTTGCCATAAATCTGAGCGAGACCGTTCGCCTGAGCTTTGAAAATTTGCCGCTGATCATGGCGGGGCTGTTTTTCGGCCCGCTGGTTGGCGGTGTAGTGGGTGCAGTGGCGGATCTTGTCGGCTGTATATTGGTCGGCTATGCCATCAATCCCATCATTACGTTGGGCGGTATTCTGATCGGTGCCGTCTCGGGTGCCATTGGTCTTTATGCTTTCCCGCAAAGGGAGCATCGATGGGGAACGTGGAGAGTGTATCTTCCCGTCATGGCGGCACACGTTGTCGGCTCGATGGTGGTCAAAACGATCGGGATGATGGTCTACTACGGTACGCCGCCCCAGATCTTTTTGGTGCGGGTGCCGCTCTATATCGCCATTGGCCTGCTGGAGGGATATCTTGTTATGCTGCTCTTCAGAAATAAGATGTTTATCGGTGAGCTGAATCGTATCATCCATCGAAAAAAAGAGGGTGTGAAAATGACTTATCAGCAAGCACTTGAATATATTCATTCGGTTTCATGGAAGGGGAGCCGACCGGGGCTTGAACGCATCACTGTACTGATGGAGCGACTCGGCAATCCGCAAAACTCTCTGCGCTTTATCCACGTTGCGGGTACCAACGGCAAGGGCTCAACGTGCGCTATGACCGCATCGATCCTGCAGCAGGCGGGCTACCGAACGGGGCTGTTTACTTCGCCGTTTATCGTTCGGTTCAACGAGCGGATGCGCATCGACGGGGAGGATATTGATGACCGTGAATTGGCAGATATTACCGCTTACGTCAAGCCGTACGCCGATGGCATGGAGGACGTGCCGACCGAATTTGAACTGATCACGGCAATCGCCTTTGTTTACTTTGCCCGCCACCGTTGTGATTATGTCGTTTTAGAGTGCGGTATGGGTGGACGCTTGGATTCTACCAATGTCGTTTCCAAGGAGAGTGTTGCATTGTCCGTAATTACGGGAATTGCCATGGATCACACGGCGTTTCTCGGGGATACGCCTGAAAAAATTGCTGCGGAGAAGGCGGGCATCATCAAACGCGGCGTTCCCGTTATCTTTGGTGGCGCGCACCCTCCCATTGGGGGAGAGGCAGGGCAGAGTGAGGTCGATCCGCTCTCTTGTGCGGCGGTCATTCGGACGAGCGCGGAGGCACTCGATGCCCCATACCTTGAGACCGATATCCGACGACTGTCGCGCGTCCGCACCGATCTTTTGGGTGCAGCCTTTGATTTCGGAGAATATAACGATCTTCACATTTCGCTGCCCGGAGTTTATCAGCCCTGCAATGCGGCGACGGTGCTCAGTGTCGTCGAGGTGCTGCGCGCACAGGGGGCAGTGATTTCAGAGGATGCCGTGCGGCGCGGACTTGAGGCGGTGCGCTGGCCGGGAAGATTTGAAATCCTTTCGCGAGAGCCGCTGTTGATCTCGGACGGAGGACACAATCCCGAGGGGATCGATGCGGCGGTGGCGAGTGTCAAGGCGTATTTCGGCGAGCAGAAGATTCAACTGCTCTCGGGAGTGATGGCGGACAAGGATTACGCTTATATGGTGCGGCGCATGAGCGAGGTCGCCGTGCGTGTGTATACCGTTCGTCCCGACAACAGCCGCGCGTTGGATTCGGATGCTTATGCCGCGGTCTTTGAAGAGAATGGGATCCCCGCCACGGGGTATGCCACCGTCAAGGAGGCGGTGTGGGCTGCCATGGATGCGGGACAGGCGGCGGGCCTTGCCACACTGTGTCTTGGGTCGCTGTATATGTACGGCGAGGTCAAGGCAGCGACGCAGGAATATCATAAGGAGCACGGGGGCGGGGTGTCGTAAGCCCTTGCACGTGTTCGCAAAAATCGGAAAGGGTGCGAAGGCATCCTTTCTTTTTGCTGTAAAAACTGCTTGACAATTGCACAATAATATAGTATAATAATCTATATATGCTTTTTATGATGGGATAGTGTCGCACAGAGACAGATGTGCGGCGAGATCGGAGGAGACAGTCATGAGTGAGATGCAAGAGAAAAAGCCCCGTGTGCGGACGGAGATGAGCCCCGACGGCGACATGATCCGCCGCGTCAGGGAGATCAATGACCGCGCTGCAGATGAGACGGGTGTACGCCCTGCAGCGTTTGTCCTGACCTTTGGGTGTCAGCAAAACGAGGCGGACAGTGAGCATATCGCGGGGATGTGTCGGGATATGGGATATACGGTTACCGATACGCCCGAGCAAGCCGCACTGATCATGGTCAATACCTGCGCCATCCGCGAGCACGCCGAGAAAAAAGCGCTCTCCATCGTCGGGCAGTACAAGCATCTCAAAGCAAAGAATCCATCGCTCCTGATCGGTGTTTGCGGCTGCATGGTCGCGCAGGAGCATCGCCGTGAGCAGCTCAAGCACAGCTATCCTTACGTGGATTTCGTTTTCGGCACGACGGTGCTGCACCAATTTCCCGCGCTGCTGTATGACAAAATGCAGTCGGGGCGTCGCCGTTTTTGTGCCGACGTCGCCGATCACGTCGTACCCGAGAATATGCCTGTTGTACGCGAGAGCGGCTATCGCGCCTGGGTCTCAATCATGTATGGCTGTAACAACTTCTGCTCATACTGCATCGTGCCGTATGTACGCGGGCGGGAGAGGAGTCGCCGTCGCGAGGAGATCGTCGCCGAGGTCAAGGAGCTGGTCAACTCCGGCTACCGTGACATCACGCTGCTGGGGCAAAATGTCAATTCCTATGCCAAGGGATCGGATTGGGGGTATGATTTTGCCGACCTGCTTGCTGCGCTGGATGCCATTGAGGGCGACTTTACACTGCGCTTTATGACCAGCCACCCGAAGGACGCCTCCTCCCATCTGATCGACGTTATGGCGCGCGGCAAGCATATTGCTCATCACTTCCACCTGCCGATGCAATCGGGGAGTGATGCCATTCTCAAAAAGATGAACCGTCATTATGACCGTGCTCGCTATCTTGCCATTGTAAAAGAGCTGCGGGAAAGGATTCCCGATATTACTCTGACCTCGGATATCATCGTCGGATTTCCCGGCGAGAGTGAGCAGGATTTTGAGGATACACTGGATATGCTGCGCACCGTGCGCTTTGATATGCTGTATTCCTTTATCTACTCTGCCCGCAAGGGAACGCCCGCTGCCGAGATGGTGCAGATTCCTCCCGAGGTGCAGGGAGCGCGGTTTGACCGTCTGCTCGCGTTGCAGAATGAAATCGCCGCCGAAAAGAATATTGCTCTTGTGGGACAAACGGTGCGGGTACTGTGCGACGGCGCAAGCAAAAACGATGAAAACTATTGCAGCGGACGCACGGACGGCAACAAGATCGTTTTATTCCACGGAGATGCAAAGGCGCTGACAGGACAGTTTGTGTGGGTCAAGATCGACCGCGCCGAGCCGTTTGCGCTTTATGGCGAGCTTAGAAAATAAACCGGCGATAGAAATTTACAACCAAAAACACAAAAACGAAAGTGAGGAACATGAAAAATGTCGAAAATATTTGATCTGGCAGCACAGCTGGGACAAGAGCTCAAGGAAGACGAGCGTCTCGTTCGCCTTAAGGCGGCAAGAGAGGCGTACGATGGGAACGAGGAGCTGCAGGCGTTGATCGCGGAATACAACGCACAGCAGGCTGCTATTGAGCAGGCTGCGGGTGCCGAGGAGATCGACACGCATCTGATCGACATCCTGCAGGAAAGAGTCAACGAGATCTACGCCGCGATTACTCAAGGAGAGGTATATCTCAATTTGCAACGTGCGCAGCAGGAGGTCAACGCACTGATGGAGGCGGTCAACAGCACCATCAGCTTTAACATTACGGGAGAGCTGCCGAGCAGCTGCACCCACAACTGCTCGACCTGCGGCGGCGGGTGCCACTGATTTACGCTGATATCAGCAATGCGCTTGGAAAGGATTCTTGCCCGATGCGGGCAGGATGGGGATAAAATGCCATGACTCCTATGATGGAGCAATATTTGGAAGTAAAAAATCAATACAAGGATTATTTGCTTTTTTACCGTCTCGGTGATTTTTACGAGATGTTTTTTGACGATGCCATTGTGGCGTCCCGTGTCCTGGAGTTGACTTTGACGGGGCGCGATTGCGGCGAGGCGGAGCGGGCTCCGATGTGTGGCGTTCCGTATCACAGCGCCGAGAGCTATATCGGTCGGCTGATCGAAAAGGGCTACAAGGTCGCCATCTGTGAGCAGATGGAGGATCCCGCGCTTGCCAAGGGACTGGTCAAGCGGGAGGTGGTGCGGGTCATCACGCCGGGGACACTGACCGACCCGGCTCTGATCCCCAGCGACACGCAAAACAATTATCTGTGTGCCGTTTGCTTTGACGAGAGCGGGCACGGTGTCTGCTTTTGCGATGCCTCGACGGGAGAGATCAGCGCTACGGTGCTGCGTGGTGCGAACCAGCAGAGCAGACTGTTATCCGAGCTTGGTACGTATGCGCCGCGTGAGGTCATCTTCAATTTGCCCCGCGACCGCGAGAGCGCGGTTGCCAACTTCGTCACGGGGCGGCTGAATGCGCTACTGGAGGATGCGCAGGGGGATCGTTTTATCTACCCCGACGCGCGGGCGCGCATGGAGGCGCAGTTCGGTGATACACTGCGCCACGGTGTGCTGGAGCAAAAGGCGCTGGTCGGTGCGGTCGGTGCGCTGCTTTCCTATCTTGGTGAGATGCAGAAGAATGACATGTCGGTCATCAAGGAGCTGCGCGTCTACAATGAAGGTCAGTTCCTTGGGATGGATCTCAACACACGACGAAATCTGGAGCTGACCGAGACCATGCGTACCAAAGAGAAGAAGGGCTCGCTGCTCTGGGTATTGGACAAAACCAAGACAGCCCCCGGTGCACGACTTTTGCGGCAGTGGGTGGAGCATCCGTTGATGGATCCCTGCGCCATTGACGTGCGTTTGGGTGCGGTAGAGGAGCTGGTCGAGCATTATCTTTTGCGGGAGGAGCTGGCTGAGCTGCTCTCGGGCGTACTGGATCTGGAGAGACTCAACACCAGGATCGTATACGGCACGGCAAACGCCAAGGATCTGCGCGCGGTGGCGACAACAGCGGCGCGCCTGCCCGAGATCAAGGAGAAACTGCAGGATTGTCACAGCAGAGCGCTGCGACGGATCTACGATTCGTTGGACGTGCTGCAGGATCTGTATTCATTGATCTGTGCTGCCATTGTTGAGAATCCTCCGTTTTCGGTGCGCGAGGGTGAGATGATCGCCGCCGGATACCATGAGGACGTGGATCGTCTGCGTGATATCAAGATCAACGGCAAGAGCTGGGTAGAGAAGATCGAGGCGGAGGAGCGCGAAAAGACCGGCATCCGTACGCTGCGCATCAGCTTTAATAAAGTATTTGGTTATTATATTGAGATCACCAAGTCGCTGACCTCGCAAGCTCCCGAGAGATATATCCGCAAGCAAACGCTCTCCAACTGTGAGCGCTATATCACGCAGGAGCTCAAGGACATCGAGGCGACCATCCTCGGTGCGGAGGACAAGCTGCACTCCTTGGAATACGACCTGTTCCAGCAGATCCGCGGTACGGTCGCGTCGGCAGGAGAGCGGCTGCAGAGTACGGCGGCACTGCTGGCTGAGCTGGACGTCTATCTCTCGCTTGCCACCGTTGCCTCGGTCAATCGTTATGTGCGCCCGACGGTAGACATGGGAGACACTGTTATCATTCGGGAAGGACGACACCCTGTGGTAGAGCAGTTTGTCAAGGATTCTTATTTTGTTCCCAATGACGTGGAGCTCAATACCACCGAGCAGCGATTGATGCTGATTACGGGACCGAACATGGCGGGTAAATCGACCTATATGCGGCAGGTGGCGCTGATTGTCATCATGGCGCAGATCGGCTCGTTCGTACCTGCGATGGAGGCAAAGATCGGTGTGGTCGATCAGGTTTTCACCCGCGTGGGAGCTTCGGACGATCTGGCGAGTGGACAATCCACCTTCATGCTGGAGATGAACGAGGTCGCCTACATATTGCAGAATGCGACCAAGCAAAGTCTGATCATTTACGACGAGGTTGGACGGGGAACATCGACTTATGACGGCATGAGCATCGCTCGCGCCATCGTCGAATACACCAACAGTAAAAAAATCGGTGCCAAGACACTGTTTGCGACCCATTACCATGAGTTGACGGGAATGGAACAGGAGTTTGAGGGGATCGTCAATTACCATATTGCCGCAAAAAAGCGGGGCGACAGCATCACCTTTTTGCGCAAGATCGTGCGCGGCTCGACCGATGACAGCTACGGCATCGAGGTTGCCAAGCTCTCGGGACTGCCAAATGAAGTCATCAAGCGCGCCCGTGCTGTACTGGAGCAGATCGAGCAGAGCAGCGGTAAGCCCACCGTCAGCACCACACCACCCGTGCGCGAGAGTGCGCAAGACGACGGTGCGATGAGCCTGCAGGATTGCATCAACGAGCAGGTCGTTGCCGAGCTCAAGGCAGCGGATCTCAATATCATGTCACCCTTGGAGGTCATGAACTTGGTATTCAATCTGCAAAAGCGGCTGAAGAACGGGTGAGATGGGAGATGCGTGCGGGAGGAAACTTTTTTGGGAAAAAGTTTCCACCGCATCGGGCCGGAGGAGCAAGCCACTCCCCCTGCCGCGCAGTACGCCATTCTCGTTGCACCGAGGAATAGCAGCGAAACGTACGTACTGACGAGTTTAGCCCCCGGCGGACAGAATACGCGCAAACGGGGATGCGTAAGGGGGCAGAGCCCCTTATGCGCGTTTCCTTTCGCCTATTTCTTCGGAGCGAACCAAAGAAATAGGCAATAAATCCAATTAGCGTTAGAATATTTTTTCGCACAATCTAACCGGAACAAATCTCGAAACAAGGAGGTGACCCAATGGGTTCCATACAAGTACTACCGTTTTCCGTTGCTAACCGCATTGCGGCGGGTGAGGTAGTGGAGCGTCCTGCATCAGCCATCAAGGAGCTGATCGAGAACGCGATGGATGCCGATGCCACGCGCATCACAGTGGAGATTCAAAACGGAGGCATGACCTTTATGCGGGTCACCGATGACGGCTGCGGCATGAGTGCGGATGACCTGGCGATGTGCATACGACGTCACGCCACCAGCAAGATCAGAAGTGCTGCCGATCTTTCCACCGTTCTGACCATGGGATTTCGCGGAGAGGCGCTTGCAGCCATTGCCTCGGTTTGCGAGATGCGAATCATGTCCCGCCGTCACGATGAGGAGATGGGCAATATTCTGGAGGCCAGTCAAGGGAACATGATCAGTGTCCGCGAGACGGGCTGTATGGTCGGAACGACGGTCATCGTCGAGGAGTTGTTTGCCTCGGTTCCTGCCCGCCGCAAGTTTATGCGCCGCGATGCGACCGAGGCGCAGGCGGTGGTCAGTATTGTCGAAAAGCTGGCGCTTGCCCGTCCTGATATCGCTTTCCGCCTGATCGTGGATGGCAACACCAAGCTGCAGACGGCAGGAGACGGCAATCTCAAGGCCACGATCTATGCCACACTCGGCAAGGAATTTGCCAACCGCATGATTGAGGTCAAGGGTGCCTTGGATGGGGTGGAGCTGTCGGGCTTTATCAGTCGCCCGGATTTTGTTCGCGGAACACGCAGCGCAGAAAATTTCTTTATCAATCGCCGCTACGTTCGCAGCGCCCCCGCCGCAGCGGCGCTCGAGCAGGCGTATCATTCCTTTATGGCGACGGAAAAATTCCCTGCCTGCGTTCTGCACCTGTCCATGAACCCCGAGGCAGTGGATTTCAACGTTCACCCTGCCAAGCTGGAGGTGAAATTTTCCCGCGAGTCGGCGGTGTTTACGGTAATATATACCACGGTACGAAGTGCGTTGTCGGCAGATGAAAGTCGTCCCGAGCTGCATTTTGCCATATCACGGCAAGCGGCGACACAAAAAGCGGATAAATCCATGGCGGGGGAGAGAACCACGACAACCCGTCGCACCTCGGACGCGTTTGCACCCGTTTATGACCGCAAGGTCGCGGCGGCTGCACCGGAGGGCAACCGTGCGGGCAAGCAAATGTCGTTGACCGAAAAAGAGGTGGCGCCAAGTCCGTCTTCTTCTTTGGGAAGAGCACCTTCTGCGCCGTCGGGGGAGCCTCCCGTGTGCGTCCCGCCCATCGCCGTGCCGAGCGACACGCTGCCATCGGATATGCCGCCTGCGACACCGCCGTCAACGGATGACATTTCTGTGCCGAGTGAAAGCATGCCAAGTCCGCCGACATCCCGTGGGGAGCCCTTGATCACGGCGGAGCAATATGCCAAGGCAATTGTCGGCGGGCGGTATCACGCGCAGCAGAGTGCTGAGACGATGTCCTCTGAAGGCGAAAAGCCAAGTGCAGAGCCGCCCTCGGTCAATGAGGCGAAGGCGACGGCGGAGCCTTCCCCGCCAATTGGGGAAAAGCCCGCTGCCCCACATGAGGAGGGCAGGATGCCTGCCATGAAAAACTGGCGCATCGTCGGGCAGATATTCAACTCTTACATTATCGTGGAGACCGAAGACAAGATGCTGATGATCGATCAACACGCCGCCCACGAGCGCTTGCTGTACGAGCAGCTGCGGGCGCGTATGCATGAGGTGCAGCCGACCTCGCAGCCCTTGTTCCTGCCACTGGAGGTTATGATGATGAGCGATGAGGTGGTCGCGCTGTGTGACTACCAAAAGGAGCTGGAATCGATCGGGTTCAGCTTTACGGCGAAACGCAACACGCTGGAGGTCAGCGCACTTCCGACGGGGATCGATCGCGAGGTGGCGTCGGATATGCTGTGTACCATCGCAGAACGCATCCGCAACAATACGGGCGGTGCGCGGCTGACAAGAGACATCATCTTTGAGCGCGCGCTCTATCAGGGGGCTTGCAAGGCCGCCATCAAGGCGGGACGCACCTATGCACAGGAGCATCTGGAATGGTTGGTTGAGCAGCTGATGCAGCTGCCCGATATCACCGTCTGCCCCCACGGCAGACCCGTCGCCATGCAGATGAGTAAGCAGAATATCGATCATCAGTTTGAGAGAAGTTAAAGAGGCGGGAGATGTGAGGCGCTGCCCCACGCTCCGCGTTGACTTCCAAAAACTTTTGGAAAAATTTATTCATTTTGGAATATGGTTTTTCGGAATCCAACCCCCCGGGTCGCTTGCGACCGACTTTTTCTCAAAAAAGGGGGGCCGCCGAAGGCAAAAAATAAGGATGTAAAGGAAAACGAAAATATATGAATCAGGATCAAATGATACAAGAAGAAATCAATGCGCCCAAGCCCATCCCGCGCTACGGAAAATTTGACGTGCTTGCCCGCCAAGGGAGAGCGAGACGCGGCGTGCTGCACACGGTACACGGCGACATTCAGACCCCCGTGTTCATGAACGTCGGTACCTGCGCTGCCATCAAGGGCGGTGTCAATACCATGCAGCTGCGCGATCTGGATTGTCAGGTGGAGCTGTCCAACACTTACCATTTACACCTGCGTCCCGGTGATCGCCTCATTCACAACATGGGCGGTATCCGCAAGTTTATGAATTGGGACGGCCCCGTGCTGACGGATAGCGGTGGATTTCAGGTATTCTCGTTGTCTTCTCTGCGTAAAATAACCGAGGAAGGCGTTCGCTTTGCCTCACATATCGACGGCAAGCGCATTTTCATGGGCCCTGAGGAGAGTATGCAGATTCAATCCAACCTCGCCTCGACCATCGCTATGGCATTTGATGAGTGTATTGAAAATCCCGCGCCCTACAACTACGTCAAGGAGTCCTGCGCGAGAACCGTTCGCTGGTTGCAGCGCTGCAAGGCAGAAATGGCGCGGCTCAATACGCTGCCCGACACCATCAATCCCGATCAGCTGTTATTCGGAATCAACCAAGGCTCGACCTACGAGGATCTGCGCATCGAGCATATGAAACGTATCGCCGAGCTGGATCTGCCCGGTTACGCCATCGGCGGTCTTGCCGTGGGTGAGAAGACCGAGGATATGTATCGCATCATCGACGCTGTCGAGCCGTATATGCCACAGGAGAAACCCCGCTATTTGATGGGAGTCGGTACGCCTTGTAACATTTTGGAGGCGGTGCATCTTGGTGTGGATTTCTTCGATTGTGTCATGCCCTCCCGCAACGCCCGCCATGGAAATATTTTCACATGGCACGGAAAAATGAATTTGTGTAATGAGAAATACGCCGAGGACGGCAGACCCTTTGATAAGGATTGCGGCTGTCCTGCCTGCCGCCATTACAGCCGTTCGTACGTCCGTCACTTGATCAAGGCCAAGGAGGCGGTTGGAATGCAGCTGGCCGTTATGCACAATTTGTATTTCTATAACAATTTGACCCGCCGTATCCGTGAGGCACTGGACGAGGGACGATTTGAGGAGTTTTATCAGAAGTACCATATTAAGCTCGGCGAGCGGTCGGAGGATTAACTACACAACGACAGGTAGAAAAAATAAACTCAAGAGAGAAGGAGTACGATGATAATGGCACACATCGATGCGGTAATTTTTGATATGGACGGTACGCTGTTTGATACCGAACAGGTGTACCAGCGCGCGTGGATCGAGGCGGGTGCGCGGTTGCAATTTGCGCATGTCAAGGACGCGCTTGCGGCTTGTACGGGATGCAACAATGCCGATACCCGTAAATATTTTATGAAGACATATGCCGATATCGTGGATTATGATGAATTTGCTGCCGTTCGGGATGGGCTTTACGACGAGATCATCGAACGAGAAGGCTTGCAGCTCAAGCCGGGTGCACGGGAGACGCTGCAATGGCTTAAGGGGCGAGGCATACCGATGGCACTGGGAACTTCAACCTATCCCCCACGTGTGCCGCGCAATTTGGAGAAGGCCGGCCTGACGCAGTATTTTGACGCGGTAGTCATGGGGAACATGGTCAAGAAGGGAAAGCCCGATCCCGAGACGTTTTTGACGGCGGCACAAATGCTTGGTGTCAAGCCCGAGCATTGCATCGGAGTGGAGGATTCCTTCAACGGTGTACGCGCACTGCATGCTGCGGGAATGTATACCATTATGGTACCTGATCTGGTGCAGCCCGATGCGGCACTGCTGCCGCTGATCGACGCGGTGTGTGATAATTTGCTTGAAATTCAAACCATCGTTGAAAAAATCAACGGTTGGGACAAATAAGTGGAGGAGAGGACATGATCATCGAAAGAAAATTGTTGGAACAGTTGCTTGCCGTGGCAATGTCCACGGGAGCAGATTTTGCCGAGCTGTATGCGGAAAATACGCAGAACAACAGTGTACGCCTGATGGATCGTAAGATCGACCAGATCGGCAGCAACACCATCTCGGGAGCAGGCATCCGTGCCTTTCTCGGTACGCGGACGGTGTATGCGTCCACGAGCGATCTGACGCCCGCGGGACTTATGCAGTGTGCCCGCGCTGTGGCGCAGGCAATGGGCGAGGGAAATGCGCAGGTCTGTGTTGTGTTGACCGAGCGAATGTTTCCCAACATTCACCCAGTCAAGGTCATTCCGTCCTCGGTGGCGACGGCGCAGAAGATCGATATTCTTCGCACGGCCTGCACCGCGGCGGACACGTATGATGATAAGATCAGTCAGGTCATCGGCAACCTTGCCGACGTAGATCATACCATTCTGATTGCCAACAGCGAGGGCCTTTATACGCAGGACAGACATATACGCACCCGCATTGCCGTCAGTGCAACAGCGTCGGATCGCGGAGAGAATCAGATGGGCTCGGCATCCCCCGGTGGTGGCGTAGGCATGGAGCTGTTTGAAACGGTCGATCCCGTACAGGTTGGTCGTCGGGCAGCTGCGCAGGCCATGATCAATCTGCGGGCGGACTACTGTCCCGCGGGTAAGATGACGGTCGCCATTGAGAACGGGTTTGGCGGCGTTATTTTCCACGAGGCCTGCGGACACTCGCTGGAATCAGACAGCGTTGCCATTGGAGCGTCACAAATGTGCGGCAAGCTGGGGCAGAAGATCGCCAACGAAAAGGTGACCGCCATTGACGACGGTACCATCCCCGGTGCGTGGGGCTCGGTCAATATCGACGACGAGGGCAATCCCACCCAACGAAACGTGCTGATCGAGAACGGCGTGCTGAAAAATTATATGATCGACCGTCTGGGATCTCGCCGTATGGGGCTGCCCATGACAGGCAACAGCCGTCGGCAAAATTATGCCTACGAGCCATCCTCCCGCATGACCAACACCTATATTGACAACGGTCCCGATAAAAATGAGGACATCATCGCGTCGATCGAATACGGTCTGTATGCCAAGAGCATGGGCGGCGGCTCGGTCAACCCGCTGACGGGTGCGTTTAACTTTTCGGTCAACGAGGGATATATCGTCCGCAACGGTAAGATCTGTGAGGCGGTGCGCGGCGCATCTTTGATCGGTACGGGCTCTCAAATTTTACAAGACATTGATATGGTCGGGCAAAATTTGGATCGTGCGCAGGGAATGTGCGGCTCGTCCAGCGGCAGCATTCCTACCGATGTGGGACAGCCGCTGATCCGCGTGTCGTCCATTACTGTGGGCGGGCGCAACTGATGGAGGTGCCAATACGATGAAATTTGAACAAATAAAAGAAATTCTTGTTGCCGCAGCAGCGCGCGAGGGCATAAAGATTTACGAAATTTATGCCATGAACGACCGCAGCATGAGCACCGAAACGCTCAAGGATGAGATCAGCGCATTTTCCTACGGTGTATCGGGCGGTGTCAGCTTTCGCTGCATCGTGGACGGAAAAATGGGTTATGCATCGGGCGAGCTGATGACCGAGGAGGCCCTCTCATCTCTGGTTACGCAGGCTGCCGAAAACGCTCGCTGTATTGAAAATGATGATGTGGTGGAAATTTTTGCAGGCTCCGCGCAATATGATGAAGTGAAAACGGGCGATTTTACACTTCCCGAGGCAGCACAGCTCAAGGATTGGGCACTCCGACTGCAAAGGGAGACCTACGCGCAGGATGCCATGGTCAGCGATGGTACGCAAAGCACGGCGCTGGCGTATGAAAGTGAAATCGATTTGTACAACTCTCGCGGGCTGTCGTTGCACAATCGTGTCGGGATTTCCGGCGCGGGTGTTTATGCCGTCGTCAAGGCAAGCGAGGATGATGCGGAGATGGACGGAAAGATCATTCCGGGTTCGTCTTATGAGGATTTTGCTGCAGTTCCTGCCGAGGTGGTCAAGGATGCTAAGGCACGTCTGGGGGCGGCCGTGATGGATTCCGGGCGATATGACTGTATCCTGTGTGCTCAGCAGGTAAGAGCGCTTTTGTCGGTCTTTTCCGCTGTTTTTTCGGCAAAGCAGGTGCAGATGGGGCTTTCGCTGCTGGGAGGAAAGATGGGCGAGAAGATTGCCTCGGATTGTTTGAATATTACCGACGATCCCCGCGATCCTCATTGCCCTGTGCAGACCTCGTTTGACGGCGAGGGCGTGGCAACGTATCAAAAGCCGATGATCGAGGGCGGCGTGTTGAAAAATTATCTGTATGATCTTACCACGGCCAAAAAGGACGGCGTGACGTCTACGGGTAACGGTCAGCGTGGCAGCTATGCCTCGCCGGTCTCCATTGCCCCGTATTGTTTCCGTGTCGAGGCAGGGAAGATGAGCCGCGAGGATATGATGGCGGCGATCGGTGACGGCATCATGATCACAGAGCTCAAGGGACTTCACGCGGGTGCAAATGCCGTTTCGGGTGATTTTTCCATTGAGAGCGCGGGGTTCCGCATTCGCGACGGCAAGCGCGCCGAGGCGATCAAGACCTTTACCATCGCGGGCAATTTCTTCGAGCTGCTCAAAACCATTGACGGCGTGGGTGACCGTGTGGACTACGGATTCCCCGGTGGCTTTACCGTGTTTGCCGCACCGGATCTGCTCTTGCGCGGTGTCAGCGTCGCGGGGAAATGAGTGCCATGGAGCTGTGGGATGCTTATGACAGCGGGGAACGCCGCACGGGACAGACCTTGGTGCGCGGCGAGCCGATCCCCCAGGGACGATACCACATGGTCTGCGAGGCGCTGGTGCGCCATACCGATGGGGAGTATCTTTTGATGCATCGGGTACTGACCAAGGCGGCTTATCCCGGTTACTTTGAGGCGACGGCAGGCGGTTCGGCGCTGTGCGGCGAGGACGCGCTCACCTGTATGCGGCGAGAGCTGATGGAGGAGACGGGCATCGTCGGCGTGACCTTGACGCTTGTCGCTAAGAGTCATGACGAACAAGAGCGAGCCATTTTTTACAGCTATCTTGCCTTGACGGATGTCGACAAGGCTGCCATCACGCTGCAGCAGGGCGAGACGGACGGTTACCGCTGGCTCTCCGAGGCGGATTTTATCGCACACATCCACTCCGATCGGGTGATCGATCGGCAAAAGGCGAGATATGCTGACTATTTCCGACGGATCGGATATCTTGAATGATTTTACAACACAAAAGGAGATTTTAGATATGAAAACAACCATGAAATTTTTAAGCTTGATGCTGGCACTGCTGCTGATTTGCTCCACTTTGGTTGCATGCGGCAAGCCGACGACGTTTGAGGTCGTGACCGATGCGGTGAACAAAACACTCGCACTGGACAGCATATCTGCCACCATGGAAATGACTATGGACATGGAGATGGCGTCGCTTGGCACCTCGGTGGAGGTTCCCATGACGACGACGATCAAGGCCTCCGGTCTGCAGAGTGATGCACCCGTCATCCTGACCGAGCTGACCATGTCCATGATGGGCATTGAGATGGAAACCGTCAATTATGTTGAGGGGGAGTATATGTATATGACCATGCTTGGGGAGAGCTACAAGGTTAAAATGGAGGACATGACCGACTACGACGGCATGAATGACATCGACAACCTGATCAAGGCGCTGCCCGAGGCTCTGCTCTCGGAGATTGAGGCAACGGAAAATGCCGATGGAACCAAAACGGTCAAGGTGGAGGTTCCTAACGATATGCTGGATACAATCTACGGCGAGCTGCTCGCGCAGGTACAACAGAGCGCTGCCGAGGGTGCGACGGTCGATTCCTGCAACATCACGGAGGCTGCGGTCGAGATCACCATTGACAAGGACGGTTATATCTCCGTGTACGATATGAGCTTTCTGATGGAAATGGGCATGAGCGTGGAGGGCTTTTCCATGGACGTTTCCGCAGACGTAGAGGCAAAGGTGACCTACGAAAATCCCGGCGAGCCGGTGACTGTCACTCCGCCCGAGGGTTATCAGGACTTTCCCGAGGCGAATGCCGACGAGATCGGACTTTAACGCAAAATAAGAGCTGCGCATGATCGTCAGGTCATGCGCAGCATATTTTTTGGTTAAAGCAGCGTTTGATACCAGTAGGAAACAGAGGAGAAGTCGTCACTGCGAGGCTCCAGCGCGGTGGTGGTTTCGTTCCAGCCGAGGTCATGCACCGTCACGCGGAGCGATTTTTCAAAGCGGATGGGATCGACGATGTGCCAGCGGTAGCCCGCGTAGCTGTCATGCTGCCGTCCCTGCGTACCGTTGGAGTATTCGACGTAATACAGACCGCAGTAGGGGGCACTGAAGGTGTGGGTGCGCCCGTGGACAGCAAAGGCGTATGAGCCGCAAAGATAGTCCTCAATACCGGTAAAGCAAACGGTGGGGAATTCATCGTCATCGTCGATGTAGAACTTCATCTCGCCTTCGACCCAGCAGGAGTTGCGTCCGTTGAGCGTGGCAAAGAGTGCCGTGCCAACGTATTGCCCTTTGCCTTTGATACCGTCGATGACCGTATAGATCTCGCCCTTGGGAACGGGATTCATCTCGCGGTAGCGGGCGTGGAAGTAGCCGATGTCAGCGGGAAGGGTGGTCAACGTGTAGTTGATCTGATAAAAGCTCCAGAGCGAGTGCGATGCGGTGTTTTCCAGCGTCATGCGGCAGTGGCGGCGGAAAGGCATCTGCCAGTAGCAGTTCATGCCGCGGCAGGGCGCGACCAGCACAGCGGCAGAGTTGAGAATGGGAAATTCTCCGTTGAAGTGGTTGGTGTCGCCTGTGAACTTGTAGGCAAAGAAGGTGTTCAGCGGGCACTCGACCGAGGGCGTTTCGCAGTCGTCCCAGTATATGCGCAGAATAAATTCGGGGGTGATCTGTCCACCAAACCACATGCTGTTGATGGCGCCCTCGCCCTCGATGTCCGCAAGCACCGCCGTCTCTCCCGGCTTGACCTCGATGGCGGGGCGGCACTTCCAGCCGCGACCCAACGCGCCGCCCTCGGCGTGGCAGCCACCGCCCACCGATCCGTCCGGATTCTCCGCGTTGATGGCACGTGACTTGGCATCCGATAGCTCAAATAAATTTCCAAGATTGCAATTCAAACCGTTAAACATAGAAAAACCTCCTGTGTTTTTTATGGGGCGTTGCCCCATGCCCCATCGGGGGTGCTTTTTGAAAAAAGCGCCCCCGAGCCCCCGTAAAAACTTAAAAAATGCTGAAAAGTTTTAGGGGTTCCAAGGGGTACTTTTTCAAAAGTACCCCTTGGTGGGGGTGCGGGGCGCATAGCCCCGTGGCATTATTTCATTTTCACGCGCAGCGTGACGATCTCCTTGGGAAGAGCCTTGTAGCTGATGGTATTGCCGCCGCTGAGTGCCAGCGGAGCGATATCCTCCTCGGCGAGCGAGGTGGTCTTGACCCATGCGAGCTTATGACCGAACTTGACCTTGAAGTCGATTTCCTTGGAGGTAGAGTTGTACAGACGAACGATCAGGGTGCTGTCCATATTCTCCGCGCCCTTGGTCGCAGCGACGACCATCGCGCCGGGGATAGTCTCGTCGGTGACACTCAGCAGCTTTTCCTCCCGACGAACGACGATGTCAGCACGGGGCATCGGACGGTAGAAGATGTCGGGCATACCGGGGCCCTGAACGAAGGGTCTGCCGCCGATGAACTTGTTGCGATCCACGCACTGTACGGCGGTGTAGGGCAATGCCATGAACTGCTGTGCGGTAAGTGCGACGGCAGCGTCCTCGTGGTTGCCGGCGTAGGGATAGAGCGCGAGGCGGTAGTTTTGCTCACCAAAGCACTCACCCTCGGGGGTGATCCAGCACTGTGCCATGGTGTTCTCGCTCTCAAAGCCGCCTGTGATACGGTGAACGGCGCGGAGCAGTGTGATGGCAAGCGTGCCGTCGTTCTCGCCGTCCATGTGCTCGTACTCATAAAGACCCTCCTGCAGGACTGCAAAGCCGCTTTGCCCGTCGGGGGCGTCGATGCCCACGAAATCGGTGTTGGGGTGGGTCTTGTCGTCGTTGAACTTGCTGATCTTGGTGCGGGTGATGATATCGTAGGGCTGACCGGCGTAGTTGACGTCACTTGCGATGCCCGTGGGCAGACGCAGGCGGAGTCGGTGGCGCATACAGCTGTTGTTCAGCTTAATGGCGATGCCGAGTGTTTCGTTACCGCGATCCAGCGTCAGTGTGATCTCGATATCCACCTTGCCCGCGCCGATCTCTCGGTCGATCTTCATGCTGTAGGAGATCTTACGCTCCTGACGCAGCGGACTGTCGACCGTCTTGACGATCTTTGCGCGTACATCGGCGTTTGTGACGATTTCGGAGCCGTCGTTTTCATAATAATTATAGGACGTACCGCGATCGGCGTTGTCCTCCATGAGAAGGAGCTCACGGTAGGTGATGCCGGTCTTCTTGTTGGTCAGATCGATGGTACCGTTCTTATTGATGACCACCTTGAGGAATTCGTTTTCCATGCGGTTGGGTGCCTTCTTGCGCTCAAGCGTTACGGGCAGAGCACCCTCTGTAGGCGTGAGCAGCAGCGTGCGGTGGGTCATACCCTCCAGCTTATTTTGACGGAACCGAATGGTGTAGGTGTTGATGGTCTTGCCACCGGGCAGGTTGATGGGGGAGAGGATGCGCTTTTCCATATTCTTCTTGACCGAGACGACCTCAAAGGGGACATTTACGCCCTTGGGGTCGCACAGCGTGAAGGCGCCGATATCCTCGTCCGAGGGGATCTCAACCACTGCCTCCAGCACACCGCTGTAGCGCTTTTGGGTGCTGTTGACGCACAGGATAAGATACTGACGCTCGTTGAGCCCCTCGCGGTCCACATGGTTGAGCCACAGCTCGCTCCCACGGTCGATCAGATCGTCGGCGTTCTCTCGGACGCGGACAAAACGATCCATCATGTGCGCATGGACAGCATCGACCGAGCACCCGCAGATGGAATCGTGCGGGTGATTCTGGATCAGAACCTTCCACATATAAGTGCCGTATTCCTGCGGGAAGTCCCCGAGCCCAAACATGGTGTTGGCAGCGTAGAGCGGCTCGAATTTCTTTTCCAGCAATGCCTGACAGTAGGCATTCTGCTGCTTTAAGTACACGCGGGAGGCAAGCGTGCCCGTCAGCACGTTGGCAGCACCCAGATCGCGGAACTCTCCTGTGTAGGTGGTCAGCTCCAAGCCCTTCTCTTCGATTTCCGCCTTTACGCGGTCGATGTACTCGGGCATGGTATCCTGGAAGAACGCCTCATCCTCAGCAAGCAGCGGTTGAACCTTGGCGATGATCTCGGTCAGATCCTCCTGTGCCTCCAGATGGTCAACACCGTTCATCATCAGATAGTTGTGCGTCTTACCGCGGGCAGCGCACATATCGCCTCTCATGCGGGCGAGCGTCAGTGCCGCCTCACCGTCGTTGGCAAAGCGTTGCGCGTTATTATACCAAGCAAACATATGCTCGCACAGGATCTTGGAGCCGTCCTCGCTTGCCCAGTAGAACTGAGACTCTCCTCTGGCAAATCCGCGGCCGAAGATACAGCTGTCCAGCCCGTAGCGAGAGAGGATCTGGGGCAGCTGGGAGCAAAGGCCAAACTGATCTGCTGCATAGCCGACCTGCATACACTTGCCGAAGTCGTTGGCGATTTTGGTACCGATGAGCAAATTGCGCACGGTTGCCTCACCCGATGTCAGGTGGAAATCGTTCTGGACGTACCAAGGACCGACCAGCAGCTTGCCGGCTTTGACGTAGCCCATAAGCTTTTCGCGGCGCGTGGGACGGATTTCCAGATAGTCGTCCAGCACGATGGTCTGGGCGTCCAGATGGAAACGGTAATCGGGGTCGTTGTCCAGAATGTCGATCAGGTTGTCCATCAGATCAACCAGTCTCATACGGAAATTTTCCAGCGGAATGTACCATTCTCGGTCCCAGTGGGTGTGCGAGATGATACAGTATTTTCTTGTATCGGTCGTCATAGCATGATCTCCTTATACGCAAAATTTTCCCATCAAATGGGGTTGGTTAATCTTACCATACCTTGGCGGCTTTGTCAAGGGATTGTATAAAAAAAGAATGGAAATGATAAAAAAATAAAGAAAATCATTTTCACCCCTTGACATCTCTCCGGCAGATATGCTATACTGAATCCAATCGTTCTGTCAGGAGGTTTTATTCATGAGCATACCGAACATCAACCGTCTTTTGGAGAACAGCGTGCGCTCGGACGTGCACGGATATAATATTTATACCATGGGGCGCGCCGATCTTTCCGTCCCCCCCACGCAGACAGGTCGTAAGTGGGATGCACCCGTGCCCGGGCTTGCGGGAATCTTTGCGATCGGACATGAGCTGGATCTCAAAAATCCGATCCTGCCCGTTATTTCGATCGGTGGCGTTGTGCAGAGCTTTGGAGTCATTCGAAATCACTGGACGCCTGCCTATATGGATACCCGTTATCGAAGTACACCGATGGGAGACTACAAATACGCGGGACTTTTGGCACTACGGGAGATCAAATGCTTTACGGCAGATGATACCTTTCTCAGTCAATTGACCCTATACAACGATGACCGTGAGCCGATGGAGGTGTCACTGCGATTGCAGCTGCCCTTTGCCCCGATCGGGGAGGGGACATATGCTGTGGATGCTAAGATCATGCCCCGCTGTCTTGGCAAAAAGGATCCAAGGCTATGCGGCTTTGTTGCCGCCACGACCGACCGCGGAAATATCGTCACTTTGACGCTGCCGCCGCACGACCATGTGACGGTGCGCTACGGCTTTGCCTTTTCCCTTGTAAGCGGGGAGCGTGCGCTTGAGAGCTTGAGTGCGGCACTGACGCAAGAGACGCCGCATCTGGATGCCGAAAAACGCTTTAATCTCTGGATGGATACCCATGTTCCCGCGCTGTACACCGACAACACCGACCTGCGCAAGGTTTATTATTATCGCTATTTTGTTATCAAAAATGCAATTCATACCCCCGAGGCGGTGTTTGTTGATTCCGATTTCAAGGGAGAGTGCGTATATGAATCACCCTTTGGCGGCTGGTTCGGCGCTCCGGTAGGGCTGCCCATTCCGATGCAGATCGAAGAAATGAAATGGATGAGAGATACCGCGTCGCTGCGCTCACATATTCGGAATTGGTGCGCCGGCTACGGATCGACCAAGGGGTATGTTCAGTTTACCCCGAGAGCTATCTGGGATTATTATCGTATCAGCGGGGATCGGAGTATTCTTTCCTCGTTTTACGAGGCGTGCTGTACCTACACCAAGCGCAAATGCACCGCGGATAAGGGAAATTTGCCGATCACAACGGGCAGTTGGGTGACAGGGGCGGAATATCAGCCTTCCTTTTATCAGTATACCGAGCCCGCATGGGATTGGCGCTGTGATACCGAGGGAGCGCGGCAGGGGTATCCGATTACCAAGCTGTATCGCGTGGACGAATGCGTGATGCACGCCGCCAATCTCGGTGCTTGCGCAAAGATGGCGCGGGAGCTGCAAAAAGAGGAGGACGCTGCATCCTTCGCGGAGCATGCGGCGGCTGCGGCGCAAAGCATTCGCAATTTGTTCTGGAATGAGAAAGCACAATTTTTCTTCGACGTGGATGTCGCAAGCGGTAAGCAATGCGATCTTGCCTACAACTACGGCGGATTTTTACCGGCGGCGTGGGAGGTGATGGAGGACGCATATCCCTCCGTATTTGCGCTTCTGGCGCGTGGCGAGCGCTTTGACGGCTCGTTTACCACGACGACGGTAGATAAGGAATGTCCTATGTTCTGGTTTGACAATTGCATCGCGGGGCCGACCGCATCCAGTAAGGCAGAGCCGCATCGATACGCCTGTTCATGGAACGGACCGATCTGGCCGTATGCAACCACGCACGTTTTGGAATCCTTGGTGTATGCCATGCAAAGGACGCCGACACTGCGCGCCACCTTTGCCCGTTTGTTTGAAGAGTATACGGAGCTGCACTTTGATTACGGAGATCGCAGTGCGCCGTGCATCTGCGAGCATTACCGCATGAGCGACGGATTTTGCTTTTCTTCCTTTACCGAGTATTTTCATTCGGAGTGGATTTCCTTGTTCATGTCCGGCTGGGCGGGCATCTCGCCAAAGGAAGACGGGATTGCTTTTGATCCCGTGACCGAGGATGTGTTCGTACTGGAAAACGTCGTTGTCCGCGGAAAAAGGTATCGTCTGTCACAGACTCTTGTGAACGGTCAACTGCAACGGCGCACCGAAGTGATGGAATAAAAACGGGGCTGCGTCATTGGCACAGCTCCTGCGCAAAAATGATGGGGGTGAATCAAATGCATTCTTACATTTGACTCACCCCTTTCTTTACGGGTGATGCACGTGCTCCTTCAAAGCATGGTCAGAAAATAAGCAACGTACAGCCATAAGAACAGCACAAGAACGATCACTGCCTCCCAGAGCACGGCGTGAACGATGTTGCCCACGGGGCGAAAGCCCCAGCGCTCTCTGCGCTCGATGGTCGCACGCGGCTGCGTCATCAGTGAGATCAGCGCCACGGCAAAGAACAAAAGGGAGAGAAGGGCGCGGTCCAGTATGCACAGTACGGGGGGCGGGGAGGGGAGTGAGAGCTGCAGCACGGTCATTACTCCGTGGCATAACGTCACAAAACATAGGGCAGGCAGGAGGATGCGATTGACCGTAAAATAGCCGCAGCTTTCAAGGTGGGCTTTTTGATACACCCTGTTGAAAAATATGCGGGAGAGACGGCCGGTCAGCTGCTCGTTGATCACGCGCGGGGAGAGGCGGGCGTTGAGAATGCGCCACAGCGTAGGGCGCAGATAATAGACGTAGGACAGCCAGCAAAGCGCAAGGCAGAGCCAGCCGAGGATGTAGGTATCTTTCAGCGGCGCGGGGAGAGCGCGCACGGCATCCGCGATCTGTTGATTCATGAGGGCTCCTTTCCATCGGATCTGTTATTTATAAGTATACCATATCTTGGCGCTTTTTTCCATAGCAATGTGAAAAAAAGATGAAAAAATCGGCGGATGCGAAAAAGAGACGTCCCGCTTTCTGTGTAAAATCCACAAAAATTAAGAAAAAATTTGTCAAGTATGTCGAAATTCTTGGGAGCGTCTTGACATGCGCCGAAAAATTTGGTAAACTATTAAAGTATACCTGAAACTTACCCTGCCGCATGCGGCAGAGAAACGGAGTGTAACCATGATGAAACGTTGGATCTGTATCGTACTGACGGCGCTGCTTTTGACCGTCAGCATTTTGCCGACCTGTGCCGCCTACAAGAAAGTGAACAACGACCGCGCGGAGGAGAACCCCTTTTTCCTGAACGACTGTGACAGTGCAGACGGCTGGAGCGCGACGGAGGGCGTGGAAATTGCATACGATCGGGACGAGGCGACCGAGGGCTTTGGCAGCGTGCGTTTTACTACGGATGTGACTGCCTACAGCAACGCGACGGTCTATCTGCGCTGCGATTTCGAGGATGTGTCTCTGGAGAATTGCGATTATATCACCTTCGATTTTTACGTTTCGCACCCGGAGCTGGTCTCCGCCACTTATCAGATCTCCGTCATGGTAGGCTCGGGGAGCACCAATTCCAACGAGCTGTGCGAATGGAAGGCCGCCATGTTTCTGCACGAATATACGGAGGGCTGGAACACCATTACGCTGCCGATTTCTCAGGCGCAGACCTATACCGCGGATATGGCCGAGATCGACAACTTCCGCCTGTATTTCAAATACATCAACATGGCGCAGGATGTGACGGATCTGACGCTGCGTATCGATAATATTGAGGCACATACTTATGGCTCCAAGGCCATTCAGTTGAATACCTGCGATACGCCCGATTTCTGGTCCAAGGTGGATGACGTCGAGACGTTGAGCCACAAAGAGGGTGAGAGCGCGCTGGTCTTTTATACCATGCCCATCTCCGCAGGTGAGGGCGAACACCATCTGGTACGGCATTTTATCCTGCCCACGCCGGTCGATTGCAGCAACGCGGACTATCTGGAATTTGATATGTACGTCTCAGACGCTGCGGCACTGCGGACGTCAAACTCCAAGTACGGTCTGATCTTTGAGATCACCTCCTCGGGAACATGTGATAAGGAAGAATATACGTGGGATGCCGAATATTATTATGACAGCATCAAGGACGGCTGGAACCATATCAAGCTGCCTATTGCCTCCGCGGGGATCTCGGGGAGTGCCCCCAATATGAAAGCGATCAATTATTTCCGTATGCATCTTCTGGACCTGCAGACTGCAGCCAATGATCTTCTGACCATCAAGCTGGATAATATCTATCTGTCGGTCATACAGGACGGGATCGACGATTATGCAGAGCCCGAGCCCGTGGATCCTCCCGAAAACAAGCCTGCAGATGATCTTGATCCTGAAGGGCAGGGTGGAGACGGAGAGACTCCCGCCGCGGATGAGGAACAGTCTGCAGCAGATGCCGAGGCATCTGCTGCTCGCAAGGCACTGACGGCAACACGCGCCAAGATCGTTGTCGTAGTCTTCGCTTTCATCATCATCGGATTCAACATCGTCGCTGTGCTGCTGCGCAACAAGGAACAGGCAGCGCTTGTTGCCGAGGGCGAGCCCGAAAACGTAACGGAGATCCTGCAAGCTGCGGAGCAGTCCGCGCAAAGGCAAGAGGATATATCTGCGCCTGCCGAAGAGCCAAAGGAGCAAGCTCGGGTGCAATCACAAGAATCACAGAAAGAGTGACCGAGAATCGTGAAAAAAAACCAACAGTATTTTGCGCCCGTCTGTGACGGGAGGATCTTTCGCATCCATGTCACCCGCCATCCGTTGCGAAAAAAGCTGACGATGCAGATCGACGATGAGACCTTCGAGCTGCCGTGGGGGGCGCGGGAAGAAATCTTTCGCCTTGGCGACGAGCAGGCCGTGCTCTGCGTTGCCAAGAACGGAAGAATTGCCATTCGTCTGCGCGACGGTGAGGTGCCTGAGTGTGACCCGCTGCAAAGTGAATAAGCATACAATGGAGAGGGGGCTGCGTCATTGGCGCAGTCCCCTCTTTTGCAATAAAGCTGCTGGTAGGCTTTTTGTCTTTCGGTATTTACGGCTCTTGCCTGCAAAGCAGTAAAATTGCGGCATTCAGCCGCAAAGTAAAAAGATCGGGGTGAGAATCCGATGCATTTTTGCATTCGACTCACCCCATTCTTTTCGGGCGGTGCCCGTTATTACTCCTGCGCGTCCATATCCTCGGTCAGAAGTCCCATCTGCCCCATCAGGCGCTTGTTAAATTCTTCGGCAGTGTTGTAACCCATGCGCTTTTGACGGTTGTTCATGGCAGCGATCTCCAAGATGATGGCAAGATTTCGACCGGGACGTACGGGGATGGTGATAGAGGGAATCTTGAGGCCGAGAATGTCCACGGTCTGCGATTCCAATCCAAGACGATCATACATCTTACCCTGTACCCAAGATTCCAGATTGATGACAAGGTCAATGCTTTCGGTCTCCTTGATCGCACCCATACCAAACAGACGGCGGACGTCGATGATACCGATGCCGCGCAGCTCGACGTAGTGACGGATGAGATCGGGGGCGGAGCCGACCAGACGCTTGGCGCTGACACGCTTGATGTCCACCGCGTCGTCTGCAATCAGACGATGTCCTCTTTTGACCAGCTCAATGGCAGTCTCGCTCTTACCGACGCCGCTGTCACCGAGGATGAGGATACCCTCACCGTAGACCTCGACCAGAACGCCATGTCGCGTGATGCGGGGGGCCAGGTGGACGTTGAGAGAGGCGATCATGGCGGCCATGATCGGGCTGGTCTTCTCAGCGGTGCGGAACAGAGGAATGTCATAAGTGCGGCAAGCCTGCTCCATGGCGGGAAAGACGGCAAGATTGGAGGTGAACAGCACGCCGACGGGGCGCTCCGAGATAAAGCGGTTGATTTTTTCCTCCCGTTCGCTCTCCCCAAGCAAAGACAGATAGCGCCACTCCGCATTGCCGATCAGCTGCATACGTGCTGCCTCAAACATCTCAAAAAATCCCGCCAAGGCAAGCCCCGGGCGGCTGACCTCAGGGGTGGTGACCTTCAGGGTCTCGTAATTTTCGGGAACGTAAATGCGCTCAAAGGAAAATTCCTTCTCCAGCGTAGACAGCGGAATGGAATAGCTTTCTTTCATGGGATATGCTCCTTTCGGGACAATAACGATCTGCCTATATTTTACCACAAAACATCGGTTTTGTCCACCCCTTTTTGCAGAAGAGTGATAGGTTTCCCGATAAAAGTTTTCGGGGCTTGCTTGCGATGGTTCGATTCGCGCTTACGACCTACATCAGTGGTCGCTTTTTTTCTTTCAGCTTCAAGGGTTCTTATCACCGTGCCGTCCGTTGTGGCATATACTGCATTGAAATCACATGACAAAGGAGTGAGTATCATGAAACTGGATAAAAAAGCGGTGGAGAGATTGCTGGCACTGAATGACGACCAGCTGCGGGAGATCATGCTGCGGCTGGCGGGAGAAAACGGGATCGATCTGTCGGGCATGGTGCTGCGCCCCGATGATATCGCGGGAGTGCGGCAGGCACTGCGCCTTGCCACAGATGAGGATATTACCAAGGCAGCACAGCAGCTGGGGCTGATACCGCCCGGTGGCGGCAAATGAGCCCCACAGATCACGCCGATCTCGGCGCACAGCCAAAAACGCTGGAGCAGCTGTTGGATGAGATCGAGGCGCGTGACGGGACGACAGCGCAGACGGCAGCCCCCACCCCTTCACCGTCGGACAAAGGAGGCTCGGCGGAAAATCCGCTCGCAGGGCTGATGTCCTCGCCCCAGCTGCTGCAGGTGATGGGAAAACTTCCTGCAATCTTATCGGCGGTGGGGGGCGGTGGCGCGGCGGGACATGGGAATGAGAACGTGCCGCAAAAGAAGGATACCCCCGATGCACAGGCGCTGCTGTGCGCGTTGCGACCTTATCTGAATGAGCGCCGCCGCGGTGCTGTGGACAGTATGATGCAATTTTGGAAGATCCGTGCGTTGCTGCGCACCATCCGCCCGGAATGACGGCACGCACAGAGAGAGGAGGAAAGCGGTGTACGCATCCAACCGATATGACAGAGAGATGATGCGCGTTCCCAAAAATTATGCAGGCAATGCCTTTGCCCGATCCGGCGTGCGGGAGGAGAGCGCGGTAGCAGACACGCCCGCCGAACCGATGATGCAGGCGACGGCGGCAGAACGGGAGGAGCTGCCGCAAACGGTCTACGAGGAGACGCCGATGCAGCAGCAGGATCATCTGCCGCAGCAGGACGAGATGACGCCGTCCGCAAAAGAAGATGCGTCAAGCGTGCAGGCAATGACCACCACGCTGCCGACCGAGGCCGAAAAGCCTCGGTCCCATGAGTCACTGCTGCGATTGGGGCTGGGACAGGAAGAAATGCTTTTGCTCGGCTTGATGCTGCTTTTACACGGTGATAACGGTAAGGGGGGAGCGGCGGGGCAGATGGATGAGCTATGGTGGCTGCTTTTGCTCCTTCTTGCTCTGGGATAAGCATTCCGAACGAGAACGAAAAAGGAGCTGTGCCATAACGCAGTCCCGTAAAAAGTCGATAACAGGCTTTTTCGCCCAAAAAACGATGGGGTGAGTATCAAATGCCGTTTTGCATTTGACTCACCCCGGTCATTGTCGTCAAGAGAAGTTGGAGCGTTTCCCCAATTCCCCGAAACGGTGTATATTCGAGAAAAAGTGATTCATAGGGAGCGCTTTTTTATTCCATCTCGATGGCGAGCAGATCCAAAGATTTCCCGAAATCGTTGAGCTCGACGGAAAGCTCACTTTGCAGCTCGCGAATGAGCGTTTCCACGCAAGCATATTGATAACGCTGCATCAGCTCGGTGATGTTGGCAACCAGATAATCCTGCTCCAGCGGTTGGCGCTCCAGAATGTAGAACCCGTCCTCGGTCTGGACGATGTCACTGTATTCGCCAACCTCCAAGGAGAAGGCTGCCTGTTCATATGCCTCATCGTATTCACCGCGGGTGAAATAGTAAGGGGTACTGACCATCATGACGTCCTCATTGTAGACCGAGCCGATCAGGCTTTCAAATTCGGTGCCGCTTTCCAGCTTTGCCATAACCTCCTCGGCTCTGGCGCGGTTATCCTCTACACTCTCGCCCTCATCGTTGGCGATGTAGATGTGATACACGGCGCAAAAGCCGTCCTCCTGCGCAAAGGTCAGAAATTCCAGCTGATCGGAGATGATCAGGTCAAGATCCATCATGGCATACATCAGCTCGTTCTGGCAAAAGTCCGTGCCGACGGTAAAACGAACCAGATGATCGGTCAGGTACAGCTCCTTGAGCGATGCGATATAATCCTTGCGGCTGCCGATCTCATCGACCATCTCGTCGATGGCTTGCTGTACGGATTCCTGAATCGCCTCGTCGTTGATGTCGATCATGAAGGTCTCGCAGTGGGATAGCACAGCGTAGTTGGCGGTGAGATTGTTCAATACGTAGTCGGTCAGCTCGGGCAGATACTGTGCTGCCGTTGCGGGATCATCCCAAATGCCTTGCCCATAATAAGATTCCATGATGTCGCGATAAGAGAGCGTTACGTAGCGCAGCTCTTCATAATAAATATCGTAGCCTTCGCAAGTTCCCACGACCGTCATCTCCAGTTCACTGCTTTCGATGGGCTTGGAGGAGGTGGAGCAGGCTGTGAGAGACAGAGCGAGCGCGAGTAACACGCAGGCGAGCATGATTCGGTTGTTGATTTTCATACGGGTCATCCTTTCCGTGAGTCCGATGTGTGACGGCGTCGGTCAAACGCCATTCACCTTATATTATACTCCTATATTATGACCTATTTGTGAATGAACGCACATTTTTTCGATTTTTTTCGCAAAAAAAGCAGCAAAAACTAAAAAAAGGACTATACAAACGAAATAAAAGATGGTATAATATGTATGGCGCTGCATATGAGCTGCGATTTTTTGCCGCCGTCCCGGGGACGGTACGGTGGATTTTCGCATCCTTGCACGAACCGATACACAAAAGGATGTCCCGCACAAGCTAGGTCTGTGTGGGCAACGGAATCTCATGCAACACATTTTTGTTCTCAATCCTGCAGCAGGACAGACGGATACCACTGCGACACTGGCACAAAAGATTCAAGCGACCCTTGGCCGGAGTGCGGTCATTTATTATACCAAGGGCATCGGCGATGCGACGGCGTTCGTGCGGAAATATGCGCAGACCCATACAGAGGATTCCCTGCGTTTTTATGCCTGCGGAGGAGACGGGACATTTTCCGAGGTGGTCGGCGGCGCCGTGGGATTTTCTCACGTCGCGGTTGGGCTGATTCCCGTCGGAACGGGCAACGATTTTGTCCGCAATTTCAAAAGCAGTGAGAGCTTTCTGTCCATTGACTGTCAGCGCGATGGCAAAGAGATCCCGATCGATCTGTTGCGCTGCAACGACCGCTATTGCGTCAATATGCTCAACACGGGCTTTGATTGCGAGGTGGTCGCAAAGATGCAGGAGATCAAGCGTCGCGTTCCTGCGGGTATGGCATATGCGTTGGGAGTCGTTATTGAATTGATCAAAAAGCCGTGTGCAACCATGACTGTGTACGCGGACGGTGAGCTTGTCGACAGCGGCAAGCGGCTTTTGTGCGCGGTGGGCAACGGCAGCTTTTACGGTGGCGGGTATCATCCGCTGCCCGATGCCTCGCTCTCGGACGGCTATATGGACATTTGTCTTGTCAAGAACGTCAGCCGTCCCCGCTTTGTTACATTGATCGGAAAATATAAAAAAGGAACGCATATCGTTCCTAAGACCAAAAAGATTATTCGGGTTCTTCGCTGCCGCAAGCTGTTGCTCGAATTTCCCGAGGCGCGGCGGGTCAGCATCGACGGAGAATTGATCATGCTGGATCGCTGTGAGGTGGAGGTCCTCCCCGCGGCGCTGCGTTTGGTGTTGCCTGTGGGCTGTGCCATGCTGCACGACGAGGGCTTATAATGGGCAATCCGAATGTGAAGGACTGTTTGGTGCTGTCCGATACCCATGGGCACGAGCGTCTGCTTTGGAAGGTAGCCAAAACCATCAATTTCCGTCCCGCGGCGATTTTGTTTCTCGGCGACGGACTTCGGGACATGGAGGTGCTTTCCTCCATTCCTTCGTTGCGCGATGTGCCGCTGTGGGCGGTATCGGGCAACTGTGACAGCTTTTTCTCCCTGCGTGCGACCGAATCGATGACGCGGGTGCTGCCTCTTTTCGGACACAAGATCTTTATGACGCACGGACATCTGTATGGTGTGCGCGGTGGGCTTGACGTCGCTGTACAAAATGCGGTGGAGGCGGGCGCGGATGTGTTTCTGTACGGACATACACACGTAGCCGAGGAGCATACCGTCGCCTTGTCGGACGCGCAGGGGCAGGAGCGGTGTGTGCTGGTCGCCAACCCCGGCAGCCTTGGTGAGCCGCGTGACGGAGGGGGACATCGCTTTGGCGTGCTGACACTGACGGCCGACGGAGCCTTGTTCGGACACGGGCAGGTATAAAAAAACGGGCAGCCTCAAAAGAGAGTGCCCGTATCTTCGGATTCGGCAAAAGGGGTTACTGCCTCCGCGCGAATATCGATGTGTCACGCGATGTGACGATAAAGAACCCGTAACAATCATCCGATTTCAGGGCCTGTCGCCGATGGCGACAGGCATCCCAAAATCAGATCGATTGAAATCGATGTGGCTACCGCAAATCAAAGCTCCACAAACGCGGGCGTGTCTTCGCCGCCGGCCACGGCAGATGCGGTGTCCGCACCTTCGGCATACGCATCGCCGTCCGATTCTTCAAACGTGGCGCGTGCCTGCTCGTAAGCGGTGAGAACCTCCTGTTCCAGCATGGTGCGGAAGGTGGAATTGATGGGGTGCGTGATGTCATGGAACGAACCGTCCATGTTCTTACGGCTGGGCATGACGATGAAATAACGATCGCGTGCGTAGATAACCTTGATGTCGTGAACGGCAAGCTGCCCGTCAAAGGTGACGGATATAATGGCTCGCATGGGCCCCTCGTCGAAGAGCTTTCTTACTTTGATGTCGGTGATTTTCATTTGTAGTCTCCTTTCTTTTCCGCGTGAACCGTGGAAATCTCTCCCGGTTGCGGATGTTGTTGATTTATATAAATATAGTAGAGTGGAATGCATATCAGACAGTTGCGACGATACAATGTCGCTTGAACATCTATATTATAAAAAATTAATGTGACAACTATTCAATAAAACTTCGTTTTTTTTGTGAAGTTGTGTAAATATTTTTTTAACAAACAGACTTGAGTTGCTCTCAAATGCAGGGAAAGGATCGGTAAGCCTTATGTCTACACCCAACACCCATTATACGGCGGCAGAGCTTTCCCGTATGCTCGACGGTGTCAGATCCGTGTATTTTCTCGGTATCGGTGGGATCAGTATGTCCTCGCTTGCCGTACTGACAAGACAATTGGGATATCGGGTTGGCGGGTACGATCGTACCGAGACGTCGTTGACCAAGGCACTGGCGCAAAAGGGGATCGTCGTGGATACTCTGGCCGATGCTCACCATACGGATACGTACGATGCCGTCGTGTATACGGTTGCGATTCCCGAGGATCAGCCTGAATTGAACGAGGCAAAGAGACGCGGCTTGCCGCTGATCTCCCGCTCCAACTACATGGGCTATCTGATGACGGCTTATCGCAGCCGCATCGGCGTTGCCGGAACGCATGGAAAAAGCACTACGACAGGGATGCTGGCCGAGATTTTTTTTGCTGCCGATGCCGAGCCCACCGTGCTGTGCGGTGCGGTTCTGCCAAGGCTGGGCAGTGCGTTTTCGGTTGGCGGTCGGGAGCATATGCTCTTTGAGGCCTGCGAATACATGGACTCCTTTCTGGATTTTTACCCGACGATGGCCGTCGTACTGAATACCGAACTGGATCATGTGGATTATTTTTGTGATATTGCGCAGATGCGGGCATCCTATGCGGCCTTTGCCGACAAGGTAGGAGCGCAGGGTTATGTGGTCTGCAATGCCGATGACGAGCATACCATGATCGCGTTGCAACACTGTGTCGGTCGACGCGTGACCTTTGGAATCGAGGCGGATGCGGATTATGTGGCCTCGGATATCAGGCTCGAAAAAGAAACGCGGGAGCAAAGCTTTGCTCTGTGTTGCCGCGGGGAATACCTTGGCCGTATTTCATTGCGTGTGCAGGGACGCCACAATGTTTATAACGCGTTGGCGGCAGCCTGCGCGGCACGGGAGCAGGGAATTTGTATGCGCGCCATTACCGCAGGACTTTGGAATTTTACGGGCGTACATAGACGCATGGAATATAAAGGACAGCTTGCCGGTGCGGCATTGTATGACGATTATGCGCACCATCCCACCGAGATCCGCTCCTCCGTTGAGGCGGCGCGGGCGATGGGATGCGGACGATTGATCTGTGTCTTTCAATCGCACACCTACAGCCGTACGGCAGCACTGTTTGATGAATTTGTTGCCGCGTTGCGCGATGCCGATGCGGTGATTATCGCACCGATCTATGCAGCACGAGAGCAGAATACATATGGTATCAGCGAGGCATCATTGGCTGCGGCACTGCAGGATAAGGGGATCCCCGCAAGCTGTGGCGAGAGCCTTGACGACACTGCCGCGCAGCTGCTTGCGACCGTTCGCCCGGGCGATACCGTGCTTGTGATGGGCGCAGGAGACATTGAGAGGATATATCCCTTGCTCTTCCGATGAGGGACTTGCGTACATAAGCCCAAATAAGGTTGATCGATTCCGATACGGCTCGAATATTTTTGAAATCCCAAAAAACACATTATATAAAAAGTTTTGTGGTGGTTGCACCAGAGCAACGTTTCCACCGCAAAGCATACTGAAAGGCGGAACACCTCATGAAACAGTTATCCCGCGCCCGCACCTCACGCTCGCACAGTACCACTGTGCCGTCCATGCGCAGCCATATTCGTTCGGCGGCATGGGTCGCCGCGCCTGCGATGATCGAAACACCGCGCTTGACTCGTCGATTCACCTTGCCCGAGGAGGTCAACCGCGCCTGTCTTGAAATAACGGGACTCGGTTATTTCGAGGCGTATTGCAACGGTGAGCGCATCGGGGAGGATCTGTTTGTTCCTGCTGTTTCGGATTACTGCAAGCGGGAGCTGAAAAATCTGCTTTATCCGCTGCGCGATAACTTCTCTTACCGTACGTATTATCTGAAATACGATGTGACTCCCTATCTGCACGCGGGAGAGAATACGCTGGAGATTGTGCTGGGGAACGGTTGGTTCCGCCAGCGCGCCCGCAACGTTGAGGGGGAGATGCACTACGGCGACAGCTTGCGCGCCCTTTATGCGCTGACCGCTAAGCATCCCTCGGGTGAGACGGTCATCCTCTCGGATGGCAGCGAGAGCTGCAGCGCAACCGAAATTGCAGCGTGTGAGCTGTTTCTCGGAGAGAAACACGATTATGTCACACCCGTATCGGACAAGCATTATCCCGTACAGGTCGTAGAAATGAAGACGCAGCTGACCGAGCAGAAATGTCCCCCCGATCGCGTCATCCGTACCATCGACCCTTGCCTTGTGTGGGAGCGTGACGGTGTGCGGCTGTACGATTGCGGTGAGGTGATCAGTGGCTACGTGCGGCTGGCTGCACAGGGAGCGCGCGCACGCATCTTTGTGCATCACAGCGAGGAGCTGACACCTGAAGGAACGCTTGATTTCGGTACTACGGGTGGAGCACACCTCTGTGCTAACGGCGAGCACCAGATCCAATACGACGTGTTTGATACGGATGGGCAGCCCCGCAGCCTCGCTCCCCGTTTCTTGTGGCATACCTTCCGCTATTTTACCGTGCAATGCGAGGGCGCCGCACCGACAGATTGTCTGACGGATGTGCGCGTGGAGGTCGTACACAGCGATGTCGCCATTACCTCCTCCTTCGAATCCGACAGTGAGGCGCTCAATTGGCTCTACGAGGCATATCTGCGTACCCAGCTGGACAATATGCATGGCTCCATCCCCTCGGATTGTCCCCACCGTGAACGTCTGGGGTACACGGGTGACGGGCAGGTAGCTTGCGACGCGGCTATGCTGATGCTGGATACCAAGAGCTTTTACGAAAAATGGATCACGGATATCATCGATGGACAGGACAAGACTACAGGTCACGTGCAGCACACCGCCCCTTTTATGGGCGGTGGCGGCGGCCCCTGCGGTTGGGGTGGTGCGGTCATTGAGGTGCCGTATCAGTATTATCGGCATTATGGCGGGACGGATAAGCTGCTTTTGTGGTATCCCGCCATGCGCAAATATGTGCAATACATTCTGACACGCTGTGACGACGGCCTTGTGACACGCGAGGAGGAGGGGGGCTGGTGCCTTGGCGACTGGGCCTCCATCGGAGAGATGCGCCTTCCCGAGCCGTATGTCAACAGCTGTCTGTTCCTGCGCTTTTTGCGGGAGCTGTCGGAGATCGCCCGTCTGTTGGGGCTGCCCGCAGATGCCGAGCAATACGATACCCTCTTTGAGGAGATGCGGCAGGCTGTGATCGACAAGTATTATCATGCGGACACGGGTGATTTCTGGGACGGTACGCAAGCGGCGAATGCCTTCGCACTGGATGTGGATATTGCACCCGACGGACGTACACTGGAGAATCTGACGGCGTATTACGAGCAGCTGGGTTACCTTGACACCGGCTTTATCGGAACGGATCTTCTCTTTGACGTGCTGCTGCGAAACGGAAAGATCGATCTCGCCTATGCGCTGATGACGGGAGACAAGAAGGGGAGCTATCTGTGGATGAAACGGCAGGGGGCAACGACGCTGTACGAATATCTCGACGGCGGTGGATCACACTGTCACCCGATGTTCGGCGCCCCCGCTAAATATCTGTTCCGTCATTTTCTCGGTATCTGCAAGCATTTCATTACCGAGCAGCCGCGTATAGAGGAAACGCTGCGCATCTCACCCATGATCCCGCGCGCTGCCCGCAGCATGAGCGGCAGTATTTCCACCGCACAGGGAGACATCAGTGTCGCATGGCACCGAGAGGGAGAGCAGGTCGAGATCAGCGTCGGTATCCCGGAGGGCTTGCGCGCAATCTTCGCTTATGGAGGCATGGAGACTGAGCTGCACCCGGGAGAGAGCACCTTTATCTTTCGCGAACGGTAATATTTTGTAAAACTTCAAGTAAAACATGGTCTGCTGCTCTTGACAGAGCGGCAGACTTTTGTTATAATATAAGTTGGATGTTTATACAAATGTTATGGACACGCGGAGGTGGGATCATGCAACCGAACGTTTCAGATAAGATACTGCTGGGCGGCGATCGCATGATCGGCAACGAGACGCTGCGCGCGCAGCTGGCCGATGAGATTCTCGGCGGCACGCTCTCCCACGCTTATCTCATTGAGGGAGGGCGCGGCATGGGAAAGCATTTGCTCGCACGCCAGGTCTGCGCGGCACTGTCCTGCGAGCATCCGCACGAGAGAATGCTCCCGTGTGGCAGCTGCGCCTGCTGCGAAAAAATATTCGGGAACAAATCTCCCGATATCCGTCTGATCGGCAAAAACGGAAAGGCAAGCATCGGCATAGACGACGTTCGGTTTCTTCGTGCCGACGTCCTTGTTCCACCCAATGATCTTGCACATAAATTTTACATCATCGAGGATGCGCAGGATCTGACGGTGCAGGCGCAAAACGCACTGCTCCTGACAGTGGAGGAGCCACCACCATACGTGGTGTTTCTGCTGCTTTGCGAAAACAGCGCGAACATTCTGGAGACCATTCGCAGCCGCGCGCCGATCCTGCGACTGTGTCCCGTTGCCGCCGCACCGATGGCGCAATATCTGACGACAACGCAGCGAGCCTTTGCTGCCCTCTCCCCCGAGGAGCGCGACGAGCTGGTCTGTATGTCTGCGGGCAGCGTCGGACGAGCGCTGGAGCTGCTGGACGGCAGGGCGCGCAAGCCCTTGATCGAAAAGCGTCGCTTTGCGGCGCAGGCGGTGGAGGTTTGTCTCTTTGCGCAACGGAGAGATACGGCTCGCCGCATGGAGCTGCTCAGCGCCTTTGGCAGTGTGCGCGAGGAGGTTGCGACAAAGCTTGCCATGATGCAACAAGCTCTGCGGGATCTGATCCTTTTGAAAAAATACGACGATGCACCATTGATCTTTTATGCAGATCGTGCCGAGGCACAGACCATTTCCCAAAGGACGCCGATCGCATCGCTCAATCGGCTTTTATCGACAACCGAATACACGCGCAGCAGAGTTTTGCGCAACGCCAACATCCGCTTGGCACTGTCCGAGCTATTGCTTTGCGACGATCGGACGCACGTGTGAAACAAATCAAGAAGACGTATCAGAACGAATAGATCATTACCAAGAGAAAGGCATTCAATATATGGAAAACAATCAGAATCAAGAAACGCAGCAGCGCCCTGCGGCAGGTCGCCCCTCGGGCAACAGATCCTCGGGCGGCAATCGAGGCGGCCACAACAGAGGTCGCGGTGGACATCACCGTCGCCCTGCGCGTAAGCCCGCTACGGAGGAGGGAGCAGAGCAGAGAATGCAGGACACCGCGCCGCAGCGCGAGGATAATCCCTCTGCCCGCCAGGAAAAGCCCTCAGCCCAAAAGCAACAATCCAAGGGCGGGGACAGATCCCGTTCCCAGGGACGCAGAAATCGCGGCAAAGGCAACGCGGCCAAGGAATCGCAAATACAAGACAGCACAGCCGCACAGGCATCGGCGCAGGCGCACAACGAGAGCACCAAGCGTCGCACCACCAGAGAGAGCGCGGAGATCGTGGCGCCGACCTCTGTGAGCCGCAGCTTGTTCGACAGCATGGATGCGCTGCAGGGAGATAGCTTTTTACCCATTCATGAAGAGCATAAGCCCGATCCCGAGGCGGAGAAATACGCAGCGGCGATCCTTGATGCGGAGGGACCCTTGCTGTTCTCCGAGGCGCACGCACAGGAGAATGAGGCGGCAGAGGCGGTCGAGTCGCAAGCGGAGGAGCCGGGGGAGGATGAGACTCCCGTGGAGATCGTCGGCATTCGTTTCCGCAGAACGGGGAAGGTGTACTTCTTTGATCCCGGTGTGCTGAAGCTGCGCGCGGGGAGCTACGCTGTGGTGGAGACAGCGCGCGGTCTGGAATACGGAGAGGTCTATCGCGGTAATACAACCGTGCCGCAAAAGCAGATCGTACCGCCGCTGCGTCCCGTCATTCGTGCGGCAACCAAGGAGGATACCCGCCATTTTGAGGAAAACAAGGCGCGTGAGGCAGAGGCATTCCGTATCTGTCAGGAGAAGATCGCCTCCCACGGGCTGGATATGAAACTGGTCGAGGCGGAATACACCTTTGACAACACCAAGCTGCTGTTCTACTTTACCTCGGCAGGGCGTGTGGACTTCCGTGAGCTGGTCAAGGATCTCGCAGGTGTCTTCCGTACAAGGATCGAGCTGCGGCAGATCGGTATTCGTGACGAGGCAAAGCTGCTGGGCGGGCTTGGTACCTGTGGACGCCCCTTGTGCTGTGCCAGCTTTCTTTCCGATTTTGTGCAGGTGTCAATCAAAATGGCAAAGGAGCAGAGTCTGTCTCTCAACTCCACTAAAATTTCGGGCTGCTGCGGACGCTTGATGTGCTGCCTGCGGTATGAATCGGATACATATGAGGAAGAGATCCGCCGTACACCGACCGTCGGCTCCTTGTTACAGACCCCTGACGGGCAGGGCACCGTCATTTCCAACAACCCGCTGCGCGGGACGGTTCGCGTCCGCTTGGGCGGTGAAGAGGGAACCATGAAGGAATATCACCGCGACGACGTACAGATCCTGAAGAGCGTCAGCGTGCCCGACGAGGACTGATTTTCCTGCGCTGATGCAAATTTCCTTAAAAAATATTAAGAAATTTGCAAAAAGAGGTTGAAAAAATTAAAAAAAGTGATATAATGATAGAGAGCTATATGAATGGAGGTATAAATCAATGGCTTACAAAATTACTGATGATTGCGTATCCTGCGGCGCTTGCGCTGAGGAATGTCCCGTTTCCGCTATCACTGAGGGTGACGGCAAGTACGAGATCGATGCTGATACCTGTGTTGACTGCGGCAGCTGTGCAGATGCTTGCCCCGTAGGCGCACCTGTTCAGGAGTAATCAACATATGCGCGCGCACTGTGATTGCGACGGTGTGCGGCAACCAAACGGTTTGGCGGAGTTGGGTGAACCCTTCTCCGCTTTCCGTTTACCGGGGGTGGAGATCCGCCGCCCGCTCAAGTCAAACGAGAAAGGAGATCTGTATGGAGCATGGCATTACGCTGGCCGCGGACGAGCGCCTGGATCGTATCAACGAGAACGTGACACTGATCCAAAAGAAAAACGGTCTGACCTTTGGGACGGACGCATACCTGCTCTCGGCTTTTGTCCGAAGGCAAAGGACGGCGCGTTGTGTCGATCTTGGCAGTGGCACCGGGGTCATTCCGCTGCTCTTGTGTGCTGTGGATAAGGTGCGTGTGTCCTGCGCTGTAGAGATCCAGCGGGATTTTGCAAGCCTGATCGCCCGCAATGCGGCACACAACCAAATGCAGACACGGGTGCTGCCGCTGTGTGCCGACGTGCGTGATCTGCGGCCCTCATTTCTTCCTGCCGAGATGGGGCAGGCGCAGGTCGATATGGTTACCGCCAATCCGCCTTACATGAGGATCAACGCAGGGGCGCGAAACCGCGAGGATGCAAAATATCTGGCGCGACATGAGGTCTGCGGTGATATCGTCGATTTCTGCGCTTGCGCGGCAAGACTTCTGCACTCGGGAGGTTCGTTTTATTGCGTATATCGCCCCGATCGTCTTTCGACCTTGATGCGTGCCATGGCGCAGAATCGTCTGGAGCCCAAGCGCATGGCGTTTGTCCATGCGGACGCGGAGAGTGAGCCGTCCATGGTGCTGATCGAGGCAAGACTGGACGGAGCACCTGCGCTCAGGCTGCTGCCGCCGTTGATCCTGCACGACGTCGACAGCCGCCCGCTGCCAAGCCGCCCGCTGAGTGCACAGGCGCAGAAGATCTACGATACCATGTGTTGGTACGACACCGAGGAAGGGAAATAGTCTGATGGCTCGGCGATTGAGGTCGAACCTTGCACCCTCACGCCTGAATTTATCCTGAGGAGGTCTCACCCGCCTTTGCCGTAAGCAACACGGGTGAATTTCATAATGTATGATGCCGCCGTTATGGCGGGGGAATGGAGATTGATATGGAACATACCAAACGAGTGTTAAGCTTTACCCGCCGTGCTGTGGATGATTACGGCATGATTCGTCCTCACGACAAGATTGCAGTCGGAGTTTCGGCGGGGAAGGACTCGCTGACGCTGCTGGTCGCACTTGCCGAGCTGCGACGCTTTTATCCCGTTCCGTTTGAACTGTGCGCCATTACGGTGGACATGGGCTTTGCGGGGGGAACGGATTTTACCCCCGTGCGTGAATTTTGTGAGCAGCTGGATGTGCCGTATCACATTGTTCCCACCGAAATCTATAAAGTTATATTCGAGGTGCGCAAGGAGAGCAACCCCTGCTCGCTGTGTGCCAAGATGCGCCGCGGCGCGTTGAATAATGCCGCCAAGGAGCTGGGCTGCACGACGGTCGCGCTCGGGCATCATTTTGACGATGCTGTAGATACCTTTATGCTCAATCTGTTTTTTGAAGGGCGCATCGGCTGCTTTCAACCGGTGACGTATCTATCGAGGCAAGATCTTTATGTCATTCGCCCCATGCTCTATATGCCGGAGAAGGATATTCGTTATTTTACCGCGCACAACGCCCTGCCCGTCGTGAAATCCGCTTGTCCTGCCAACGGAAATACCGAGAGGGAGGAGATGAAAAAGCTGCTGACCTCTCTGGAGCACAAATATCCCGGGCTGCGCTACCGCATCTTCGGTGCCATGCAGCGTGGTGAGGTAGATGGATTCCATCTGCCAATGACGGGGAGGATGCTTGGGAAAAAGGAGTATTCCGCGGGCGAGGAATCGGGCAATTCTTAACAGGATCGCGCCCCTTGGCAGAATGCCCAAATTGCGCGCGTAGATTTTAAGGGAAATTCTCTGTTTCTGCCGTTGACATTCTCAACACTTTGCCGTATAATAATGCAGGTCACAAAAGCAGCACCTCCATGCCAATCCCATGGTCGCGGAGCGTGTTGCTTTTTTGCCGCCGTCCGGATATGACGGCTATGATATACTTTTACCTTATCAGGAAGGCTATACATATGAACGTACTTTTCAGCATTTCACTTGCCCTTGTCGCGGGCCTTTTGATCTCCCGCGTGGTCAAGCCGCTCAAGCTGCCCGCCGTGACAGGATATCTGATCGCGGGTATTCTGATCGGCCCTTATTGCCTTGGTCAGATCGATCTGCCCGGAATGCTCCACACCGCTGCCGATGTGGAGAATCTGAGCATCATTTCCAAGGTCGCGCTTGGCTTTATTGCCTTTGCCATCGGTACCGAATTTGAATTAAAAAACCTCAAAAAGATCGGCAAGCAGGCAACTGTGGTCGGCATTTTGCAGGCAGTCGTCACCATGGTCGTGGTGGATGCCGCTTTGATTGGCTTACATTTTATCCTCGGAGAGGAAAAGCTGCCGCTGTCGGTTGCGATCATCCTCGGCTCCATTGCGACGGCGACGGCTCCTGCCGCTACCTTGATGGTCGTCAAGCAGTACAAGGCGCGCGGTCCTCTGACGGATATACTGCTCCCCGTGGTCGCGCTGGATGACGCGGTGGGTCTGGTTGCCTTTGCGGTTTCTTTTGGCGTGGCGCGTGCCTTACAGAGCACGCAGGTGGATATCGTTTCCATGCTGGTCGAGCCGCTGATTGAAGTGGTCGGCTCGCTGCTTTTGGGTGCGCTGCTCGGCGTGCTGTTTACTTGGGTCGAGAACTTTTTCAAGTCCAATTCCAAGCGGCTTTGTCTGTCGCTGACCTTCGTTCTGATGAGCGTGTCGCTCTCCATGCTGGAGTTTGAGGTCGGCGGGGTTCGCATTGGATTTTCTTCGCTGCTGGTCTGCATGATGCTGGGGACGGTGTTCTGCAATATCTGTAAATTTGCAGATGAGCTGATGGAGAAGACCGATAAATGGACCATGCCCATCTATATACTGTTCTTCGTTCTCAGCGGCGCGGAGCTGGAGCTGTCGGTGCTGACCAACGGTATCGTGGTTCTTATCGGTGTCGTCTACATTCTGTTCCGTTCTCTTGGTAAGTATATCGGTGCATTTTCCAGCGCAAGGATGACGAAGTGCAACAGCAACATTGTCAAATATCTCGGTGTGACGCTTTTGCCGCAGGCGGGTGTCGCGCTGGGAATGTCGATCACCGTCAAGGAGATCATGGGGCCGGTTGAGGGCGCACTGGTTCGCAACATTATACTGTTTTCGGTGCTCATCTATGAGTTGGTCGGACCGATGCTGACCAAGATCGCGCTGACCAAGGCGGGCGATATCATCCCCAAAGAGGAATACCACAAGCTCACCATGGCAGAAGCGTTTGCCGATGAACCCGACGAGGAGGACGTTCCCGCAGAGGAAAGCGGAGCGGAAAAATCGTAATCATATTCTTGAAATTCCGTAAAAGCAGAGCTTTTGCGGAATTTTTTTCGGTTTTTTTCAAAAAACTCTTGATAATCTTGCGATTTTGTGGTATAGTATTGGGTGGTAAAATTTATCAAAAAAGAAAGGCGGTTTTTAACATGACCTACAACAAGAAATCCATTGAAGACGTCGTCATCGCTGCGGGTACCAAGGTATTCGTTCGCTGCGACTTCAACGTCCCCTCCAAGGACGGTGTGATCACCTCCGACAAGAGAATCGTCGAGGCTCTGCCTACCATCAAGTATTTGATGGACAAGGGTGCCAAGGTGATCCTGTCCTCTCACATGGGCAAGCCCCACAACGTATTTACCCCCAACTTCAAGCTCAACAAGAAGGAGCTGGCTAAGATTGCAGAGCTGCCCGAGGCTGAGCAGGAGGCTGCAAAGGCCGAGGCACTGGAGAAGGCAAAGAAGGATGTCAAGAAGTTTTCGCTCAAAATCGTTGCCGACAAGCTCAACGAGTATCTCGGCGGTAAGGTTGCCTTCGCTACCGACACCATCGGCGAGGATGCCAAGGCAAAGATCGCTGCTATGGAGAACGGCACTGCCGTTCTGATCGAGAACGTCCGCTTTGACGCACGCGAGGAGAAGAACGATCCTGAGTTCGCAAAGGCTTTGGCTGACTTGGCAGGCGAGGGCGGTCTGTACGTCAACGACGCATTCGGTACGGCTCACCGTGCACACGCATCTACCGCAGGTGTGGCAGCATATCTGCCCGCAGTTTGCGGCTACCTGATCGGCAAGGAGATCGGCGTGATGGGTAAGGCTCTGGCGAACCCCGATCGTCCCTTCGTTGCGATCCTTGGTGGTGCTAAGGTTTCCGATAAGCTCAACGTCATCAACAACCTTTTGACCAAGGTTGACACCCTGATCATCGGCGGCGGTATGGCTTACACCTTCCTGGCTGCCAAGGGCTACGGCGTTGGTAACTCTCTGCTCGACGCTGAGAAGATCGACTACTGCAAGGATATGATGGCTAAGGCAGAGGCAAACGGCGTTCAGCTGCTGCTGCCCGTTGACACGACCATCGCTGCATCCTTCCCCAACCCCATCGACGCTCCCATCGAGGTGTCTGTCGTTGATGCTGACAAGATCCCTGCCGACATGGAGGGCTTGGACATCGGTGACAAGACCATGGCACTGTATGCTGACGCTGTCAAGAGCGCAAAGACCGTTGTTTGGAACGGTCCTATGGGCGTATTTGAGAACCCCACTCTGGCAAAGGGTACCATCGCAGTTGCTGAGGCTATGGCAGCGTCCGACGCTACCACCATCGTCGGCGGTGGCGACAGTGCTGCTGCTTGCGAGACGCTGGGCTACGCAGATCGCATCACCCACATCTCTACCGGTGGCGGCGCATCCCTTGAGTTCCTTGAGGGTCTGGAGCTGCCCGGCATTGCTTGCCTGCAGGATAAGTGATTATACGTGGGGCGCTGCCCCACACCCCGCGCTCCGCGGGCTTAAAAACCTTTTTGAAAGAAAGGGATGATTCGGCGAAGCCGAATCCTTAAGAATTTCCAAAAACTTTTGGAAAAAGAGCTGACTATCAAATTCAGACATCAAAAAATTGATAAAGTTTTTTGAAGAGAGCGCGAGAGAAACTTTTTTTCAAAAAAGTTTCTCTCGCATCCATAAAAGAATTAAGAGGTATTAAAATGAGAAGATATGTAATTGCGGGCAACCGGAAGATGAACTTCACTCCTTCCCAGGCAACCGCTTTCATCAATGAGATCAAGCCGATGGTTGCAGGCAAGGACAACTGCGACATCATTTTCTGCGCTCCCTACGTCACCATTGACGCGGCAATGAAGGCTGCTGAGGGCTCCAACATCAAGATCGGTGCCGAGAACGTACATTTCGCTGAGAAGGGTGCGTACACCGGTGAGGTCAGCGCACAGATGCTCAAGGAGATCGGCGTGGAGTACGTTATCATCGGTCACTCCGAGAGAAGACAGTACTTCGGCGAGACCGACGAGACGGTTAATCTGCGCACCAAGGCTGCTCTGGCTGCCGGCATGAAGGTTATCCTGTGCCTTGGCGAGGTCAAGGAGCAGAGACTGGCCGGTATTACCAAGGAGATCGTTTCCATACAGACCAAGCTCGACTTGGCTGACGTGTCCGCTGAGGATATGAAGAACGTCATCATCGCATACGAGCCCGTTTGGGCAATTGGTACCGGTCTGACCGCTACCCCTGAGCAGGCTGACGAGACCTGCGGTCAGATCCGTGAGGCTCTTTGCGAGATCTACGGTGCTGAGGTTGCTGAGGCTACCATCATTCAGTACGGCGGTTCTATGAACGAGAAGAATGCAGCTGAGCTGCTCGCAAAGGAGAATGTTGACGGCGGTCTGATCGGCGGCGCATCTCTGGTTGCTGAGAAGTTCACCGCAATCGTTGACGCTGCACAGTAAGAAGGAATGAATAGAAATGCGGGGGGAACTTTTTTGGAAAAAAGTTCCCCCCGCGCCCCCTTCAAAAAACTTTTGGTCAAATGGATAGGCAGTGTACGAAAAAACTGCGTAGCCATGACGTGGAGTAAAGTTCTTGGAAGGAGGGGGCGGGGAGGGAAACGACGTTTGGCGTTCGTGATGTTTTGCAACGCAAAACGGCACGATGACGGCCTTGAGCCGTCAAGACAAACTCGGTGGTCGTTTACGACCATCTTCTTATCAAGAAGTTTCCCTCCCAAAAGAATGAGGTAATAATATGGTATCACTTTTACTTGCTCTGATTTATCTTTCGTTCATCAGCTTGGGGCTACCCGACTCGCTGCTTGGTGCGGCGTGGCCGGTCATGCAGATCGAATTCGGATGCGCACTGTCCTTTGCGGGCGTAGTCAGCATGATCACCTCTGCGGGGACGGTCGTCTCCAGCCTCGCCTCCGATTATTGCATTCATCGGTTTGGCGCGGGGCGCGTGACCGCCATCAGCGTTGCTATGACGGCACTTGCGCTTTTTGGCTTTTCAACGGTCAGTGCGCCATGGCAGCTTTGCCTGTGGGCAATCCCGTACGGCTTGGGTGCGGGCGCGGTGGATGCCGCGCTGAATAATTATGTTGCGCTGCATTTCTCATCACGACACATGAGCTGGCTGCACGCCTTTTGGGGCGTCGGTGCGACGTTGAGCCCCAATATCATGGCGTTTGCGCTGGGGAGTCAGATGGGCTGGCGCGGTGGATATATGACCGTCTCGGTAGTGCAGATCGCACTTTCGCTGATCCTGTTTCTGTCCCTGCCGCTTTGGCGAAAAAATGCCGCCATTAAGGCGGTGGCAGATCCAAACGGTGCCAAGGAGGAGTACGTATCTCCGGGACTTTTGGGCGCCTTGCGCATCCGCGGCGTGCCTTATATCCTGATCGCGTTTTTCTGCTATTGCTCCATGGAGGCAACGGCAGGGCTGTGGGCTGCCAGCTACTATGTAGAATATCGTGGCGTCGATGCTGAGGTGGCGGCGCGCTTTGGCTCGTTCTTTTATGTTGGACTGATGCTCGGGCGCTTTGCCAATGGTTTCATTGCAAACCGCATGGGAGATCGGCGCATGATCCGCGTGGGCAGCATCGGTGCGATCGTGGGTCTTGTCATGGTGCTGTTGCCGCTGCCGGATGCCACGCTTTCGCTCTTTGGACTGATCGTGCTGGGCGTGGGCTGTGCGCCGATCTATCCGTCGATCATTCACTCCACGCCCGATCACTTTGGAGAGAATAATTCACAGGCGATCGTCGGCATCCAGATGGCAAGCGCCTACGTTGGCTGCACGCTGATGCCTCCGCTCTTTGGCTTGCTCGCGCAGCATATCAGCATTGCGCTTTATCCGTATTTTATGCTGTTTTTTACCGTCCTCATGTTGGTCATGACCGAACGTTTGCGGGTGGTAACGGGGAAAAGGAGGCAAGTCTGAAAAACGGATCGTTTTTCAGACCGAAGTTTTGTGGCTTTCGCGTCACCGACGCGAATTTCCTGACGGAAACCGCCACAAAACTTCAAAACCGTTAGAAAGGAATGATTATAACCATGCAGCATAAGGTTGTCACCCTGTGCGGCTCGTTCCGTTTTTGGGAAGAAATGCAAAAAGCGGCAGAAACACTTTCTCTGGAGCACGGCTGGGTGGTGCTGCCACCGCTCCCTCACGTGCTTGACCGTTCCCTGACAGACGGGGAAAAGCAGCAGCTTGGTGCGTTGCATCTTGCGCGGATCGACCTTGCCGATGCCATCTACGTGGTCAACGTCGATGGGTATATCGGAGAGGCAGTCAAGCGGGAGATTGCCTATGCCACGGCGAAAGGGAAGGAAATCCTGTACCTGTTCGCACCGAAATGAATATGGAAAACGAGCCGTCTACAGAAAATGTGTATCGGCTCGTTTTATGCACTTTGGTTGCTCCAAGTTGAATCATTTGCAACTATTCCGTTATTGCTTTTGCTTGAATATGTGATATAATAGGAATAGAACCCGAAAGAAACGAAAGGAGAACGCTATGTTGTACTTACCCGAAAATTTGAAAAAATATCGCATTTCCAAAAATTTGACGCAAGAGGAGCTTGCTGCCTATTTGAATGTTACGCCGCAAAGTGTTTCCAAGTGGGAGCGGGGAGAATGCTATCCTGACATTACCCTTCTGCCTGCGCTGGCAAATATTTTTGAAACCAGCGTTGATCTGTTGATTGGAATGGACACCATTCGTGCACAACAAACGCGGTATAATATTCACAAAACTGCTATGGAGTATCAGCGCAAAGGAGAGTATGCTGCAGCGGAAAAGGTGTATCGCGACGCGCTCCTGATCTATCCGAATAAGCCGGGGATGATCTTAGGACTTGCCGGTGTACTGGCACTGCAGGGTGCGTCTGAGGAGGCGATTGCATGGATCGAACGAGGACTGCCGCTATCCGTCAATGAAAAGCAAAAATCCACCATGCGTGCGACACTTTGTTTCTTATATCTGCGGTGCGGACAGCATGAAAAAGCGCGAGCATTAGCCTGTGAGCTGCCACATATCCGGGAGAGCCGAGAGGTCATTCTACCTTTGGTGGAAAGCGGCTTGGAGGATAGCGACATTGCGCAAAACATCAAGATCATTCTGCTGGGAGACGGCGAGGATTTGTGGTGAGAGCACGGTGCAAAAAAAAACGATAGACTTCGCTACTTGAAATCTATCGTTTTTTTATTTCGTATTCATTTTCTGCACGAATGCGGCATCTCTTGCCGTCAGCTCCACCCAAGCCGGTCGGTAACCACACTTGACGGCGTTGCGCACGGAGGGAAGATTGCACCAAGCGGCACAATAAAAGGGAACCTTGCCCAGTGCGAGAATTTCAAGCGAGAGGCGTGAGGTCAGCGCGGCGGCGATGCCTTGGCGTCGATACGCGGGCAGCACGTCAATGCCGATCTGATACATATCCTCGCAATCCGCGCTGCAGCCGGCAAGACCGATCAAAGTATCGCCATCGTATGCGCCTACACCAAGAACGTCCAGATGTGCGCGGTTACGGCAGAGCGCATTGCTCCACTTCTCGGTATAAAGCGGTGCAAAATCCGCGGGGTGCAGCAGGCGCAGCTCGTATTCACAGGGGAGCGCACGGAGAAGATCAAGGTCGGGCAGAAAATATTCCGCCATAAAGCAGACCTTCAGCCCGTGCGGCGCGAGCAACTCGTCCAGCGCGTGCAAATGCGGTGTTTCAAAGGCGTGTTCGGTGGGGTAGGTCTCAAGATAACGGCGAGCAACATCGGCAAGAGGGGGAGAGGTCTGAGCGACGATGCCGTGTCCGTAGGTCACCATGTCGCACGCAAAGGGCAGCGGCAGATAGGCGCGCGCCTTCGGATGCGGACGGGAAAACGTATAGGTATTGTGCCCCGCGAGAAAGTCCTCGGGGGCACAGTTGCAATCAATCGCCGATTGACATAGGGCGATATTGTAAATCTGTTGATTGGTCATGTGGCAGGTTCCGTAATCTTGGAAATGCCCCGCGCGAGTGTGTCGGCATTGATCATGCCGCTGGCGTAGGCGACGACATCTCCGTTTTTGTCAATGAAAAAACTCATGGGCAGTCCCGACGCGCCGTAGCTCATGGCCGCCACCAGAGTGGTGTCGTAGTAAACGGGGAAGGTGTAGCCCTTTTGTTCTATAAACGCTTTGGCGATCTCTACGGTCTCGCGCTGGCCGTCAGTGACGTTGATCATCATAAACTGCACCTCGGGATGCTCAGCATAAGCAGCCTCAAAGTCGGGCATTTCCTGCACGCAATAGCCGCACCAGGATGCCCAGAAGTTGATGACGATCGGCTTGCCGAAAAAGTCCGAGAGCTGATGCTGATCTCCGTCGGCATCGAGAACAGCAAAGTTGGGTGCGGTCGGCTCATGCACTGATGCATCGTTTGTTTCACCGTTTTGCTCGTCGCCTTGCGTTTGATTCTCCCCCTCTGTATTGGCTTGATTGCCGCTGTCGGCCTCCTGCTTGTTTTCGGTGTTACTTTCCTGCAAGCCGTCAGCGGGTGGAACCTCGGTCAGTCGGTCGGGGGCGAAGTCATCGGAGAGCGTGTTGTATAAGAGCGACGCGCCCGCAATGACGACCACCAAGGCAAGTGCACCGAGCATCCATTTGATAGATTGTTTCATATGATATCTCCTTTAACTGAGCAGTGTCAGCAGTCTGCCGAGCAGCCCTGTCATCATCAGCACACCGACAGCAATGAGAAAAATGCCGCAGACGGTGTTGATGACCTTGTAGTGGCGCTTGATCACGGCGAACGCCCCCTTGAGCTTGTCGATCAGCAGCGCGCTTGCAACAAACGGAATGCCAAGCCCGAGCGAGTAGACAAGCAGCATGAGTACCCCCGTCAGCACCTGCCCCTGTTGGGAGGCCAATGCCAGCGCGGAGCCGAGAAAAGCACCGACGCAGGGCGTCCAGCCTACGGAGAAGATGATGCCGAAGAGTGCAGCGGAGAAAAATCCGAGCGGCTTGCCTGCCATGGGGTTGTTGATCCCGCGGAAAATGGGGAGCTTGAACATCCCGAGAAAGTACAGGCCAAAGAAGACGACCACAAGCCCTGTGACAATGTTGACTACCGTGGCATACTTGAGCAGGAACGAGCCAAGCGTTCCCGCCAGTGCCCCCAGGGAAACGAAAACGACGGTAAAGCCGAGAACGAACCCGAGGGCATTTTTAAGCGTTTTTGCGGTGGAACGCTGCTCCTCGCCGCCCGCGAAATAGGAGGCGTAGATGGGCAGCATAGGGAGCAGGCACGGTGAGATAAAGGTGATGATGCCTTCAAGGAAAGAGATCAGGTATTGCATGGGAACCCCTTATTTATCCTGTGTGGCAAGATATTCCTGTGCAAAATGCACCGCCTGCGCGCCGTCGGCGACGGCGGTGACGACCTGACGCAGCTCCTTGGTGCGAACGTCTCCCGCGGCAAAAACCCCGGGGATGGAGGTGCGGGTGCTTTCATCGGCGATGATATAACCGCCCGCAGTGTCAAGAGCTCCGTCGAGAAATTCGGTTACGGGGCGGCGACCGATGCTGACAAAGATGCCGTCGCATGTCACCGCAGATAGGCTGCCGCTTGGAATATTCTCCAGCTTGGCGCCCGTGAGCTTGCCACCATCGCTAACGATTTCGGTCAGACGGCTGTTCCAGAGAAATTCTACGTTGCCTGCGGACATGAGCGGCTCGTGGTAGATCTTGGTCGCCCGCAGCGTATCGCGGCGGTGTACGACATAGACCTTTTTGCACAGACGGGAGAGATAGAGCGCATCAGAGGCTGCACTGTCACCGCCACCGACCACGATCACGGTCTTGTCCTTGTAAAATCTGCCGTCGCAGTGCGCGCAGTAATGCACACCGCGCCCCGTCCATTCCGACTCACCGTCGATGCCGAGGACTTTGGGATCGGCACCCGTGGCGATGACTACGGTCTTGGTGCGGAGTGTGCCGTCGGTGGTGACGAGCTGCTTGACGGGGGCTTTGAAATTGACGGCGGTAACCTCGGAATATATGGTTTCAGCGCCAAAGCGCTCCGCGCCCTGCTGCATCTTCATGCCGAGCGTGAAACCGTCAACGCCCTCCTCAAATCCGGGGTAGTTGTCAATGACGCCCGTCAGTGCCATCTGTCCGCCGACGGACATTCTCTCCAGCACGGCGACCGTAAGACCTGCACGGGCGGCGTACAGTGCCGCAGTGTAACCTGCGGGACCGCCGCCGATGATGATCATATCATAAATTTGCTGCATTGCGGGACCTCATTTGTCCAGCATAGCGAGAACTTGCGCCTTGGGACGCGCACCTGTGGCACGAGTGACTTCCTTGCCACCCTTGAGCACGACCAGTGTCGGGATGCTCATGACGCCGTATTCCTGCGCCAGCGCGGGCTCATCGTCTACGTTGATCTTGCCGACGACGATATTCTCGTTTTCCTCGGCGATCTCGTGAACGACGGGAGCCATCATGCGGCAGGGACCGCACCAGTCGGCATAAAAGTCGATCAGAACGACCTTGTCCCCGTTTTTGATCTCATCATAATTTGCTTTAGTAATGTTGATTACAGACATAATTTTTAATTCCTTTCTCTTTGAATATGATTATTATATGTGGATGGAGGATTTCCATACCGTGCAGTGCTGTCATTATGTATGGCGCTTACTCATTCCATTGATCGATCAGATCGTTGAGCTGCTTGATGGAGGCAGTGATGGCGTTTTCATTGGCTGCATACAGCGAGGCGATGTTGCTGTCGCCGTAGTGGGTGGCTGCATAGGTGATCAGCTGGCCGTGGTAATTGCCAAGACCGTAAATGGCACCGATGTCGTAAACGCGGGTGTCAAAGATGATCTTGAGCATATCCTGCGACTCGGCATCGCGAGTGAATTTGCTCATCAGCACGACGTCATAGAAGGCAGGATAGACGGTGTAGTAGGATTCCGCGCTCAATGCCTCGATGACCAGCGAGGTCAGCTCGGTGTCGCCGCAGGAAATCGGTACACCGATGACGCTGTCTCCGTCGGGCATGATCAGGTTGTAGTAGTTGTCCTGATATTTATCGTATTTAGGCATGGGCAAGATACCGTAATTGGATTCCATATCGCGCAGATTGTTGCTCATCTTGACGCTGTAGTAGGTGAACAGAACCTCATTTGCCTTGAATTTCTTGGCAATGCCAAAGTCGGGGATGACGTCGGAGTGTGCGTGGGAATCCTGATAGATCATCTCATCATGGATTTCAACCAGAAAATCGATGCTCTCATCCTCGCCGATGGTGGTGAAGATGTGACCGTCCTCGTCGATCTCGGCAAAGGAATAGCCCGAGGCAACATAGAGATAAGGCAGGGGTGCGCGGTTGCCCGAAGAGCCCCAGCGGTCGTTGGCGTCCATTACGTCGTCGCCGTTGAGGTCATCGACCACGATCTCCGCACTCTCGCGCAGTGCCTCCCAGGTCCATTCACCCTCCTCGACCATCTCGTAGAAGTTGGGGAGGCTAAAATCATTTTGCAGCACGGTGCTGAAGAAGACGCAGCCCGTCTCGCTTTTGTCGAGCAGCAGCATCTCGGAGGCGGCAAACTGTGTCACGTTGCCGAAGGTAAAGGTCTCCACCGAGCTTTGGTTCCACCACGGCTGCTCAAGATCGATGTGGTGCATTTCCTCTCCGCGCAGATTGTAGAACAGACCCTCCGTCCACATACTCGTCAGATTGGCACTGCGCTGCACCATCATCTGGTAGGTGTCGTCATTGGTTGAGGTGGCGGCGCGGATCTTGGTGGGCATTTCGGTGTTTGCCATGCAGTATTCGGTGGTAATGACGACGTTGTAGGTCTCTTCCACGTACGAATTTCTGCGCCAGACCTGATCGTCCAGCATATCTCCTGTGGGATCTTCAATGGCGATCTCCTCCCAAGGCACCCAGTTGCCTCCGACGATCGAATCCAGGTTCCAGTGCAGGCAGTGGAATTCCGCCTGATTAAAGTCAATTGCGGGGAGATTGGGCAATAGCTTTTCTTCCTCGGCGGGAGGATCGTCTTCCGTGTCCGGCGTCTGCGGATTGTTGTTGCCGGGATCGGCTGCGGGATCTTTTTCGGTCTCCTGCGCACAGGCTGCCAACATGGACAGCACCATGATCAAGGCAAGGAGAACTGATAATAGCTTGATTTTCATGTGTGTATCTCCTTATTTTGTTTTTATATTGTATATTATATGTTTCAAATGCCGAAGAACGCCTTGGCGTATTTTTCGCTCCGCGCGTTGAGCAAGCGCAGCAGCTCCACGCTCTGGGCATCGTTGCCGCCATGAAGACTCCACTCGGCAAGCAGCAGCCCCTGCGGGCGGCAGAGCTCCTCGTACATGGGATAGAACGCCTCCATAACAAATTCTACGAATTTGACCATGCGGGAGCTGCCGTAGATGCGGGGGCGACCGCTGGTACAATCCACTGCCACGCTGTGCCCCTTGCGGATGGCATCGGCAATATCCGCAAAGCTGCGGCTCTTTGCTGCGACAACGGTGTGAATCGCGCCGGGCATACCGGAGGTGGTATCATTGTTGTGTCCGTCGCTGACGCCCACAATCGGAATATGCAAGCCCTGCGCGCGTAGATCTACCCACAACGCGATGGTGGAATCCAGCGTGCCGGAGTCGTTGAACTCCAGTGCGTCGTGAATCCCTTCACGCAACAGCTGCTTGGTGGTGGCGTCTGCCATGAAAAAGGTGTTGTTCCAAATCCAATGCGGATGTGCCAGCAGGGAAATGCCGCCAAAGTCGCGGGCGCGTTTTGCGATCCACAGGCGCCATGCATAATCCTCGGGGTGTACGCCCTCATCCACGGTCAGCGTTTGCATGATGGTCTCCACCTCGGCGCGGATCTCTGCGGGACGGGCGCGCCAATCGGCATTGATGCTCTCGGTGCCGCCGACATGAACGGCATGAATGCGTTCGGTGGGCAGGTGAACCTCCTCGCCAAAGAGAAGGGTCATGTCCAAGGGAGCGTCTGCAAACAGCCTCATTGCCTTCTCGGAGGCAAAGTGGATGTAGTGATCGGTGATGGCAAGAAAATCGTGCCCCCAGGCGCGGTAGTTACCGACTGTTCGTGCAGCATCCTGCCGGCCGTCGGACTCCCATGTGTGGCAGTGCAGCTCACCGCGCAGTGCACGGCAGCCGTACAGATCGGGCGCCAGTGCATAAATACCGAAGGTGTAGGTCATGTTTTCGGCAGCGCGGACACGGCGGTTGATGTCAAAGTGCATCCCGTGATGCTCATCCTCGGGGCGCTGCACGGTGACGGTGTGCTTTTGCTCCCCGCGGAAGGTGTGTGTGAAGGAAAGCGAGCCGTCCGCAGCTGCCACACAATCATAGGTTGCAGCAGGGAAGGCGTTGTAATACGCGCAGGCACATTCCACCTCGCGGATGGAAACCTTGTAGGTCTTGCCGGGCAGAAAACGGGCGTTTTCGCTTTGCGGATGCATGGTGATCGTGCTTTCCGTATCGGCAGGCACGACGGATGGGGTGATGCGGAAATCTCTGTAAAATTGTTTCATGATGCAGCATCCTTTCACGGATATATGATTATTTCCATTTTATCATAGTAAGCGGATTTTGTCAATGTAAAAATGCGAAAAAACATAGAAAAAAGGTGTGCTTTTTTCAGCAGGCAATTGCCGGCGGAAAGAAAAATATTTTCTAATAATTTTTGTGAAAATGCCTTGACAAATGCTTTCGGTTGTGGTATAATACCCGTTGTGAACGGATGCAAGCGGCAGTTCACATGAGTAATGGAGATGTACTCAAGTTGGCCGAAGAGGCGCCCCTGCTAAGGGTGTAGGTCGGGATAACCGGCGCGAGAGTTCAAATCTCTCCATCTCCGCCAAAAATCGACAAGTTTCGACAGAAGCTTGTCGATTTTACTTTTTCACTTTTCACTCTTCACTTTTCATTAAATCCCTTGTCGATTTTTGGCGGAAGTAATAGGTAATAGTGAATAGTGAAAAGGTGCTGATGTAGCTTTTCTCCCTTTGGTCGAAAAGAGTTTATTTTATACGTGAGTTCAAATCCATACGAAAACTGCCAAAATATCTTTTTTGTCCACCCTTCACAAAACATAATCCCTTGAAAAGCCTGATGTTTTCAGGAATTTCAAGGGATTTTTGCTGTTTTCGGCTTTTGTTTCGTTGTGTATTTTATCGTATTTTTTCGTGCTCTGCGTGGTCGAAAATGAATAAATCGGTGGGGCGTGTGAAAAACGATCAATTTTATGTTGACAATGTAAGGGCAATATGGTATAATTGTAACAAATCAACCGTACAAGGCGGCAATGTGCAAGTAAGGGAGGGAGAGGTGCGTGAAGGAGAACAAGAAAACGGCACTGCGGTCGGTTCTGGTTCTGATGGTGCTGTGCATCACCTTGACGGGGTGTGCCGAAATTTCCGTGGATTTTGCCGAATTTGATCCCAAGGAGGTCGTGTCGGTACAGCTGTACTACGTGCCTCACGGAATTGATTATTCCATGGGAGAATCCATTGTCGATTATTCGCCGATTGCTATGCTGGAAGAGAGACGCAACGCGGATTTTCTTGAAGATCTCTCTCGGGTGGAGTTTACGTATTTTGCGATTTTTATTCCCGTGGCGATCGATCCCAGCTTTTATATGGGAGAATGGATCATACGTCTGAATATGCACGACGGAACCAATTGGGCTATATCCAAATGGGGATATAATTTACAATTTGATGCGGAAAATGAAGTGATCGACGGAAATCATGATTCCCCCGATGACCAGCAGTGGGAGGTGTTGATCCGTAAGTATTTTCCAAAGGAATACATCATGAGCATCATCACTGTGCCAAGCGCAGATCACGGAAACTGTTGCGATGCCGATACATTTTTGAGGAATATACAGACACGCAGTACTTAAAAAGAATATACTGTAAAAAATAAACAGAGCAAAGGAGTTTATGATGGCTTTTTATGAGATTACCCCCGCACAGCTGGGAGAAAACGTATTTGAAATGTTCCGCGAGGGCTTTCTTTTGACGGCGGAACGGGACGGCAAGGTCAACACCATGACCGTCGGCTGGGGAGCTTTGGGCGTGATGTGGGGCAAGAATGTGATGATCACCTCGGTGCGCCCCGAGCGTTATACCTATGAATTTATGGAGGCGAGCGATACCTTCTCCATGGCGGTGCTGCCGCGGGAGGATAAAAAGAAGGTTGGCTACTGCGGCAGTGTGTCAGGCAGAGATACCGACAAGATTGCCGAGTGCGGCTTTGACGTAGAGTACGCCGACGGCACGCCCTACTTTGCCCAGTCGCGCGTGGTATTTATCTGCAAAAAGCTGGCAGCACCCGCGCTGGAGCAGGCAAGCTTCCTTGGCGATGATACGATCCCCAATCGCTGGTATGATGCAAAGAGCGGTGGGTATCACACGCTGTTTTTTGGAGAAATTTTGAAGATTCTGATCAAGGAGTGACCTTGATGAATAAGACGTTGAAATGCTTGCTGTGGCTGTGCTTGGCTGCCATGCTGCTTGTCTGTCTGTCGGGTTGTGGTGGTGCTGCGTATGACTATGCGGATGAGATCGCTGCCTACCGTGACATGCTGACACAAGTGAAAAACGGCGAGGAGCTGGCGCAACCCAAGAACGAAAAGGATGAGATCGCGACGCTGCTCTATGACATCGGGCAGATCTGTGAGCCTGACACCATGGGATATGCGCTCAAGGACATCAACCGCGACGGTACAGATGAGCTGGTGCTGATGAACGATCAGCAAAGACCTTACGCGCTGCTGACAGCAAAGGGTGGCAAGGCTGTGCTTTTATGGGATTGGGTGATGGACGGTAAGTTGAGTGCTGGTGCGATTGATGCGAACGGCTATTTCTACGGGCGCGAGGAGTGGGACTTTGAGAGCGAGGGCTGGTGTACGAAGGTCATGTGCATCGGCAAGAATGGCAAGCCGGTTTCGCTGGATTATGGTGCCCGCTTGGTGGACGCGGATGCTGACCCCAAAGAATATACGTATTTCGTTGCCGTGGGCGGCGAGGAATATGAAATCGGGAAAATGGATGCGGCTCAGTATATTCCCTTCGAAAAATTCGGTGATTTCACTTGGAACCATGACACGCTGACCGCCGAGGCTGGCTTTTACTATGTCAGCGCGCTGGGCGAGCCGCCCGTGGCAGCCGAGGGTGCCTACGAGGTGGATTTTTCAAGCTACGATGCCATCATCAAAACCTATCGGCAAATGCTGCCGTATCTGACGGAAAGCCTTGACGCCGATACGCTTGGGCAGTTTGCCTTCTCCGATCACGTGGAATACGAAACCTTTTACGCTGTTTTCAAGGCAGCAGGTGCCGTGATTCGGGGATACCGTATATACGATTTGGATGAGAATGGGTATCATCAATTTGATGAATATTATTATCCGGAGGATGCTTTGGGCAGCTTGGGTTACGCTTTGTATGATGTGAACCACGATGGGAATGACGAGCTGCTACTGATGGCGGACGACTATACTATTTTTGCGTTGTTTGCGCTGCAAAAGGGCAAGCCGGTGCTGCTGTTTGATGGCGATATGACCATTGGAGAGGATGGTGTCATTCGCACGGGCTTTGGCGAGGCGGATCGTTATTACAGCGACTACTGCATTTACGAGATCGATGAAAAGGGCTATCCGCTGAAAACACTGCAGTTTGGATATTTGTTTGCAGAGAATATATATGGCTATCGACTCGATGGAGATACGTTTGTCCCGATCAGCGAGAGCAAGGATGTATGGGAAATGTATCTGGAGCACTTCGTTCGCGTTTACCCCCATACGCGTCCTGATATTATGCCGACGGTTATCACCGAGCAGGGCAAGGAATTTACCCGAAGTGTCAACGATATTTCATTTGTGCAGCTGGAGAGCGAGATCACACCCCAAAGGGGAACGATCTATTGTAACTTCCGTACCTTGAATCCGACCGATGATGAGAAATTAGATCCGTACAACGAACTGATCGTAGAAGAGATGGCGGACGGATTGGCGGTGGAGTGGAGTGTTTACAATTCCAGAGATTCCTCGCTTGTGGAGCACGTTCTGAGCGGCACGGCGTATGCCGACGGTGACACCTACGTCTTAGAGGCGGACGGCTGGCGGATTCGATTGGTGTTTCACGTCAGCGGCGTTTGGTTCAAGGTTGAGCAGAGCGCGGTGGACGAAATTGAGCCGTGGAGTTTCCGGTTTGGTATGACGGACAGCAAAATTTCGGATGATTAACGGAAGATAGCAAAAAAGAGAGGCGCAGCGGTTCATTCCCACTGCGCCTTATGTGCTTTTCGGAGTGCTTGCGCGATCTGTTGCATCCGCGCCCCGTCAACCTTCAGAACCTGTCGGTCATAGGTTAAAAGTCCGTTGATCTCGTCCTCCACATCTGACACCTGCGTCAGCACCGCGGCACACAGTCCGCGCTCGATCATAGGGATGACCTCGTCAGCGTAGAGACGGTACAGCGCCTCGGTCAAATCTTCGCTTGTGCGGAAGGTGCGGTAGCCGTACGCTTTGTCAAGGTTGAATACGTGTCCCTTGACCGAGAGAGAATAGCCGCCGAACTCGGACAGTACCAGCGGCCTGCCGTCGGGGCGCAGATTGAGCGCCTTGAAATAGACGTGCTCGCTTTGTACGTCGCTCTCGCGCCCGAAGAACCAGCCGGAGGTTGCATCCCAGATGCGGGTCGGATCAGCGGCCTTGCCGATGCGATATAGGCGGTCGGCATCGTACTGCCCCCAGCCCTCATTGAAAATGGTATAGTAGACCACGCTGGGATGGTTGTACAGATGCGCCACGGTCGCCATCAGGCTGTCCTCAAAGAATGCGCGGCGGCGCTCGGTGGCGTGATGCGTGATGCCGCGTTTAAGCCCCACGGTGGGCAGCGCGGTGTCGATCAAAAAGCTGTATTCTCCGCTGTTGACCATGTCCTGAAAAACGATCATCCCTTGGCGGTCACATTCGTAATAGAATACCTCCGGCTCGATTTTGATGTGCTTTCGCAGCATATTGAAACCGAGCTTTTTCATTTGGGCGATGTCATTGGCAAAGCCTACGGGGGAGGCGGGGAGGAAAATGCCGTCGCTGAAGTAGCCTTGGTCGAGCAGCCCGTGGAAAAAGTAGGGCTTGCCGTTGAGCAGCAGCGTTCGCTTGCCCTTGACCTCGCCCACCGCAACGGTACGCAGCGCGAAGTAGGAGTGGATGACATCCTCGCCGCACGTCAATGAAAATTCATACAGATGCGGCGTCTCGGGCGTCCATAAGATGGGATCATCGATGCTCAGGTCAAAGACGTCTCCCTCGTAAGTATATTCGCGCGCGCCGTCGGGCAGAAAAACACGCAGAACCTTTTGTGCCTCGCCGCCGCTCGTTTCGATGGTAACGCTGTTCATCGTCGGGGTCAGGCGCAGCGAGGAGATATAGGCGTCGGGCACGCTCTCCAGCCAAACGGGCTGCCAGATGCCGCTGATGGGGGTGTACCACATTCCGCCCCGCTTGCCTCGTTGCTTGCCGTAGGGAATTTCAAGATCAATGGGAGCGGCGATTACCGTCAGCGTGTTCTCTCCCGGCTTGAGTGCGCCCGTGATCTCACCGGTGAAGGGAAGATAGCCGCCGGCGTGAGTACCATAAGGACGACCGTTGATTACAATTTCGCTGCACTGCATGACGGCATCCGGATGCAAAAGAATGCGTCCGCGATTGAAATCCTTTGGCAGAGTGAAGGTTTTTTGATAGACGTATTTTTCGTTTTTTGCTAAGGGACGTTCTATGCCGGACAGACGCGACTCGGGCGGGAAAGGGACGCGGATGGTACCCAAAGCCGTGGACTGAACGCCATCCGTTACCGAGAGCGACCAATCTCCGCACAGCGAAAGATAGGAGTCCCGGCGCAGCTGCGGGCGGGGATAGCTGCTCCAGTCGGGCAGCGTCGGGTCGTTTTCAAACGGTGTGGGCAGGGAGCATAAGCGAGGGGAGGGGCTCATGACGAATTTCCTTTCTATGTATGATTCCATGATATCATTGTAGCATAAAGTGCGCGCTTTGTCAAGCAGGGGAGCGGGGCAGAATATTCAGAAAAAATTCACGATTTACATCTTGTATTTCAGACGAAACTGTGATACAATAAATTAACAAAGAATTGACGGCTTATGCCAAAAAAGAAAGGATGGAAAACTATGGGACATTTACAAGGAAAGACCGCCATCATCACCGGTGCGGGATATGCAACGCTTGAGAGCGGAAAATGCGGCTCGATCGGCTACGGAATTGCTACCGCTTATGCAAAGGAAGGTGCAAATCTGGTCATCACGGGGCGTAACGTCGAAAAGCTGGAAAAGGCAAAGGAGGAGCTGGAGCGCCTTTACGGCATCAAGGTGCTGATCACGGCAGCGGATATCTGCGCGGGTGCAGATAACGAGGCGATCGCTCGCGGCGTGGCCGAGCTTGCTATGAAGGAATTTGGCAGAATTGACGTGCTGATCAACAACGCGCAGGCATCGGCATCGGGTGTGACCATCGCTCAGCACACCACCGAGCAGTTTGATCTGGCAATGTACTCGGGGCTTTATGCGACCTTTTACTATATGAAGGCGTGCTACCCGTATCTGTGCGAGACTGGCGGCAGTGTGATCAACTTTGCATCGGGAGCGGGTCTGTTTGGTAATTATGGGCAGTGCTCTTATGCGGCAGCGAAGGAAGGCATTCGCGGACTTTCCCGTGTGGCTGCGACCGAGTGGGGCAAGGATGGTATCAATGTCAACGTCGTATGCCCCTTGGCTTGGACGGCTCAGCTGGAAAAGTTTGAAAAGGCGTACCCCGACGCGTTCAAGGCGAACGTCAAGATGCCGCCGATGGGACATTACGGTGATCCCGAGGAGGAGATCGGTCGCGTATGCGTACAGCTGGCATCTCCCGATTTCAAGTATATGAGCGGCGAGACGCTGACGCTGGAGGGCGGCATGGGTCTGCGCCCCTGATCGGCAATTTTTATGCATTGTCCCCTCGCACCGCTGCTTTGCGGGCGGGGGGACATTTCTTCGTGCGGAATTGACAAAAGACGGGCGAAAAAAGGAAAACATTTTATGTCTACGTCAAAGAAATTTTGCCTGCTACCACTTGACAAAACGGCAAAAAAATGATATAATGTTCCATATTCTTTTTTAAGCAAAAAGCATTGATGAGGATATGCGTATGCAGGACCGATCCAGAGAGCCGACGGGTGGTGCGAGTCGGTGAGGGTGTATACGCCGCTCACCTCGGAGCATCTGTTTCGACCGTGCCTGCGGCACCGATAGGGACAGGCGGGTTCGCCCGTTATCGCGAGCGTTGTGATCATCACACACAGAGTGGTCGCGCGGTGATGCGCGGCAAAAAGAGTGGTACCGCAAGATTTTTTTTGAAATCCTGTCTCTTTTCCTTGTCGCAAGGAGAGGCAGGCTGTTTTTATATTATTGAAACGACGGAGGTGTCTCTATATGCTAACATTGGATCAAATTTTTCACGCGTCGGTCGTGCTTAAGGACATTGTCCGTAAGACGACGGTTGTCAGCTCTGTGGGTATCGCGCCCCAGTGCGACCTATATCTGAAACCGGAAAACCTACAAAACACCGGCTCGTTCAAGCTGCGCGGCTCGGGCTATAAGATCGCCATGCTGTCCGAGGAGGAAAAGCAGCGCGGTGTTATCGCCTGCTCGGCGGGGAACCATGCACAGGGTGTGGCACTGGCAGCATCCAAGTGCGGCATTCCCTCGCTGATCTGCTTGCCCGACAGTGCCCCCATCTCCAAGGTGGAGGCGACCAAATCCTACGGTGCGCAGGTGCGACTGGTCAAGGGCTGCTATGACGACGCTTATGCCGAGGCACTGCGCCTCAAGGATGAGATGGGGTATTCCTTCGTTCACCCCTTTGACGACGAGTACGTTATTGCGGGGCAGGGAACCATCGGGCTTGAGATTACCCGCGATCTGGATGATGTGGATGCCATTATCGTTCCCGTCGGCGGCGGCGGTCTGATCTCGGGTGTGGCGTACGCCATCAAGTCCATTCGTCCCTCCATTAAGGTGTACGGTGTACAGGCGGCGGGTGCGCCCAGTATGTACAATTCCATACGTAACGGTAAGATCGAGACACTGTCCTCCGTGTCCACCATCGCAGACGGTATTGCCGTCAAGCAGCCCGGGGAGAATACCTTCTCTTTGATCAGCAAGTATGTGGATGATATGGCACTGGTTACCGAGGATGAGATTTCCTCTGCTATTCTGGCCCTGATCGAAAAGCAGAAAATGATCGCCGAGGGCGCGGGCGCGGTGTCCGTTGCGGCTGCCATGTTCAATAAGTTCCCGATCGCAGGCAAGAAGGTGGTCAGTGTGGTCTCGGGCGGTAACATTGACGTAACCAGCCTGTCCCGCGTGATCGAGCGCGGTCTGATCAAGTCCGGTCGTTCCTCGCAGCTGCTCATCGAGCTGATCGACAAGCCTGGACAGCTCAAGGACGTTTCCCGCATCATCGCCGATTGCGGCGGCAACGTCACAAGCGTGCATCATGAGCGTGCGGGCGATACCGAGAGCGTCAATGGCTGCTATCTGCGCATTGCCATGGAGACGAGAAACTACGAGCACGTTCAAGAGATCACCGAGGCACTGCAAGCCGAGGGCTTTAAGATCGTTCGGTAAATCAACACACTTAACATTGAAAGGATGATTATCATGAGTCACATAATACATACCCCCAACGCCCCTGAGGCGATCGGCCCCTATTCTCAGGCGGTCACCGTCGGAAATCTGGTCTTCACCTCCGGGCAGATCGCCATCAATCCCGCAAGCGGTGCGGTCGAGGCGACCACCATTGAAGGACAGACCGAGCAGGTCTGCAAGAATCTTTCTGCCGTGCTTACTGCGGCAGGATCTTCCCTTGAAAACGTAGTCAAAACGGTTTGTTTTCTTGCGGATATGGGCGATTTCGCCGCCTTCAACGCGGTGTATGCCACCTATTTTACGGGAAAACCTGCGCGCTCCTGCGTGGCGGTCAAGACACTGCCCAAGGGTGTTCTGGTTGAGATCGATACCATCGCCAAGATCGGATAAGGAGGTGTGACATGGACGCAAGTAAATACAGCGCGGGCTATTATATGCCCCCCGAGGCGTGCTTTGACTGGACACGCCGCGAAAAGATCGAAAAGGCACCCGTGTGGTGCAGTGTAGATATGCGAGACGGGAACCAATCGCTGGTGATTCCGATGAGCCTGCAGGAAAAGCTGGAGTTCTACAAGACACTGCTCAAGGTCGGCTTTAAGGAGATCGAGGTCGGATTCCCTGCTGCATCGGAAACGGAGTACGAATTTTTGCGTACACTGATCGAGAACGACATGATCCCCTCTGACGTTTCGGTGCAGGTGCTGACCCAGTGCCGCGAGCATATCATCCGCAAGACGTTTGAGGCTTGTAAGGGGGCGCCCAGTGCCATCATTCATTTTTACAATTCCGTCAGCGTGGCACAGCGCGAGCAGGTGTTCAAAAAATCCAAGGACGAGATCAAGCAGATCGCCATCGACGGTGCCAAGCTGGTCAAAAAGCTGGCGAGTGAGTATGAGGGCAACTTCCGCTTTGAATATTCCCCCGAGAGCTTTACCGGCACCGAGCCGGAATATGCGCTTGAGGTCTGTAACGCCGTTCTGGATATTCTGGAGCCCTCCGAGACCAATAACGTCATCATCAACCTTCCTGTGACAGTGGAGATGAGCTTGCCGCACGTCTATGCGTCGCAGGTCGAATATATGCACAAAAATCTGAAATATCGTGAGCACGTTACCATCAGCCTGCATCCGCATAATGACCGCGGTACGGGTGTGGCGGATACCGAGCTGGCGCTGTTGGCCGGTGCGGATCGCGTCGAGGGGACGCTGTTCGGGAACGGAGAACGCACGGGTAACGTCGATGTGATCACGCTGGCGATGAATATGTATTCTCACGGCGTGGATCCCAAACTGGATTTCTCGGATATGAACTCCTTGGTGGAGGTTTATGAGAGATGCACGCGGATGCATGTCTACGAGCGCTCGCCCTATGCGGGTGCGTTGGTGTTTGCCGCCTTCTCGGGCAGCCATCAGGATGCGATTGCCAAGGGGATGCACTGGAGAGAGGATCACGATCTCCACCGCTGGACGGTGCCTTACATTCCGATCGACCCCAAGGACATTGGCAGAACCTACGATGCCGACGTCATTCGCGTCAATTCGCAGTCCGGTAAGGGCGGTATTGCTTACCTTTTGGAGCAGACCTACGGCTATGTCCTGCCCGCTGCGATGAGAGAGCATCTGAGCTATCTTTGCAAGGGTGTTTCCGATCATGAGCATCGTGAGCTCAAGGTTTCCGATGTGCTGGATATTTTCAAGAAGGAATATTTCGATTGCAGCAGCCCCATCTCGCTGGTTGATGTGCAGTTTACACAGCATGGCGAGGAGGTCGAGGCGGATGTCACCTTCCGTGACGAGAGAGAGAACGATCACGGTACCATCCATACCATCGGTAACGGCTCGCTGGATGCAGTCAGCAACGCCCTCAAGGTCTTCACGGGAGAGAAAGACTTCCATCTGGCGGTCTATTCCGAGCACAGCCTGCAGAATAGCGGCTCGGGTTCCACCGCTGCCGCATATATCGGTCTGGAATGGCCCGATGGCTCCAAGAGCTGGGGCGCCGATACCAACAACGACATCATCCGCGCGGGTGCCGAGGCACTGGTCTGCGCGTTCAATAACAGAAACAAGCATTGATTTTTGGAGGATAATCCCATGGGAATGACCATGACACAAAAAATCCTCGCTGCGCACGCAGGCCTTGAGCGCGTGGTGGCGGGACAATTGATCAACGCCAAGCTGGATATTGTGCTTGGCAACGATATCACCACCCCCGTGGCGGTGAATGAGTTCAAAAAAGCAGGCTTTGAGGGGGTATTTGACAAGGATCGCATCGCCATTGTCCTTGACCACTTCGTCCCCAATAAGGATATCAAGGCCGCCGAGCAGTCCAAGCAGTGCCGCGAATTTGCCTGCGAGCATTGCGTATCCCACTTCTACGACGTGGGCAAGATGGGCATTGAGCACGCGCTGCTGCCCGAGCAGGGAGTCGTCACCGCAGGGGATTGCATCATTGGTGCAGACAGCCACACCTGTACATATGGTGCCGTCGGTGCGTTTTCCACCGGCGTCGGCTCGACCGATATGGCGGCCGGTATGGCAACGGGCATGGCCTGGTTCAAGGTTCCCGCTGCTATTAAGTTTGATCTGAAGGGTAAATTGCCCGCCAACTGCAGCGGTAAGGACGTCATTCTGACCATCATTGGTATGATCGGCGTTGACGGTGCTCTGTACCGCAGCATGGAATTTTGCGGCGAGGGTGTTGCCAATCTGACCATGGACGATCGTCTTTGCATCTGCAATATGGCCATTGAGGCCGGTGCCAAGAACGGCATCTTCCCTGTGGATGATATTACCCGCGCATATATGGCGGGTCGTTGCGAGCGTACTCCCGTAGAATATGCGGCTGATCCCGATGCGGAATATGAAAGAGTCATTGAGATCGATCTTTCTGCCATCGTTCCCACCGTGGCCTGCCCGCACCTGCCCGAGAACACGCACCCCGCAACCGAGCTGACCGATATCAAGGTCGATCAGGTCGTTATTGGCTCCTGCACCAACGGTCGCATGGAGGATATGGAGGTAGCCTACCGTATCCTGAACGGTAAAAAGGTTGCCGACGGCATCCGCTGCATCATCATTCCCGGTACCATGCAGATCTACCGCGATTGCGTGGAGAAGGGCTATATCACCGCCTTTATCGATGCCGGTGCGGTGGTTTCGACTCCGACCTGCGGTCCTTGCCTTGGTGGGTACATGGGTATTCTCGCTGCGGGTGAGAGATGCATCGCCACCACCAACCGTAACTTTGTCGGTCGTATGGGTCACGTGGAGAGTGAGGTCTATCTGGCAAGCCCCGCAACGGCGGCAGCCAGCGCCCTGACCGGCTACATTACCAATCCGGAGGTGTGATATGAATACACAAGGTCATGTTTTCAAATATCCCGATAACGTCGATACCGACGTCATCATTCCTGCCCGTTATCTGAACACTGCCAATGCGCAGGAGCTGGCGCTCCACTGCATGGAGGACATTGATAAGGATTACGTCAAAAAGGTTCAAAAGGGTGACATTATGGTCGCCGGCTGGAACTTCGGCTGCGGCTCCTCCCGTGAGCATGCGCCTCTGGTCATCAAGACCTGCGGCACCGGCTGCGTCATTGCCAAGAGCTTTGCGCGTATCTTCTATCGCAATGCTATTAACATCGGGTTGCCCATTCTGGAGTGCGAGGAGGCGGCCGAGGAGATCGCTGCGGGTGACGAGGTCAGCGTGGATTTTGATACCGGTATCATTACCGACATCACCACAGGCAAGACCTACCGCGCACAGCCCTTCCCGCCCTTCATTCAGAACATTATCGCCAAGGGCGGCTTGCTTGCCTCCCTGAAGAATTGAGGTGAGTGTTATGCAGAAGAATATTGCAGTTATCCGTGGCGATGGGATCGGTCCCGAGATCGTTGAGCAGGCGCTCAAGGTTTTGAATAAGGTCGCCGATGCTTACAGTCACACCTTTCATTATGATGATGTGGATATGGGCGGCTGTGCCATTGATAAGTGGGGCGATCCGCTGCCCGAGGAGATGCTTAAAAGATGCTTGGCATCCGACAGTGTACTGATGGGCTCGGTGGGTGGTCCCAAGTGGGACGGCGTTCCCGGTCATATGCGCCCTGAGAAGGGCTTGCTCCGTCTGCGTGCCGGCATGGGCGTGTATTCCAACAACCGCCCCGCTAAGATCTGGCCGCAGCTGGCAGGCGCCTCTCCCTTGAACCCTTCCATCGTGGAGAAGGGAATTGACTTTATCATTGTTCGTGAGCTGATCGGCGGTGTTTACTTCGGTAAGCATGAGACAGAGGACAAGGACGGTCAACTCGTCGCCACCGACACCATGAGCTATTCCGAGGCGGAAATCGAGCGCATCGGTCGCATCGGCTTTGAAACGGCACAGAAGAGAGGTAAAAAGCTTTGCTCGGTCGAAAAGAGCAACGTGCTGGATTGCAGCCGACTCTGGAAAAAGGTCATGCACCGTCTGGCAGACGAATATCCCGACGTTGAGCTCTCCGATATGCTGGTGGATAACTGTGCCATGCAGATCGTCAAAAATCCCGCCCAGTTTGACGTTATTGTCACCGAGAATATGTTTGGAGATATTCTCTCCGATGAGGCATCCATGATCACCGGCTCGATCGGTATGATCCCCTCGTCCAGCTTGGGGGCTACGACGTGCGGCTTGTATGAGCCGATCCACGGCTCCGCTCCCGACATTGCCGGTATGGATGTGGCCAACCCCATTGGAACCATTCTCTCTGCTGCCATGATGCTGCGTTTCAGCTTTGATATGGCGCGCGAGGCAGATGCCATTGAGGCGGCCGTCTCTGCTGTTCTGGATGCAGGTTATCGCACAAGCGACATCATGCCTGCGGATCCTGCACAGGCTGCTAAATACCAAAAGGTCGGCTGCTCCCGCATGGGCGAGCTGATCATTCAAAATCTGGCGTGAGCCCATCCCCCTACCGTAATTCGCAAAAAAGGAGGAATTTCTATGCTTTTATCCGGTGCTGACATTCTGGTCAGAACATTGATCGAGCAGGGATGTAAGACCATCTTCGGTTATCCGGGCGGTCAGATCATCCATGTTTACGATTCTCTTTATAAATATCAGGACGAGATCACCCACATTCTCACCGCTCATGAGCAGGGCGCGGCACACGCTGCCGACGGGTATGCAAGAGCAACGGGTGAGGTTGGTGTCGTCTTTGCAACATCCGGTCCCGGTGCGACCAATCTGGTCACGGGTATCGCCACGGCGTATCTGGACTCCGTTCCCATGATCGCCATTACGGGAAACGTCCCGGGCGCACAGATCGGTACGGACTCCTTCCAGGAGATCGACATCACGGGTATCACGCTGCCGATTACCAAGCACAACTACTTTGTCAGCTCGGTCGAACAGCTCGCCGATACCATTCGTGAGGCTTACGTACTGGCAAGCTCGGGCAGACCGGGGCCCGTTTTGATTGACATCCCCAAAAACGTGCAGATCGCCAAGTGCGAATATGAGCCGATGCCTCCCGTACAAAAGGAGGAAAAATATGCGGCCAAGGATATTCGTATCACCGAGGCGGCGGCGTGTATCAACGGCTGTGAGCGTCCCTTCATCTATTTCGGCGGCGGCTTGACGGTCTCCGACGCGGCTGAGGAAATGCTCAAACTGGCAGAGATCATCGACGCTCCCGTAGGCTGCTCGATGATGGGCCTTTCCGGTGTGCCCACCGACCATCCCCGTTTCCTCGGAATGCAGGGAATGCACGGGCACTACGCCTCCTCTATGGCGATGCATCATGCCGATTGTATTATTGCATTGGGTGTTCGCTTTAACGATCGTGTGACGGGTAACCGCGCTAAGTTTGCCGTGGGTGCCAAGATCGTACATATTGATGTTGACGGTGCAGAGCTTTGCAAAACAGTCACCGCTACACACGGACTTCGCGGCGATCTCAAGCTGACGCTGCAAAAGCTGCTCCCGCTGATCCGTAAGGTCGAGCGTCCCGCATGGCAGGAAACCATCAATCGGTTCCGCACGGAAGAGGATGCGACACTGGATCACCGAGAGGGCATGACCCCCCGCAATGTGCTGCTGACGCTCAACAAGCACCTCGGAGAAAACACTCCCGTGGCGACCGACGTCGGCCAGCATCAGATGTGGGCAGCACAGACGGTCAAATTCTGCAAAAACCGCAGATTCATCTCCAGTGGCGGCCTTGGTACCATGGGCTTTGGTCTGGGTGCTGCGATCGGTGCACAGATGGGTACGGGTGAGAGAACCGTGCTGGTCACGGGTGACGGCAGCTTTGGTATGTGTCTGAACGAAATGGCGACTGCTGTGACCAACAAGACCCCCGTGGTCATTCTGCTGCTTAACAACGGCGTGCTCGGTATGGTGCGCCAGTGGCAAAACCTGTTCTTTGATAAGCATTTCTCCCAGACGGTACTGGATCGCAAGACCGATTTTGTCGCGCTTGCCCGTGCCTTCGGTGCGGACGGTGTGACTGTCACGACGCCTGAGGCGTTGGACAAGGCGTTGGATGTTGCGTTCAAGACCGATGGCCCGTATTTGGTAGAGTGCATCATCGACAAGGACGAATTTGTCCTTCCCATGCTGCCGCCGGGCGGTTCGATGGACGATATTATTGTAAAGGTGGGTGACTGATATGGATCGATTTTTGATTGCCGTTCTGGTTCGTAACCAACTGGGCGTTCTGAACCGAGTGACCAGTATGTTCCGCCGCAGACAGTTTAATATTTCCAGCCTGACCGTGAGTGAGGCGGAGTCCTCCGCGTATTCCCGCATCACGCTGCAGACCGACGGTGAGGAGAGTGCCAAGGAGCAGCTGATCAACCAGCTCTACAAGCTCCCCGACGTCGTTTCGATCAAGGAGCTGAACGAGCGCGACTCTGTCAGCCGTGAGCTGCTGCTCATCAAGATCAAAAACGATGCGACAACACGCGCCGATATGTGTGCTGCTGCCGACGCTTTCCATGCTAAGGTGCTGGATTATACCAAGGATTCCGTGGTTTATCAGCTGACCGACGAGAGCCGTCGTATTGACGACTTTATTGAGCTGATGCGTGATTTTGAAATCGTCGAGATCTGTCGTACGGGCATCGTTGCACTGGAGCGAGGCGAGAATAACATCCGCAAGGTCAATTATCTTTGATTCCCAAATTTCAAATATTTATAAATTTCAAAAACAGAAAGAAGGATTTTTATCATGGCAAGAATTTTTTATCAGCAGGATTGCGATCTGCAAAAGCTCAGCGGCAAGACCGTTGCGATTATTGGTTACGGTTCTCAGGGACACGCACACGCGCTCAACCTCAAGGACAGCGGCGTGAACGTGATCGTCGGTTTGTATGAGGGCTCCAAGAGCTGGGCCAAGGCAGAGGCGCAGGGGCTGAAGGTTATGACCGCAGCAGAGGCTGCCAAGGTTGCAGACCTGATCATGATTTTGATCAACGACGAAAAGCAGGCTGCTCTGTACAAGGAGAGCATCGAGCCTAACCTGACCGAGGGCAAGACGCTGGCTTTTGCACACGGTTTCAACATTCACTTCGGTTGCATCAAGCCTCCGAAGAATGTCAACGTTATCATGGTTGCTCCCAAGGGCCCCGGTCACACTGTTCGCTCCGAGTACCAGGCAGGCAAGGGTGTTCCTTGTCTGATCGCCGTTGAGCAAGATGCTACCGGTGACGCTTGGGACATTGGTCTGGCATACGCACTCGGTATCGGCGGTGCTCGTGCAGGTGTGCTTGAGACCAACTTCCGTACCGAGACCGAGACCGACCTGTTCGGTGAGCAGGCAGTTCTTTGCGGCGGTGTTTGCGCACTGATGCAGGCAGGCTTTGAGACGCTGGTTGAGGCAGGCTACGACCCCAGAAACGCTTACTTTGAGTGTATCCATGAGATGAAGCTGATCGTTGACCTGATCTACCAGAGCGGTTTCTCGGGTATGAGATATTCCATCTCCAACACCGCTGAGTACGGCGACTACATCACCGGTCCGAAGATCATCACCGAAGATACCAAGAAGGCAATGAAGAAGATCCTGTCCGACATTCAGGACGGTTCCTTTGCCAAGGAGTTCCTGCTCGATATGTCCGATGCAGGTAAACAGGTGCACTTCAATGCAATGCGTAAGATCGCGTCCGAGCATCCCTCCGAGATCGTCGGCGAAGATATCAGAAAGCTCTACAGCTGGGCTGACGAAGAGAAGTTCATCAACAACTAATCAAAGAATGATGAAGTGCGGGGATTTTGGGGCGCTGCCCCAAGCCCCGCATAAGAAACTTTTGGGGCGCTGCCCCAAGCCCCGCTTAAGAACCCTTTTGAAAAAGGGTTCTTAAGAATCTCCTAAAACTTTGGATCAGGGGTAAAATATTTTTTATAAAAGTTTTTGGGATTCCAAAACCCTTTTTTCAAAAAGGTTTCTGGTCGCCGAAGGCATTCATAAGAGAAGAAACTGTGGGCGCTGCCCCAAGCCCCGCGCTCCGCGTGGTCAGACCCTTTTTGAAAAAAGGGTCCGACACCCCCCAAAACATTAACCAACAAGTGTTTTTCTACCCTCACCCGGAAATGCAAACAAATCGTTTACACAGTGGGTTCTGTGAGTGGGGAAAGTCC
>JAFTJZ010000045.1 GCA_017456145.1 Clostridia bacterium
AGCATTCTCCACCCAACACGGTGGGGCGAAAACCCATATAATGATCCTTTTGAAAAAGCTTTTTAAGGATTCTTAAGGTGCTTTTTCTCGAAAAAGCACCTTAAGTGGGGTTTGGGGCAAAGCCCCAAGTCTGCTCGTCGAAAACCTGACTCAAGGTGCTTTTTGCAAAAAAAGCACCTTGAGAACCCTAAATTAGGTTGATTCAATGTTTTGTGCGGCTGCGACGTACGAAACGAAATTTGCGTTATCGGTCATCTTGTCATCGGCTCACCGTATTTTTTGAAAAAATTTTCAAAAAACCATTGACAAATTGAAAAAAGCATGGTATAATATCAAAGTTGCAATAGAAAATATTCATATGACCCATTAGCTCAGATGGCAGAGCACATGACTTTTAATCATGGTGTCCGGAGTTCGACTCTCCGATGGGTCACCACCCAAAATCCCTTGAAAATCCAATGATTTTCAAGGGATTTTCAATTTTTTGTTATACTTTTTTTATGTTATTTTTTGGGGTTTGCATGGTCAAAATGTGGTCAAAAAAGAGAATGCTTTTTATAGAAAAAGTTTAAGATTTTTTTAAGGTTGTCGTGCCATGCAGGGAACACGGTTGCAAATCCATTGATTTTGTGATAAAATAAAATCAATCCGTGTTGCGACCATGCGCAAGGGAAGTCAAGCCATGCAAGGCATATGAGGAATGGAGTTGAAACTTTTCATGGGCCATGTGACATTTTTATTTCGAAACTTTTTTACACACAAGGATTTTTTACCCGCTGCGGCTGAGATTCCGGGAACCATTTATACACCGTTGCACTGGGTGATCTCCATGCTGCTGCTGGCGCTTGTGGTCGGGCTGGCGGTCGCTCTGGGGCGAAGACGTGACGAGCGCCTTGTGCGCCGTGTGCTGCTCGGCATCTGGATCTGTACGCTTGTGTTAGAGCCGACCAAGATTCTCTGGGAGACCTATTCCGGCAAGGAGGTTTCCTTGGAGGTGGGCGGTGTTCTGCCGTTGTACCCGTGCAGTGTGTTTATGCTGGCATTGCCGTTGATCATTTTCGGCGGCCGTCGTGCGCGTCTTGCGGGGAGCGGATATCTTTGCACCATCGGACTTTTGGGCGCTGCCATAAACTTTTTCTATCCGATCAACGTGCTGAACAATTATTCCTGTCTCTCCTTTGCGGGAATGCATACGCTCCTGTATCACGGCGCGATGCTGTTTTCTTGCCTGCTTTTACTGGTCTCTGGATACCATCGCTACAGCCATGCGCACACGATCTCGGAGTGTTTTTTGCCCTCCGTGCCGTTGTTGCTTTGGTCCATTCCCGCCAATATTATCAACTATTCACCCGTCGGATCGGATTATATGTTCTTTAAGTGCAATTCTTTCTTTCTGCCTGCCATCTTCGGCGATACTCCCGATGTGGTGACTACGTTGTTAGCGTATCTGATGTATGCGTTTCTGCCTGCGCTGTTCTATCTTATTCCATATCTTTTCCACCATGCCGCGAAACGGCGTGAAAGTACCGCTGCAGCATCGTCGATATAACATATATCACAAAACAAAATGATATTACCCATTCCGCCGTGTGCGTGCATCCAACATGGACGCGGCGGAAGGATTTTTTTACACAAGCACAACTTTTTTTGGTCAAATCCATTGACAAATGGAGAATTTTGGTTTATAATATCTTTGTATGTGAGCGCGTCAGTGGGAATATCTGCTGATGCTTTTTTAGTAAAAGATCAAAATATCTGATGTATATTCGGAAAGGAACAGGTGTATGAAGAATTATCCCTTATACGAAACCACAATTTTTGAAAATTTCCGCGTGCTGACAGAGAACGCCGCGGACAAGTCGCCCGATGTTGCGGCGTGTGTCTACCGCAAGCGTCCAGACGATGCCGAGCCCGTGACCGTGACCTATGAGCAGATGCGCTGCGATATCCGCCACATGGGTACCGAGGAGCTGGCAATGGGGCTGCGTGACGCACACGTGGCTCTGATCGGTGAGAGCTCCTATTTTTGGGTTTGCTCTTACTTTTCGCTCATGGCGATCAGTGCTGTGACCGTGCCGCTGGACAAGGATATGCCGCTGGTCGACCTTGCCGCCACGCTGATCCGCGCCGAGACGAGCGCTCTGTTCTGCAGCCCCGCCGTGCAGGATAAGGTGGAGCAGCTGCTGCCCTTGGTTCCCTCGATCAAGACGGTCGTTTATATGACGGATGACCCGATGGAGGGCAAGACCACGGTCTCCGATCTGGTCGCTGCCGGTAAGGAGAAATATGAGGCGGGCGACAACAGTTTCTACGAGAACGAGATCGATCCCGATGCGCTGGCTTCCATCGTATTCACCTCGGGTACGACGGGCAAGGGCAAGGGCGTTATGCTCTCTCAGAAGAACATTTGCTCCGACATGACGCAGGGTATGTATAACTTCGCCATCACGCAAAAGACCATGATGGTGCTGCCCCCGCACCACACTTATGGCTCGACCGTCAACTTCGTCGGCCACTTTGCACAGGGCGCAACGGTCTATATGTCTGCAGGTATCAAGTACATTCTCAAGGAGCTGAACGATTTCAAGCCTACCCACCTGATTCTGGTGCCTCTGTTTGTCGAGACGTTCTATAAGCGCATCTGGGCGACGGCAGAGAAACAGGGCAAGGCAGACCTTCTGCGGAAAATGATGAAGGTCAGCAACGGTATGCGCAAGATCGGTATCGATTTGCGCCGCAAGCTGTTCAAGAGTGTGCTTTCCGCCTTTGGCGGCGAGCTGCAGATGATCATCTGCGGTGGCGCATCGCTCAATCAGGATATTATCAACACCTTTGAGTCCATCGGTGTGACCGTTCTCAACGGTTACGGCATCACCGAGTGCGCACCGCTGGTCTCCTGCAACCGCAACAAGCTGCAGAAGAAGAACAGTGTCGGCACACCCATCATCGGGGAGCAGATCAAAATCGCCAACCCTGACGAGAACGGCGAGGGTGAGATCTGCGTTAAGGGTCCCAACGTCATGATGGGATATTATAAGGATCCCGAGGCGACGGCAGAGGCGTTCGACGAGGAGGGCTACTTCAAGACGGGCGACTACGGCTACGTCGATGACGAGGGCTGGATCTATATCACCGGTCGTATGAAGAACCTGATCATTTTCTCCAACGGCAAGAACGTCTACCCCGAGGAGATCGAGATGGAGATCTCCCGCGTGCGCGGTGTCAACGAGGTTGTCGTTTATGCAGGCGAGAGTAAAAAGCACCCCGAAAAGGAAGTCATCGTCGCCGAGATCTATCCCGATAAGGACCTTTTGACAGCGGACGGTGTGACCGATCTCAAGAAGTACTTCAACGATCAGATGAAGATCGTCAACAGCCGCATGGCGCCCTATAAGGCGGTCGGCATGGTCAAGATCAGAAACGAGGAGTTTATCAAAAATACTTCGAGAAAGATCACCAGATTTAATATTGATAAGAATATCGACTAAATGAAAAAGCAACCGCTCCGTATGGGGCGGTTGTTTGGCGTTATAAAGCCAATCGTTGATTTTCTCAATGCTGCTTTGCGGCTCAATCCACAACGTGTACGAGCGGTCATCGACCGTGGTCACGGTGAGCCGATGTGACGTTCCCGTTTTCTGTTTTGGCGATTTCAACAAAAATCAATGCGAATATTTGTTAAAAATGCAGAACGTAAAAGGAAATACTTGACATCTATCTCTGCGGATGATATAATATAATTACCATATTACAACGAGTTATTGATTATTTCAAAGGTACCGGCGTATGTTAGCCATCCCTGTGTAAGGGGAGGTGCCGAGCAAAGCGAGAATGTAGAAGGGAGCGCACTGATGAAGTATATTGGTTTGTTTTTGCTTGTGCTTATTTTGATTGCTTGTATTTCGTGTACGGTGCCGGGCGGCGTGGATGCTCCACCTTCCGACGAAAGCACCCAAGAGGATGCGCAGAATGATTTTCGCGATCAATATTATTCGGAGTTTGGTGACAGACCCTATCCGGATATATTTGCCGAGCCGCTGTCTGAGGATACCCCCTTGGAAACGCTGCAGGCATTGTATCCCGCGCTGAATATCCGGTCGTATGAGGATTATTGCTTTGTCGTTTACTGTCCCAAAGGAACGCCGGACTATACGCCGTTTTTATCGGAGAGCTTGTTCCCGGATTGGATGGGCACGGAAGGTGTGACGCTCACGGTTCCCGAAACAATAGACCTTGATTTCGAAAGCTTTGAAATTGTTCTGGAGAAGGCAGAGGCACCGTATGAGCTGCTCTTTGTCCGTGCGCCGCGCATCGAAAAATGGACGGGAGACGCATGGGTGCGAATCCACTACTTGCATGCGGATGCGTCGGCAAAATTCGTGGACTTCTTCAAGGAGAGCGACGTGCTGTCGCGCGACGGTATTGCGTATGGCATCAGTGGCACGGAGCGGGCGACGGTCACCGTGTCGCGCGAGGAATGGATCACGCCCGTTGAAACAGGCAAGTACCGCGTGATGATGTACGTGGGATATGAAGCTGCGCCTATGTATGCGGAGTTTACCATTACAAATTGATATTGAAAACAACCGCTCCGTATGGGGCGGTTGTTTGAATATACCGGGTAAAAAGGATAGATATTCAGCTCCACCCGTATTTGATGATGTAATAAATAACGTAGATCCAATTGAGCGCGCCGTGCAGGATCGCCCAGCCGATGGATTGCCACTTGACGTAGGAAATGACCATTGCCAGCCCCGCGCCGAATGACAGCCCGCGCGTGACGTTTTTGGTGACCTGCTGCGTGGTGTGATGCTGATGAATGATTGTGGTTTCGCGCTTGGTGCCGTATATCAGCTCTTCCATGCTGACCTCCAAAACGTCAGCGATCTTGTGCAGCGTTTCGATATCCGGCTCGGTTTTTCCGCGTTCCCAGTTGGAGACGGCTTGCCGGGTGACGCACAACCGTTCTGCCAACTCCTCTTGATTCATGCCTTTTTGCTCTCGGTATGATTTGATGTGATTGCCGATCATGGTGCCCTCCGTGTATTGGTTTGATGTTTCAATTATACCACAGTACGCGGAGGCAGTCAAGCAATAAAATGTTGCTTGGGGGAAAGCAGGGGATTTTTGGAGCGAAGCGGCGGTGAGGTTTCGCAACTCGTTACGCTGAAGACACCCAGCCAAGGATGGTGGGGGGTGTGGAGGGCGGAAAACCTCGGCGTTTGCCCTCCACTATGCGATACTTCAGTTATCGTACTTGTAAGGGTGGATTCGTAACCACCTGTTCGGTGCTGCGCACCTCACTGCGAGTTTGCCTCGCGGTCAGAGTGACCGCGTCGCAAGCGAACGGCAAACGTCGCCCTCGCCGCTGCGCGGCGAGTCGGGGTTCTTCAGCCATCGCACTCATGAAAAAACGACCAACGCCTAAAGGCGTCGGTCGTTTTTTGGTGGGAGCGGGTGGATTCGGACCACCGAAGTCAGTGACAACAGATTTACAGTCTGCCCCCTTTGGCCGCTCGGGAACGCTCCCATATGGAGCTGGTGATCGGAGTCGAACCAACAACCTGCTGATTACAAATCAGCTGCTCTGCCATTGAGCCACACCAGCGTTTCGTTGCTCTATGAACTTCGGTTCCACAACGCGCCTATTATAACACATTTTTCGCTGTTTGTCAAGCCTTTTTTGAAAAGTTTTTCTGCTTTTCTCTTGACAGTGATAAATATCTATGCTATAATGATAAAAATTTCAATACAGGGGTGTATGATGGCAGATAGAATCAAAAGAATGATCGCGGGTGTGATCGATTGGAATATTGCTTGCCTGCCTGCGCTGGTGGTCGCACTCGTTTTGGCATGGCACATGGAAACGGGCGGGAGCAACCCGCTGTTGATCATTTTGGTCGTTTTACTGATTTTGGCGAGCTACCCACTGTTTTTTGTTCGAGATACCATCTTCGGCGGTAGAAGCATCGGCAAGCGTATTTTTGGCTTGTACGTGGTGGATGCGGCTACACTGCAGCCTGTTTCTGCAGGTAAAACGGCACTGAAAAACGTATTGATTCTGGTCCCCCCCGTGCTGGCGGTTGATGCACTGATACTGATGGCGTCAGGTATGACACTTGGCGAGCGGATCAGTCACACGCGGGTACTTGGCAAAAAGGCGTTGGCGCGTGCGCGGGAAGGCGAGGACATAACTCCGTGCGTTACCGCCGGCAGTATCATTGCCGTGATTGGAGTGGCGGTGATCGGTTTCGTTTTGTTTGTCGCCTTTATCGTTTCGATCGTTTTCCTATCGCTCAACGCCCAGACGAACACCGAGGAATATGCAATTGCTTACGAATACTTAATGGAAAGCGAGACCTACGCCGGGCTGGATGCCTCAGATGTACGCCTCAATTCCTTTAACAGCAGTATATCGGGGGGTGAGCGCACCGTGACGTACGGCTTTGCGGTTACCGGTCAATACCATACTGTAGAGATAACGCTGCATTTCGAGGACGGCAGATGGATCGTCTGTGAGGAATGTACGTCGTTTCGCTGACGAAAATGAAATAAAAAAGGGGTTGCGTCATTGGCGCAGCCCCCGCGCAAAAAAAGCCTACGGTAGGCTTTTTTGCCGCGCTGAATTTGCGTTTTTCACCTGCATAGCAGGCAAAATTGCGGTGTTCAATTGCAAGCAAAAACGACGGGGTGAGTTTCAAATGCTTTTTTTGCATTTGACTCACCCCATTTTTGTTGCCGGTGGATCAAGCCTTACGACCTGCGAACAGACCGAGAATACCGTCCAAGAGCATCAAAATGCCGGCAATGAGCAAAATGGTATCAACCACGTTGCCGATAGCGATCATGATACCGACGATAATGCTGATGATGGCGAAGACGGCCCCCAGCAGCGACTTCTTGCCGCGCAGTGCGTCGATCAGAGAGAACAGACCCTTGACCGCGACCAGAATACCGAGAATGAAAAGAACGATCTCAAGGAACAGCCAACCGCCCATCAGGATCACAAGACCGATGAACAAACTGACTGCACCGCCGACGAAGTTTTTCCGCACGATGTCAAGAATACCGGAGATCATGAAGATGATACCGCCGATGGTCATTGCCCAGTTGAGCATTTCACCGCGGAAAACGATCAAAAGAATGCCGACGATGATGTACAACAGCGCGGAGATGAGGTTGGAATTTTTCTTTTTAGCCATAACGATGCTCCTTCCAAGTTAAGGTAATATAAGTATACCACATTTAGTTCGAGCTGTCAACACATTTTGACAAATTAAGATATTTTTTTTGAATACACGTAAAAAAACAACTCGGAGTTAAGTAAATACAAGAAAGGCTCGCTTGCAATCAACCTTGCGTTGTGGTATACTATACATGGCACAACCAAGGCGCGCATGGGATGGCCGAAATACCAAAGAAAACCAATGGAGGTAAAATGAAAAATATGAATATGAATATGAATATATTGGGAAAACGAATTGCGGAGCTGCGCCGTGCAAGAGGTGTCAAGCAAGAGGAACTGGCGGCATACGTCAACGTGACGGCGCAGGCGGTTTCCAAATGGGAGAACGGTGGCGTACCCGATACCGAGCTTTTGCCGCGTATTGCGGACTTTTTTGAGGTCACGCTGGACAGCCTGTTCGGGCGCGACGGCAACGGAGAGCAGCAGGGAAAAATCGCCATGGTGCTCAAGATCGAAAATGCACCCGAGGAGGAAAAATTGCGCATAGCACTGGATTACTGCTGGGCGATTGAGCGGGCACTTTGCGGTGCGGAGATCAAGGACGGCACCATAGACGGCGGCGAGATCTCCGATTATGAGCGAACCCTGGACGCGCGGGAAAGACGGTATTCCTCCAAGCTATCCGATTTTGGTATGACCCGCATGAGTATCGCACCGCGGCAGCAGTATTTCTTTCTGATGCCCGATGCTAAGAATACCGACCTCGCCTTTTTCGACGGCGTGGATTATCCCGCCTTTTTTGCCGATCTTGCCGACCGCGACTTTTTTAATATGTGTGTGCTGTTGCATGGGCGAGAGGCAACGAAAGCATTCACACCGTCGCTGCTGGTTCGGGAGCTGGGGGTCAGCGACGAGCGCGCGGCGCAGCTCCTTGCCCTGCTGGAAAAGTATCGTATAGTGAAAAAGATGCAGATCGAAATCGACGACGGTGTGCTGGAGGTGTATCGGTTTTGCCCATCGCCCTCCTTTGTCGCTATGCTGGTCTTCGCCAAGGAAGTCATCGATCCCTTCAATGCCTACACTTATTATTGGGAAGGACGGGTCAAGCCGTATTTCAGTAAATGAGGATATCCCCTTTTTAAGAGATCGGGAGGTATGGTGCGAGAAAAATGTGCATAAAATGTGTACAGTTCGTAAACAATTGATTTTGGGACTTGATTTTTTTGGATGAAAGTGGTATAATGACCGCATTGGACAACGATTTGACGATAAAATGCGATTTCGCATACTTGTTGCGAATGCGTTGCCCTAACATATTGAACAAAAAAGGAGAAAAGGTTGAAAATGGACTTCCATAGTCAATCGTATGAAGACGCACTGCGCGAGTTGAACACAGACATTGCGTCGGGTCTTTCCGCCTCCGAGGTTGAGGCAAGGCAAGAAAAGTACGGTAAAAACGAACTTCAGCAAAAAAAGCCAAAGACCAATCTGCAGCGTTTCTTTGAGCAATTCAAGGACGTCATGATCCTGATACTTCTGGCGGCGGCGGTCGTGTCGTTTGTCATTGCGATCGTGGAGAAGAATCCCGGTGAGCTGTTTGAGCCCTTTTTGATTCTTCTGATCGTTGTGATCAACGCCGTCATGGGCGTCATTCAGGAGAGCAAGGCGGAAAAAGCACTGGAGGCACTCAAGAATATGTCCGCACCGCACTCCCGCGTCATTCGTGACGGCAAGGAGACGGTCATCGAGGCAAAGGATCTCGTTCCCGGCGACATCATCCGTCTGGAGGCGGGTGATTTCGTACCTGCCGATGCGCGACTGATCTACAGCTCCAACCTCAAGAGCGAGGAGTCGGCGCTGACGGGTGAATCCGTTCCTTCCGAGAAGGATGCAAGAGCAGAGGTGGTTGCAGACGCACCCTTGGGTGACCGCAGCACCATGATCTACTCCGGCTGCAGCATTACCTACGGTACCGCGACCGCCGTGGTCACGGGTACGGGGATGCAGACCGAAATGGGTAAAATCGCAAACCTGCTGCAGGGTGAGGGAGACGGCGGCGAGACACCGCTGCAGAAGAAACTCTCCCAGCTGGGTAAATATCTCGGCTTTTTGGCACTGGGTGTCTGTGCGATCATCTTTGTGATCGGTTTGATCAGCAACATGGATCCTTTGGATATCTTTATGACGGCGGTATCTCTTGCCGTTTCCGCGATTCCCGAGGGTCTGCCCGCCATCGTAACCATCGTTTTGTCCATCGGTGTGCAAAGACTTGCCAAGAAGAATGCCATCATTCGTCGTCTGCCTGCCGTTGAGACGCTGGGCGGCGCCTCCATCATCTGCTCCGATAAGACGGGTACGCTGACGCAGAACCGTATGACGTTGGTCAGATCTTATCTGGCACAGAGCGATTCCTTTGAGGATATCAGCGAGCAGAACGGTGAGGACACCCGCACACTGCTCAACTATGGTACGCTGTGCTGCAACGGCTCGCTGGATTTCGAGGGGGAGCGCGTGATCCACATCGGTGACCCCACCGAGACGGCGATCATCTTCGCATCTCATCGCAACGGCTTTGCGCAGAACGTGCTCAATGAAAAGTACCCCCGCATCGCCGAGCTGCCCTTTGACTCCGACCGTAAGCTGATGACCTCGGTCAATGTGATCGATGGCAAGAAGCTGGTTATCGTCAAGGGTGCGGTTGATATGATGATTCCGCGCTGCCACAATGACGAGGCACAGATCGCCCGCATCAAGGCAGCCAATGATGAAATGAGCGCATCGGCGCTGCGCGTGTTGGCAGTTGCCATCAAGGAGGTCGACGAGCTGCCCGCTGAGCTGACCAGTGAGACGCTGGAGAGCGATCTGACGCTGATCGGTCTGCTCGGCATGATCGACCCGCCCCGCGAGGAGGCTGCCGAGGCAGTTCGCGTATGCCGCCGTGCCGGTATTCGCCCCGTTATGATCACGGGTGACCACGTTGTAACCGCGTCCGCTATTGCAAAGGCGCTTGGGATACTGCAGCCGGGTCAAAGAGCCATTACGGGTGCAGAGCTGGATGCCATGAGCGAGGAGGAGCTTTATGAGCAGGTGGCCGAGATTTCGGTTTATGCCCGCGTTTCTCCCGAGAATAAGATCCGTATCGTCAAGGCTTGGCAAAGCCGCGGCGAGGTCGTAGCCATGACGGGCGACGGCGTCAATGATGCGCCGGCACTCAAGGCTGCCGACATCGGCTGTGCGATGGGTATCACGGGTACCGACGTTGCCAAGGGTGCTGCCGATATGACGCTGGCCGACGATAACTTCGCGACCATCGTTGACGCGGTGCGCGAGGGTCGTGGTATCTACACCAATATTAAAAAGGTTGTTGGATTCCTGCTGGGAACCAACATCGGTGAGGTCATCACCGTCTTTATCGCGATGCTGTTCTGGCAAGAGGCACCGCTGCTCTCCATGCAGCTGCTCTGGATCAATCTGGTAACCGACAGCCTGCCCGCCATTGCGTTGGGTATGGAACCTGTTGAGAAGGATATCATGGATCACAAGCCTCGCCCCAAGAGCGAGGGACTGTTTGCGCACGGCTACGGTGTACGCATCGTGCTGCAGGGTGTAATGTTCGGTGCCATTTCGCTGGTCGCTTACTGGCTCGGTAAGACGCTGGGTGGCTCGAATGAGGCCGGTCAGACCATGGCGTTCATGGTGCTGGGTATGTCTCAGATCGTGCAGGCATATAATATGCGTTCCGAGCATTCGCTGTTCAAGCTGGGCATTTTCTCCAACAAGCAGCTCAACAAGGCTGCGCTGGCATCCGTGCTGCTGACGGCTCTGGTGGTGTTCATTCCCCCCGTGGCAAAGGTCTTTGAGCTGGTCATGCTGCCTTGGCATATGTACCTGATCGCGTTGGGCCTGATTCTGGTTCCCTTTGTGATCATGGAGCTCTCCAAGGCTATGGGTCTGATCAAGCACAGATCGCATCACGAGACGAAATAAGATCGAATAAAACAAAAGGGGTGTATCCTTCGCTTTTGGAGGGTACACCTTTTTTGTGTGCGCATATTCGCGCTCCCGCATTTGTGCAGAACAATAAAATTTTGTTTTCTTATCAAAGGATCATCACCTCGTCGTTTTTGCTTTGCGGCGAAGCATTGCAGTTTTCGCCTGCTTTGCAAGGCAAAAAACGAAAATTTCACGCGGTAAAAAGCTTAACGTCGGCTTTTTGCGCAGGGGCTGCACCAATGCAGACAGTCCCGGATTTTTGAATTTGCACTCAATAATCCCAAATGCTGCGGATCATGCGGAGCAGCGCGGCGACGGCAAGGCAGAGCAGGGTGATAAGCAGGATCAGGGCGAACAGTGCGCACTGGAGCAGAGCAAAGGACTGCAGCGCGGCGGTGGTGGCGGCGAGGGCGGTCTCGCCAAGCAAGGTAATGACGGCGGCGATCACAGCGGTGGTGAGCACCGCCCACGGGATACCGGGGGCCATGCTGCGCAGGTCTGCCGTGCTCAGGCGAACGTGGAGGGACATAGATACCAACAGATATGCGCCGAGCAGGCGGAGAAATCGTGGTGTGGAAGCTTCTGTGAACAACGAGCGGATCATTTTCCACATCTCCCGCCCTGCTTCCATCATCGAAATACTGCCCGAGTCTTGCAGCGCGGAGATGGTGTCGAGATATGTCGTCATGGTGTTGGGAAAGGCAAGATACAGCACGCCAAGCATGACCGCAAGGCAGGAAAACAGGGGGCCGAGCGCAATGGGGATGTTTCCAAAAGCGGCATACGGATTTTTACGATGATAGCTGTGCTCGACACAGGCCGCGTGAGAGCGCCCGGGCAACAGATGAAATTCTTCGATGCGATGGCAAAAAAGAAGGCACATCAGCGCGTGACCGAGCTCATGGATGGGGGCTCCGGGAAGGGCAGTGGCGTACCAGAAAAAACGCCCCGCCCGCCGACCGAGCAGCGCGTAGGTAGCGCGATGGCACTGCTCGACCACATAGGCGCACACCGCCATGACACCAAAGGTGTAGGTCAGTATTTCAACCATACAAAGCAGCCAACTGCGCATAAGTCACGCCTCCCTCCGTTTTTATGGTTATATTATACGCAAAAGAGCGCGATTTGTCAAGTTTTTTTACACACGGCTGCCCACAGCTCTTGCCAAAAGCCGCAAATTATGATATACTAAAGAAAAAACGCCGTATAATCGCCGTGCGCGACGATACGGTAAAAAGGAGGTCGCCATGCTTACCCCTATTCCTTTGCTCACCGCGCAACAAATGCGCGATTGCGATGCACATACCATACAGGTGCGCGGGATTCCCTCGCAGCTGTTGATGGAACGCGCCGCCCGTGCGGCGATCGAGGTCATGCAGAGCCACACCCAGACCGAGCTTCGTGCGGGGCGGGAGATCCTATTTTTGTGCGGTAGCGGTAACAATGGCGGCGACGGCTTTGCCATGGCGCGATTTTTGACCGAGGAGGGCTGCGGAGCACTGGTCGCGTATGCGGGACAGTGGGATGAGGCAGCGCAGACGCCGTTGGAGAGCCACATGAGCGTGGAGTGTGCGCGGCAATATCGTCTTTGGACAGAGGCAGGCGGCAGGACAGTGTGTCAGCTGCCCCCGCTGGAGGGTCGTATTATCGTTGATGCGCTGCTGGGAACCGATCTGCGCGGTGCGCCGCGCCCGCCGATGGATACCTGGATCCGTGCGGTCAATGAGAGCGACTGCCCTGTGATCGCCATTGACGTCCCCAGTGGAGTGGATGCGAGCAGCGGTGCGGTCTATGTAGACGGAGCCGCATTACACAGTGTCGATCAAGGTCAGATCCCCGTTACGGCAGCCGTTCGGGCAGATGTCACGGCGACCATGGCATATCCCAAGAGGGGCTTGATCCTATATCCGGGAGCAGCCCTTGCGGGACTGGTGCACATATGTGATATTGGCATCGATTGCAAGAGCATCTCCCCGGAGATGTATCTGTTGCGGGCAGAGCATCTTTCGCTGCTGCCGATGCGCCCGACCTATGCGAATAAGGGCACCTTCGGGCGCGTGGCGATTATTGGCGGCGCGGTCGGAATGTGCGGCGCGGTCTGCTTTGCGGGGAAAGCGGCGTTGCGGGCGGGCATCGGCCTTTGCGAGCTGGTCAGCAGTGCGGAAAACCGCATCCCGCTGCAGACGCTTTTGCCCGAGGCGGTCATGACGCTGCTGCCGGAGATGAGCGCTGCTGAGGAGGTGCTGTGCGAGGTGCTCTCCCGCGCGGACGTGGCGGTGGTCGGCTGTGGCATGGGACAGAGCGCCGTGGCGCATGACCGATTGGCACATATTCTTTCCATGGCACGCTGCCCGCTGGTGCTGGATGCCGACGCGCTGAATATGATCGCTGCGGATGATAAAGGAATCTATCGCGCGCGGCTGCGGGCGTGTGCGGCGCGTAACACGGTGGTGATCACACCGCATCTTGGCGAGGCATCGCGCCTGTTGCATAAGGGCATTCGGGAGCTGCTTGCCGATTTGCCGAGCGCGGCTGCGGCATTGGCACGGGAGTACGGGGTGATCTGTGTGCTCAAGGACACCCGTACCATCATCTCGGACGGACATGTTGCCTACGTACAGGATTGCGGCAACAGCTCTATGGCGAAGGGCGGCTCGGGCGACGTGCTGGCGGGTGTGATGGGAGCGATGCTCTGCATCTGCCGCCGTACACCGCTTGCCGATACGCCCACGCTGCTCGCTGCGCTGGCTGTGCTGCTGCACGCTATGGCGGGGGACAGTGCTGCGGAGGCGATGGGTGCCTACGCACCAATGGCGGGTGAGCTTGCCGATCATGTCGGTGCAGTGCTCAAGGATATCTGAACAAAAGGGCTATCTCATATTGAGGTAGCCCTTTTTGGTGCGTGTTAAAGTGCGACAAGGTCTTGAAAATCATCGCTTTTATGAATATATATTAAAATCAAATACATTCAATAACCGCCTTTTCATGTGAATTCAACCGTGGCTCGAGATAGAAAAAATGACGCACCCGCAGCAAGGACGGGTGCGCCTTTTGTCTTATTTTTCCATCGACTCACCAAGGAGACGGTAGTAGGTAAAGGGATCAACCACCTCGATGTCGCGATTGGGCATCTGCTTTTCCAGCTCCTCGATACAGTCATTGATGTGCGCGGGGGTGCACCAGACGCAACGGACGGACATAAAGGTCGCGTTTCCGTCGCGGTCGCGTTTCTGAATCTCCTTGACCCAGCCCTCGGCGCACTTGACGGCGTCGTTGCGGTCAAAGGAGTTGCAAAGCGCATCGATGACCGAGCCGTTTTCGGCCTTATGTGGGGTGGTGGGAGTGCCGGTGCCGCGGTTCAGCTGATTGGAGACCAGTGTGCCTGCGCCTGTTGTGGCAAAGCTTGTGATATATTTTTCTGCCATGGGGGAGAGTGTCTGATAATCCCAGATGTCAGGCGCGACCGAGATATCGGTCATCTCAAAATACTTGGTGTGGTGCGCTGCCACGACCTCCCACTGATCGCTCGGTACGCGGCTGGGAGTGTACCAGCCCGCCGCGCCGACGTTGGAGACGAAGTAATCGTTTTCGGTGGCAGTCTCATAGAAATATTCAACAATGTCGGGATAATGCTTGATCAGATTCGGGTTGAACGACCATGCCAGCGGGATGGTACCGCGCTCCTCGTTGTTCCAGTTGAGCAGCATTTTGGTGTACAGAGAGCCGGTAGAGTCGTAGTCTCCCATGCACAGCAGCAAATAGACCTTGTTCTCATCGCGGTCAAGGGTGATCTGCTCGGTCGGGCGATTCTGCTGCAGGGGGGTGGCAAGCTCATAAGCATTATGGAAGGTGACGTTGCAGGCATACTCGGTGACAGGGTTCCAATAGCAGCCGTAGGGAGTGAAGATGCGGGCAGCGTCCCACTCAAACTGCGTGCCGTAGTATTTGGATTCCCATGTCTCGTCATTGCCGTTCAGACAATATTTTTCGGAGGGGAAGAATCCCATGATCTCGGTCAGGGAATCGTTACCGCGCACCTTTTGCATGGTCGAGAGGATCAGCTCATAGGTCTCAAGATCCAACCCCATGCGCTGGGTGCGGTCGTCCTTTGGCACCTCGTCCGCCCAGACCGAAAGGTCGAAGACGAACGCGCCGTAATAGACGGCTGCATCACGGCAGACGGTATAACGGATGCCGCCGCGCTCGCGAGCATAATACGCGTCTTCAAACGAGCACATGTATGCAGTGGTGCAGCGTCCTGTTTCCAGATATTCGCGGATCGCCCAGCGATATGCGTCGTTCTTAGCACTGCCCGTTTCCGAGCCGTCGAATTTGTTCCGAAGATCGACCGTCTTGACGGTGTCGGGTAAGGAGGCCTTGGTCTTCTCGTACTGCTCATATGTCATGACGATGCCGTTCTCCACGCCTGCGATGGTCGTGGCGACATTGACGGTGGCGGGGACGGCGGTATCCCAGATGACGACCGTTTCAATACAATCTCCCGTCAGCGCGAACAGCTCGTCGCGATTGGCGATCTTGACACGCTCAACCTCGGAGAGATAGCGGTCATCGCTGCTCAGGATGGAGAGTGCCTTGGAGGAGGATTCGATCTCGCCTGTGGTGATGTAGAGCTTGTGCTCGGCTTTGCGGTTGTAAAGCCCTTGCAGCGTGGCGACCGTGACCGAATAATCGTATTTTTCCGCGCCGCTGCCCGAGAGGGAATAGGTGTACATATAGTCGACCTCCTTGACGTAGTGCAGATCCTGCGGGATCTCGCCCGCGCGGTCTCCGCTCATGTAATTTTCAATGAAATATGCGGTGGCAAGCTTGGTGCCGAAATCGCTCTTGCCGAGAATGACGATCTTTTGATTGACGATGCGTACAGTATATTCGTGGTCAGCGAGCTCTTCATAGACCTGCTGACTTTCGGCGCGATTGGTCAAGCCGACCAGCACCTCGGTGGGAATCTCGGGGAAATCAGCCACCCCTGTGGAAGGGTGAATCCAGTCGGTGCCGATGATGGGCTCAATCTCATAATGGTCGCGCAGTGCATTTTTAATATCGACCGAGGCATCGAGAATCGTCTCAGAGGAAATGTCGGGGCGGATGACCTGATAGGAGAAGGAGCCGTCCTCACCCGTCATGGGGAGTAGATTCCGATCACCGCAGGAGATGAGAAGAAACGATGTGATGCATAAAAGAAACGCGGTGAATAAGGGGAGAATGATCTTGCGTAATTTCATGAGTGATCCTTTCTGAAAATCCGTGATTTGATTGTGAGTGTTCTCACTGTGCCGAAAAGGCAGCCTTGCAAGCGTCGATGATGGCAAGGACCGCGGAGTGTGCGCGTTCGCTGTCGCAGCCGTCCTGCAATAGTGCGGCAGCGGCGGTCAGCGTTTCGTGATCAGCGGGGAGATATTGCTGTGCGATCAGCACGGCATCGCGCAGCGTCGTGGTGTGGTCGAGGTCGAGATAAGCATTTTCCTCTAAAAAATCAGCCAGGGTGACGGCGCTGATCAGATGGGAGAGCGCGTCGGGATGCCCGTGCACTCCCACGCCCTCGGTCGCTCTGTCCATGGTGGGCAGAGCGCAGTAATACACATCGTAGTCCCCCGCATTGGCCAGCTCGTTGACCGCCGCGGCGATGGCGTCCCCGCGGCTCTCGGTGATCATGCCGTATGCCCAGATGATGGTCGCCTTGGGATTGTTGGCACGTACCAGCTGCAAGAACGCAACGGCGTGCTCCTTGTACTGCTCATAGCTGACGGCTTGACCGTTGATGCGCGCGCCCGTGTCATTGGTGCCGAGATTGATGACCACCACGTCAACAGTGTTCTCCTCAAATGACCAATATCCCGTGTCGGCACTCTTGCCGGGAAGAGCTGCGGTCTGGATGTAATAAGGATACATCGAGTCGCGGTCGGAGCCCGTCAGGTAACAGATGCCGCTGCGGGAGAGAACGGTCGCACTTGCGTTGGTCGCGCGCGCGGCAATGGTCGCGTAGGTCATGGTGCCGTCCTGGGTGTGGGTGGAGAAATTCGCGCCCTCTCCTCCGCCGTCGATGACCATGTTGCCAAATCCCGAGGTGATCGAGTCGCCGATAAATTCAATGGTGTATTTTGGAGTGTCGGGGGCTTTTTTACGAAATTTGCCGTCGGTCACGGTCAGCTCTTTGAGCGAGATGGTGGCGCTGTCGCCGTAGATCGCCTCGTTTCTTTTTCGGACCTCGATGGTGTGGTCGCCGACGGGCAGCTCCTCAGCAAGTATATACGTGCCGCTTTTGTCTACGCATATGGTGGTGCTCGGGGTGGTCGCACCGTCGATGTAGACGTTGAGATAGCCGTAATAAGTCTGATTGGTGGTCGAAGTGTTCAGCTTTGCGCGCACTCCCGTACCATGGAAGGCAAAGGAGAATCCGCTGTTGGTCCAGAACATGGTCAGCGCACCGTCGATGACGGGAGTGCGACCGAAGACGTTCAGATAATCGGTGATGACGGCTTGCGACTGTGCGTAGGTGTCGTCCGTGCTTACTGTGTCGCTCGTATCGTTGAGCTCGGGTGTCGACGGAGGCTGATCGGGGGACGGATCGCCGCCCGGATCACTGTCGTCGCTCGGCGCGGATGTACAGCCCGTGAGCGTCAGCACGAAGGGAAGGAACATAGCGATGGTTATAATCCAAAGAAGGGTGCGTTTCATCGAATCATCTCCTTTGCGGTCAAGATGGAACGAAAGAGCCTCGGTTTGTCACAATTATAACATATTTACCGCATTTTGTCAATGGAATATAAAAAGTTTACGCAAACAGGGAAAGTGTATAATAAAATCCCGCTGCCCCTGTGAGCAGCGGGAAAATTTAATAATCCACCTCAGTGATAATGATCACGTCCTCGTCGGTAACGGTGCACCCGGGAGTCAGAGGGATCATGATAAAATATGTCGGCGGGGAAGTTTTGCCGCTTTCTGCCATGCGGTCAAAATTGTAATCGGTAAAATAGCCGTATGTCACGCCGGTATCACCGTCTACAGACCATCTGACCGCTTCCATATCATAATCTTTCAGTTTGATGGTAGCGTACGGTTCCATGGTCGAAACATCGAGAATATAATATTCCCCATTGTAATTAGTAAATTCATGCAGCAATTGTGCATTGGCGGGGGCGTCGGGATCGTCCCACCGATATACCTTTTTACCGTTTGACAGATAGCTGAGCTTATGCTGTGGGTTGAACGCAGCATAACACATCGTGCCGTTTGTTATGGTGGCAGTACTTATATTATCGATAATGAGTTCGGGCACCGATTGCTTATCTGTGTACTTGATACGATAGACATCACGACACGGAAATGTTCGTGTTGCAAAGTGTACGTTCGCCGCTTCGGGGAAACGGTCGACGATTTCCTGCGGGACGGGAACCGTGGTTTGATTATCTAAATCCATCACAGAATAATAATAATATTCACCGTAGATTCCAACGCTATAAAAAGCATCATCCAAATGACACACTTCAACCATTTCGGACTCTTCCTCATCTAACTGTACAGCATATAATGAGGCGGGCGGCAACGCTCCGTGAAAATATAACACATCATTGTTGATATATAATGAATGTATTTGTGCAGGGATATCACACAAGCGCCGATTTTCCTTGGTTTTGGTATCCAAAGCGAACAGAGATATGCCCGATTCACTGCCCGAAGTATAAGCCATGTAGAAAATGGTATATGTGTACGGGTCAAAATGCCATGTGGAACCGATTAAATCCATACCTTCCAGGAGTACCTCAATCGTCTGTGTCGCATGATCATATCGGATGAATTGTTCAATGCCGATGAGTTGTTCGGTCCCGTGCCCGGTGATGCGCATACTATCGGCATATACAACCAGATTTTCCTTACTTTCAAATTCGGAAATGATAAAATGAGATCCTCTGCTCATGACATATTGAGGACAAGTGTCGAGTAAGTGTTGCTGCTCTTCGCAAAACGGATCAAAGCAAAGCGAAAACTTTTCCCCCGTTAAAAGATCGATCAAATGTCCTGATCCTAACATAACGATATTCAGGTCTGTCCACAACTGGAATTTATTATGTGCGGATGATAAATATCGTGCTGCGGGAATCTCTCCCCCCGACTCCGAAGGTGTCGAGGGGGTATTTGCGGATGAATTGTTTATTTCTTCTTGTTTCAATGGCTCATCCGTGGTCGGTGGTTCGGTCTCTATCGGTGTGCAGGATGAAAGGAACAGAAATAGCACAAGCAGAATTGCAGCGATTTTTTTGTTCATCACATATCTCCTTTTTCGGTGTTTTGGCAGCAAGCAGACAACGTGGTTTGTTAAAAAAAGCACACGAACGTCGAGCCGTTTACGTCCGTGTGCTTGGTGTGCTGTATTTCAGTCGTCCTCTCCAAAGCCTGCGAGGGAGCGGCGACCTGGCACGACACGGACGCATGGGGGTAGCGTTTGCTGCGATTTTCATGGCGGTCACTCCTCTCTTTTTTGGTTGATATATGGCACGTTTCAGTGCTCAACTATATCATATCATACAATCGTGGATTTGTCAAGGGGATTGTCAAAAATAAACATAAAAAATTTCAATTTGACTTTTGATAATTTGATGAAAATGTCAATTTTCTATCATTATTCATATAAAAATTACACCAACCACTTGCAAACTCCGCCGAAATATGGTAAACTGTACGCATAGTGTACCCGCGGCAAGCTTGGGTGCAGGAAAGGATGGTTGATTATGAGATTCAGGCAGGTTCATCTGGATTTTCACACCTCGGAGCACATCCCCGGGGTTGGCTCACAATTTGATAAGGCGCAGTTTCAGGCGGCACTGCGGGAGGGACACGTGGACAGCATTACGGTATTTGCCAAGTGTCACCACGGCTGGGCGTATTTCAACGCGGAAAAGAACGAGATTCACCCCACGCTTGGCGGCTTTGAGCTGCTGACGGCGCAGCTGGAGGCGGCGCATGAGATTGACGTCAAAGCGCCCATTTATATCTCAGCAGGTACGGACGAGCGGTTGGCGCGGCGCCACCCCGAATGGTTGATCCGCAGCCGCGAGGAGGCGGGCATGACCTCCTCCCCCCACGATTTTGAAAAACCCGGCTTTCACCGTATGTGTCTCAACTCTCCTTATCTGGAGGTTCTTTTGGAGCAGACGCGAGAGGTTTGCCAAAGGTATTACTCGCGGGGCATCGACGGCTTGTTTTTTGACATTGTCGGCGTACAGCCCTGTCGCTGCAGCCATTGCCTGAAGACTCTGCGCGACGAGGGGCGCGACCCGGAGGATGATGCCGAGATTTGGGCACTTGCCGAGCGGGTTCACGCTAACTACACCCGTCGCATCCGCGAGGTAGTGGACGAGACCGACCCCGCCATCCACGTGTTCCACAACAGCGGTCACATCACCCGTGGCCGCCGCGATCTGGCCAATATGAGCTCGCACTATGAGCTGGAGTCGCTGCCTACGGGTGGTTGGGGGTACGATCATTTTCCGCTTTCTGCCCGTTACGTGCAGCAGTTCGGCGTGGATTTTCTCGGTATGACGGGCAAGTTCCACCGTTCCTGGGGCGAGTTTGGCGGATTCAAGCATCCCAATGCGCTGCGCTATGAGTGTGCGCTCTCGGCTGCCAACGGTGCAAAATGCTCCATTGGCGACCAGTGTCATCCCTCGGGGCGCATGGAGATGGCGACCTATCGCCTGATCGGCGCGGCGTATGCTGAGCTTGAGCAAAAGGAACCGTGGCTTGACGGTGTATCGTCCATTGCGGACATTGGTGTGTTGTCGCTGGAGTCCTGCATCGGGCGTTGTGCTGCCGCCGAGAGCACCGATGCGGGTGTGGTGCGGATGCTGCTGGAGGGAAATTATCTGTTTGATATTTTGGATCGCGAATCGGATTTTTCGCCCTACAAGGTGTTGATCCTGCCCGATGCCGTGGTGAGTGATGCGGCGCTGCTGCATAAGCTTGCAGCTTACGTTTCGGGGGGCGGAAGGATCCTGGCGACGGGGCGTTCCTGCTTGAACGAGGCGGGGGATGCCCACGCCTTTGATCTTGGCGCGACGTATCTCGGAGAGAGCGAGTTCAATCCCAATTATCTGCGTCCGACCGATACCTACGAGCCGATTTGCATGGAGGATGCCGCTTATGCCGTGTTCGGCAAATGCTATCGTGCAATGGCAAAGGAGGATGCCGAAACGCTCGCTGTCGTTGAGCCGCCCTATTTCAACCGCACCGCCGAGCATTTCTGCTCGCACCGAAATACACCGAACAATCTCGCCCCCGATTCCGCTGCCATCACGGTCGGCAAGGACGGCGCCTACATAGCCTTTGAGATTTTCTCGGATTATGCGGAGATCGGCATGCTGATCAACAAGAAGGCGGTGTATCTGGCACTGGACACGCTGCTTGACGGCATCAAGACCGTCGAGACCGATCTGCCCGCGCAGGGCGTGATGACGCTGATGGATCAGACCGCCGAGCGTCGGTATGTCTGCCATCTGCTTTATGCCGCCCCCACCAAGCGCGGTAAGAACGTCGAGGTCATCGAGGATATCATTCCTCTTTACAACGTCTCGTTGACACTGCGTCCCGACAAGGAGATTACGCGCGTCTATCTTGCGCCCACGGGTGAGGTGCTGCCGTATGTTGTTGGGGATGGCGAAATTAAGCTGACCGTTCCCAAGATCGACTGCCATCAGATGGTGGTATTTGACTACAAGAAATAAGCATTGCAAAGGAGAAATATCATGAAAAAAGTAACGTTCGGTACGCCCGAGGAGATCGTCCCCTCGCGCTATTGCAAGGGCTTTTGCTACCGGGAGAGCGAAATCGATTTTGATCCCGCGCAGATTGTCTATCGTCGGACGCCGCGGGGCGTGCTGCTGGAGTTCTGGCTGGAGAGCGATGAGCAGGTTTATGGACTCGGTCTGCAGCTGCAAAGCTTTAATCATCGCGGCAAGAAAATGATCCTGCGCAACAACTCCGACCCCATCAAGCCCACAGGCGACAGCCACGCCCCCGTTCCGTTTATCGTGACCTCCAAGTGCCGCGGCTTTTATCTGGACACGGCGCGTACGGTCGAGGTCTACTGCGGTTATCCCCGCGTCAGCGGGAATGCTGCCGACGGCGGTATGGCGGGCAGCACCGAGGGGCTGTATGCCCAGCGCCACGAGACGGGGGCGGTGGTCATGAGCATTCTCGTCCCCGCGGCAGAGGGTGTTGATGTTTATATCATGGAGGGGAAGAACATTACCGACGTGGTATGCCAATACAATATGCTCTCGGGCGGCGGCTGTACCGTACCCGAATGGGGCTTGGGGATGTTGTTCCGCTGCTATTTCAAATATACCGAGGATGAGGTGCTGGAAATGGCGAACCACTTCCGCGAGCGAGACATCCCGTGCTCGATCATCGGACTTGAGCCTGGCTGGCAGACCAAGACCTATTCCTGCTCTTTTGTTCCCTCACCGGAGCGCTATCCTCATTTCAATGAAATGGTGGCAAAGCTGCGAAAGATGGGCTATCACGTCAATCTGTGGGAGCATTGCTTTACCCACCCGACCTCGCCCATTTACGACGAGCTTTTGCCGTATGCGGGCAATTTCCCGGTTTGGAACGGCTTGGTGCCCGACTTTACTCTGCCCGAGGCTAAGAAGGTGTTTGCCGATTATCACCGCCGTGTGCTGGTGGACAACGGCATCGACGGCTTTAAGCTGGACGAGTGCGACGGCTCGGATTACACGGGGGCATGGTCCTTCCCGACGACCTCGGAATTTCCCGGGGGAGCCGACGGCGAGCTGATGCGCCAGCTGCTGGGACCCTTGTACGTGCAGGCGATCCAACAGGCACTGGACAATGCACCCACGCTATCCTCGGTGCGTTCAATGGGGGCGCTTTGCGCGTCTTATCCCTTCGTGCTTTACAGCGATCTGTACGATCACAAGCAGTTTATTCGCGGCGTGGTCAATCAGGGCTTTTCGGGACTTTTGTGGTCGCCCGAGCTGCGCTCGGTGGGCTCTGCCAAGGAGCTTTTACGACGGATGCAGGTGCTGGTATTCTCAACGCAGTGTCTGGTCAACGCATGGAACTGCGAGGAGAGATGCCCTTGGTTCATCTACGACTGTGAGGACGAGGTGCGTTCGCTGCTCAAGCTGCGTGAATCCTTGATCCCGATGCTCAAGGAGGCGCATGATCGATATGCTGCGACGGGTCTGCCACCCATCCGTGCGCTGGTCATGGATTGGAGTGACGACGCCCAGACGTGGAACATCGATGATGAATATATGTTCTGCGACAAGCTGCTGGTCGCGCCCATGACGGCCGAGAGTGACAGCCGCCGTGTTTATCTGCCCGCGGGCAACTGGGTGGACTTTTACACTAAGGAGCCCGTCGCCGCCGGATGGCATGACGTGACCACCGAGAGCATTCCCGTTTACGAGATGGTGTGAGAAGAGGGGCTGCGCCAATGGCGCAGCCCCTCAGACTGTAGACCAAAGCATTCACCACCCAACACTGTGGGGCGAAAACCCATAAAATGATCCTTTTGAAAAAGCTTTTTAAGGATTCTTAAGGTGCTTTTTCTCGAAAAAGCACCTTAAGTGGGGTTTGGGGCAAAGC
>JAFTJZ010000007.1 GCA_017456145.1 Clostridia bacterium
CGGATTTCATCGCGAAGCGATTTCATCCTGCGTAAGCGGGATTTCTTCCGCCAACGGCGGATTTCATTAAAAAAAGCACTGCTCTCGCAGTGCTTTTTTTATGGGGTGGGCGATGGGATTCGAACCCACGGCCTCCAGGGCCACAACCTGGCGCTCTAACCAACTGAGCTACGCTCACCATATGCATATGTGTGGTACATCCCTCTTTGAAAGGGTGGCGTGCCTTGAGGGACTCGAACCCCCGACCTACTGCTTAGAAGGCAGTTGCTCTATCCGGCTGAGCTAAAGGCACATAAACCGTACGAGTATGCGCTTCTCCTCGTATCGGGAATCGCGTGATGGGCTCGGCACTGCCAACAGTGATTGGCTGTCGGCAGTGCCGACTGGAGCGAGTGATGGGAATCGAACCCACGCGACCAGCTTGGAAGGCTGGGATTCTACCATTGAACTACACTCGCATCAACCAAACCGCCCGTATATCATACCACAAACACGGCGATTTGTCAAGAGATTTGAAAAAATATTTTTGAAATTTTGCAAAAAATTATGTCCGAAAGGTAACATTTCGCGAAAATGGGTTGCACTATTGGGGAGAATGTGGTAAAATATAAGGGAATGCTTTTGAGATTGAAACGGTTATTTGGGATTTTGCTAAAACTCTGTAGGGGAGGGGTCTTCCCTCCCGCGGGTTGTTCAAATTCTAAATTGAATTAAGGTTGTGCGAACATGGTTTTCTAACGATCATTGATTTATGTTCATTTCTTTGACACACGTCAAAGAAACGAACCAAAGAAAACGTGTATAAGGGGGCTTACCCCCTTATATATCCCCCTACTGCTGCGCGCTAACGCAACCTTGCGGTTGCTGAGTCGCGCGCGAGGGGGAAGGGTTCAATCATTCCTCCATCTCTTCGGCACCGCCTCGAGATGGGTTGGAAGCGGTCATTTGGAATTTGATCAAATTGGGGCGGAATAATTATATTGTTTTTGAGATCGAAACGGTTATTTGGGATTTTGATAAAATTCTGTAGGGGAGGGGGTTCCCCTCCCGCGGGGTGCAAAAATTTTTAACGGAATTAAGTTTTTGCGAATGAAATCTCGTTATTCTTACCTTCATTATTCATCAGCCGCTTGCGGCGACTTCATTATTCATTATTCTTGTGGGGCGGGTGCCTTTCATGTGCGTTTGCAATGGTTACTGGAGGATATATGTTGTTTGAAAAATATTTGATACCGGACTATATGTTTGAGCGATACGACGAGATCACGCCGGCGTTTTTGGCATCGATCGGGGTGCGGGCACTGCTGATTGACATCGACAACACGCTGGCACCGTACGAGCAGCCCGATCCGGACGAGCGTAACTTTGCCTGGGTTGCAGCGATGCGCGAGGCGGGCGTAGGTCTGACCTTTGTATCCAACAACCACCGCGCGCGAGTCGAGAGATTTGCCGCGCCGCTGGGGATTCCCGCCTACTGGGATGCGGGCAAGCCGATGCGCAAAACGCTGGACATTGCTATGGCGGCGCTCGGCAGCGGCGTCGAGGACACTGCGATGCTGGGAGACCAGCTGTTGACCGACGCTTACGCAGGCAAGCACATCGGCTTGCGGACGCTGATCGTCCCACCCATTCGAGATAAAAGATCGTTGTTCGTCCGCGCGAAGAGGTGGATTGAACGCCCCTACATTCGCAAATATCGCAGGATGCATTAAGAAAAGGAGTGATATGATGGACTTCCAACGAAAATTCCCCGATTATCCGACCTTCGGCCCCGGCGGCAACGGAGACTGGTTCCGCCGAGACGGCATGAAATCACCGCTACAGACTCCGGGCTGGCTTGCGTCCAAGGGGATCGATGCCTTTGAATACGAGGCGACCCGTGGGGTCAACGCCTCGGAGGAGTCCCTTCGCGCGTTTGGAGAGAAGGCGCGGGAGCACGGAATCTACGTTTCGCTCCACACGCCCTACTTTATTTCGCTCTCCGGTGTCGAGGAGGAAAAGCGACTCAACAGTCTTAATTATATTACGAAATCCCTCTGGGCGGCCGATCTGATCGGCGCGGACACCATTGTCATTCACAGCGGCAGTGCGGGCAAGCTGGATCGTCGCGAGGCAATGCGGCTGTCCTGTGACACGCTCTCCCGCTTGATCGAGGCGCTGGACGGACAGTATTCACACATCCGTCTGGGCATTGAGACCATGGGCAAACGCAATCAGCTCGGTACACTGGATGAGGTCATCGAGCAGTGTCGTGTGCATCCGCAATTTGTGCCTGTTGTGGATTTCGGCCACCTGAATTGCCGTGAACGGGGTGGACTCTTCCCGGATGCGGAGAGCTACCGCCGCGTGTTTGATACCATTGCAAATGCGCTGGGCGACGAGACTGCGCGCCATCTGCACTGCCATTTCTCCAAGATCGAATACACGGATGCCGGTGAGAAAAAGCATCTGACCTTTGAGGATACTACCTACGGCCCGTTTTTTGAGCCGCTCGCCGAGGCCATCGTCCGCGAAAGCCTTGCTCCCCGTATCATTTGCGAATCCGACGGAAGTCAAGCCGAGGACGCGCTGTGGATGAAGCAGTGCTGGCAGCAAGCACGGGGCTGACAAACAATCACATATCGCTGTCGCCCCTGCCGGATGGTGGGAAATTGAAACAGAAAGAAAAGCAGAAATAACCGCAAATCTGCCGAAATCACATCACCTACATCATAAACGATCCCCTGAAAGGAGTCATAAACATGAAAAAAATCCAAAAGCTTACTACTGCCATGAAGGAGCAGGGCATCGAGGCCGTCCTCGTTTCCTCCGAAATCAACCAACGCTACCTTACCGGCTTTGCCTTCAGCGACGGCTACGTTCTTGTCACCACCGAGAGATCCTACCTTATCACCGATTTCCGCTATACCGAGGCCGCCACCGCCGCCGTCAATGCCGAAGACTTTACCATTCTCGCACCCGCGGAAGGAATGCGCCGCGCCATTAAGCGTCTGCTGGGCGAGCATGGCGTCAAGGTCCTCTCTGTCGAGGGTGCCACATTGTGCGTCGATGACTTCCGTTCCTTCGATGCCTTGCTGGAGGGTATCACCCTTGTCCCCAATGCCTCTACCCTGATCGACGGTCTGCGACTGTTTAAGGACGATGATGAGATCGCCAAAATGCAAAAAGCGCAGGATATCGCAGACGCCGCCTTCTCTCATATCCTCACCTATATCAATCCGGATCGTACCGAGATCGACGTTGCGCTGGAGCTGGAATTCTTTATGCGAGCGCATGGGGCGGAATGTGTCTCGTTTGAGACCATTGCCGTCTCGGGCAGCGCCTCCTCCCTGCCCCACGGTGTCCCTCGCCCTGTCAAGCTGGAAAAGGGTTTCTTTACCATGGACTTCGGCGCCCGCGTCGACGGCTATTGCTCCGATATGACCCGTACGGTCGTCATCGGTCGTGCTGATGAGGAAATGAAACATCTGTATCATACCGTCCTCCGTGCCCAGCTTGCCGCTCTGGATGCTGCAAAGCTTGGCGTCAGCCTCTCTTATCTGGATAAGGTTGCCCGCGACATCATCGATGCCAACCCGCAGTACAAGGGCGCCTTCGGTCATTCGCTCGGCCATGGCGTGGGGATGTATATCCATGAAGAGCCCCGCCTCTCGGTCCGTGTTCCCGAGGATCAGACCTTGCAGCCCGGACACGTCGTTACCTTTGAGCCGGGGATCTATCTTGTCGGTAAATACGGCTGCCGTATTGAGGATATGGCCGCTTTGCGTGAGGACGGTACCCTCCATAATTTCACCCATAGCCCCAAAGATCTGATCGAATTGTAATATAAATCATCCCCCAAAGGAGACCTTTATGCCTACTACTGAACCTATCTCCATTCCATGGTGTCTCATCCTTCATTTGTATGAGACATGGAACCTCAATGAAACCCAGTTTGCCATTCTGATGTTCGTCGGTATCGCACTTTGTATCGCTTGTGCGTATTTTATCGGTAGCATCAGCCCCAGCATCATCATCTCCAATCGTATGCTGCACGACGACGTCCGTAAACACGGCAGCGGAAATGCCGGTGCTACCAATATGCTACGCAACTACGGCGCGAAATTTGCCGTGCTCACCCTCTTTTTGGATATGCTTAAAGCCGCTGTCGCTATGGGGATCGGTTATCTGATCTATCAAAAGGATGGCGCCGCCATTGCAGGCTTATTCGCTGTGATCGGGCATATGTTCCCCGCGTATTACCGCTTTCATGGCGGTAAGGGCGTCGCTTGCGCAACTGCCGTTGCTCTTCTGATGCTGCATCCCGTGGCCTTTTTGATCCTTTTGGTTTGCTATATGGCGATCCTCTTTATGACCAAGTACGTCTCCTTGGCCTCGATCATGTCGGTTCTGCTCTTCCCCATGGTGCAGCATGCCTTCCACCCCGAGGAGGGTACGGCGTTTTTGTGCGCATTGGTGATCGCTGTGTTCGTGGTCTTTATGCACCGCGAAAACATCAAGCGCCTTTATGAGGGGCAGGAATCCAAGATCGACTTCTCCAAGTTCCGTCGAAAAAAGAAAACGACCGACTCTGATGCGGACGTGACGCAGGACGGTGAGGAGCATGAATAACCCCACCATCTCCCCCGAGGCGCGTTATCTGTCGCTGCTGCTTTGCGCAGCACGTGCGGGGATGCTGAAAAAGGCGGTGCTTTCCAAGCCGCAAAGGGGGAGCGAGCTGACGCGCGCTACGGCAGTGGTCGCAGGTATTCGCGGTACGGCGCATCTGCAGATCGAAACTCTTCATATCGACAATAAGGCCAAGCACCGAAACCTTTCGCTGGACTTGCCCGACGAGGAGATCGTCCCGGTGCTGCTGTCACTGTGTGCGGAATTTCTTCGAGCCAATTTGCTCACTACCGTGGGGGACTGCGAGCTGATGCGCGCGGCGAGCGGTAAGGTGACCCTTTTGCGGGCGGATGCGCTGCAAAGAGCGCTTGAGGAGGCGCCGCAGTCTGCTAGCCCTTCCCGTCCCCTTGCCAACGATCGTAAAAAGGCGCATATTCTCGATGGCAGCGAGCCGTTTCTCCGCGCACTTGACGTCAGCGACCGGAACGGACGCGTGTATGATAAAAAACAGGCAAAGTTCCGTCAGATCAACCGCTTTTTGGAGCTGCTGCGCGACGTGGAAAACCAACTGCCTGCGACGGGCACGCTCTATGTCTGCGATCTGTGCTGCGGTAAGAGCTATCTATCCTTCGCCGTTTATCACTATCTGACCGTGCATCTCGGTCGGCAGGTGGTGATGGAGGGCGTGGATCTCAAGGCCGATGTCATCGAGCATTGTAATCGCGTCGCAGCGTCTCTGGGCTTTGACGGCTTGCGCTTTATTTGCGGCGACGTCGCGGCCTTTACGCCTGCGCAGGCGCAGATCGACCTGGTCGTCTCCCTCCATGCTTGCGATATCGCAACCGATCTTGTGCTGGGGCAGGCGATTCGACACGGGGCCAAGGTCATTCTCTCAACCCCTTGTTGTCACCATGAGCTCAATCACACCTTGGATTGCCCCGAGCTTGCCATGATCGCACGGCACTCCATGCTGCGCCAAAAGCTGTGCGACGCGGCGACTGATGCCATGCGATTGCTGCTTTTGGAGGCGTACGGCTATAAAACCGAGGCACTGGAGCTGATCGATCCCGAAGAAACACCCAAAAACGTCATGCTGCGCGCGGTGCGTAAGACGAGCGGCGAGGCTCGGATCCATAACGCCGCTGCCGCGGGTCAATATGAGGATGCCGTTCGATTTTTCCTCCGTAACTCCGATGACGCACAAAAAACGTGGCTGGAACGATTGAACACAAGCATCTGACAACGATAACAAATTCAGAGCCTTGCCCCACAAAAAAGCTTTTTCCGAAAAAGCCCCCTTCCACCCCAAAAAGCTTTCGATAAGATTTGTTCGCCCGGCCTTCCTCTCGTTTGAATTTCCCGCAACCTGCGGGCTGTCGGAGCACCGGCTCTCATCGGATGGTAATGATCGAAACAGAACAAAAGATATAAGCATAACGAAAAATCGTCAGAGCGCCGTGTCCGCACAATCTCAATCTCTCCCCTTTGCATATACTGTCAGCGAGAGGAGGGATGAAAATGTTGATCGACATACCCTATGACCCCGCGCGAGCGGTCGAATACGCCAAAGCTTGGGCCCTGCAGCGCAATCCTCTGTTCCCCGACTTCGCGGGGATCGGCGGCGATTGTACCAATTTTGTCTCCCAATGCCTCCTGGCAGGCGGAGCAACCATGAACGATACTCGGGATTTCGGATGGTATTACTTTTCACCGGAAAACCGCGCACCCGCATGGAGTGGAGTGGAATATCTCTATAATTTCCTTACGGGCGATCCCGAATATCTGCGGGAAAACGGTGGCGAGGGCCCATATGCCCGCGAGGTTACCTTCGCTGAGGGGGTGCGCGAGGGAGACGTCGTCCAGCTCGCCGATACAACAGGCGATTATTACCATACGCTGATCATCACCGGCTTTGATGGACAGATCCCGCTGGTCTGTGCCCATAACGACGATGCTTATATGCGCCCACTGTCTACGTACCGCTTTGGCACCGCGCGTTTCCTTCGCCCCATGGGTACACGACTTTATGCCGATACCACCGCGGCGTATCGTGAGCTGCTGCAGGGAATGGCTTATCGACCACCCATGCTGACGACCGCTGAGATCCTGCTGGGACGAGGGCAAGCACCCACCATGTAAAAAAAGAAACACAACCGAACTGCCGTGCGGCATTTAACCGTTGGGGCAGAGGTTGTGTTCTTTTTTTGCGCAGCACCGCGTGTCAGCGGTAATTACCGATAAAACACGTGGTTCCCGATCCGAAATGCATACGGACGGTTTTGCGAGATCCAAAAGCTGTGCGCGATGGATGGATTGAAAAAATAGAGAATGTCATTGGAGAGCGTGTACCCCTCCAGACACAGCCGCGCGGCGACGACCGACTCGACAGAGGGCTCGTTGTAGATCGTGCCGTTGATCGTCGGAGTGAATTGTACGCCATATTCCCTGTCAAAGATGACACCGTATACGGTGGAAGGAAATTCGGGAGATGCGACGCGGTTGAGCACCACGTTTCCCACGGCGATCTTCCCCGTCAAAGGCTCACTCCCTGCCTCGGCTTGAATGATGCGGGCGAGCCAGTACAGCTCATCGCTCTCGTAGACGCCGACGTCCGAGCGGGGCGTGGCTCCCGTACCCGTAAGAGAGACCGAGCGCGTTGTCGCATCCCAGCTCACGTTCAGCCCGAAGCATTTGGCAAGCGGGCGGATGGGTATGTACACACGGTCATGGACCAGACGCACAGGAGTGACGGTATAAAAATATCGTTCTCCGTAGCGAATGTACAACGCACCGTCGGCAAAGGCGCAGACAGTGACACCATCGGCAGTGGTTGCGTAAGCGGCACGCGCCTGTGCGTCCCAACGGATCGTACCGCTGCCCTGCAGCTCGCAGAATGCACGGAACGGTACGTAAGTAACGCCGTCAATGAGGTAGGCTTGTCCGCCAAGGATGCTTTTGCCGTCTTGTGTGATCGGCACCTGCGCATAGCTCGCAGCATTTGCGGCAGGGATCGACAGCATCAGCAGGGAGGCGAGCAGCAACACGGCAATGAAGGCGCCGGGCAGAAGTCGTGGTCGCCATCTCTTTTTGATTGCTGCGCATGGGTAGATCATATTCATGGTGGTGATCCTTTCTTCTGTTGGATTTTGCACGTTTTGGTGCATCAATATTGTAACATATCCAAGCGGAGTAATCAACCCTCAATATATGGGAGGATTGGGAGGATTTGCGCGGCAAAGTGAAAACCTTATCCACGGTTATCTACTTACCCATACCATATTCCATAAATCAATGAACCTTAATCTTGATTATCTGCTTACCCATACCATATTCCATAAATCAATAAACCTTAATCTTGATTATCTGCTTACCCATGCCATATTCCGTAAATCAATAAACCTTAACCTCAATTATTTACTTATTCATACATTTTCGCCAATCAATGACATAAACCTTGGCTTTCCCCCATCCTTGCCTTCCGCGCAGCGGCGGTAAAAAGCCGGGAGGATAAAAGAACCGAACAGTGGAAAAAGGCTTTCTTTCCGTAGGAGCTTCTATGTTTTTCGTCGTGGCTTTCCCACGACGAAAAGCGAGTATTCCGAACCGAGAGGGCCGCGTGCGATTGAGCCAAACGATGGGAGATCGTTTGGCGGTAGCACGCGAGATGGCGGGATCCATAAGGGCAGAGCCCTTATGCGCGTTTTTTTGGTTCGTTTTTTGTCGCGGGACAAAAAATGAACAATAACAAACTATAATGAGAAAAATATGCTCGCACAACCCCCAAAAAACTGCTCCTGTGTATAAACCCCTTGACTTTTGGGAGAAATCGTGATAATATATAAAGAGAGAAATTTACTTGCTTCGTATTGCGTTTCGGAGGTGTCATGAATCCTGTCCCAGAGCTGCTCGCACCTGCGGGTAATTTTGAAAAGCTTAAAGCCGCGCTCCGTTTCGGCGCGGATGCGGTCTACCTTGCCGGTAAGGCGTTCGGTATGCGTTCCGCTGCCGATAATTTTGATGATGATGAGCTGCGTTCGGCCGTTCAATATGCCCATCATATGGGCAAGAAGGTCTATCTGACCGTCAATACCATGCCTCGCGCCCATGAATACGCACCGCTGCGAGAGTTTTTGATGCGAGTCGGTATACCTGCGGGCAGCGATAGTGTCCCCGATGCCATGATCGTCGCCGATCTCGGCGTCATGACAATGGTCCGAGAGCTGTTGCCCCAAATGGAAATCCACGTCTCCACCCAAGCAGGAATTTGCAGCCCCGCAACCGCAAAGGCTTTCGTCGCGCTCGGTGCCAAACGCCTGGTGCTTGCCCGAGAACTCAATCTGGAGGAAATTCGCCTCATCCGCGTCGCATTGCCCGATGAGATCGAGCTGGAGGCCTTTGTTCACGGCTCCATGTGCGTCTCCTACAGCGGTCGCTGTATGCTGTCCAATGAGCTGACCGGCCGCGACGGTAATCGCGGTATGTGCGCGCAGCCTTGCCGTTGGAATTATACCTTGGTTGAGGAAAAGCGCCCCGATGTCCCGCTGCCCATCGAGACCAGTAACCTTGGTACCTTCATCCTCTCGTCCAAGGATATGTGTATGATCGAGCATATCCCCGCCCTGATGGAAAGCGGCATCTCCTCCTTTAAGATCGAAGGACGCATGAAAAGCGCCTATTACGCCGCCGTGGTCTCCAATACCTATCGTATGGCGATGGACGCTTATGTGCGCGACGGCGAACAGTATGCCTACGACCCGCGCTGGTACGAAGAGCTGCAAAGCGTCTCCCACCGCGAATATTGCACAGGATATTTCCTTGATGATTGCCGCGAAAACAGTCAACTTGCCTCCTCGGTCGGATACCTGCGGGAGAAGGCATATTTCGCCACGGCACTGGAATATGATAAGGATGCTCTCCCGGCCGCGCTCCCCGCGGTCACCGAGCACGGCGTTCTTGCTTTGTTTGGGCAAAAGAATAAGATCAGCATCGGTGATGCCGCCGAATTTCTTACCCCCGGCGAGATCGGAAAAGCGTTTACCGTCACTGAGCTTTACAGTGAGGACGGCGAACCGATTCCCTCTGCCCCCCACCCCCACCAGCGCTTTTTTGCCCGTATTCCCTTCCCCGTCACCCCCGGTGATATCCTCCGCGCAGGGCGGGAATAATATCATCCGAATACCAATTTTTTGTTTTAACGGAGGCGTTTTATGTTTCAGACCTTGATTGAGATACTCAAATCCATCCTCTACGGCATCGTCGAAGGCATCACCGAATGGCTGCCCATCAGCTCCACCGGTCACCTCATCCTGCTGGAAGAATGGCTCCCCTTTGCCTTTTCGGATGACCCCACCTTCCTTGCGGAATTCGGCGAAATGTTCCAAGTCGTCATCCAGCTCGGCGCTATCCTCGCTGTTGTCATTTTGTTCTGGTCCCGCCTTTGCCCCTTCGGTGCCAAAAAAACGGCGGAGACCCGTCGTGGTATCTGGCAGCTGTGGGGGAAGGTCGTTGTCGCCAGCATTCCCGCCGCCGTGATCGGTATCGGCTTTGATGAATTGCTGGAAAAGCTCACCTCCCGCGATATGGATGGTTGGCTCTATAACGCCCCCACCGTTGCGATCATGCTGATCGTCTACGGCGTCGCCTTTATCCTGATCGAACGCCATAACCAAAAGCGCGAGATCACCCCCGCCGTACAGACCGTAGAGGATATCACCTACTCCAAGGCTCTTGCCATCGGTGCCTTTCAAGCCCTGTCCATCGTTCCCGGAACCTCCCGCTCCGGCTCTACGATCCTGGGCTCTATGCTGCTTGGGTTGTCCCGTACTGCAGGCGCGGAATTTTCCTTTTTTATGGCGATTCCCGCGATGGTCGGTGCCAGCCTGATCAAAGCGCTCGGCTTTGTCAAGTACGTTGTCGAAGGCTCGGTTGCCGTCCCTGTCGCGGCGTATCTGACGCTCGCTGTCGGTTGCGTCGTCTCGCTGGTCGTTTCACTGGTCGCCATCCGCTTTTTGATGGATTTTGTCAAACGCCATACCTTCTCCGCGTTCGGCGTCTATCGTATCATTCTTGGTGTGCTGGTGCTTTTGTACTTCACACTTCCTCTTGTGTTCTGATATGAAGGAAAAATTATACATTCCTTATCCCGTCATCGTCGAGGGAAAATACGATCGCCTTCGCCTTTTGACGATCATGGAGGGGCAAATCATTCCCACCGACGGGTTCGGTGTCTTCCGCAGCAAGGAAAAACAATCGCTTTTGCGCGCTCTCGCCAAGGACAAGCCCATCATCGTCCTGACCGATAGCGACGGCGCAGGAAAACTGATTCGTGCGCATCTGCACGGCATCGTGCCGCCCGAGCGTATCATCTCGCTTTATACGCCTCGCATCAGGGGCGTAGAAAAACGAAAAAATGCTCCCTCTGCCGAAGGTATCCTTGGCGTTGAGGGCATGGAAAACGATCTTTTGTATGAGCTGCTCCGCCCCTATGCGGACGAGAACGCTCACCTGCGCGGCGCGGAAAACCCGCTTTGTAAGGTGGACTTTTATCAGGATGGTCTGACGGGCGCTCCCGACAGCGCCGCACGACGTGACGCGCTTGCCGAGCGACTGGGGCTCCCCGTCGGCATGACGCCGAATGCCCTGCTTGCCGCGCTGCGATATCTGTGTACGTATGAGGAGTATCTTGAGCTGGTTGGACGCACGGAATGAAACGAAAGAAGTCGGGGCGCCGCCCCAAGACCCGCAAAAGAAACATTTTGAAAAAAGTTTCTTTTGAATCTTCAACACTTTTGCCTCATCTTACGATTTCACGCAGCTTGTAATGGGTTTTTGGGGCGTATCCCATTTTTTTGCAAAAAAGCAACCCAAAACAGGGAACTTTTGGGCGGATGGATCCGTCTATATCAGTACCAACATCAAAAGGAGGAAACCCAATGCTACACAGTAAAAAAATTATAGTAAAAATCCTTTGCGCGGTGCTGGCTGTCCCGGTGCTCTTGGGCGCGATCGGCTGCGCTGACGACCGCTACACTCCGCCGCCTGCCGAGACGCAAAAGCAGGACAAGTCGTATGAATCAAGCTATAATTCCTCGGTTATCGTGACGGATCAGTGGGAGGGCGAGGCTTGCTCGTCTCTGCTGCTCCATATCTACATGCTGCGCGACGTGGAGGATTATATTTCTCACGTGGAGATTTCTGCGGGTGAGGCGCTTTTGGGTGTGGTTGCCTTCGGGCGCTCGCTCCCCTCAAAAACGGTGGACGGAGAGCGCATCTTTACCCTGACGCCCGACCAAGCGGAGGCCACCCGCCTCAACGACGGCACCTCCTTCCGGGCGCAACTGTATTTCAAAGGGCAGCAGGCTCCGTCCGTTCGCGTCTCCCGCATTTTTAACACGCACACCTCTACCAGCGTGGGAGAGCCGCATGCCAATATGGAGGCACAGCGGTTGCTGACAACCGATCAGATCAAAGAAATCTCATTCTTGCCCCAATTTACCACCATGGCAGATGATCTCCATTTTGCAGGCGAGGTGGGTTATCAACCCGACACCGGCGTTTATCGGGTGGACTTTGGCAACTACCGTTTCCTGACGATCACGCCGTCGGACGGAAAATTTGAAAAGAATATGCAGTATGAGATGGAGCACGGGTATTATATGAACATAGAATGTTATCCGTATGAGGATGTCAATTACTATATCGTCGAGGGCTGGCCGACCGGTCCCGACGTGGGGGAGGAGGAGCACACCTTTTCCGTCCGCTGGGAAAAGGACGGCTGGGTGTATACCATTTATCTGGATCGCGCCATCACTTCGCATTCGCAGGGCGAGGCGTTCGTCCAAGGGATTCGATATCAATAAACTTGAGAAAGGAGCTTTTTATGCTGAATTTGCGTGCTCGTGTGTGGGTCTTGCTGCTTGCCGCAGGGCTTGTGCTGGCGTTTGGCGGCTGTGAAGAGAGCCCCAAAGAGGCGTCTTATGTGCTCTCCGAGCAGAATGCGGCGTCCATTGCCATACTGACCGATCAGCTGGGGCTTGATGAGATCAGCGCGATGGATATTCTCTCCCAGCTGCATCGCGCGGGTTATCAAGAGGATATCCGCATGGCGTTTGCGGGCAACACTGCGCAGGAATATCGCATTTGGCTCTCGTCGGCGGCACTTAGTGTGACGTTGGACGAGCAGGGATTTGTAGAGAAGATTCAAAACGGAGATACCGTCTATATTGTCAATCCGCCCCGTGATGCCGCGCATGAGCAGCTTGAGCAAGGGGGAGTTCCCACCGTGCCGTCCGCGCGGCAGGACGAGGTTGTGGAAAACCCTGTGGAAAATCCTGAAAACTCTGTAGATAACTCCAATACGCCTGTGGAAAACCCGAAGGATGCGGATCAAAACCGAGAAGAAATGATCCCGGACGCGGGGGAGCAGGTGCCCACTCCCGGCACGGAGCCGAGCACAACGGTGCTGCAGGTGAGTTCTCTGACCTCGCCGATCAAAGCGGGACACAAGGCGACGCTGACGGCGCGGGGCATGGCGGGAGGCGAGTATGATATTTCGGTGCGCTATGCCAGCGGAGAAAGTACGGCGCAGGGATTGGAGCCGCAACGCGCGGCTGCCGATGGGTCACTGTCCTGGACGTTTCGCGTTTCTTCCCGTGTTGCGGCGGGGGAATATCCGATCACGCTCAGCGGCGAGGGTGAAACCGTTACGGTGACGTTGGTGGTGACGGAATGAGCGCTCGATTCAAACGCCCACATCTTGATCCGAAAACGTGTGGACGCATGGCAGTGCTTGGGATCCTGTTGCTTTTTGCAGGGGTGGTGTGGCTTGAGACTTCCCTACGCCCTGACGGCATTTTTGCCACGTTGGCGCAAGCGACCCACGTTACGGTTGCGACGCCCCGAAAATTCGGCGTGTTTCATCTGTGTGCGCTGGGGATATGTTTATCTTTGGCGGTTGCCGTGCTTTTCCTCGCGCACAGAGTTCCCGGGGAGCGGTTGGATGATATTGTTTTTGGCGTCGGTGTGGCACTGCTGTTGCTGGAGATCTACAAGCAGCTTTATTATCATACCGTTCTTGGAAACGGATATTATAATTTTTCCGTTCTGCCGTTACAATTTTGCTCATACGCCATGTATTTGTTTTTGCTGATTCCTCTACTGCCGCGAGGACGGTGGAAGGATGCTTTGTATACCTTCTGTGCCTTGTATCAGACCATGGGCGGCTGTATTGTCATGGTATATCCCGTTTTATACGGCGAGCTTTCACTCTCGATCCACACCATGCTCTGGCACACGCTGATGATTGCCACGGGAATTTTGATCGGGCGGCAACAGGGATATGGCAGGAGATATCTTGCCGAAATGTTGCCTGCGACCGCGATCTTTTTTGGCACGGTGAGCATTGCGGTGGTTTTGAATGTTTTACTGACTCCGTACACCGAGCACTCGGCCGCTCCGTTGAATTTATTCTACATGAGCCCGTATATCAAGACGCATTACATCATCATCGGCGACGTTTGGGAGGCATTTGGGTGGTTTCCCGCTCTGCTTTGTTACATGGCGCTGTTTGTGTTTGTGGGAGCGACGCTTGTGTGGCTGGTTTTGCGGATTTGGAGAGTGTTGGACGGAAGAAAGAGGTAAAAAGGGGCGAAAACTGTCTCGGCAAAGAACAAGCCAAGAACCCGACTTGGGGCTCTTGGCTTTTTTTGATTCGTTTTACATTCAGATCCCGAAAAACTCGCCGACTTCCGTCAGGTACAGATCCATATCCACCGGGAAGGCCAGGCCATGACCCGCGCCGGGGACAACGACCAGCTTTTTCTTTTGCGATGTGCAGGCATCATGGCAGGCGCGGCTCATATCGCATGGGACGAAATCATCGGCATCGCCATGCAGGAAGATGATCGGAATACGGCATTTTTCCATTGCGCCAAGCGGGGAGCGCTCCTCAACGTCGAAATGTCCGAAGATACGCCCACCCAAGCGTGCAAAAAAGTAGACGATCTCCACAGGATAGTGGTGCTCGGCGATGACCTTTTTGATGATCTTCTTTGCCGTGTCGTAGCCGCAGTCCGCCAAGCCGCCGACGACCTGCGGGGGGAGCTCCTCACCCGCTGCGATCATGACCGTCGCCGCGCCCATCGAAACGCCCGAGATAATGATCTGCGCATTCTCATCGATTTCTCGAAGGATGAAATTCACCCACGCAAGGCAATCCCGACTCTCCAGAACGCCGAAGGTGATGACGTGTCCGTCGCTTTTACCGCTCCCGCGATGGTCGATCAACAGTGCGCTGTGACCAAGAGCAAAGCAGCGGGCGATTGCTCCGCTCATATCACGCTCTGCGCTGCCGCGGTAGCCGTGCATCAGCAGCTCGATCGGCGCACCTGCGTGGTGCTCGTAATAATTTCCCCGCAGTGTCAGGCCGTCGTGCGAGACGATAGAGACCTGGCGGTGGGGCAGCGCGCGCGCCATCTTGACCCATTCCACCATCTGCTCCCGAAACGGCTCGTAGATTCTACCCTCAGGGATCGGGTATTCGTCGTCGGGGCATTTTTTTTGCTTGCTTGTTGCATAAAACACACGGTAAAAGCATACGTACGCCGTCAGAAGGAATGCGGCGATCAGTATGATAAGTATTACGGCGATCCAAAGTATCGCTTGCATTGCATTTTGCATATCATATCCACCTTATTTGCTTGAATATTGATATTATACCACAAATTCCGCGATTTTTCAACTATTTCTCGCAAAAAACGTGATATTTTTTTATATTTTCGATGATTATTCCTTGATTTTTTTCTTCAAATCGGGTATAATAATGTGAGCACTGTTAACGTCGCGAGAAACGGCACAGTGTCCCATTACCGACCGCAGAAAGGAATATGACCGTGGAAGTCAATTATAAGAACAAGAAAAAATACAATCTTGCCCATTATCCCATTCGCCAGCCGCTAATTATCGTCTGGTTGATCTGGATCTTGTGCAAATTCATTCTGATCTTTCAAAAATATAAGATTGAAAAGATCAATATGGAGGGGCTCAAGCCGCCCTACATTCTGTTATCCAACCATATGTACTTTATCGACTTTGAGCTGGCAGCAATGGTAACCGCTCCTCACCGCGTTAACAACGTCGTCAGCATCGACGGTTATTATCGCCGCCCCTGGTTGATGGAGCTGATCGGCGCCATTGGTACGCGTAAATTCACCTCGGATTTACATTTGATCAAGTCCATCCGCAAAACGCTGGAGCGTGGGGATATCCTTTGTATGTACCCCGAGGCACGTTACTCCCCCTGCGGGATCGAGTCATACATCCCCGACTCTGTCGGCGCGCTGGTCAAGCGGTGTCGGGTACCCGTCGTGGCCATTGTCCATCACGGCAACCATTTGCACTCTCCCTTCTGGAATTTCCGCAAAAAGCGCAAGGTTCCGCTGCACACCACCGCGGAGCAGATCCTGACCGCAGAGCAGATCGAGCAGATGTCCATCTCCGAGATCAATCAAGCCATTCGCGGAGCACTGACCTACGATGAATATCGTTATCAAAAGGAAAACGGCATCAAGATCACCGAGCCCTACCGTGCCGAGGGCTTACACAAGGTACTGTATCAATGTCCCCACTGCCAAGCCGAAGGGCAGATGCGCAGCGAGGGAACGGAGCTGTTTTGTGCCGCGTGCGGAAAACGATGGCAGCTGATGGAGGACGGCTCGCTGCGGGCGACGGTGGGGGAGACCGAATTTTCCCACGTCCCCGACTGGTTCCGTTGGGAGCGCGAGCAGGTCAAAGCGCAGATCGAACGCGGGGAGTATACCTTCCGCGCCGAGGTGGACGTTTATTCCATGCCACGCTGCTGGAAATTTGAGCATCTGGGGGATGCGGTATTGACGCACGATCCTGAGCAGGGATTTATTTTAGAGGGTATGTACCGCGGAGAGTCGTACCGTGTGCAGCGTGAGCCGCTGCAGACCAACAGCCTGCATATTGAATACGACTATTGTTACATCAAGCCCCACGATTGCGTGGATATATCCACCGAGGATGACTCCTTCTATTGTTATCCCGATCCGTCGATCAATTGTGTGACCAAGCTTGCCTTTGCCACCGAGATCATTTATGGGATGCATGAGGAGCGCATCAAGAGCCGTCGCCGCGCCCGCACAATTGCCAAAAAAGGTGAGGAGGTGTGACGCGGTCAAAAAAGGCTGTAGCGGGGGAAATTGGGGCGTTGCCCCAAACCCCACTTAAGGTGCTTTTTCGAGAAAAAGCACCTTAAGAATCCTTAAAAAGCTTTCAAAAGGGGAGCGGTTCAAATCGTCAAGCTATGTATAATCCCCCATACCTGCTGCCAAGGCCGGATTCAGAACCGCGGTTTTCGCCGTTTGTGATGTAAAATTCCGAACGGAGTTCTGCGAAAACCAACCCCATATGCCGCAA
>JAFTJZ010000008.1 GCA_017456145.1 Clostridia bacterium
AGGTTGTGCGAACACAGCTTTCTAACTATAATAATCCTTTTGTTCACTTCTTTGTCACGCGACAAAGAAGTGAACCGAAGAAAACGCGCATAAGGGACCGCTGTCCCTTATGTATCCCTGCTGTTGCTGCGCGCTAACGCAACCTTGCGGTTGCTGAGACGCGCGCGAAGGGGAAAAGTTCGATCATTCCTCCATCTCTTCGGCACCGCCTCGAGATGGGTTGGAAGTGGTCATTTGGGATTTGATCAAATTGGGGCAGAATAATTATATTGTTTTGTGATAGAAACGGTCATTTGGAATTTTGCTAAAACTCTGTAGGGGAGAGTGGCTCCCTTGTCGCCATAGGCAACCTCATCGACAAAAAAATCACACCAGGATTTCGTCTTCGGATTCGGAGGTATAGACCTCCTCGGCCTCCTCTTCGTTTTTGGCGGGGTGGCGGAGATTATGGACGGGGACGGGGTAGGAGGGAACGTCGAGGGAGGCGTTTTCCTCACCGAGATAATAGCGTGGGAAGAGCTTATGCCAGACGCGGCAGCAGGCGAAGGTGTCGGCGACGGAAGAATGGGGGATGCCGTCCCAATCAATGCCAAAGCACGCCATGGCATCGACCAGCGACGCGTGCAGCACGTCGGGGCGGTGCTCATGAATAAAGCGGACGAACTCATTGGCGCAGCAGCGCACCTTATCATGGAGTGCGTTTCTCTCCGCCTCGGTATCGTAGATGTATTTGATATGGCTGTAGTCGGTCGAAACACCGTAGGCGATCAGGTTGTCCGCATTTTCAAACAGCTCCTTGATTTTTGGGGTCAGCTCGGCGAGTGTCGGCGCATCCTGCACCATGGCGGGGGTGATGCCGTGGATCTTTTCGGTGCGTTTCCATTTCTTTTTATGGATGGGGCGGATGAGCGTATCCATGATCAGATCCTCATTGCCGTCAACGATGGAGATGGAGATGATCTCATCATGATCGTAGACGCCGGTCAGCTCCAGATCGAAAAAGAGAACGCGGGAGGGATCCATGCCGTAAGCCGCATGACGATGCTCGTCCCCTTCGGCGCGCAGCACGGCCATTTCCTCCTCATAGCACTTGCGGCAGAGCTTGCGGCGGTAGCGCACCTCCTTATTGCAGCGGATGCAATTGAGGGGCAAGCGGACAGCGGTCTTTTTGTCATAGAGATACAGGATGCTCTTGTCGCCCTTATAGGTATAAGCCACGGGCTCCTCGCGCACCTCATACATCATCTGGTGCAGCCGATCCTCGGTATAATAACCATAGGAGGCGGCGCGGCGAACGCTCATGCGCTCAATGACCGTGCCCGATTCCAGTGTCATTTCCTCGCGAGGCTTGGCGGTGTCCTTGTACCAAAGCTCGGGGGGAGTCTCCTTGACGCGGGCGGGATCAAAGTAATAGATGATGCTGCCGTCGGTATTGAGATCATAAGCGACGGGGTCGCCCACGGGGGACAGATGCATCTGGGAGAGCATGGCGCGGGTCAGATAGCGCTTGCTTTCCAGATCCTTTTTCTTGAGCTTGGGAATTTTGGCGCCGGAGCGCAGGGTGATGGTATTGTTGTTCAAAACGAGCCTCCTTGTAGGTTCCGCCGCCCGAGATGCAAGCACGGCGCGGCGCAAACGCTTGTGGGTAGAATATAAATCAAACAGCGGCAGCTGCCGCATGATCGCAAAAGGATGTCATCGGTGCCGATGCAACCGAAAAATAGCACACTAACATACATTATACCATAGATCGGGACAAATTGCAAGGGAAAAGCGGCGTAAAATATAAATTTTATTGCCGAAATTACAGCGCTCTGTGTTCTGTCGGGTGATTGATACAAGAAACAAGTTTTTTCGATAGATTTATTAACAAAAATGTCACAATATTGCGACAAATACGTTTGTTTTTTAAGCAATATGTATTGACAAATGGAAAAAAATGAGGTATAATGATATTGCAAAGGCAAGGTGTCTTTGCACACTGAGAAATTAAAAAATATACAAGGAGGTATACTACCTATGAAAAAGCTCAGTATTTTGGTCGCTCTTATTCTTTGCGTTACGATCGGAGGCGTGTATGCCACTTGGATCTATATCGGCGGAGATCTGGATCCCGCAAAATCCCAGATGTCCGTCGACCTTGCATCCGCCACCAATGACACTGCCTCGGGTACGTTGTCCATTGAATCCAATACGATTCGAATTATGATCGATCAAAAGGATCAGGATCCCGAGGGGGGCTACGATTATACCGCAGTTACCGAGGTCACGGGTGAGGTCGTCATCCGCTTTACGCCTCATTTGGCTGCCAGTGAAACGGTTCAGAACAATGGCGTGGATTCTGTGGTGTATATTGATGCCATCAACAGCGGTACTTATGGCGGTAAAGAAATTTTCTCCACAAGCAGTGTTCCGCTGGACATTGAGTGGGGGACAGCGACAAACGGTTATTTTGAAGTCACACTTACCGCAGAGCAGGTAAAGGGATTGCTGAATTTTGGTTCGTTTGAGTTGGATACGCATAACAAGTATACGGATTTCCAAACGGCGCTGAGCCAAGTGAATCTGGAGATCGTTCTGGCTGCAAAGACGAACACATTGAGCGAATAAGGCCATATATGCAAAAGTATATCCCATGCCCGTCATGGGATATACTTTTAAGGAGACCTGACCATGACACCCTTTGATTTATATATATTTTTTCTGTGCCTGATCGTATTTACCCTTTTGACGGGGCTGTTTACGGTCATGCTGACGTACATCATCAAGCAGCAGCTGCGCCTGATCGCGCACGGGCTTGAGGATGAACGCATCAAAAAAGAATATGAGCGCGAGATCAACCGCAGCCGAGCGGCGCGGGTGGTTTGCCGCGCCCTCGGCACGGTGCTCCTTGCGATTGTTTTTCTTGCCTTTGCTGCGTCGGTCTATATACAACTGGCGAGCGATCGGGTGAGCGGCTCGCTTGCGGTGCCCAAGGTCGTCATGAGTACCTCCATGCAGTATCAGCACAGAGAGAACGAATATCTGACCGAAAACGGGCTTGAGCAGATTTCTATGTTCGATATCATCTTCGTTCATGAGCTGCCTGCCGAGGAGGAGTTGGAGCTTTACGATATCGTGATATATGAATATCAGGATCAGCTGATCATTCACCGCATCGTCGGCATTGAGGAGCCGAATGCTGCCCACCCTGATGAGAGATATTTCCTTTTGCGGGGCGACTCCAACAAATATTCGGACGAGTTTCCCGTGCTCTACGAGCAGATGATGGCGATCTATCGCGGGCAGCGGATTCCGTTTATCGGCAGCTTTTTCGCCTTTATGCAGTCCCCGGCGGGCTACCTGTGCATTTTGCTGGTGCTCTTTGCCGTGATCGCCACGCCCATTGCCGAGAAAAAGCTCTGGGCTGCCATGGTGGCGCGCCTGAAGGAGATCGGATACATCCCGCACGATGACGGTCAGGGCGGCGGCGATACCGCAGAGAATGCGCAGTCGCGGGCTGAACCGACGGCACAGCCGCCGACGGACAAGCCCGACGAAGGAGGAACGCCATGAGACGGACGAGACTTTTCTCTTTGCTCGGAGTTTTGTTGTTGGCGCTCTGTCTGACGGTTTCGGGCGTGTGGGCGATGTGGATCTACAGCACCGACCCCGCTGACGTCGAAAGCACACTGGCGGCAAGTCTTGAGCAGTTTGTCTGGGAGGATATTTATATTATCGATGCGACGGTGCTCTCCGGGACGGACGGCACGGTGGACGGATATTCCTCCACGACCCTGCGCAGCAGCGTCACGCTCGACGGGGCGCAGCAGGTGAGCATCGCCGTGACGGTGTACAATCACTCGCAAAAGACCTATCTGTATGCCAATACGCGGCAGGTCAGTTATGACAACGTGAATGTTACCTACAACGTCAATGAGGGCAAGGGCTTTCTTGACGGCGGCGCGACGCTCAATATGACCGTTACCTTCTCGACGGTCGGCGGCACGCTCACCGAGCAGACGCTGACCTCGGCACTGGAGCTGATGTTTGCCGAGGCGACGGGCGACCCGCACACGGTGGTCAGCGATGGCAACGACGCGGACAATATCAACACACTGTTTGCGGGAAATACGCGTTATGACGGAAACAGCACCGCCAACCGTTGGACCAACTGGGCGGCCGACGGGGAGGGACTCGGTGTCCCTGCGACGCTGACCGTTCTTTATCCCGACGAGCAGACCGTCAACTCCATCTCGTTTTACCATTTTGTGGACTCGGTCAAGCCTGTGAGCATGGAGGGCGTGGGCAGCTGTGATTTCCCGGTCTCCATCGACGTCTACTATCTGGACGACGACGGAACGTATCAGCTTTTGGGTGATTACACCGAGAGTCGAAATTTCACCGACGCTGCGCGGCGGCGGGGGGATGCGGTCTACGGTGTGAAGTTCGGAAACAGCAACAGCTACACCTATCTGACCTCGACGTACACCGGGGAGGCTCCCCGCACGACCTATACGCTCGGGCAGAGCATTACGACGCGCGCACTTAAGATCGTGCTGACGCCAAAGGCGCAGTCTTATGTGGGGCTGCTTGAGCTGGAAATAGAATAATACCATAGGGGGCTGCGTCATAGGCGCAGCCCCTGCTCTTTGTCGACGAGCAGACTTGGGGCTTTGCCCCAACCCCCACTTAAGGTGCTTTTTCGAGAAAAAGCACCTTAAGAATCCTTAAAAAGCTTTTTCAAAAGGTTCATTTTATGGGTTTTCGCCCCATCGTGTTGGGTGGAGAATGCTTTGGTCTACAGTCTGAAGGGGTTGCGTCATAGGTGCAGCCCCTGCGCAAACAGCCGACGGGAGGCTGCTTTACCGCACGGATGTATGTTTTAACCTGCAAAACAGGTGAAATTTGCGGTGTTCAGCCGCAGAGCCAAAACGTCGAGGGGCGAGTATCAAATGCATTTTTGCATTTGACTCCCCCTTTTTTATACACTCCGATCGGTTGCATTAAAATCACCAAACGGGCGATTGACTTTTTCGGGTGGGCATGATATGATATGTATAATCTAAATCAAGGAGGTTTATATGGTTTCAATTGCGGAAAGGATCAAAGCACTGCGCCAAGGGAAGCGGGTCACACAAAGTCAGCTTGCCGATGCGCTGGGGGTGTCGGCGCAGTCGGTCAGCAAGTGGGAAACGGGAGTCAGCGTCCCCGACATCTCCGTCCTGCCCCTGATCGCACGTTATTTCGGCATCACGATGGACGATCTGTTCGGTTATCGGCTCGACGCGCTGGGCTACAAGCAGCGGTTCATTCGCTTTATGGCAGACAACGGAATGCTGCGTCTCGGGCAATTTCGCTTACAGAGCGGGCGGTTGTCGCCTTATCTGATTCACAGCGGACACTATCGCGCGGCGGGACTTTTGGCAAGACTCGGGGCGTTTTTCGCAGAGGCTGTGCATGAGAGTGCGGCGGGGACAGCACTGTTGCTCGTGAATGAGGCGCGCGAGGTTCCGCTCGCCGTTGCCACGGCGATGACGCTGTACACACGTTACGGCAGCGATGTCGAATATCGGCAGATCGATGAGCTGACGCCCGGGGAGATCGCTGCGGAGCGCATGACGCTGATCACGGATACTTTTACCTCAGGACAGACGCTGCAAAGTGCGCTTGCGGCGGTGCGGGCGCGCTGCGGCTGCTGCCCGCGCGAAGTCATCGTCTCGGTCGATCGCATGGAGCAGGCAGACGGCGCGCACCTCTCTGCCCGCCGTGTATTGGAGCGCGAATTTGGTGTGCATATTTGTTCCATCGTCACCTTTGACGATATTTTGCAGGCGATCGACGACGGCATTATTGCAGGTACGGACTATATACAAGCAATGCGTGAATACCGTGCGCAATATGTACGCACACAATGTGAGGAGAAAAATATATGATGAAAAACGAAAATAGTACGGTGGATCGTCTGATCGAGCGGATTCTTGCGATGAAAAATCCGTCCGTGGTGGGGATTGATCCCGATTACAGTAAAATTCCCGCCTGCTACCATGGCATCGGTGGCTCGGACGGAGACACCCTTGCGGCAGTCGCGGCAGAGATCGAATTCTTTGGAAAGGATATTATTGACGCGGTGTGCGACATCGTGCCCGCAATCAAGCCGCAGATGGCGTTTTATGAAAAATACGGCTGGGCGGGAGTGCGGGCGTTCGAGCGGACGGTTGCGTACGCCAAGGAGCGGGGCTTGGTGGTGATCGAGGATGCCAAGCGGGGCGACATTGGCAATACGGCGTATGCGTACGCGCAGGGACATCTGTCCGATGTCGAGGTGAGCGGCGGCATGCGGGTACGAGGATATGACGTCGATTTTCTGACGGTCTCGCCGTATCTCGGCAGTGAAAGCCTTGCCCCGATGGTCGATGCCGCAGTGACGCACGGTAAGGGCATCTTTATTCTGGTCAAGACCTCCAACCGGAGCGCGGGAGAGGTACAGGACGCAAGGACGGCGCGCGGCGAGACGGTCAGCGAGATGATTGCCGATTATGTGGCAAACGAGGCAGAGCGCGCGGTGGGGGCGTACGGATATTCCGGCATCGGCGCAGTCGTGGGCGCGACGTATCCGCAGGAGATGCGTACTTTTCGGCAGCGGATGCCAAGGAGCTTTTTTTTGGTGCCCGGCTACGGCGCGCAGGGGGGGGCGGCGGCAGACGCAGTCGGCTGCTTTTGTGCTGACGGGCTTGGCGCAGTGGTCAATTCCTCGCGCGGGTTGCTGTACAGTCACATGAGCGAGCAGGAGCGTGCCGCGTGCACGCGGGAGGAATACCGCGCCCGCGTCCGTGCGGCGACGATCCACATGAGAGATGCGCTGCTCGATGCCTTGCGAAAGGAATACGGCAAGACGCTGTTGTATGGGTGAAAAATCACAAAAAACGGTGAAGTCCATTTCAAAAAAGGGAAATTTCGTTTCAAAAATCAGGAAAAACTCTTGACAAGCACCGCTGCGATGTGTTACAATGAATTACTTCATTTTTCACAACGGAGGAAACCATGAAATGAAAAAATTTCTGTATTTGATTTCACTTCTGCTGTGCCTTACATGCGTACTGTCGTTGCTCGTGGCGTGCACCGAGCCGGACGCCGACGACACTCCCGCACCGGATGACTCTCAGCAGGAAACGCCGCCCGCCGAGGTTATGGTTGACATCATTGCCGATGGGGCGACCGCCTACCGCATCATTCGCGGAGAGCTGTACACGACCGCGGACGCGGTGACCCAAGCAGCCATCCACCTGCGTCAGGCGATTATCGATACGACCGGCGTGGAGATCGGCATCAATACCGACTATGAGGAATATTCGGCGGACATCCCCGAGATTGTTGTCGGTAAGACCACCCGTGCCGTCGGCACCAATTTGGATCTTGCGCTGGAGGATAATCAATTTTGGGTCTATTTTGACGGCAAGGACATTCTGCTCACGGGGAACACCGAGTACGCTGTGGAGAATGCGGTGGATTATTTTATCACCACCTATCTGACCGGCGCGACGGTGACGATTCCGCAAAAGCTGGACTATGTCGGATCGTTTGCGCTGCCGCCCGACGTTTACGTCATCGGTGATATCCGCAACACCACCGGCAAGGGTAACAACGAGGACTGGAACGACATGATCCGTCTGATCGCCTCGATGCAGGGGCGTCTGAATAAGGTTGCCAAGGAGAACGGTTACTTCGTTTATCTGATCGACAACAACGGCGCCACCTACGTTAATAACGATTATTTCTGGCTGGATTATATCAGCGGCGAGGGCAAGCTGCTGGAAGGTAGCCGGCGCATCGAGCTGAACAGCTGGCAACAGCTCTGGGACGCTCTTGGCTCACATATCACCGCCTCCGGCATCGTTGTCTGGGATCCGAACGCGCCCGCAACGGCCAATGTCGCGGCGACCATCTGCTCAGTGGAGGGCTATTTGCCCGTGCGTTATGACACCGGTGAGGACAGTCTGTATACCTGGCTGACCTCCAACGGTGTTGAGGTCAAGCTGAGTCTGGTGGATATGTTCACGGGTGAGCTTGGCACCAAGATCGCCGACACCGACATCGATTCCACCGGCTCGATCAAGTGCGACCCATATCTGTGGGCGATGGAAAAATATATGGATCGCTGCAGCGCGACCATGCTGGCGTACGCGCTGGACGGAGCCTCGCAGGTCGAGAGCAACTATATCTACCAACAGGCAGAGGGTACCTCTCCTGCTTATAACCAGCTCTATAGCCACGATTATTATATTTATAACGAGTGTTTCTTTATCGACCTGACTTGCATTGCCGATGAAAAGCCTTGCGATGACCCCGATCAGCCCATGGGTACCGATGCCAAGACATTGGCAGCCATTCTCTCCACCATGGAGGAGAGAAACAACGGGCAGTTCTCCAAGCTGATGGGTTTCCCGCCTTGGTACATGAAGTATACCAGATTCCATAATCTCGGCAAGACGGCAGAGGTCACGTTGGAGTGGACCTTCGTTGCCTTTATCACCGAATATAACTTTATTAAGGAGGCCGATGCGGCACATCCCTCTTGGATGACCAACGCCTCTGTCTACTGCCAGTACGAGATGACCACCGAGAAGTTTGAGAACAACGAGTCTCCTTTGGAGGAGATTTATGACGACCGCACTCGCTATTTCAGCATCTACATCGGCGACTATGATTCCTCTGCATGGCTCAAGCTGATGGCACCCGACTGCTTTGAGAGCAGCCAGCTGGGGCAGATCCCCCTGATGTGGGCATTCAATCCCAATCTGTCCGACCGCGTGCCGATGATCTTCGATTACGTTTATGAGAAGAAGACCGAGCTTGACTACTTTACCACGGGAGATACGGGCGCAGGCTACGTATTCCCCTCCAGACTCAAGGATCTGAATATGTGGGTCGAGTACAACGAGCCGTATCTGGAGAAATTTGATATGGATATCGTCGGCTTTATCATCGACGATCGCGCGCTGTCGCTGGAAATTCTTCAGACTTATGCCCGGATCACGCCGTACGGTGCCTTCACCAACGTAGGGACTTATGCCTCGGAATATCTGACCGTGCTTGACGATCAGACCGTCTTCCTGCGCGAGTGGGATATTTATCCGTATCAGGGTGAGGCGTGCTTTAAGGAGATGTACAACCAGTTTACCCGTTACGGGACGTACAACTTTGCGGGATATCGCTGCATTCGTCAGTACACGCCCGACATCGTGAAGGCGGTCAACGATTTCTTGGCATACGCCGAGGCGCAGCCCAATGATCGTTACGACTATATGTACGTCGATACCTATACGCTGTTTGATCTGATCCTGCAATCCGAGCAGGGCGCTTGGGTCTACAGTGAATAAGAATACCCCGTGGGGCTGCCGAAATGGCAGCCCCTTTTTTGCGGGTAAGCGGAGCTTCAAACGCTTGATACGGACGGGAGCGGATGGGGCGGTCGTCTCTGCTTTTTTATAAAATTGTCCAAAATCGGTAAATATGCTTGACAATGGGGCTACGGTATGATAGAATGATATATACCATTCATTTTTTCAAAGGAGAAATGTGTTATGAAACAAACCATACGCTTGTTATCGGTGCTTTTGTGCCTTGTCTTGGCACTCACGGTGCTGATCGCCTGCCGGGAGTCTGAGGATCCCATCGATCCCGACCAGGGGCAGACGCAGGGAGATCCCTCTGCATCCGATACGGTGGACATCGTCAAGGACGGTACGTCTGTTTTCCGCATTGTGCGCGGTGACCTGTATTATCCCGGGGACACCGTTGTTGATGCCGCCGTCACGCTGCGTGAGTCGCTGATCACTGCTACGGGCACGGCGCTGGACATCACGACCGACTATACCGAGGTGTCCGCGGACATTCCCGAGATCCTGGTTGGCGATACCAACCGCGAGATCTATCAGGAGCTGCCCGATGACCTTGCCGAGAACGAGTTTGTGGTCTATTATAACGGGCATGACCTTTTGCTGGCGGGAAACACCCAGCTGTCTGCGCGCAAGGCAGTGGAATACTTCCTTGAAACCTATCTTGGCTACAACGCCGAGGACGGCAGCTTTGCAAAGACTTCCTGCGCCATTCCGAAGGATCTCAATTATCGCGGCTCCTTTGAGCTGCCGCCCAAGGTCTACGTCATCGAGGGCGTCAAATACGTCTCCTCCGGCAACAACGAGGATTATAACGACACCGTTCGTCTTTATACCTGTATGCAGGGACGTCTGAACAAGACCGCCGAGGAGAACGGGTTCTACGTGTATCAGAAGTACGATTCCGAGGATCAGTTCTGGCTGAATTACATCATGGGCGAGGGCAAGATGCTGGAGGGTGCCGAGGTGGTCAAGATCAGCACTTGGAGGGACCTTTGGGAGGTCTTTGGCGAGCACATCAAGGCCGCGGGCATCGTCCTTTGGGATCCGAGCGTTCCTGCCACCTCCAATGTCGCCTCCACCATCTGCTCGGTCGAGGGCTATCTTCCCGTGCGATATGACACGGACAAAAACAGCCTGTATACGTGGCTGACAAATAATGGTGTCGAGGTCAAGATGGATCTTTGCGGAATGTTTACGGGCAAGCTTGGCACCAAGATCGCCGATACCGACATCGATTCCTCCGGCTCGATCAAATGCGACCCGTATCTGTGGGCACTGGAAAAATACGGCGACCGTGTCAATCCCGCCATGGTTGCCTACACGCTGGACGGCGCATCGCAGGTGGAGGGCAATATTATTTACGATAGAGCAAGTGTCTCCACCACGCCCGATGCCAACCAGATCTACAGCCACGATTACTACATTTATAACGAGTGTTTCTTCGTCGATCTGACCTGCAAGGCAGACGAGGCCCCCTGCGATGACCCCAATCAGCCCATGGGAAGTGATGCCAAGACGCTGGGCACCATTCTTGGTTACTTCCAGCAGCGCAACAACGGAAAGTTCGGTAAGCTGATGGGCTTTCCCCCTTGGTACATGAAATACACCAAACACAACGGCTGGGGCGAGAGTGGCGAGGTTCAGCTGGAGTGGGCGTTTGTCGCCTTTATTACCGGTTATGACTTCATCAAGGAGGCCGACGCATGGAATCCCTCTTGGATGACCAACGCATCTGTTTATTGTCAGTATGAGATGACCACAGAGAAGTTTGAAAACAATGATGCCCCCTTGGACGAGGTGTTTGACAAGCGTACTCGCTATTTCACGGTCTATATCGGTGATTATGACTCCTCTGCATGGCTCAAGCTGATGGTTCCCTCATGCTTTGAGAGCAATCAGCGCGGCAAGATGCCCATGATGTGGGCGTTTAACCCCAACTTGTCCGACCGAGTTCCCATGATCTTTGATTACGTTTATGAGAACAAAACCGAGAACGATTACTTTGTCACAGGTGACAGCGGTGCGGGCTACGTCTTCCCGTCTCGTCTTGCCGATCTGGACAAGTGGATCGATTATAACGAGCCGTATCTGGAAAAATTCGATATGGATATCGTCGGCTTTATCATCGATGATACCCGCCTGTCGCTGAAGGCTATGGAGGCGTATGCCGAGATCGCGCCGCTGGGTGCCTTTACCAACACGGGAGATTATCTGACCGTTCTCAATGACGAAACGATTTTCATGAGATTGCACGGCTCGATCCAGCCCGTTCACAATACCGATGACACCCGCGAGGGGATGTACAACACGCTCATAAACAGCGGCACGAACTTCGCCGCATACCGTACCATCCGCCAGTATACCCCCGATCTGGTTGGCTTTGTCAATGACTTTATCAGCTACGCAGAGGCAAAGAACGACGGGTATGAGTATAAGTACGTCGATATGTACACGCTCTTTGACTTGATCCTGCAATCCGGTCAGGGGAATTATATCTACAGCGAATAATCACACAAAGCCTTCGGCGGTGCCGTTTCCCGCGATATCGGGCAGCGGCCGCCGGGGGCGTCGCACACAACTGACGGTTAACGTGGTTTTTGTGTCATTCAACCACGCGGACACTTGACAGTTGTATCGATATATGATATAATAATGCTACTGCGACAACGCGTCCGACAGCGGGCGCGTTTTTGTTGCCGTAAAATGAAGAGATCAAAAAAAAGGAGAAGTCGCTCCATGATATTCGGACGTCATATCAATCGATATTATATACGATACTTATATTTGTTTCTGGGCGGTATCGCGGCCCTTCTGATGGTGGATATTTTCCAGCTCAAGGTGCCCGAGCTGTACAATCTGATCGTTAACGGCATCAATGACGGCGTAGCGGAGGTCAACGGTGTTCTTTTACCGTTTGATCTGGATTTCTTGCTGGATCATATCTGCCGCCCCTTGATGATTATCATCGTGCTGATGGTCTTCGGACGCTTTTTGTGGCGTGTCTGCTTTTTCAACGCGGGTGTCAAGGTGGAGACCGATCTGCGCGGGAGAATGTTTGATCACTGCAAGGATCTGCCGCAGGAGTATTATCAGGTGAATAAGGTCGGCAATCTGATGTCTCTGTTTACAAACGATCTGGAGACCATTCAGGAGTGTATTGCCTTTGGCGTGCTGGAGCTGACCGACGCGGTGCTGCTGGGTGGACTTGCCATCGCCAAAATGTGGAACATGAATCCGACGCTGACGCTGTTTACTCTGATCCCCATGGCACTGTTGCTTTCCGTCGGTGTGTTGGTTGGAAAATATCTGACGCTCAAATGGGACGCAAGACAAGAGGCGTTCTCTGAGCTTTCCGACTTTGCACAGGAGAATTTCTCGGGGATCTCGGTCGTCAAGGCTTTTGTCAAGGAGGCAGCAGAGCTGCTCGCCTTCCGCCATCTCAACCGCAAAAATGAAAAAGCCAACGTCGAATATACCAAGCTCTCCACACTGATGAACATCTCGGTGACGCTCTTGGTAGAGTCGGTCATCTGTATTATTTTGGGATATGGCTCGTATCTGGTCAAAACGGATGTTTTCAACGCGGGACAGCTGGTCGAATTTATCGGCTACTTTACCGCCATCGTCTGGCCGATCATGGCGGTCAGCGAGCTGATCGACATGACCTCCCGCGGGCGTGCCTCGGTCAAGAGAGTGGGCGAGCTGCTGGATGCCAAGGCAACGGTTACCGATCGTCGGGGCGTTCGCGAGATCGAGGGGCTGCGGGGTGAGATCCGCGCCGAGCATCTGACCTTCCGTTATCCCGGGGCGGACTATGATGCCCTCTCGGACGTCTCCTTTACCATCCGCGCGGGAGAGAGCGTGGGTATCGTGGGAAAGACCGGCTGCGGAAAGACCACGCTGGTCGATCTTTTACTGCGCACGTATAATGTCCCCGACGGGATGCTGTTTTACGACGGAAATGATGTCAACGATATTTCCATCCGTTCGGTGCGAAACAGTGCTGCCTACGTGCCGCAGGATAACTTTTTGTTCAGCGATACGGTGGAGAACAATATTGCTTTTGCCACAGTAGAGCACGGCGCTGCCGACGACCCCGCCACGCTGGAGGCGGTACGCACCGCCGCGGCACTGGCAGACGTCCATGATAATATCATGGAATTTCATGAGCAGTATAAAACGGTGCTGGGTGAGCGCGGTGTGACCGTCTCCGGCGGACAAAAGCAGCGCATCTCCATTGCTCGCGCGCTGATGAAAAACGCGCCCATTCTGATCCTGGACGACTCGGTCAGTGCGGTCGATACCAAGACCGAAAAGAAAATCCTCGCGCAGCTCAAGGAAAATCGTGCAGGTATGACCACGCTCCTGATCGCGCACCGTATCTCGACCGTTGAGGATATGGATCGAATCCTCTTTTTGGAGGACGGTCGCCTGATGGATTTCGGGACGCATACCGAGCTGTGCGAGCGCTGCGAGGGTTATCGCAATCTGGTACATCTGCAAAAGCTGGACGAGGAAGGAGGAAATGCCAATGCGTGAATATCAACCGCTGTTGTTCGTAGGCGCGGCGATCGGCATTTTTTCCATCGCCTTTATCATTGCCTACGCTCTGATCAAGGATAAAAAAGCCGCTGTCGGCTTTGACCGCCATATGAAGGATTCCGAGATCATCCGACGCCTTCTCAAATACGCCCGTCCTCACATCGGCTCCTTTGTGCTGGTAGGCTTTGTGATGCTGATCTCCATCTCGTATGATATCATCTCGCCGCGGATCATCTCGGATATCGAGCGACTGATCACCTCGGATTTTGTCATGAGCGATATTCTGGTACGGGTGGCGGTCTACGCGACCATTCTGATCGTTTCGCTCACCGGTGCGTATGTTCAGGCGATCGTTCTGCAAAAGACAGGCCAGAAGATCATTTCCAAGCTGCGTGAGGATCTGTTCGTGCATATCGAGAGTCTGTCGCACGCGCAGCTCAATGCTACCCCCGTGGGTAAGCTGGTCACCCGTGTGACCAACGATACCGGCTCCATTTCGATGATGTTCACCCACCTGCTGGTCAATTTGCTCAAGAATATCTTTGTGATCATCGGCGTCTTTTTCGCCATGCTCACGCTCAATCTGCAGCTGACGCTGCTGGTGCTGTGCTTTGTGCCCTTTATCGTGCTGTTTACCGTGATCTTCCGCAAATTCTCCCGTGCCTCCTACCGCAAGGTCAAGGACGGCACGACAGACATTAACACCTTCCTTTCGGAAAATCTATCGGGGATGAAGATCATTCAGATCTTCAACCGCGAGGGTAAGAAAAAGCGGGATTTTGACGAGAAGAACCGCAAGCTGGAAAAATCCAAAATGCAGGAAACCATGGTTTTCGGCGTCTTCCGCCCGATGGTGTATATGCTGTATATCTCTACGGTGCTGTGCTTGTTTTATGTCGGCGGGAAGGGATATCTGGACGGCGTATCGTTTATGGGGCAGAGCATTGACGCGGCGATTATCGTGGCGTTCTATATGTATATCAATAAGTTCTTCAACCCCATTCAGAATCTTGCCGAGCAATTTAACCGCCTGCAATCCGCCTTTGCCTCGGGCGAGAAGGTTTTCACCGTCATGGACATTAAGCCCGACATTGTCGATCATCCGAACGCCATTGAGCTGGAGACGGTGCGCGGCGAGATCGAGTTCCGTGACGTCTGGTTCTCGTATGTGCCCGATGAGTGGGTGCTCAAGGGCGTTTCCTTCAAGATCGATGCAGGTCAGACCGTTGCCTTTGTTGGCTCCACCGGCTCGGGAAAAACGACCATTCTTTCTCTGATCTGTCGCAATTACGACATTCAGAAGGGTCAGATCCTGATCGACGGTATCGATATTCGCGATATAAAGGTCTCCTCACTGCGTCGTCATTTCGGACAAATGCTGCAGGATGTTTTTCTGTTCTCGGGGACCATACGCTCCAACATTGTCTTGCGCGATGAGAACATCAGCGATGAGGAGGTCATGCAGGTCTGTCGTTACGTCAACGCCGATCATTTTATCGATAAGCTGGCAAACGGGCTGGACGAAGAGGTGCGCGAGAGAGGGAACAACTTCTCGGCAGGGCAGCGCCAGCTGCTCTCCTTTGCTCGCACCATGGCGCATAAGCCCTCGGTCATGATTCTGGACGAGGCAACCGCCAACATCGATACCGAGACCGAGCTTTTGATCCAGGATTCGCTGGAGAAAATGATGAATATCGGCACCATGCTTATGGTTGCGCACCGCCTGTCCACCATCAAGAGCGCCGATCGCATCATCGTCCTCTCCCATGGAGAGATCATTGAGCAGGGAACCCACACCGAGCTGCTCGCAAAGGGCGGCAGATATCATCACCTGTATACGCTGCAATACAAAAAGGAGCAGCTGCAGGGCAAGGCGTGATTGGAAGAAAAAATAGAAGGCGGGGAACTTTTGTGTACAAAAGTTCCCCCGCACCCCCCTCAAAAAACTTTGGAAAAAAAGGATAGGATGTCACCGTAAGGAAAGCATCCTATCCTTTATTATCTCAAGTTCTTGAAAGAGGGGGGCCGGAGGAGGAATCGATGTTTGGCGTTCGCGATGCTTGGCTGCGCAAAGCATCGCGATGACGGCGTTGAGCCGTCAAGGCAAACTCGAAGATCGCATGCGTTCATTTTCTTCTCGAGAATTTTCTTCCCCCGGCTTATTCTCATTCCTTATTTCACCGTTACCGCACAAACGGGAGGAACCATCACCATCGCATCGTTCGATGCACTGATAATCACCTCTCCCTTGTCGGAAAGCGTTACGGTTGCCTTTCCTTCGGCATCGGTCACAATACCGCTGTCTGCACCGTCGACCAGAATTTTTGCGCCTTCCACGGGAACTGTGATCGGATTCCATGCCTCGTCATAACCGGCACTGCTCAAGGTCAGCGTCAGCGTCTCCCCTGCGCTTACCTCTGCCGTCACCTTGTCAAAGTAGCAGAAACTGTCCGACCAGGTAGTCAGATCGGTGTAAACGTAAGCGTAAATGTGGTCGCCTGCCTTGACCGGCTCGGTCAGGTCCGTCATAACGGAGGTGTTGTTGAGCGTATAACCATAAACACCACTCTCGTCGCCCCACAGCTTGGTCATGCTCAGACCGTACTCGGTCTGCGCGGAGCCAAAGCCATCGGCACCGCCGTCGTAATACTTGTCGTGTGCTGCCAGCAGCGCGTCGTTGATGGTCAGTGCGCCGTCGCCGTCCTCGTCCTCTACGGCAACCTCGGCGTAGCTGATGACCATGTCACCCTTGGCAATGGTCACATACATGACCTCGCCGGACTCGCCGCAAGCGACCAGACACAGCGAAAGACTCATCACCAGCGCCAGCACAAGTGCTGCGATCTTGCATTGTCTTTTCATGTTGAAATTCTCCTTTTCTTAAAAAGAAATTTATAGATTCGGCGATGATTCGCCGGAATCGTCTGATGGATCAGCGGCTGTGTCCGCGTGGGCAAGACGCCCCTGTCGCCGCCGTCGTTTTTGCTCGATGCGCCGCTGCCGGGTGCGCTCGATCCGCTCCTCGTGATCCTGACGGAGCGGCTTGATGCCCGCTGTCTCCAGCGCGCGTGGCCAAGGCCCCAGATGCGCCTTGATGGCGACCACCTCGTCCTCGGTAAAGTCGTCCCTGCGCGGATAGCGGGAAAGTCCGGCGGTGAGCAGTTGTTGCTGTTTTTGCTGCAGCAATGCGATGCAGGTCGCTGTGTCGTAGATGCTTTTCATATGTACTTCTCCTATTGTTCTTCCCAATGAAGTGTACCAGTCGGCTACGCAGGGATGACATGAATATTGATAACCGGTAGGGACCGGCGTCCTCGATGGTCCGTGATGATCGGATCTGCGTTTGTGCAAGATGGAAATTCTTGAAACGTATCAATTCGTACGTAGCCATAATGATATGCCCTCGGACCGTCCGGGAGGCCGGTCCCTACAAAAACGGAGTGTGTTCGACCCGTGGTGTACTGCCGCAAATGATACGGTATCGATAAAAAAGCAAACAGAAAAGCCCGTCTTTCGTTGTACGAAAAACAGGCGCATCGATCTTCCGCGCATAAAAAAGGGCACAGCTTGCCCCCTGACGGCGGAAAACGGATGCACCTTTCATACCCAAAAATGTCCGAATGTATACGGATCACGGCAAGTATTCCGACTTTGGTGTGCGACAGCATACTCTTTACGGCAATGGCGGTTGCGTCGGATTTTCACCGAACTTCCCTCTCATCTCCCCGTGTGGCGGGGAGAACCGTGATCATATGTATTGTAACACATCACGAGATAAATGTCAATAGGGGATATGAAAATTTTTGAAAAAAACAAAAACCCTTCGAATTTTTTGCTTTTTTTGCATTTAACCCTTTACAAATCTTAAAAAAAGGTGTATAATATAACCACGAAATAATGCTTTAGCAAACTAAAGCGATAAGGAAAGGATATAATATCATGAAACGTTTTACAACCCTGCTGCTCGTCATTGCGATGCTGTTTATCAGCGTTGCGGGCTTTACCTCCTGCGGTCAGACCGACGACTGGAAGACAGTCGAGGAAAAGGGCTATTTTGTTTGCGGTATCACCATGTATGCTCCCATGAACTATTTTGACGAAGATGGCAACCTGGTCGGCTTTGATACCGAATTTGCCAACGCTGTTGCCGAATATCTCGGCGTTGAGGCAAAATTCCAAGTCATCAACTGGCCCAATAAGTATATGGAGCTGGAGAGCGGTGCCATTGACCTGATCTGGAACGGCTTCACCTACGGTGAGGAGAAGGACGGCGTTTCCCGTACCGAATACGTTGATTTTACGTATGCCTATCTGGAGAATCGTCAGTGCTTGGTTACCAAGGCGGACCGTGTGAATGAGCTGAACAGCGCAGACGCACTCAAGGGCAAGAAGGCCGTTGCCGAAGGCGGTTCCTCCGGTGAGGCGCTCGCCATTACGTTGACCGACGAGGATAAGGTCACGACCTTTACCTCGCAGGCATCTGCGCTGATGGAGCTCAAGGCAGGCAATGCAGACTTTGCTATCATCGACTATCAGATGGCAAACGCTATGGTGGGTCAGGGTGACTACACCGATCTCGTGATCAACGAGGCGATCCAGCCCGAGAGCGAGGTTTACGCCATCGGTTGCCGTAAGGGCAGCACGATGACGGAGAAAATCAACGAGGCAATCGTGGCTCTGTACGAAAACGGCACGCTGGCAGCACTGGCAGAAAAGTACGGCCTGACCAACGATCTGGTCACCGAGTTCGGTGAGTAATCCCGATGGATGTTTGGTCTGTTACGCTGAAACTGTTTGAAGGTTTCGGCCTGACTTGCTCACTCTTTCTTCTGACGCTGGTCTTTTCGCTCCCGCTGGGACTTGTGATCGTGTTTGGCTCCATGTCAAAATTCAAGCCGCTGTCGATCTTTTGCCGCACGGTGGTTTGGATCATTCGCGGAACACCGCTGATGCTGCAGCTTTTTGTGGTCTTTTACGTTCCCGGTATGTTGTTCAATATTCAGCTGTTTACGGGGGAAAACGGACGTTTTACCGCGGCGCTGGTGGCGTTCGTGATCAACTACGCCTGCTATTTCTCGGAGATCTACCGCGGCGGCATCGAAGGCATTCCGCGCGGACAGTACGAGGCGGCGCAGGTGCTCGGCATGACGGCAAGGGAGACCTTCTTTACTGTCATTCTGATGCAAGTCATCAAGCGTATTTTGGCACCGATCAGCAATGAGGTCATTACCTTGGTCAAGGACACCTCGCTGGCGCGTGCCATTGCCGTAGCGGAGATCTTTTTCATCAACGAGATGGATTTCCTCTCCCGCGGCTTGATCTGGCCCATGTTCTATATCGCCGTGTTCTTCCTCCTGTTTGTCGGCGGGCTGACGCTGCTGTTCCGCTACCTTGAGAAGAAACTGTCCTATTACAGCATATAGGAGGGTGTCATGGCATTTTTGGAAATACGTAATTTGAAAAAACGGTTCGGCAGTACGCAGGTGCTGCACGGGATCAATTTTTCGATGGAGGAGGGCGAGGCGGTCGCAGTGATCGGCTCCTCGGGCGGAGGAAAAACCACCTTCTTGCGCTGTCTGAACTTTTTGGAGATGGCAGATGAGGGAACCATCCGTATTGAGGGGGGCTTTGCCTTTGATGCGGCCGAGACCTATACCCCTGCCCAGATCCGCGCTATGCGCCTGAAGATGGGGCTGGTGTTCCAGTCGTTCAACCTTTTCCCTCAGTATACGGCGCTGGAGAATATCTATCTGCCGATGCAGCTGCGTACGATCGAGCAATTGAAAAAGGAGATTCCCAACCGACGCTCCCGCCGTGCGGCCATCAACCGCGCGCAGGAGGAGAACCGAGCCCGCGCGCAGGAGCTGCTTGCCAGTGTGGGGCTTGCGCAGAAGGCGGAAAACTACCCCTGCCAGCTCTCGGGCGGGCAGCAACAAAGAGTAGCCATAGCCCGCGCACTCTCCCAGACTCCCGCGGTGCTCTGCTTTGATGAGCCGACCAGCGCCCTTGATCCCGAGCTGACGGGCGAGGTGCTGCGCGTCATCAAGGATCTCAAGGACAAGGGCTGTACGCTGCTGGTCGTGACCCATGAGATGGAATTTGCCCGTAAGGTTGCCGACCGTGTGGTCTTTGTCGCCGACGGGCTGATCGAGGAGGAGGGAACACCCGAAGAAATCTTCCGGAATCCCCGCTCCCCAAAAACTGCTGCGTTTTTACAGCATACGGTCAATCAATTGTAATGTATAAATGGGGCTGCGTCATTGGCGCAGCCCCTGCAGGTTGTCGACGAGCAGACTTGGGGCTTTGCCCCAAACCCCATTTAAGGTGCTTTTTCGAGAAAAAGCACCTTAAGAATCCTTAAAAAGCTTTTTCAAAAGGATCATTTTATGGGTTTTCGCCCCACAGTGTTGGGTGGTGAATGCTTTGGTCTACAGTCTGTGCGCTTTTACCTGCAAAGTAGGTAAAATTGCGGTGCTTAGCCGCAAAAACAAAAACGAGGGGTGAGTTTCAAATGCAGTTTTGCATTTGACTCACCCCGTTTCCTTTCGAGATAATCGGGATCCCATGCGTTGTTGTCAAACCGCAGCGCACCACGCAAACAAAAAATTCACAGAAACACCATACTTTATTCATAATACTATGCTATAATGATAAATTGTAGACTTATTTACAAACGAAACGAGAGGGGGCTTATTTATGCTGAAAAAACTCGCGGCGAGCATCCGCGAATATAAAAAAGCATCCATTCTGACACCGTTGTTTGTCTCGCTGGAGGTGGTCATCGAGTGTATCATACCGTTGCTGACCGCCGATCTGATCAATGAGATCGAGGGTGGCTGCGGGCTGGATGTCATTGCTCGTTATGGACTTTTACTGGTGCTGATGGCGGCGCTGTCGCTGACCATGGGCGTGCTGTCGGGGCATTATTGCGCCATTGCCTCGGCGGGCTTTGCCAAAAATCTGCGGCACGATCTTTTTTACCGCGTGCAGGATTTTTCCTTTACCAACATTGATAAATTTTCCACGCCGAGTCTGGTGACCAGATTGACCACCGACGTTTCCAACGTGCAGATGGCGTTTATGATGATCATCCGCACCGCCGTGCGCTGTCCGTTTATGCTGATCTTTGCTTTTGTTATGTCCATTCGTCTGGGCGGCCCGTTGGCTTGGGTGTTTGCGGTGATCATTCCCTTGTTGGCAGCGGGGTTATTTTCCATAATTTTCAAAACCATGCCGCTGTTTCGTCGCGTGTTCCGTAAGTATGACCGCCTCAACGAGTCGGTGCAGGAAAACGTCAAGGGTATGCGCGTGGTCAAATCCTTTGTCCGCGAGGAATATGAGCAGAGCAAGTTCAATACGGCAGCCAGTGACGTTCGCGACGACTTCACCCGCGCTGAAAAGATCCTGGCGCTGAATACGCCCCTGATGCAGTTCTGCATCTATTGCTGCATGATCTGCATTTCCTTCTTCTGTGCAAAGCTTGTGATTTCGACGGGCGGTACCACGCTGGGGCTGGGTACGCTGTCGGGTATGACGACCTATTCCATGCAGATTTTGATGAGCATGATGATGGTCTCGATGATCTTCGTTATGGTCACGATGGCGGGGGAGAGTGCCCGCCGTATCGTCGAGGTGCTGGATGAGCAGCCTACGCTGCACAACTGTGAGCAGCCTGTGTACGATATTCCCGACGGCAGCATTGATTTTGATGGGGTCAGCTTCCGTTACAGCGAGGACGCCGAGAAGATGGCGCTTGCCAATATTGATCTGCACATTGCGTCAGGACAGACGGTCGGTATTATCGGCGGCACTGGCTCATCCAAGACCACCATGGTCAATCTGATCTCCCGCCTTTATGACGTAACCGAGGGCTCGCTGAAGGTCGGCGGGCGCGACGTGCGCGAATACGATATCGAATCCCTGCGCAACAGCGTGGCGGTGGTGCTGCAGAAGAACGTGCTTTTCTCGGGAACCATCAAGGAGAATCTGCGCTGGGGTGACCCCAATGCCTCTGACGAGGAGATGCAGCGCATCTGCCGTCTTGCCATGGCGGACGAGTTCATCCGAACCTTCCCCGACGGATATGATACCTATATCGAACAAGGGGGTGCCAATGTGTCGGGTGGGCAAAAGCAGCGCCTTTGCATTGCACGTGCGCTGCTCAAAAAGCCCAAGATCCTGATTCTTGACGACTCCACCAGCGCCGTGGACACCCGCACCGATGCCATGATCCGCAAGGCGTTTCGCGAGGAGATTCCCGGAACGACCAAGATCATCATTGCCCAGAGAATTTCGTCGGTGCAGGATGCCGATCTGATCGTGGTCATGGAGGGTGGCACCATCAACGGTGTTGGCAGCCATGACGAATTGCTCAAGACCAACGACATCTATCGCGAGGTCTTCGAGTCGCAGACCAAGGGGGGAGGGGATGACAATGCCTAAGACAACGTCAAACGCAGCACCGGGCAAGAATCGCGGTGCAATGCCGCCCAAGCCCCGCGCCAAAAAGGGAACGCTTGGCAGACTTTTGCGCTATCTGATCAAGGATTACAAGGGACTTTTGGTTCTGGAGCTGCTTTGCATCGCGCTGTTTGCTCTGGTCAGTGTCGCACCTGCTATATACGTAGAGCAGATCGCCTCTCTGATCGAAGAGGGACTGAACACCATCAAGCAAACAGGGGCGGACAGCGCAGCGGAATATCTCGCGATCTACGAGGGGATTTCGCCGCGGCTGATCTCCACCGTGCTGACCATGATCTGCGTATATATCGTGGGTCTGATCTGCGCCTTCACCTACACGCGTCTGGGCGCGATCATCACACAGGGCTTTCTCCACAAGATGCGCAGACGTATGTTTGACCATATGCAATCCCTGCCCATCAAATATTTTGATACCAATACCCACGGCGACATCATGTCCTATTACACCAACGACATCGATACGCTGCGCCAGTTGATCTCACAATCGCTGCCTGCTGTGTTCTCGGCATCGCTGACGCTGATCACGCTGTCCTGCATCATGATGTATTTCAGCGTATGGTTGTTCTTGGTGGTGCTTTGCGGTGTGGTTGCCATGATCTTTGTGGCAAGAGGCGTTGGCGGACGCTCCGCGCGGTATTTCATTCAACAGCAACGCTCGCTGGCAAAGGTCGAGGGCTTTGTCGAGGAGCTGATGCACGGGCAGAAGGTCGTCAAGGTGTTCTGCCACGAGAAACAGACCGAAAAGGACTTCGACCGCATCAATGAGCAGCTTTTCCGCGATGCCACCAGTGCACACAATTATGCCAACATTCTCATGCCCATCATGGGGAATATCGGTAACATCATGTACGTCATTGTCGCCTTTGCGGGCGGTATGCTGCTGATCAGCGGGGTGTATAACCTCTCCATCGGCAATCTGATAACGGGCGGCAGCGCGCTGGGGATCTCGGTGGTTGTCACCTTCCTCGGCATGACGAGACAATTCTGCCAGAACATTTCCAACGTCTCGCAGCAGATCAACTCGGTCGTCATGGCGCTTGCCGGCGCAGATCGTCTGTTCACGCTGCTGGACGAGATCCCCGAGACCGATGAGGGGTACGTCACACTGGTCAATGCCCGCGAGGAGGACGGCAAGCTGGTCGAATGCACCGAGCGCACGGGCACTTGGGCATGGAAACATCCTCATGCGGATGGCACAGTGACCTACACGCGGCTGTGCGGCGACGTTCGCATGGAGGGCGTGGATTTTGGTTACGTGGAGAACAAGATCGTATTGCACGATGTGACCTTGTATGCCGAGCCCGGGCAGAAGGTTGCCTTTGTCGGCGCAACGGGCGCGGGCAAGACGACCATCACCAATCTGATTAACCGATTCTACGACGTGGCAGACGGTAAGATCCGCTACGACGGTATCAACATCAACAAGATCAAGAAGGCCGATCTGCGACGCTCGCTGGGAATCGTGCTGCAGGATGTCAACCTGTTCACAGGGACGGTCATGGACAATATTCGCTACGGTAAGCTGGACGCGACCGACGAGGAGTGTATCGCCGCGGCCAAGCTGGCGAATGCGGATGACTTTATTCGCCGTCTGCCGCAGGGTTATCAGACCATGCTGACCGGCAACGGCGCCAACCTTTCGCAGGGACAGCGGCAGTTGCTCTCTATCGCCCGCGCGGCGGTGGCTGACCCGCCCGTGATGATCATGGATGAGGCAACCTCCTCCATCGATACCCGCACCGAGGCGATCGTGCAGGCAGGAATGGATGCCTTGATGAAAGGTAGAACTGTCTTTGTCATTGCACATAGACTTTCAACCGTCCGCAACTCGGACGTCATTATGGTGCTTGACCACGGCGTCATCATCGAACGTGGCAGCCACGAAAAGCTGATCGAAGAAAAAGGTAAATATTATCAGCTCTACACCGGTGCGTTTGAGTTGGAATAATGTGAATAATAGAAGGCGGGGGGAAAACTTTTTGGAAAAAGTTTTCCCCCCGCACCCTTCTTTCAAAACTTTATATCAAGGGATTGGCGTTTTTTTAGCGGTTCGTTTCTGCTTTTTGAACCAATCGTTTGGGGTAGGGGCCCCAAAAGGAAAATAGCTCCGCTCATTCCGAATAGAACCGCTAAAAATTTTATCGATAAATTTTCAAAAGGTTTTGAGGGGGTGTGGGGGGACTTTTTTCAAAAGTCCCCCCACGTCGTTCCCCCTCGCCGATATTCATTTGTCAATCTTCGTCTTATACACAAACCGATCAAATCGCGTGATGCCAAAGGAGCGCAGCAGCGCCTCAGATGCATCGATATCGGCCTCGGTGTTGTAGGTGGGGATGGAGGGCAGGCGCACGATGACGCGCTCTGCACCGATCAACGCAACCAAGCGCCGCAGATTTTGCAGCATCTGCGCGTTGTCACAGCCCGTGTAGCGCAGATAGATGTCGGGATTGGTATCCTTGCAGTCCACGATGAAGTAGTCAATGCACGCAGCGGCTTTTTCCACCGCCTCCCATGAGACGTTGAGTGAGGTTTCCACCCACAGCCGCCATGACGTGCCGCAAAGCTCGCGGAAACGGGCAAGATACGCAGGGCGCAGGAGCGGCTCGCCGCCGCCAAAGCAGATGCCGCCGCCCGTGGCGAGAAAGTAGAGCTGATCGATCTTGACCATGTCGTACAGCTCTTCAGGTGTCAGATCGCGCGTCTTGGTGCCCTCACGCCAGGAGTGCGGATTGAGGCAGTAGGCACAGTGCAGCGGACAACCGTAAAACGCCGCCAGCGTGGTCACCCCCTCTCCGTCCACCTCCAGACGGTGGCGAGAGATGCCGATAAAGCGGTCTTTTCCTGTACTTTCCATCAAATTCCACCGGGGACGGGAATGTCGCCCGCCGTTGCCTCTTCAACGATCAGCGTGTCCACGACCACCGCCGTCCACAGATAGCTGCCAATGTCCTCGGGGTCAGCACCCTCGTCGGGCGTGAAGACCAAGCCGACCACCGTTTGCTCATCTTTTTGCGTCTGCGGATTCCAGTAGCTGTATACGTTAAAATATTCGATATACTTGCCCTCTTGCTGCTCGGTGTGCGACCGTGACCAGCTGTTGACCGACATGACGTCATAGGTCGGCACGGCGGAGATGCAGCCGTTCTCCGAGCAGTAGTTGACGAGGAAATCGTACAGTGCATCGGTGTCGTGGAGCAAATGACGGTACTGCTCAAATTCGGGCAGATAGACCGTGGGGATGGCAGGCTCGCCGTCGGTGATCACGATATCATCATCGTTCTCGGGAAGAGCAATGGCGCCGTCCGTGGTGACCATGGAATCGGGATCGGGGGCGAGCTCACCTTCCGTAGTGCGGAAGGTGTCGCACGCCGTGGCGCTCAAGCTGGTCGCGGTGATCGCTGCGGCAAGCCCCGCGACGGTGACCGCCTTGCCGAGCCTGGCTCTTTTTTCCAGCTCTTTTTCCAGATACCGCACCTCTGCCTCGCACTTGGGGCAGGTGCCCGCACAGTCGCCCTTGTGTTGGCACTCGGAGGTGACGTAGAAAATATCGTTCTCCGCTGCGATCTGCGCACGAATTTCTTTCAGAATTTTGCAGGTTTTCTTTCCTTTATACATGATGGGACTCCTTTCGCGGATTTGGGAGATGATTACGGTGTATCCGTGACGACGGCTGCCGTCAGCGTATTGTTTTCGGTATAGGTGAGGGCGAGATAACGGGGGCGGGTCAGCTCTTCGCGGACATAATATCCGTCCTTGTCGAAATGATACCCGGTTTCTATGGCGTAATAGTCGGTCTCCCCGCGGGTGTGGGTATAATATTCGTTCCAGTAAGCGCGTACGAATTTGCGGACAGATTCATCGGGGTGCTTGTGGTTTTGGAGGAAGGTCTGCATAGCGGCAAGCAGCTCCTTCTTTGTGGAAAATTCCTGCGCGTTCTCGGGGGTGTAGATGGTCGGCACATATGCCATATCTCCGTCAAGGACGTATTCGTATTTTTCCAACTCGTAGCTTGCCGAGAGCAGTGCGCCGACAGAGGAGAAGGTCAGGTGCAGGTACTCGCGCTGCTCTTTGTAGGTTTCCTCATCCAGATGATAAGCGATCTGATAAGTGTCCGTGATGGTATCCTCTGAGGTAGAGGCGGATTGGAACGCATCGTCCCAGTGCAGCAGAAAAACGTAGCGCTCCTCCTCCTCAAGGCAGTGCGCCTCTGCTAGTGCGGTTTTCAATGCAGTGTAGATGGCGCGGTCGGATTGCTTGACAAAATCCGATGGGGTGAAGGACCATTCCACAGTGAGAAATTCCTCGGTGCGCTCGGTGATGGGGATCTGCGGCTGGCAGGATGTGCCAAACAAGGTGGTCGCCGTGATGGTCGCCGCCAAGCCTGCGACGGTGACCGCCTTGCCGAGCTTGGCTCTTTTTTCCAGCTCTTTTTCCAGATACCGCACCTCTGCCTCGCACTTGGGGCAGGTGCCCGCACAGTCGCCCTTGTGCTGGCACTCGGAGGTGACGTAGAAAATATCGTTCTCCGCTGCGATCTGTGCACGAATTTCTTTCAGAATTTTACAGGTTCTCTTGCCTTTGTACATGAGGGGCTCCTTTCGTGTGAGAGTTGCGTTATACCTTTCTTGTGGGGGAGGGACCCCCACATAGATTTTTGAGCTGCTCGGACAGAACAGAAACGCTTAGAATTTTGCGAATGATTTTTTGAAAGGTTTTGAAGGTTCCAAGGGACGATGTTTGGCGTTTTCGGGCAAGCCCGAAACGGCGGTGTTAAGCCGCCGAGACAAACTCGTTGACCGCTTGCGGTCAGACTTTTCTCCAAAAGTTTCCTTGGCGGGTACAGGGCAGAGCCCTGCCCGTCGGAGACATACATATCCCCTTCTCACCTATATAGACGCAAAGAGGATGCAAAATGTTGCGTAAAAATTGTAAACAATTTGTGAACTTTAGGCTTGGGGGTTGGGCAGAGGCACAACATCCACGCTCTTGCGGGTCATCCATTTCCCGTTGGTGAAATCGGGAATGATCTGGGGGGCGCCGCCTTGTGCGATGGAGCGCTCGGAGAGGACGGTGACGCTCATCCATGCGACGGCGTCGTAAACGTCAATGGGCATATCGCGCTCGCCCCGCAGCGCGGAGAAAAATTCACGAAATTCGAGAAAATCCATGCCGCCGTGTCCCAGGCGCAGCTGCTCGTCCGTGATATTTTTCCAGATGTCGGGGAGGTAATCGGTATAATTTTCGGCGCTCCCGTGGGTTGGGATGTGGGTGTTGCAATCGCCCTCCAGCATGACCATGTTGCCCTCCTGCATGGCAAGACCCTTCGTGCCGCGCACGGTGAACTCGCGGGAGTAGTATTTCGGCAGCGTGGTGTCCAGCGTCAGCGTAATGGTCTCGCCGTTTGCGCAGGTGATGATGGTGTTGACAATATCGCCTTGGGCAAATTTGGCACCCGAGAGAGAGGGATCGGGATTTTTATCTGTGAGGGAGAAGGCGGTCAGCCCTGCCGCCTTGGAGGCAACCGAGACCAGCGATACCATGCGGTTGCCGCGGTTGATGTCAAGCAGGCGGGCGATGGGACCGAGCTCGTGCGTGGGGTAGTTTTCACCGTTGCGACGCAGGTAATTATCAATTCTGTAGTGACGGTTGACGTAGCCGCCGAGAATCTCGTCCCGCAGATCGTGGCTGTATGCGCCGTGGCAGTGGACCACCTCGCCAAAGCGTCCCGCACGATGCAGCGCCGTCGCCAAAAGCTCGAAACGATCAAAGCAGCAGTTCTCCATGAACATCATCGGTGTGCCCGTCTCCTCAACGGCGCGCACCAACGCGTAACATTCTTCCAAATCGTATGCGCCGCCGACCTCCATGGCTGCCGCCTTGCCGGCGTACAGTGTCTCGATGGTCATGCGGATGTGGTCGTCCCATGGCGTAGCGATCACCACGGCATCGATCTCGTCCATGGCAAGCACCTCGCGATAATTCTGTGTGCCGTAGGGCCTGTTGCCGCGGAGCGATTCTATTTTGTCCTGTGCCCGCGTGACGCGATCCTCATACTGATCACAGACGGCGGCGATTGTGACGTCGTCAAAGGCGGACAGTGTGTCCAGCAGCATCCGACCGCGCGCACCGCAGCCGACCATGGCGACGGAAATTGTTTTTTTCTGAATGGGAAATGTGGAGCTCATGTTGTTTTCTCCTTTTATTACAGCCGATAACGGGCTTTTTTTCATGATTATATCATACGATGACATCGGTGTCAACCATGACGACCGGAAAACTTGAAAAATATGCAGATTTCTCTTGATTTTTCAGCGATTTTATGGTATAGTATAAAAAATCCACTGCCATGAGCGAAAGGATATCACATATGAGAAAACAGTTTATTTCTGCAGACCAAAAGCTCTGCGATGCTAAAAATCACGCTCCCGCTCCCGCGTTGCGTCGGTCATTTGTACTGGACTTCGTCCCCACCGCAGCCAAGCTGGAGATCTGCGGCCTTGGCTTTTACGCGCTGTTCGTTAACGGACGGGAGATCACCAAGGGACCCTTGGCACCTTACATCAGCAACCTTGACCACTACTGCTATACCGACACCTACGACGTAGCACCGTATCTGACCCGCGGCGAGAATGTCATCGGTGTGCTGCTGGGCAACGGCTTTCTCAATCCCTTTGGCGGCTTTGTCTGGGATTTTGACCGCGTGCCGTGGCGCGACGTGCCAAAGCTCGCATTGGAGCTGACGGTCACGGGCGGGGGCGGCGAGAGCCGCACCATTGTGGCTGATCCTTATTTTCGCACACATCCCTCTCCCATTCTTTACGACGAATATCGCTTTGGCGAGCATTATGATGCCCGCATGGCGCAGCTGCTCGGCGATTGGACCTCACCGGGATATGATGATCACACCTGGGTCGCAGCCATTCCCGCGGCAGCACCGCGCGGACAGCTGCGTTCGTGTACTTGCGAGCCGATTGCCGTCAGTCAGGTCGTCAAGCCCGTCTCGATCACCAAGCAGGAGGGCGGCTATCTTTACGACTTCGGCATCAACACCGCCGGTGTGACCGCGCTGCATCTGATCGGCGCAAGCGCAGGGCAGGAAATTCGCGTCACCCACGGCGAGGTGCTCCGGGAGGGCAGGTTGTCCTGCTATAACCTCAAGTTCGGCGGTCGTCCCGAATTTGAGGAGGGCTATAAAATTCTCAATTATACCAACGTCTATACCGCGCACGGGCAGGGAGGGGCAGAGGACTATACGCCCCGTTTTGTCTATCACGGATTCCGTTATGCCTTTGTGGAGGGCTTGACCGATGAGCAAGCTACGCCTGACGCGCTGACCATGCTGGAGATGCACTCCGATCTGAAATGGATCGGGGATTTCTCCTGCTCCGATGAGACGGTCAACACGCTGTACACCATGGCGCGCCGATCTGACCTTGCCAATTTCTATTATATCATCACCGATTGTCCCCACCGCGAGAAGAACGGCTGGACGGGAGACGCCTCGATGTCCTCCGACCACATGGTCCTGATGTACGACGTGGAGAAGAGCTGGCGGCAATGGTTGGACAACATCCGCGCTGCGCAATCTCCTGCAGGAGGACTTCCGGGAATCGTGCCGACGCACGATTGGGGCTACAATGACGGCGGCGGTTACGGTCCGGCATGGGATAGCGTGCTGTTCAATCTGCCGTATATGCTCTATCGTTATCGCGGCAATACCGATGTGATCCGCGAGAACGCTCACGCTATGTTGCGCTATCTGGAGTTTGCTATGACGCGCCGCCGCGAGGACGGAACGGTTGCCTACGGCCTTGGCGACTGGCTGCCCGTCGGTTGTGCCAACGGCTATATCGCGCCGCTGTACGTGACCTGCACCATCACGCTGATGGATATGGCGAATAAGGCAGTCGAGATGTTCCGCGCCATTGGGCAGGTACATTCCGCGGCGTATGCCAAGGGCATTGCCGACGAGCTGCGTGAAACGATTCGCCGCGTGGCGTTGGATAAAAACACCATGACGCTGGAGCACAACGGCAGTCAGACACCGCAGGCGATGGGGCTTTATTACGGCGTCTTTGAGCCGGAGGAGCAGGGAGCTGCGTTTGCACGGCTTGTGGAGATGATCCATGCCAAGGGCGACAACTTTGACTGCGGACTTCTCGGCTTGCATTGCCTGTTCCGCGTTTTGAGCGCGCACGGTGAGAGCGAGCTGGCATATCATCTGATCACCAAGAAGGACTTCCCCTCCTACGCGCATTGGATCGAAACGGGAGAGACCAGCTTGGCGGAGATGTTTATGGAGAATTTCCTTGATCGTTCCTCGCATAACCATCACATGTACGGCGACATTGCCGCCTGGTTTACCATGACGCTAGCAGGACTTCGCCCGGACAGCGAAAATACCGTGCAGATTATGCCTCATCCTGTCGGCAACTTGACATGGGCGCAGGCGCATTATGATCTGCCCGCCGGTCGCGTCAGCGTCCGCTGGGAGCGAGATAACGCCCAAGCCAAAACCATCCGCCTGAACTATACCGTTCCCGATGGCATCACCGCCGTCGTGCATCTGTCCGAAGGGTTTGAGATGGCGTGAGGGGTTGAGAACATTTTTGCCTCCGGCGGCTTAAGAACCTTTTTGGAAAAAAGGTTCTTAAGAATCTCCAAAAACTTTTGGAAAAATTACCGGCAAAACTTTTAACGGTTCTGTTCTAACCAAACGGATAACATCGTCCTTTTGGGGCCCCTACCCCAAAAGACAGGCGAATGTTTACATAACGATAATCCGGGGCATGCCGAGCGCATTCCGCTGCGCGGAACGGACGAGTTTGTCTTGAGGCCTTGACGGCATCATTTCGCTACTTTGCGCCGCAAAGTGGCGAAATTGACAAACATCGGCGCCGCCCCTACCGATTTGATTAAATTCCAAATGACCGTTTCCAACCCATCTCGAGGCGGTGCCGAAGAGATGGAGGAATGTTTGAAATCGTCCCCCTCGCGCGAGCATGAGCGAGCGCAGCAGCAGGGGGATATATAAGGGGGCGAAGTCCCCTTATACGCGTTTTCTTTCGTCTATTTCTTTGTCGCGTGACAAAGAAATAGACAATAAGTCAATTATGATTAGAAAAATATGTTCGCACATTCTTAATTCAGCTTGAATATTCAACAACCTGCGGGAGGGGAGACCCCTCCCCTACAGAGTTTTAGTGAAATTCTAAATGACCGTTTCCAACCCATCTCGAGGCGGTGCCGAAGAGATGGAGGAATGTTTGAAATCGTCCCCCTCGCGCGAGCATGGTGCGAGCGCAATATACAGTTTGTCTTCCCGGCAGCAGCAAGTTTGCCGCCGCGATGTTTTGTTAAGCAAAACGGCGCGGTGACGGCGTTTAGCCGTCAAGGCAAACTTTTGCGTTCCGCGCAGCGGAATGCGGTTTTCCTTCGGTTCACTTCTTTGGGGCGTGCCAAAGAAGTGAACATAAATCAAGTATCGTTAGAAAAATATGTTCGCACATTCTTAATTCAGTTTAGATTTTCAACAACCTACGGACCTGCCGAGCTCATTCGCCAAGGCGAATGCCGTCGGTCCCTACAGGTTTGTGGGAAATCAGAGCAAAGCAGAAGACAGATACACAATCAAGCATTGTTAGAAAGCTATGTTCGCACATTTTTAATTTGTGCAAACCGGCTCTCCTCATCCGTCACGGCTTCGCCGTGCCAGATTCGCTTGCGAATCATCTTCTCCGCTGGAGAAGGCTTGCCGTTTCGGCACAGCCGAAACATTTGTTCGCACAATCCCCACGCAAAAGATGCAATTTTCACCCCCGAAAATTGCATCTTTTTGAAAAAAACGCAGAAATTATAACCACCATCTTGAAAAATCCATGACTTTGTGGTAAAATATATAATGAAATAATGTTTCGTGCACGCCCCGCGCTCTATGCTGCATCGCCCCGCGATATTTCAAGGACCGTGCAACCTCCCCACGCTGTGCGCCGCAGAGGAAAATTAAAATTCAGGAGGAAAACCTATGAATCCCAACGTAAGACCCGAAACCATGGCTCGTATCACCACCCCCGCGCTGGCGAATGCCTTTATCGAAGAGCAGATCGCCGCTGTTCGCGCACAGGTGGGCGATAAAAAAGTGCTGCTGGCACTCTCCGGTGGCGTGGACTCCTCGGTCGTCGCCGCACTGCTCATCAAAGCTATCGGTAAGCAACTCGTCTGCGTCCACGTCAACCACGGCTTGATGCGGAAAAACGAATCCGAAAACGTCGTCGAGGTGTTCCAAAATCAACTGGATGCCAATTTGATCTACGTCGATGCTACCGATCGTTTCCTTGATCTGCTTGCCGGTGTCAGCGACCCCGAGCGCAAGAGAAAGATCATTGGCGCTGAGTTCATCAACGTCTTTGTCGATGAGGCGCGTAAGCTGGAGGGCATCGAATACCTCGCGCAGGGCACCATCTACCCCGATATTTTAGAGAGCATCAAGCAGGCAGAGGGTAAAAAGGCGGTCAAATCGCACCATAACGTCGGCGGTTTGCCCGAGGATCTGAAGTTCGAGCTGGTCGAGCCCATCAAGCTGCTTTATAAGGACGAGGTCCGCGTCGTCGGTGAGGCTCTCGGTCTGCCCCATGCGATGGTCTACCGCCAGCCGTTCCCCGGCCCCGGTCTGGGAGTTCGTTGCCTTGGCGCCATTACTCGCGACAGACTTCACGCGCTGCGCGAGGCAGATGCCATTTTGCGTGAGGAATTTGACCTGAACGGACTGGCCGAAAAGGTCTGGCAGTATTTCGTCGTCAGTCCCGATATCAAGTCGGTCGGTGTCAAGGACGATAGCCGCTATGAGGGCTGGCCCGCTATCATCCGCGCCGTCAATACCAAGGATGCCATGTCTGCCACCATCGAGGAGATCCCCTACGCCGTTCTGCATAAGATCACCGCGCGCATCACCAACGAGGTCGAGGGCATCAACAGAGTTCTGTATGACCTCACGCCGAAACCTACCGGGACAATTGAGTGGGAATAATTTAATATGCCTTTTAAGTGGCTTGAAGCCATAAGTTTCAAGCCACATTTTCTATACCCGAGTGCGGACGAAAAAAGTAAAAAGGAGACAAACATGGAACGATTTTTTAAGCTGAAAGAACGCGGTACGACGGTCAAAACCGAATTTATTGCCGGCATGACTACCTTCTTTGCCATGGTTTACATATTGATGGTCAATGCCAATATGTTCGCCGATCCCTTTGGGGATGGCTCCAATCCGCTGGGCGTTTCGTACGGCGCGATTTATATTGCGACGGCGATCTCCGCCGTTATCGGCACGACGCTGGCGGGGCTTTTGTCCAATCTTCCGCTGGCGCAGGCGAGCGGCATGGGACTCAATGCCTTTTTCGTCTATACCGTCTGTATCGGATTTGGGCTGTCCTACGCCAATGCGCTGGTGCTGATCCTGATCGAGGGGTTGGTCTTCATCCTTCTGACTGTGACGGGACTGCGTAAAAAGATTTTTGATGCGCTGCCGGCTACCATTCTGGCTGCCATTCCGTCGGGAATCGGTCTGTTTATTGCCCTTCTTGGCTTGCAGAATGCGGGTATCGTTGTGCCTGACAGCTCGACCTGCGTGGATCTGGCGTCCTTCAATCTGCTGCACCAAAGCTGGGGGAGCATCATGCCCATGGTGGTGACGCTGTGTACGCTGCTGGCCATTGTCATCATGTCGCACAAGAACATCCGCGGCTCAGTGCTCATCGGTGTTGTGGGCGGTATGGCTCTTTACTATCTTCTGGGCTTGACCGTGGACGGTTTTTATGAGGGCCTGGATCTGCAGCTGATCAGTCCTGCGGATGCCTTCCGTGACTTTGGTACGCAATCACTGTTTACCGTATTTACCGAAGGTTTTGATTTTTCTGCCTACATTGAGACACACGGCAGTGCCAATCTCGTTCTTACCATCGTCACCACGGCGCTGGCGTTTTGCATGGTGGATATGTTTGATACGCTGGGTACGCTGTACGCCGCTTGCGAGCGCGCCAATCTGTTGGACGAGCGCGGCGAGCCGCTCAATATGAACCGCGGGATGCTCTCCGATGCTATCGCGACGACGGCGGGCGCCATCTGCGGAACCTCGACCGTCACCACCTTCAGTGAGGTCAACGCCGGAGTGGCGGCGGGCGGTCGAACGGGACTGACCTCGGTATTTTGCGGGTTGTTCTTCTTTATCGCAATGTTTTTGAGCCCCATCGCCCAGCTGGTGCCGAGCTGTGCCACGGCTGCAGCGCTGATCTACGTTGGTATTTTGATGATGGGTGCGGTTAAAAATATCGATTGGTCGGACTTCAAGGTTTCCGTTCCTGCTTTCCTGACGTTGGCGATCATGCCGTTTACCTATAATATTTCTTATGGTATTGCCTTTGGCCTGATTTCTTATATCGTCATCAGCGTATTCTGTGGCGATTTCAAAAAGATCAAGGTCAGCTCTTGGGTCATCGCAGCGCTGTTTGTTGCTATGCTGCTGCTGACGCATTGATGAGGGGTTAAGTTATATGCGAGGGAAAACTTTTTTAGAAAAAAAGTTTTCCCTCGCGCTCCCTTTCAAAAAACTTTTGGAAAAGGGGAAAGGGCGTTTTTTGAAGCTTTGGTGCGCTGATTTTGGGCGTTGGAGGGACAAAAAGTCCCTGTGCAACCTAAAGTTGCGCAATAGTTGGTGGCGCGCAACCGAAAAATGTGCTATGATATGCGCGGAGGTGATGAGAATGACCATTGGTCAAAGAATTTGCGAATTGAGAAAAGAAAAAGGATATTCGCAGGAATACGTGGCAGAGCGGCTGGACGTGACACGGCAGGCGGTGTCCAAGTGGGAGACCGACCAATGTGAGCCGGACACCTATAATCTGATCGCGCTCTCCGAGCTTTTCGGTGTGACAGTGGAGTATCTTGCTACGGGGAAGGGCGCTGTGGAAACACCCTCACAATCGGCGCCGGTGGCGGCAATGGTGGGGAAAAGTCCGCTTTCGATGCGGCAGATCGCCGGGTTAGTATTTTTGACGGTCTGCCTTCTGTCCTCAATGCTCGCCCTCGTGCTGCAAACGCCGGAATTGTTGATATTTTCGGCGGCGCTTTTGATCGGTGCGATCGTACTTTTGGTCCATGCCAAGCATGCAGGGCTGATTGCTCTGTGGTTGCAGTGGGTGCTGCTTTCGATTGTAATGATTTTTGCTGCGGGCAGTCCGCTTATCGTTTTTTCACCGTTCTACTATCAAAATGGGTTTCAGATCAATCTGATGTGGATCATCAGCGTGTTGTACTGGGTGTGGCTGATCGTCAATCTCGCGTGGACGGTGCGGGTGTTGTGGAAAAGGAAGAAAAGTTGAATTTTGTGGGGGAAACTTCTTGAGAAGTTTCCCCCAAACCCCCTTCAAGAACTTTCATATTATGTTTACGGCAAGCTATTCCGCTATCTTTTGGGGTAGGGGCCCCAAAGGGAGGCTGCAGTCGTGATCCGTCAGCAACCGCTGCTCCGATAACATCCAAGCATTTTTATAAAGTTTTTTGAAGTGGGGGTACGGGGGAGAAACGATGTTTGCTGCTTTCGGGCTTGCCCGAAACGGCGGTGTTTAGCCGCCGAGGCAAACTCGAAGGTCGCTTGCGACCATCTTTTTCTCCAAAAAAGTTTCTCCCCCGCCTCTTTTTTTCTCCAAACCCCTTGACAAACTTGTCTACTTGTGATAGACTATATGCGTAGTCTATTGTGGATAGACAGAAAGGAGGCCGTTATGGAAGATTATAAGCTTGGCTTGGTGGAGGCGAAATTTGCGGATATTGTTTGGTCGCAGGCGCCGATGACGACCAAGGAGTTGGTTGCGGCTTGCGAAAAGGCGTTGAACTGGAAACGCACGACGACCTATACCGTGCTCAAAAAGCTGTGTGAGAGGGGCATTTTTCACACCGAGGACGGGCAGGTGAGCGTGCTGATCGGCAGAGATGATTTTTACGCCATGCAGAGCGAGCATTTCGTCGCGCAGACGTATGATGGTTCGCTGCCTGCCTTTATCGCGGCGTTTACCTCACGTAAGCGCTTGACCGAGGATGAGATCGTCGAGATCCGTCGGATGATCGATGCATATGAGGAGGGCGGGAAATGAGTACGGTTTTTCTGCGTGTCTGCAATCTTGCGCTGGTTGCTGCCTGGGTAGCGCTTGCGGTCATGCTGGCACGTTTGCTGCTCAGAAAAGCGCCGCGCTGGATCAGCTGCCTTCTGTGGAGCGTCGTTGCGCTGCGGTTGATGCTGCCGTTTTCTTTTGAAAGTATGTTCAGCCTGATTCCCTCGGCGCAGCCGTTGCCCGAAAATATTGCAATGGTGCCGCAGCCCGTCATCAGCTCCGGCATCGCGGCGGTGGACAACGTGGTCAATCCCGTGATCTCCGCGACGCTCACACCTGCGGTGGGGGATAGCATCAACCCCATGCAGCTTTTACTGGAGATCGGCGCGTGGGTGTGGCTGGTCGGCGTGGGAGGCATGCTGGTGTATGCGCTGATCTCCTACCTTCGGCTTACCCGCAGCGTGCGTGCCTCCATCCGCGAGAACGGCGTGCTGCGCTGCGACGATATTACCTCGCCCTTTATCCTTGGCGTGATCCGCCCGCGCATCTATTTACCTTCGACGCTGGACGAGCAAACAGCGGCGTACGTCATTGCGCATGAGCGGGCGCATCTGCGGCGGTGGGATCACATCTGGAAGCCGCTGGGTTTTGCATTGTTGTCGGTCTACTGGTTTCAACCGCTTTTGTGGGTGGCATACGTGCTGCTTTGCCGCGACATTGAAGCCGCTTGCGACGAGAGAGTCATCCGAGAGATGGACGGCGGTGACAAGAAACGGTATTCCGAGGCGCTGCTCTCTTGCAGTGTGCGGAGCCGTGCGCTCAGTGCCTGCCCGCTTGCCTTTGGAGAGGTGGGCGTCAAGAGCAGGATACGCGCCGTGCTGAACTACAGACGACCGGCGTTCTGGGTCATTCTGATTGCCGTGCTGCTCAGCGTCCTGCTTGCCGTTGGACTTCTGAGCGATCCGTGGCAAACGCCCGGTGATCTTTTGCAGCCGGGCACGTCGTGGGCAGACGAGGACGGTGTGCTGGAGCTGACGGTGCAGGAGAATTTTGAAATTCTCGGCACCATGTCGTTTGACGATGTGCAGATGGACGTGCGGATGATGTATCGCGAACAATATGCCGAGATATGCGCCATTGATGATGTGTACGGTGACGCACCGCTGCTCAAATGCGGGCTGCGGGCGCGGCGCGGCAAGCTTGTGCTACTCGTGAAAGAGGATACTGTGCAGACGGGCATTGAGCAGCTGACGCTCAAGCGGCGGACCGGGGACGCGGTGACAGTTGCCCCGAACGCCGTTCATACCGAGTATGAGGGAATTTATCTGACCATCGACACCATACAGTACAATCAGGATGGGTCACTTACCCTGTACGCAAGCTGGCACAACGAAAGCGAGGCGCAGGCTATATATGGCGAGCCTTACGCGATCGATTATTGGGACGGAGCTGCCTGGGTCGATCTTACGCCCGAAAATTTAGGATTTGAGCTGCCGGGGTATCTGCTCTCTCCCGGTGAGGTTAAGCAAAAAGAGTATTCCACCGCGAGATTTGGCTTGCCGTCTGCGGGGCGCTACCGTCTGCGCAGTCACTTTTCTATCGAAGATCTGCCCTACAAGGAGTGGGTCGAAACGCAGAACAATTACGAAACGTGGATGGAATTTACCGTTACAAAGCTCTCTGATCCGACACAGGCAGATGTCGAGGCGCAGCTTTCGTATGTACAGAGTGCGTATCCCGAATACTTTGGACTTGATACAACGGACGGGCTGACCGTCTACGTCTGGCAGATGGCGGCAGGATCGTATTCCTGCGGGCTTTTGCCGGGGCAGCCGAATGACCACGAGCAGATGCAGCTGCTGCAACTCAAGGGAACGAGCATCGAGCAGATGAAAACCATTCTGAATGACTATGCGCTGCCCGAGGATCAGATCACCGTGGAACCGACGTATATGCTGTATTCCAGTTATCTTCATACGTTCAGCGAGGCTGAGATCTGGAGCATCAAAGCCATGCTGGGGATTGACGGTTACACGCCGCGCATCGACGCGGCCGTGTGCGATATTGACCGCGACGGTAAGCAGGAACACGTTATCATCAGCACGGGACCTACGTTCGGGCGGTTTTCCTTCCGCCTGTCTGTGTATGATGTGGACAGCGGACAGAGCAAGTATAACGGGGTGTTTTATTCGCCGGTGATGCAGCTGCGGCTGGAGATCGGCACGGACGGTAATTTATATCTGTGCGGTACGGAGCAGCTCAGCGGCGTTGAGCACCGTTATGACGTCACCATGAAGGATGGCGTGGTGTCCATCACCGAGGATGGCGTACCGATCGGTGAGGAGATGGATCCGGATTCCGTTCCCGGAAGCGCGGATGCCGAAAAGGGCAAGAACCGGGTAGTACCACCCACGGCAATTGCCTTTCCTCTGTCGGATGAAACGCACCGATATTTAGAACCGCAGATCATTTTAACGTATGCCGTTGAAAACGATAGTCCTTGGGGACGTTACATTTATCACCGCGTTTTCAAGAAATGTTATGATTGCGGTGAGGTCATCGAGGCAGTTGAACCGTACCTCTGCCAATATAATAACGAGCTGTGTCAAGGCGGTTGCCTGAGCGGGCGTTGAGCGTCGTTATGACGTTACGATGCAGAATGGTGTGTCGATTGGGGGAGAGATTAGGAAATAGAAGGTTGTGCGAACAAAGATTTCTGTCTATAGTTGGTTTGTTGCCTATTTCTTTGGCGCAACCCAAAGAAATAGGCGAAAGAAAACGTGCGAAAGGGGGCTCCGAGCCCCCTTTCGATTCCCCCGGCTTGTGCGCGTTTTGCACGTAGGGGACTAAAGTCTTTCGTACGTACGCTTCGCTGCTATTCTATCGGGATAGCGAAATTCTTTGCAGCGATCCAAATTTATCCAATCCCCTTATTAAAGTTCTTGAAGGAGGGGGTGCGGGGGAGGAAAATTCTTTCAAGAATTTTCCTCCCCCGCCTCTTTTTTTCAAAAACCTCTTGACAAACAATACTATGTGTGGTATAGTATTATACGTAAGGAGGTGTTGGGATGGACATACAGATCAAGCGCGGCCTATTGGATGTTTGTGTTCTTGCCGCCATTAAAAATGAGGAATCCTACGGTTATCAGATCATCAAAGATATGAAACCGTACGTGGAGATTTCGGAATCCACGCTGTATCCCATTCTCCGCCGGCTGGAGGCGAGTGAACTTTTGACCGTCCGCTCCGCCGAGCATAACGGGCGGCTGCGGAAATATTATCGCATCACACCGGCAGGACTTGACCGTCTGGCGGAATTTCAAGCACAATGGCAGGAGATGCGTGCGATTTATGAATTTGTGACGAGGGAGGAAACCATGCATGAAGAAGAATGAATTTTTGGAGCAGCTGCAAACGCTTTTGTCGGGGCTGGAGCCGTCCGAGCGGGAAGGCTCGCTGGAATATTATCGTGAGTTGATTGATGACCGTATGGAGGAGGGGCTTGACGAGGCGGCCGCAGTGGCTGCTGTCGGTACGCCTGCAGCGGCGGCGCAGGCGATTCTGGGTGAGCTGCCGTTGCCGCGCTTGGTCAAGGCGCGGGTCAGACCGCGGCGTCGGCTGTCCGCATGGGAGATCGTACTGCTGGTGCTGGGTTCGCCCATCTGGCTGTCGCTGTTGATCGCGGTGCTCTCGGTGCTGATTTCGCTTTATGCCGTGCTCTGGGCGGTGGTGATCAGCCTTTGGGCGGCGGAGCTGTCGCTGGGCGCGGGAGCGTTGGTGGGACTACCGTTATTTTTAATGTCGATCGTTGAGGGACACTTCGGCGCGGGGGTGATGTACCTTGGCGGAGCACTGCTTTTGGCGGGATTTGCCATATTCGCCTTCTTTGGCTGCTTGCAGCTGACCAAGGGGCTGCTTGCTTTGAGCCGTAGATTTGTTTTGTGGATCAAGCTCAGCTTGATCGGAAAGGAGACCATGCAGTGAAAAAAAGTGTGAAAATAATGATGATCGTTGCGCTTGCCCTGATTTTGGCGGGTGGTGTGCTGCTGCTTGGCGGCTGTGTGATATTCGGCGCAGAATCCTTTGAGCACGGGGCGCAGGAGTATCGGGAAAAGACATATGATATGACCGAGCAGAGCTTTGAGAACATTTGGGTGCAGACCAACGTGGCGGATGTGAGCCTGCTTCCTTCCACGGATGACCACTGCCGTGTGGTCTGCTATGAAAGCAACAAGATGTACCACACCGTAGAGGTAAAGAACGGTACGCTGGTCATCCGGGCGGTGGATTCTCGCAAATGGTATGATCACATTGGTTTGATCTTTGAGGATATGAAGGTCACGATCTATCTCCCGGCGAGCGATTATGCGACCTTGCAGGTGGATACCGACACAGGGAAGATCACGGTGCCGTCGGGCTTTGCCTTTTCGTCGGTGACGCTGGAGAGCGACACGGGTGCGGTTGAATTTGGGGCAACGTCGCGCGGTACGATGCATCTTTGCACCGACACGGGTGCCATTCGCATGAGCGATGCTGCGGCACAGAGGCTGCAGGTTGAGAGCGATACGGGCAGTATTCGGGCAGAGCGGCTGACGGTAACGGAGACCATGGTGCTGGAGAGTGATACGGGCAGCATAGAGTTACATACGGTACAGGCGGCCGCATTGCAGGTCAGCAGCGATACCTCTGCGGTGCGGATGGAGGATGTTATCATCGCGGGGAATCTGTCCATAGAGACGCACACCGGCGGCATAGAGCTGCGGGACAGCGACGCGCAGACCCTTCACATTGAGAGCACCACGGGCAGCGTGTACGCCTCGCTGCTTACCCCGAAGATCTGCTATGCCTCCTCTGATACGGGCAAGGTCGACGTTCCGCAGAGCTATGAGGGCGGCAGATGTGAGGTTGAGACAGACACGGGCAGTATTTATATCGAATTTCCTTACGGCACGGCGCTTGCCGATCCGTAAGCTCCTTGTCGCAGATCGAGTTTCGCCGAAATAAAAGACTTCCCCTTGACAAAACAAATTGCGTATGATATAATTTGATTGAAAATATAAATAAAACCAAGGGGATATAGCTTATGAGACAGAAGAATAAGAACGGTTGCCAGAGCATGCCGCAGTGGTTACGCCTATGCTGCTTGATATGTGCGATGCTCTTGATATCGGTGCTTGCCGTAGCGTGTACGGACGATGCACCGGATGATGGTGAGCAGCTCCCTGCCGACGATGAGCAGACGGCAGACCAAGATGAGGCGATCGATCTTTCTAAATATACGCTGATCCGCGCTGACGGTGCAGGCTCTGATCTGCGGACCTCTTTTGGCAATATCCGCACGGTGATCAAGGATATTTGCGGTGCCGAGCTGGTGGTCGGCACGGACTACGTGGACAAATACGTTAACGCCCGCACGGAATATGAGATTATCGTGGGACACACCAATATCCCCGAGGAAAACATATATTACGAAAAGCTTTCCGAGGGCGAATACATCATCGCCGTCGAGGGCACCAAGATCATCGTCGTGGGCTACAGCGAGGAGGACACTCTGTATGCCATCGACCGCTTTCTGGAGATGACGGTGGGGTATAACGCCGATCATTATGAAAATCCCAAGCGCGAAAATGCGCTGGTGACCGTTACTTACGAGGAGGGCAAGACCGTGGGACAGCTTTTGGAGTCAGGGCGTGTGATCGAGGAGATTGAAGAATGTTGGTCTGATCCGATCAACCCTGCAAAGTCATTTGCGTCGGGCGGGTATACGCTCAGTGACGGGGAGATCGTGTTCACCCGCACGGACGGCGCGTATTGGAACGGGAAGACCGAGGACGGCAGCTATCGTGTGCAGATCACGGTCGAAAACCGCGGCACTGCTGCGCCCATCGTGCAGCTGATGTGCAACATGGGCAATGGTGTGGAGCATATTTGTCTGTCTGTGGAAGGCAATTTCGTTCGTTTCGTGCGTGGTACCTATGAGCGCGGCGGCGCCCATTTTTCGGGCGATGTCAACAATTACACGCTGCGCGTTGACGTTCACCCTGAGGCGGGGCGTGCCCTCTATTATGTTGACGGCGTATTTCTCGGTGAGATGAATATTGGCAATGGCGACTCGCCGCTGATTGAAAATACGGGCGTTCGTATCTGCGGCGTCGGCAATGACATCGAGGTGGCAATCAAGGATATCTATATTGAAAATATCGATACCATTGATGCTCGTCGTTACGATGCGCCTGACATTGAGATCAAAGACGAGGAGGTCTATCCCAAGTCACAGAACGCACCTGCCAAGACCATCTACGTCATTGACGGTATGACGCTGTCAGCGCGGGATTTTCTGACGGCGACGACGTTGCAGGGCTTGGTCAACCGCACCACGCCCGAGATCTTTATCGACTATCGTGCGTATAATCAGGATCCCCGCTACAGCAATATCGACGATGAGGTCGAATATCTGGAGCTGCTGGAGGCGAAGGGAAGGACTCTTGTTAAGACGACGCTGGATGAGCTGTTGGTCCGGTTTGCCGACCGATATGACGGCGTGATCGTAGGGGATTGTCTGGCGACCACGTACAATGAAAACGTGGCGACCTCTCTGGCGGGCGTGCTGGACGGTGTTTACATGACCGAGGAGCGCTATGACAAAATGAAGGACGAGATCAAAAAGGACATTCTGTTCCGTCTGGACGACCGGTTTGCCTCCTCGATCGACGCCTATATGTGGCTGTGGAACACGTATGGAGATCGGTTCTCCCGCACGGTTCTGTTCCATCTTCCTTCGGATGCTGAGAGCGCAGGACACGTGACTCGCGCTTGCCGTGATTATGCGGTCATGTCGCGCGCCTTTACCTTCTGGACGACCGACGTTGTGACACTGGAGGACTACGACTTTTACATGAGCATTTTTGCAGCGTGTGCTCCCAATACACCCGTTATCGGTAGCGGAAACGGGAACTGTTGTTTCCCCGAGTTTGAAATGTTCCAGATATGCGGTCAGTTTGCAAAATACTTTACATACGGGTTCTCGACGCCCAATATGTCTTTGTTCAACAGCTTGGAGGTCGGGGCGCTGAAACAAAAGGAGCCTGCTGAGGCGGTGAGCCTTACCGAAGACACGGTCTATGTGACCTTTGATATTTCCGAGGGCGACAATCTGTCCTGGGACTATCACCTCTGGATGCACAATTTTGCCGACGAGAAGGCGCGTGCCAACATTGCCAAGGGCTATTCCTTCTGCGGTGCTCTGTACTATGTGGCGCCTGCGATTCTCGAGAATTATTACGCCAAGGCAACGCCCAACGACTACTTCTTTATGGACGGTGGCGGCATTTCCAATCTATCCTCGCCCGACGATTTCGGCATTCTCTACAATGAGGACGACCGCGAGGCAATCGTGGACAGAATGCTGGAGCTGACCGAGTACGTGGCAAGCAAGACCGACACCCAAGTGCTGCGCTCGCTGCATAACATCAGCGACGAGATGGGTGAGCGTTATGCAAACGAGTGTCCTTCGCTGACGGCGCTGTTCTCGTCCTACGGCAACATGACCGTAGCGATGGGTGGCACGAATAAATATACCGATGCGGTATATATGGTGGATGACATTGTGCGCTGCCGCTCCTATCTGACTACGTTCCAAGGGGATCTCAAGCCACAGCTGCAAGGATTGCTCAATCAGGCGAGAAACACAGAGGACGGCATTGTCTTTGCCAAGGTATTTGTCTACGCCAACCAGATGCTGGACGATGTCAGCGTTCTGGAAACCTTCCGCGAGCAGCTGGAGGCGGGAACTGACAAAAACGTGGTGATCGTTCGCCCCGATGTGTTTGCTCAGCTTTACGCAGAGTATGCGAGCTGATTCGGTAACCAAAGGTTTTGCTCCTTGGGAACTTAAATCATCAAAAAAAAGGATGTCGAAGATCGGCATCCTTTTTGTGTGAGAGGGGTTGAGTATATCTTGCTTTTCTTACTTTACACCCACATATCCCGTTTGCTCGATCATGCTTTGTCCTGCGTCAGAGAGCAGCCAGTCGATGACGACCTGCACGTTGGGATTTTGCTCGTCGGCGCGGTGGACGGCGTAGATGTCGTAGGTCAGGGGATAGGTGTTGTTTTTGATGTTTTCGACGTTCGGCTCAATACCGTCCGGCGCGAGCAGCTTGACACTGCCCTCGGCAACCAAGCCCTCCACGTAATAACGGAAGGAAAAGCCGATGGCGCTGCCCCATGCCGCGTCGTAATCCGGAACGGGGGTCTCGCCGCCCGCGGCCATGAAGGAGAGAAAGGCACTTTGCGATCCACTGCCCGCGTTTCTCTGTAGCGCGGCAATGTTCTTGTCCTTTCCGCCGAAGTCCGACCAGTTATTATAGCGTCCTGCGTAGATGCCGCGAATTTCCTCTTGCGTCAGCGAGGACACGGTGTTGCTTTTGTTCACAAGAAAGACGAACGCCTCCCGTCCGATGGGGGTGTAGACCAGCGAAACTCCTTGCTCCGCGGCATAAGCGACCTGCTCATCGGAGGGTGCAACACAGATGGCGATGTCGATGTCGCCGTCGACGATCGCCTGATACGCGCCGCGGGTGTTGCGATATTGCAGTGCGCTGTTTTCTGTAAAATTCCCGCCGTCAAATTCCACGCAGCCCTCGGGATAAATGGCGTGTACCGTTGCCGAGAAGAGAGGATAGAGCGCTGCTGCACCGTCAATCACAGGCAACTTGCCTGACAGTTTCGGCTGCCCTTCGACTTTGACGATTTTCGTCTCCTCTACAAACGGGAGGTAAGCGTCCAGCTCAATGGATTTGGCCTGCATTCCCTCGCTGTAGCGGGGGAGGACGCGGTAGGTGAAGGTGTGGTAGATGGTCAGATTGAGCAGTACAAACACCAGTGCGATACCGCAAAGGGAAAGGAGCTGCTGTATAAATCGTTTATGATTCATGCCGCACCGCCCTCATGCTCGCTCGTTGGCAATTACCGCAATGATCGAGACCTCGCGATATAGATGCACCGTCCATATGACGGTTGCCGCTGTGGCAAGAATACCGAGCGTTAAAATAACGGCAAGGGCGATTTTATAAGCCTTTTTAGACATTGTGAGCCTCCCTTACATATGAGACAAGGCGAGCGTGAACAGAAGGATCATGGCGAGCATGACCAGTGTCAAAAGAGCGAGCAGAATGCTCCAAACCAGCAAGGCGGTGGAGACCTCCATCGGGGGGCGCTGTCCGCCGCCCGCTGCCTTGATCGTGCGGTGGCAGATGAGGTAGAAAACCAGACTATGAATAAAGTACGAAAGGATCACGGCAGGAACGATCAAAAATAAGCGAATAAAGAGGGGATCCCGGATCAGGATGAACGCAGATACGACAAGGGTGATTGCCAGCAGCGCGTAGCTTGAGATCGATCGCGCGCGCAGCAGTCGGGCAGACGGAATCATCTCAGGCAGGTTGGCTTTTCTTTGTTTCATAGTGTCTCTCCTTTCACGAAACGGTTGATGAAACCGCTTGATGGTTTTATTATAACACGACGCCGACGTTGGTGTCAAGACGTGAAAGTTTAAGATTTAATTAACAGGGACTGCGTCATTGGCGCAGCCCCTGCTCTATTATGGCGTTTGAGGTTGGGGCGCTGCCCCAAACCCCGCATAAGAAACTTTTTGAAAAAAGTTTCTTATGGATCTTCAAAAACTTTGGATCGTTTTACGGGGATTGTCAAGCCATGGTTATAAAATGGATTCAAGGTTTTTGGAGGTCCCGGGTGGGTGCAGGGCAACGCCCGGGCCGCCAAAGGGGTCCGTTCATCCCTCACCCCTCGCGGCAGATCAGGCGCTCCAGCACCGTGTAGCCTTGGGGTGAGAGCTTGAGGGCGGTATCAGCCTCGGCGCAGGCGGCGACGGTGGCTTGCAGCTCCTCGATCGAGCGACGGGAGGCGCTTTTGGTATATAGTCCAACCTTATATTCGTGCATGGAGAGCACTTTTGCCATCTCGGCGACGGTGCGTCCTTCGGTTGACATACGGCGAATGGCCAGAAGGTCACAGCTGACGCGAATGACCTCGCCCAGGATAACCGTTGGCTCGACGCGGCGAAATTTCATGTCCGAGAGAATGGACAGTGCCAGTGCATGGTTGCGGTCGGTCAAGGCGTTGGCAAAGGCGAAGGCGTCAAATTCCATCGTCACGCAGGCTGCGGCGGTGATGTCCTGTTCGGTCAGGAGTTCTCGCCCGTGTGCGCGCGCGTAATAACTGATCTTGTCGATCTCAGTCGCTAACGTATGCATATTCCGCCCGCAGACGTCAATGACCTTAGCGCACAGCTCGGGGGAGGCCTCAACGCCGTTGTGTGCAAAGTGACGCCCCACCCAGCCCATCAGCTTGGCGGGTGTGCAGCGTTCGTATTGCACCGTATGCAGCAGCTCGCCGAGGCGCGAGAGCAGCGCCGAGGGGCGCTTGGGCAGATAGCCCTCGTCGATCGCTCCCGCCGCAACGGGGATGAGCAGCGTGTTATAATCGTATTCAGGCAGCTGCTCCAGCACGGCGCACAGTGCATCGATCTCGCTTTGCCGCATGGCGGTGAAATTCAATCCCCGCAGCACGATGATTTTTCGGTCAGCGAGCATGGGCAGCGATCCGAGCGCATCCAACAGACGCTCGGGAGTGAAATCCAACGCGTCGAGTATGATCTCGTTGAAGGCGCGTGTGGTCTGATCGGGACACAGCGTTTCTCGCGCAAATTCTATGCCGATGTTCTTGAGGTAATCCTCCTCACCAAAAAGAAGATAGCCTGCGGCGGGCGTATTTTTGATCTCCTTGCGGAAGTCGGCATCTTTCAGGATGGTAAGGGGTGCTTGTTTTGCCATGAGGGCTCCTTTCTGCAGATAAATGACACCGGGGCGCAGCCCCTTTGGAGCGGCCAAAGGATTCGGCTTGGCGAATCAGAGCTGTTTTTCAAAAGGTTCTTTGGTGGGTGCGGCAACGTCCTGCTTATCCCCGGACCAAAATCTTTCCCTCCCATTCGGGGGCGGCGGGGACTTCGAGGATTGCGGCGATGGTGGGAGCAAGGTCGAGAATAGAGACGTTCTCCAGTGCTTGTCCTGCGGTAAACTGCTTGCCGACAAAGAACATGGGAATGGTCATATCCTGCGGATCGTCGGAGCCGTGTCCGCGGCCGTGCCCACCGTGGTCGGCGGTAATAATGACGGTGTACTCGTCGCCGAATCTCTCAATAACGCGACGGGCATTGTCGATGGCGGCACTGATGTAGTCAAGGTAGGTCTGTGTCATCCAACCGCTGTCGTGACCGCCCTTTTCGTCGGTTTCCACCATGTAGAGAAAAACAAAATCGGGGTGACTTTTTTCGATCCGAGCGATGGCACGGTCGGTCAGATAGCCGTCGGTGGCGTCCTCTGCGTAGGCGTTGATGTATTCCGCAAAGCGCAGAGAGCCGGGGCGGGAGACATCGCGCAGGGGTTCCCAGCCGTAGTACATCGCGCAGGACAGCCCTGCGCCCGCCGCCTGCTCGAACAGACCGTTGATCGGACGCACCTGCGGCATATAGAGGTTGGTGGTAATGCCGTGGCGCTCGGGAGGAACGCTGTGAAACATGGACATATGGCAAGGCAACGTGACGGAGGGGAATACCGTGCGCGCATCAAGCGCGTGGGAGCCGTTTTGCAGCAGTGTCTGCACGTAAGGATTGCCGCAGCCCAGCACGCCGTCCGGGCGCATACCGTCAATCGAGATGAGAATAACTTTGCTTTTCATGATGGTTGTCCTTTCTTTTTGATGCCGGGGTTATGCCCCAAGCTTTGCCAAGGAACCTTTTGAAAAAGCCTCCTTGGCGCCTTCAAAACCTTTGAGAATTTATATTTATGATCGGTACGGTTCTGTTTGAACGGAACTGTTAAAGTTTATTACAAGTTCTTGGCGAGTGCAGGGCAAAGCCTTGCCTCTTTGTTACGATTTTTTACCGCCAGATCTGCGCGGCGAGATCATCCAGACGGGACTCCAGACGGGCGAGCTCTTGCGCGACGGGATCGGGGATGTGGATCTGGTCGACGTCGTCTGCGACGCGACGACCATGCTGGCGAACGACCTTGGCGGGGACACCGACCGCGGTAGAATTGTCGGGAATCTCGCTCAGGACGACCGCGCCGGCGGCGATCTTGGTGTTGTCGCCCACGCGGAAGGGACCGAGCACCTTGGCCCCCGCGCCCACCATGACGTTGTTGCCCAGCGTAGGATGGCGCTTGCCGATATCCTTGCCCGTACCGCCCAGCGTAACACCCTGATAGATCGAGCAGTTGTCGCCGATCTCGGTGGTCTCTCCGATCACGACCCCCATGCCGTGGTCAATAAAAAAGCCCTTGCCGATGGTTGCGCCGGGGTGAATCTCCACACCGGTGGCGCGTCGAGCCAGCTGGCTGACCAGCCGCGCGGAAAAATAATGCTTGCCGATATATAATTTGTGTGCGACGCGATATGCCAAAATGGCGTGCACACCCGAATACAGCAGCAGCACCTCCAGATCGCTCTTCGCAGCCGGGTCACGCTGTCGCACCGCTGTGATGTCATCGCGAATTTCATCGAGGATGGCATCTTTGATGCCGCGTGCCTTGTCGATGCACAGCTTGGTGCCATCGCGTGCCGTGCGCAGCAGAGGCGAGAGGCGGGCGCTTGCTTGCTTGATGATTTCGTTTACGTTGATCTCCAATTTTTCGGATAACTCCTTTCGTGGAATTGTCTACCTATATTATACGCGATTGTGGGGAATTTGTAAAGAGGTTGCGCGGTTTTTTTTACAGCTTTTTATATAACGCTGCTGTCGATGCTGCATTTTTATGTCGAGCGACTCCGGGGAAGGAGGAAAAAGGAAACGCGCTGCGGGGTGAAAAATCAGTAAAAAGGTCGAAAATTTGTGACTTTTGCCATATCCTGTTTTTCGACATTTTCAGACTGTGGAAAAAAGGAGTTTTCCACAGTCAAAAACCAACTAAAGCAAGCAAGGCTGTGGAAAACTCTGTGGAAAGTGTGCAAAACCTTATGAAATAACGGAATTTTGGGGGAGGTTCATGGCGCTGCCGTGTGGAAAATTAAATTTCGCGTTGGGGAAAAGTGGGAAAACTTTGTGGAAAAGTCGGGATAAACGCTGTCAAGAGGGTTTGCGAAAAAAGTTGAAATTCTACGCTTTTCACAAGAATGTTGTGTAAATGCACGAAAGTGTCAAACGGTGTCACACGAACGCGCCGCAGCGTGGCTGCATATCTTGAAAATAGCGACACCACTCGACAATTCAAAATAGGTGTATGGCGGTGGAAGAAAATTCCTGTATAAAATCCGTCGCGCACTGTTTAAGAGGGGGGCGCTGTTGGGCAAAATATGGCTGTAAGGGATGCCGATTGCCCGAAGGAGGTAGAGAAAGACCATGAGTGTCAAACGCGGAGATATTTATTATGCAGATCTGAGCCCGGTCGTCGGCTCAGAGCAGGGCGGACTTCGCCCTGTGCTGATCATACAAAACGATGTTGGAAATCGATACAGCCCCACGGTGATTGCGGCAGCCATCACCTCGCGTCTGGGGAAGAATCGCCTGCCCACGCATATTGACGTTTATGCTGACCGCGTGGGGTTGGTCAAGGATTCCGTCATTCTGCTCGAGCAGGTGCGGACACTGGATAAACGGCGCCTGAAGGAGAAGATGGGACATTTAGATGAGGGAATGATGGATCAGGTCAACCGTGCAATTGCCGTCAGCGTGGGGCTTGGCGATTGGCAACCGACCGAGCAACCGCGTTATGCAGCGGCTGCAGTTCAAACGGTGCAAGGTGCACAGACTACACACACAGCTCCTGCCGCGGTTGCCTCTGCACAGGACTTGCCGATAGAAACCGTTGGACAGGCGACCGCAAGTACAGCCGTTTCGGCGGAGATGGCGGCGCAGCTCAATACACAAAATGCCGCCTCCCCCGAGTTCGGCGAGGTCATAGACGGGGACGTCGTGAGATGATCGGAAGAAAGTGGGATACTGTCGGACGTCTCGCTCAAGGCGCTTGATGAGACAAGTTCCTGAAATCCCCACAAAGGTCTTGGAGATGGTGCGAGTCTATTTTAAGCTTTTGAAAGTCCGACAATATAGTGAGCCCCCTCGGTGCAAAGGGCGCCGAGGGGGCTCTTGCGAGAGGATCAATCCTTATCCTTCTCATTTTCTTTTTCTTTATCCTTGTCTTTCTCTTTGTCCTTGGACTTCTTTTCGTCCTCGTCCTCCTCGGGCGCGGGCTTGAGAATGACGGTCGTCTGTTCGATGCGATGATCCACGACGGAATCGACGTGGATGGACAAGCGCTCGGTTTCGATCTCGCAGGTCGTACCGTCGTCGGGAACAGCTCCCAACTGACCGAAAATGTAGCCGCCGAAGGTGTCGCACTCTTCATCCTCAAAGTCGATGCCAAGCGTTTTCGCGACTTCTTCGAGCATGGCGCTGCCCGTGATGGCGTAGCGATCCTCGTCAAGCTGACGGATATCCTCCACGACCACCTCGTCCTTGTCGCCCAGATCACCAACCAAAAGTTCCAGCAGGTCGTGCAGCGTAATCACGCCCATGGTACCGCCGTACTCATCTACAACGACGGCAAAATAGTTGCGGGATTCCTTCATGTTGTTAAAAAGAACGTCTGCTTTGGTGTTCGCGGGGACGAAGTAGGGCTTTTCCGATGCTTCGCGCAGCGCGTCCTCAATGGTAGCGCACTCGGTGCGGAAAAATTTGCGGCTGTTCAGAATGGCGACGATGTCGTCAGCGTCCTCGCCACAAATGGGATAAAAGCCGTGACGGGTCTCGGTGACGGTCTTTCTCCACTCGTCGATGCCGTCCTCTTCATAAAGAAGAACGACCTCGCGGCGATGGGTACACACCTCGGAAACGGAGGTGTCGTCAAACTCAAAGATGTTCTGGATCATCTCGTTCTCCATGCTGTCGATGGTGCCGTGCTCACTGCCGGTGTCCAGCATCAGGCGGATCTCCTCCTCGGTGACGGGCTCGCTTTCCTCATCGGGATTGATGTGGAACAGACGAAGCAGGCCGTTGGTCGAGACGGTCAGGACCCACACAAAGGGGGCAAAGCAGACTTGCACGAAACGCAACAGACCCGACAGTCCCAGTGCCAGCGATTCTGCATACTTCATGGCAATGCGCTTGGGAACCAGCTCGCCGCAGACAATGCTGAAATAGGAGAGGACGATGGTAATCAGCAGCACGCAGATGTTCTGCAGAGCCTCCGTGGGGATCATGGTCAGACCGACGGATTGCAGCCAATCAACCAACGGATTGGCAAAGCTGTCCGCCGCATAAGCGGAGCCCAGAAGGGCTGCCAGTGTAATAGCGACCTGAATGGTCGACAAAACCTTGGAAGAGTCACGGGTCAGTGCGAGCAGCTTTTTGGCTCGCTTATTGCCTTCCTCAACCATTTTTTCAAGTTTAGCTTCATTTACGGAAATTACTGCGATCTCCGCCGCGGCGAAGATAGCATTGAGGCAGATCAGCACGATCTGCAAAATGATAGGGCCTAACATAAGTTTAACTCCATTTCAGATTCCCGCAGCGCGGGTCGTGTTGTTTGGCGGTGAAACATTGCACCGTGTTTGAAAAAAGCACAAAAAGGCACAGCCTATACCCCCACACGCTCTTACCGTGTGCCAAGGTGCATAGACGATGCCCGAATATCATGAAATCATATGAAACTTATGTACAGAACAAATACAGTTTCCGACGTCCGTACTGCCGCCGTCGTCCATTTCCGTCTCACCGCCTTTCTGATGGGGTTGTGTATAATTTCATACATTGTACCATATCCGCGCGGCTTTGTCAAGGGGAAAAACGCTTTTTTGATAAAAATATCGTGCTTCCAATTTTTGCGTGTAAGAAATATCGGCATCGCGCAGCGAATTTTTTAATAATATCTTGCATTGTCGGTAAAAATGTGGTATAATATAGAATGATTTAGTAAGGTAAAGTGCGAGAGGCACGAAAGGATCATACATATATGAGAATTGTAGTAAAAATCGGCACGTCGACGCTGGCGCACGCGACGGGGCGGCTCAATATACGACGCGTGGAGGAGCTTTGCTCGGTGCTCTCCGATCTGAAGAACGCGGGGCATGAGATCATCATGGTGTCCTCGGGCGCGATCGGCATGGGCGTAGGCAAGCTGTCACTTGCGGGCAGACCCGATGATATGCCGGGCAAGCAGGCGGCGGCTGCGGTCGGACAGTGCGAGCTGATGTACACTTACGACAAGCTGTTTTCCGCTTATAATCACACGGTGGCGCAGATTCTTCTGACGGGAGAAGACGTGCATCATGCCGAGCGGTGCGAGAATTTCCGAAACACCATGCAACGGCTGCTGGCATGGCAGGTACTCCCCATCATCAACGAGAACGATACCATCTCCACGGAAGAAATTGCCGTGGGTGACAACGACACGTTGGGTGCGATTGTGGCAGTGCAGGTAAACGCCGATCTTTTGGTGCTGCTCTCGGACATTGACGGGTTGTACACCGCCGACCCGCACAAGGATGAACACGCGCGTCTGATTCCCCGCGTAGAGGCGCTGACCGACGAGATTCTCGCCCTGGCGGGAGACAAAGGTTCCTCGCTCGGTACGGGGGGCATGAAGACCAAGCTCCGCGCGGCACAGCTTTGCATGGAGGCGGGGGTCGATATGATCATCGCCAACGGCGAGCATCCCGCATTGCTCTACGAGATTGCCGAGGGCAAGAGCGTCGGGACGAGATTTGAGGGAAAGAGGAAGTAATTGCAGCTTTGCCGCAAGCCCTACAAGGGGACTTATTGAAAAAAGGATTTTTAAGATTTCCCAAAGCTATAATCAAATGTGGTAAAATCGAGGCTCTGCAATACAGCAGCAGTAGCGTTAGGTACCGGTCAATTCCTTATCCAAGTTTTGTGAAAGGGGGAAGGGAAAACTTTTTTCAAAAAAGGTTTCTCTGACAAACAACAAACCATGAAATCAACCATAGAAATTTTAACCGCCGCCAAGGCTGCGACCATGGGGCTTGGCGCGCTGACCACCGAGATCAAAAACGCGGCGCTGACTGCCATGGCGCGCGCGCTGATCGAGGCGCAGGACGAGATCCTCGCAGCCAACCAAAAAGACGTTGCGGCGGCGCGCGACAAGCTGTCCTCGGTCATGATCGACCGTCTGACTCTGACCCCCGCCCGTATTGAAGGCATGGCGAAGGGCATTTTGGACGTTGTGGCGTTGCCGGATCCCGTAGGTGAGGTGCTTGCCACGGTGGAGCGCCCCAACGGGCTGAAGATTGAAAAGCGTGCTGTTCCTGTCGGCGTGGTAGCTATTATATATGAGAGCCGCCCCAATGTGACCTCAGATGCGGCGGCATTGGCGCTCAAGAGCGGAAACGTATGCATATTGCGCGGCGGCAAGGAGGCGTTTTCTTCCTCTTATGCCATTGTGCAGGCGTTGCGCCGCGGACTGTCCACGGTGGGACTGAACGAGGATCTGGTGCAGCTGGTGGAAGACACGACGCGAGCGAGTGCCAACGAGCTGATGACAGCGGTCGGATACGTGGATCTATTGATTCCGCGCGGCGGTGCGGGGCTGATCCGCGCTTGCGTTGAGAATGCGCGCGTTCCTGTGATCCAAACCGGAACGGGTATTTGCCACATCTACGTGGATGCAAGCGCAGATATTGGGGCAGCTTTGGACATATTGGAGAACGCCAAGTGCAGCCGTCCGTCGGTCTGCAACGCCTGCGAGGTTTGTCTGGTGCATCGGGACATTGCAGCAAAGTTCCTCCCTTTGCTGGATGCACGGCTGCATGATATGCGGGCAGCGAACGGGAGTATACCCGTGCAATTTCGCTGCGACGAGCGGGCGTTGCCCCACATGGCGCATGGCGTCGCCGCGGGCGCAGATGATTTTGATACCGAATTTTTGGATTACCTTCTCGGCGTGAAGGTCGTGGATGGCGTTGAGGCAGCAGTGGCGCACATTGCCACACATTCGACCCACCACAGTGAGGCGATCCTGACACGTGACGATGCGTCAGCTGCCGCTTTTGTGTCGGCGGTGGACAGTGCGGCGGTCTACGTTAACGCCTCGACTCGCTTTACTGACGGCGGCGAGTTCGGCCTCGGCTGCGAGATGGGCATCTCTACCCAAAAGCTCCACGCACGCGGCCCGATGGGTCTGCGCGAGTTGACTACCTACAAGTACGTGATCACAGGCTGTGGGCAGGTTAGGTGAATAGGAGGCGGGGAAGAACCTTTTGTGAACAAAAGGTTCTCCCCCGGACCCCCTTTCCAAAAAACTTTGGGAAAGGGATTGATATGATCGGAACAGCAGCGGCTGGTGGATAACGACAGCAACGTCCATTTGGGGCCCCCGCCTCAAATGATTGTGTGTGAGTAAGTGCTTGCATTGGACTGTCTTGTGGGGGAGGGGCCCCACATGGAAACTTGTTTTGCTTGGACAGAACAGAACCGCGACAAATTTTATCCCAAAATATATTTTTATTAAAGTTTTTGAAGATTCCAAAGAAACTTTTTTCAAAAAGTTTCTTTGGCAGGGTACGGGGCAGAGCCCCGAAAACGAACGCCCTACAAGAAAGGAACACTATGAAATACGGATTTATAGGCGGCGGCAACATGGGCGGTGCGATGGCGAAGGCGGCAATTGAGGTTGTCGGCGGGGCGAACGTACTGCTGTGTGACCGCGACGAGGCAACGACGGCGGCGCTGGCAGAGAAGATCGGCGCGACGCCCTCGACTTACGAGCAGATTGCAGCAGAGAGCCGACTGATCTTTGTGGCGGTCAAGCCCAATTTGGTTGCCATGGTGCTGGAAAAACTGCGCCCCATGCTGCAAAGTCGAGCGAGCGAGGTCTGTGTGGTCAGCATTGCAGCGGGTGTGACCATCGCAACTATGGAGGGCGTTCTTGGCGGGGACATTCCGCTGATTCGCATGATGCAGAACACGCCTGTTGCGGTTGGCGAGGGGATGATGGTTTATGCGCTTTCACCCGCGGCGCGCGCAAGTGACGCGGCAGCACTGGAGGCAGCCATGTCCCGTGCGGGCAAGATCCTGCCGCTGGAGGAAAAGCTGATCGATGCAGCGACGGCAGTCATGGGCTGCGGGCCTGCGTTTGCTTACTTATTTGCCGAGGCACTTGCCGACGGCGGTGTGGCTTGCGGATTGACGCGCGCACAGGCGCAGGTGTATGCGGCGCAGATGCTGCTTGGCGCGGCAAAAATGGTTTTGGAAACGGGCGAGAACCCCGGTGCGCTCAAGGATGCCGTCTGTAGCCCGGGTGGCTCGACCATTCAGGGCGTCCGCGTGCTGGAGGAACAAGCCTTCCGCGGCGCGGTCATCGACGCCGTCATCGCGGCGTATCAGAAAACGCAGGGGTTAGGGTAACGGTACGGTAAAGAACCGCGGGGAGAAACTTTTTTGGAAAAAAGTTTCTCCCCGCACCCCTCTTCAAAAAACTTTATATCAATGGGTTGACAAAAGTCCTACGCTGTGATATAATATACATGAGAAAGGCTACCGGCAGACGGTTCGCCCTCAAAACGTGTAATTCAAAAGAATTAACCGCTTAGTTTGGAGACGTGGGCGGTTAATTCTTTTTGATTGCGACGATCAGCAACAGAACGATAATCAAAATTAAAGTTATGTATTCCATCGGCAACGCCCCCTTCCGAGGGCAAGATTGAACCGCCTACCGTTTGTGGTAGCCTTGGCTCTCTGTCGCGTGACGCGGCGTTGAACCGCAGATATTATAGCATATTCCGACATGAAAATCAAGAGGGTCAAGGGCAGAACACCGCGCGTCGGTGTTCTTTTTTTGGAAAAATTTCAAAAAAGCCTTTACAAACGCAAGAGAGCGTGGTATAATGAGGATGCCAAACTAACTTTATAAACGTGATGCTGTAGGTGTACTATCTTTATTTATAGGGATAGGTATGCTTTTTTGAGTATATTCTACATATTGATGGCGAAGAATTTGATAAAATGCAAATTCCACTCACGCTGTTGATATGTATAATGGATATTATCAAATTATACACCTATTTCACGTGAAGTTAGTTTGGCGACTACTGGAGTTTGCGTTTTTGTGCACAGCTCCGGTTGTGCACTTTTTATTTTCAAGGAGGTAATGAACATCCCCAAAAATTAAAACGCAGGTTCTGCATTGTTGTCACACAAACTCCGAGAGCCGCCAAACGAAAACGCCCGCCGAATATTCCGGCGGGCACCTTTCCTGGAAAATTTTCTAAAAAAGGGTTTACAAATGCGAAAATGTGTGGTATAATGAGGATGCCAAACAAAAAACAAATATTCTTCATTAAGGGAAACTCTCTATTTTTACGGGGGTTTTGTACCCATTTGCAAACTAATCCTATGAATTTGGTAAAAGCGCAGATTCCGCGGGTTGGTTTGGAGAGTTATCCTATCAATTTGTTTTTTGTTTGGCGACAATTGGAGTCTGCGTTTTTCGGTGCGCTGGCTTCGGTTGGCGCACTTTTTATTTTCAAGGAGGTAATGAACATCCCCAAAAATTAAAACGTAGGTTCCGCATTATTGTCACACAAACTCCGAGAGTCGCCAAACGAAAACGCCCGCCGAACATTTCGGCGGGCACCTTTCTTGGAAAATTTTCTAAAAAAGGGTTTACAAATGCGGAAATGTGTGATATAATGAGAATGCCAAACAAAAACGAATAACATTGCTTTTAGCGTGTGTATTTTTATTTTTGATAAAAATGCAGATGCCGGCTTTTCATGCGCTTTGAGCGATGTTTAAGTTTTTGTTTGGCGACAATCGGCTCTGTGTTTTTTGTGCACAGCTCCGGTTGTGCACTTTTTATTTTCAAGGAGGTAATGAACATCCCCAAAAATTAAAACGCAGGTTCCGCATTGTTGTCACACAAACTCCAAGAGTCGCCAAACGAA
>JAFTJZ010000009.1 GCA_017456145.1 Clostridia bacterium
AGGACGGGGTCCTTAGGGGCGGAGTCCCTAAGTCGGTTTCTTGGTTCGTTCTTTGCCGAGGCAAAGAATGAACAATCAGCAAAATAACCTTAGAACGCTATGTTCGCACCATCTTACTTCACCTAAACGCCCCTCTCCTCATCCACCGCTGCTCACGCCCACATAAGTTTGCCTTCAGCAAATATTTCCGGCTGGGGAAGGCTTGGCGTTGAATCTTTCGCACATCTTTCATTCAGCTTAGATTTTCAACAACCAACGAACGGTCCGAATCGTTCGCAAGCGAACGCGGCCGGTCCCTACAAGGTTGCAGAAAATCGAAACAGAACAAAGGACATAAACATGGCGAAATATCGTTTCCTTCATCGCGTAATAACGAAAGAAGGTGCTGCGTCTGACGCAGCACCCTCAAAAATAATGATAGACTTTTTACCGCATAAAATTCACAAATTACAGCGTTCAGCCGCAAAGCGAAACAACGGGGTGAGAACCAAATGCATCTTTGCATTTGACTCATCCCACTTTTACTTTTTTGAATTTGGATCGCGGAAACGAAATCGGATAGGCAATCGCACAGAGAATCAACGAAGGCAAAATATCCACCACCGAATGTTGCTTGAGAAAAACCGTAGACATACAAATCAACACAGTCGCCACAGTAAAATATATCTGCCATGAAACCTTGCGGAAGAACTTGCTGTTCCATGAGGTCACCATGGCCGCCACCGCTCCACTGACATGCATGGAGGGACATACGTTGGTGTTGGTGTCAAATTCGTAAAAATCCGCCATAAATCTTGTCAGAAAATTGTCCCTCTCAAAAGCAGGCGGACGTAGCTCCTGCATGGTGGGGAAAATAATGTATATGATCAGCGTTATTCCATAAGTCAAAATGATAAACTTCATCATCCCCTCAAACGCCCGCGGGTCAAAGAACAGCGTAAACACCACCATTCCCGCTAAAAATACAAACCACCACATATACGGAATGACAAATAATTCGCAAAACGGAATCACATCATCCAGCGGATGATAAACTACAATCCAATCGCGCTCAACCCAAACCTGCTCCAGAATCTGAAACAAAATCCCGAATATCGGCCAGAATATCAAATACCATAAGTGACGGAACTCAGGCGTGTTCAGGTTGCTCGGACGCAGACGGCGATAATCCACAAGATTTTCTTTGAGCACGCGTAATTTCATGCACCAAGCTCTCCTCTCCCCCGCGCACACGGGTCACTTAATAAGGCGCATACCTTCTGCGCAGCATCCGCATGGTCGTATTTCTCCATTGCCGCCGCCATACTCTGCAGCAAGGACGCCTCGTCACTCAAAAGAGAGAGACACCGCCTGACCAAAGCCTCCGGCGTGCTTTCGGTACAAGCCATGCCACGCTCCAGAAAATACCGCAGATTGTGATCCTCACAGCCCGCCACCGCATCAATGAGCACCATGGGCAAGCGCTTGGCCGTCGCCTCACTCACACTGATTCCGCCCGGCTTGGTCAGATACAGATCGGCACTGTCCATCAAAAGCGGTACATCGTCCACAAAGCCTAAAATCCGCAGCGAGGGGACATCGGTATATTTCTTCTCAAGCTTTTTTTGCAGCGCCGCGTTGGTGCCGCAGACAACACTGACGGTCACATCCGCAGGCATCGAGGCAGCGAGCAGATCGGTAATCTTTTCCATCGGACCGCAGCCCATGCTGCCGCACATCATAACCAGATGCTTGCCGTCAACAGGAATGCCAACGCGCGCCTTGGCAAGCGCCTTGTCTCCCCGCCGGGCAAACGCCGCACGCACAGGAATCCCCAAGCCGCGCAGCCGCTCGCGCGGAACACCGCAAGCAGCAAATTCATCTGCCAAACTGTCGTCGGGAATGATATACTCGTCCAGATCACTCTCACTGACCGAAGGGCTGCAGGTATAATCGGTGGCGACAAAGCAGCTGCGCAGCTGCAGCGACGGATATCGCTCCAGCACCGCCGTCAGCATCAGCGCGGAAAAGGCGTGCGTACAGATCACCGTGTCGTAGCCACCTTCGATCAGATAATGATAGATCCTGCGACTTCCAGCCGTCAATGCGCGCCACAGCGGCGTTCGACGACGAAAGGCACGGGGATGCTCCTCGGCCATGCGATATCCCACACTGAAAACGCGGGGCGCATGACGGTAGATGCGAACGTGCATCTTACCTATCACCTCGGAGGTCGAGCCGGATAAAAAAATCAGAGCATCCGTTACGTCACAAGTATCTCCGCGCTGCAAAAGACATTCCCGCAGTGCGGCAGCGGTGGCGTTATGTCCCTGTCCCGTATTACAAGTAAGTATCAATGTTTTCATTTTACATACCTCACAGCGCTGTTGCGCGGCTCATCGGTTGGTGGTTCCTTCGGTCGGCTCTTCGGTCGGCTCTTCCATATGTGCATCCCGACGGGCCAGCCACCTCTGCAGGCGCACCAGCCTCGGACGATTGTGGCGCTGGATCATAACGTAGGGGATGTTTCCAACGCCGAACAGCAGTGCCATCGTCACACCGCCGGCCCCCTGCCAGATCGCCACGCAAAGCATCCCGGATACAATGAGTGCCTCATGTACCGCCTCTGCAACACAGGTCTCCTTGATCAGCTTTTCCACCCCTGTGGCATCACAGTCGGCGGGAAGGCGCTTGGGCAGCATCCCCGGGACGAAACGGCTCTTGTCCGGCAGCTTGCCCTGCCATGCGCGAATGTGCAGCTTTTGATAGATCGCACCGTTCTTTTCCCATGCTGCGCTCCTCCAAGGGATCTTGTCCTCGTCAAACCAACGGCGCGGCAGAGCCTCCCCCACCACGTGGGAGAGCAGTCCGAGTGCGCCTAAATAAATGATACAATGCAGAGCACCCATTTCCGTTTTCCCTCCTTTGGTTCCTTCTTGTCGTGCAGACCTTTTTTGATATGATAGGATCATATGTCAATGTTAGCTTCACGCTTGGATGCACAATGATTTCAAATATTATAGCATAGCTTTTTTCATATTACAAGACTTTTAAAAATTTCTTAAAACATTTCGTCGACACCGTTCGAGCTACGTGTCAAAGATATTTCCCTCTTGCCTTTTTTACGACAAAATCCCCTCATCTGCAGCCGAGCGTGCCACGCGTGACGCAGCATGAGGGACAAACGGCACCGACAGCATACTTTTTTCAAATTTTCTTTGTTTTTTTCTGAAAAAGCCCTTTTCTTTTTCCGTTTTTTTCGGTATAATATAGGCAACTGAAAAAAAGGACGGTAAAAATCATGGTAAATCAAACAGCATCTTGCCCCCGCCCCGCCTATCCGCGCCCCGATTTTGTGCGCGAGAAGTGGATCAATCTCAACGGTGAATGGGAATTTGACGAGGACTTCGGCCGCACCGGTCGCGAGCGCGGCCTGCCCGACGCAGCCTCTTTTCCGCAAAGGATCACGGTGCCCTTCTGTCGCGAGAGCCGACTCTCGGGGCTGGAGCACAAGGATTTCTGCGATGCGGTCTGGTATCGAAAAGAAATCACCGTACCTGCAAATTGGCGGGTGGACGGTCGCCATGTGATCCTTCACATCGGCGCTTGTGATTATCACACCGAGGTATACATCAACGGTAAGAGTGTCGGTACACACATCGGCGGCATGAACGCCTTTTGCTTTGACATCACCAAGGCACTCTCAGACGGTGAGGTACAGACGATCACCATCTGCGCGACCGATCTTTTGCGCGAAGGTGGGCAGTGCGGTGGTAAGCAGTCGCTGCTCTACGGCTCGCACGGTTGCCACTACACCCGCACTACCGGCATCTGGCAGACGGTCTGGATGGAGTGCGTTCCCGCCTCTTATCTGCACTCGATGAAGGTCTATCCGAGTATTTCCGACCAAAAGGTAACGCTGCAGATAAACACCTTTGGCGCCGATGGCTCTGTCGTACGTGCACAGGCATACTACCAAGGTCGTGCGGTTGGCGCTGCAGCGGCTGTGGTCGAGGGCAACTGTGCCACCATGGAGATGAAACTGGACGAGCTGCATCTGTGGGAGGTCGGCTGCGGTCGTCTGTACGATCTGGAATTGACGCTCGGGAACGAGGAGGACGGTGAACGCGATCTGGTTAAGAGCTATTTTGGGATGCGCTCCATCGCTTGCCACAAGGGAATTTTGCATCTCAACGGCAAACCCGTCTTCCAGCGCCTGGTGCTGGATCAAGGATTTTATCCCGACGGTATCTGGACTGCACCCACCGACGAGGATCTCAAGGCAGACGTAGATCGCTCGATGGCAGTCGGCTTTAACGGAGCGCGCCTGCATCAGAAGGTATTTGAGCCGCGCTTTCTGTATGAGTGTGACCGTGCGGGGTACATCGTCTGGGGCGAGCACGGCAACTGGGGCATGGACATCTCTGAGCCCAAAGCCTTCCGCGCCATTCTGCCCGATTGGCTGGAGATCGTACAACGCGACTTTAATCATCCGTCCATCATCGGCTGGTGTCCGCTCAACGAGACCGACTACGATCAGGACACCGAGCTGGTGCGGATGCTGGCGGCCATGACCCGCGCGCTCGATCCGACCCGACTTTTCATTGAGACGTCGGGCTGGGCACACGTAGCAGGTGTGACCGACATTGTGGACATCCATAATTACGATCAGGATCCCGAAAGTTTCCGTGCTTTCTTTGCGCCAATGACAGAGGGCAAGGACGTATGCATCCATCGCAATTATTACGGCAAGCCGACCTTTGTCAGCGAATATGGCGGCATTCGCTGGGCACCCGGCAAGGAAGGCTGGGGCTACGGCGACGCGCCCAAGAGCATCCCGGAGCTTTTGGAGCGATTCCGCGCGCTGACGGACGTGCTGTTGGATCATCCGATGATCGGCGGGCTTTGCTACACGCAGCTGACCGACGTGGAGCAGGAGGTGAACGGAATTTACACCTATGACCGCCGGGAGAAGTTCCCCGCAGAGGTCCTCAAGGAGATTCTTTCGAGAAAAGCTGCCTGCGAGGAGTGAGAGGAGAGACGAATGCGGGGGGACTTTTGAAAAAGCCCCCCCACACCCCCTCAAAACTTTTGGAGCATTTATGGCTAAAGTTTTTGCTGCAGCGGCTATACCAAGCGTTTCTATCTGCCGATTTGTGGTATAATACGCTGAAAAATAGGGGTATGGGCTTTGCCCTGTGTCTTTGTAATACAAAGGCGAAACTGGCGATAAAACAGAACGATAAATAAAAATTTGAGGGAGGACGATACTGTGGCTGATTTTAGCATAAACGAGATGCAGGAAATGCAAAAAACATTACAAGGCAAGTACAAGCATAGGTGGGAGCCTATTTGTGCTGAAACCGGACAGAACAAACTGCTTTGGATGATTGGAGAAATCGGTGAGGTAATCGATATTGTCAAGAAGCACGGCGGGACAAAGGCTTCGACCGATGAAACATTGAGAAGTGACTTGGTTGAAGAAATGGCAGATGTCCTTATGTACTACAATGATGTCATGCTCTGTTATGGTATTACCGCAGACGAATTAAAACAAGCTTATTCAGAAAAATTCGAAAAAAATATGAAACGCTGGTAAATTCCAATTTATCGAATAGCAAACGCCGACAGATCGTAAAAATCTGTCAGCGTTAATTATTTGTTTGCTGCGGAGTATTTTGAGCCATTCAAGCAAGCGGGCTTATAAATTTTCCGCTAAGCGTGCACGCCGTTCGGTCTGCACTTTGTTTTAGAAATATTCCGCTTGCGGAACGCGATACAGGCATAGCACTAAACAAAGGGACAGCGAACTCTGTCCGCACCCTTTCCTTATATTTTCCTCGCAAAATTCTCGCTTTTTTTCGCAAAAGCCCTTTACTTTTTCTTCATTTTGTGGTATCATATAAGTTGAGTGATTGGCACTCTACAAAATCACCCTGTTTTCAAAAATTTTTTAACATATTTCAGGAGGAATTCCAACCCATGGCAATTCAAAGAAAAAAGCTTTCCATGGACGGTAATACCGCCGCGGCGCACGTATCTTACGCGTTCACCGAGGTGGCATCGATCTACCCGATCACCCCGTCCAGCCCCATGGCAGAGGTCACCGACACTTGGTCTGCAACCGACAAGAACATCTTCGGCGAGCCCGCTAAGAACATCTTCGGTGAGAATGTAAAGGTCACCGAGATGCAGTCCGAGGCAGGCGCTGCAGGTACCGTTCACGGTTCTCTTGCTGCCGGCGCACTGACCACCACCTACACTGCATCGCAGGGTCTGCTGCTCATGATCCCCAATATGTATAAGATCGCGGGCGAGCTGCTCCCTTGCGTCATCCACGTCTCTGCACGTGCCGTCGCATCTCATGCACTGAACATCTTCGGCGATCACTCCGACGTCTACGCTTGCCGTCAGACCGGTTTCGCTATGATGGCTGAGACCAACCAGCAGGAGATCATGGACCTGGGTGCCGTTGCTCATCTGGCAACCATCAAGGGTCGTGTTCCCGTGCTCAACTTCTTCGACGGTTTCCGTACCTCCCACGAGATCCAGAAGATCGAGGTTTGGGATTATAAGGATCTGGCCGAGATGGTTGACTTCGACGCTGTTGCCGCTTTCCGCAGCCGCGCACTCAACCCCAACCACCCCGTTCTCCGCGGCTCCGCTGAAAACGGCGATATTTTCTTCCAGCACAGAGAGGCTTGCAACACCTATTACGATGCATTCCCCGCTATCGTCGAGGAGTACATGGACAAGGTCAATGCAAAGCTCGGCACCGATTATAAGCTGTTCAACTACTACGGTGCTCCCGACGCAGACCGCGTCATCGTTGCGATGGGTTCCGTGTGCGACGTGATCGAGGAGGTTATCGACTATCTGAACGCAAACGGCGAGAGGGTTGGTCTGATCAAGGTTCGTCTGTACCGTCCCTTCGTGGCAAGCAAGCTGGTCGAGGCTCTGCCCAAGACCGCAAAGAAGGTCGCTGTCCTTGACAGAACCAAGGAGCCCGGCTCCATTGGTGAGCCTCTGTATCTGGACGTCGTCGCAGCACTCAACCAGTGCGGCGTCAGCGGTCTGACCGTTGTCGGCGGCCGTTACGGTCTGGGTTCCAAGGACACCACCCCTGCATCCATCGTTGCAGCATATGAGAACCTCAAGGCTGACGCGCCCAAGAGCAACTTCACCATCGGTATTGTGGACGACGTAACCGGTCTGTCCCTGCCTGAGACCATCTCTCCCGACACCGCTCCCGCAGGCACCATCGCTTGCAAGTTCTGGGGTCTGGGCGGCGACGGTACGGTCGGTGCAAACAAGAACTCCATCAAGATCATCGGTGACCACACCGACAAGTTCATTCAGGCATACTTCCAGTATGACTCCAAGAAGACCGGCGGTATCACGATCTCCCACCTGCGTTTCGGTGACACCCCCATCAAGTCTCCTTACTACATCAACAAGGCTGACTTCGTCGCTTGCCACAACCAGTCCTACCTCTTCAAGTACGACATGGTCAACGACGTAAAGCCCGGCGGCACCTTCCTGCTCGACTGTGCTTGGTCTGAAGCAGAGCTGAGCGAAAAGCTGCCCGCAAAGGTCAAGTCCTACATTGCAAACAACAACGTCAAGTTCTACACCATCGACGCTACTACTCTCGCTACCAAGAAGATCGGTAACGCAAAGGTTAAGAACACCGTTCTGCAGTCTGCATTCTTCGCACTGGCCAACATTCTGCCCAAGGATGAGGCGATCGGCTACATGAAGAAGGCTGCCTACAAGTCCTACATCAAGAAGGGTCAGGCAATCGTTGACCTCAACTACGCTGCCATCGATGCAGGCGCTGACGCTTACGTTGCCATCAACGTTCCCGAGGATTGGAAGACCTGCACGCCCGACGCTCCCGCCGCAGCCTTCAAGAGCGGCCGCGAGGATCTGGACGCATTCGTCAATAACATCGTTACCCCCGTCAACGCGATGGCAGGTGACAGCCTCCCCGTTTCCGCATTCAAGGATTGCGCAGACGGTACCTTCCCGCAGGGCTCTACCGTTTCCGAAAAGCGCGGCGTTGCCGTGTACGTTCCGAAGTGGAACCCCGAGCACTGCATCCAGTGTAACAACTGTGCATTTGTATGTCCTCACGCTGCCATCCGTCCCTTCGCAATGAATGAGGAAGAGGCTGCTGCGGCTCCTGCGGCCACCAAGTTTACCGCAAAGCCCGTGATCAAGACCACCTACAAGTTCACCATGGCTGTCTCGCCTGCTGACTGTATGGGTTGTACGCTTTGCGTCAAGGCTTGCCCTGTGACCGCAAAGGCAGAGAAGGACGGCACCGACAAGAAGGCTATCGAGATGGTTCTCGCCGCTACGCAGGCAGACCAGCAGGCTCCTTGGGACTACGCTGTTTCTTCCGTTTCCGAGAAGGCAGAGCTGATCAACGGCACCGTCAAAGGCAGCCAGTTCAAGCAGCCCCTGCTTGAGTTCTCCGGCTCCTGCGCAGGCTGTGCCGAGACCTCTTACGCAAGACTTATCACCCAGTTGTTCGGTGAGAGAATGTACATCTCCAACGCAACCGGTTGTTCTTCCATCTGGGGTGGCTCCGCTCCCGCAACGCCCTACACCGTCAACCGTATGAGCGGTCGCGGTCCCGCTTGGGGTAACTCCCTGTTCGAGGACAACGCAGAGCACGGTCTGGGTATCGCGCTGGCACAGAAGACCATCCGCGAAAAACTGATCAACTACGTCAAGTCCCTGAATTACTCCGAGTGCCCCGAGTGCCAGGCAGTGCTGGACAACTACCTGAACACGCTGGACGACGGCAAGGCAAACGACGCTGCCACCACCGCTCTGATCGAGATGCTCGAGAAGTGCGTCTGCCAGGACAAGTGCGACTGCTGCGAGACCGAGAGAAAGATCCTCGCCGAGAAGGATTACCTCTCCAAGAAGTCCGTTTGGATCTTCGGCGGCGACGGTTGGGCTTACGACATCGGCTTTGGCGGTCTGGACCACGTTCTGGCGTCCGGTGAGAATGTCAACGTCATGGTCTTCGACACCGAGGTTTACTCCAACACCGGTGGACAGGCATCCAAGGCATCGAACCTTGGTCAGGTCGCACAGTTCGCAGCTGCAGGTAAGGCAATCGGCAAGAAGAATCTGGCCGAGATCGCAATGTCCTACGGTTACGTCTACGTTGCACAGATCGCTATGGGCGCTGATATGAATCAGACCCTGAAGGCACTGCAGGAGGCTGAGGCTTACAACGGTCCTTCTCTGGTCATTGGCTACGCTCCTTGTGAGATGCACGGTGTCAAGGGCGGTATGCAGAACTGCCAGCTCGAGATGAAGAAGGCTGTTGAGGCCGGTTACTGGCAGATGTTCCGCTACAACCCCGCTGCCAAGGCAGAGGGCAAGAACCCGCTGACCATCGACTCCAAGGCTCCTACCGCCGACTACGTCGAGTTCATCAAGTCTGAGACTCGTTACGCTCGTCTGGTTCAGTCCTTCCCCGAAAAGGCGGAGGTTCTGTTCGCAAAGGCTGCTGCCAATGCACAGGCGAAGTACGACAGACTCCAGAAGATGGCGCAGTTGTACGAATAATATTTTCCCAATTCGGGGCTGTTGCAAATGAAGATTTGCAGCAGCCCCTCAGACTGTAGACCAAAGCATTCTCCCCCCAACACGGTGGGGCGAAACCCCATAAAATGATCCTTTTGAAAAAGCTTTTTAAGGATTCTTAAGGTGCTTTTTCTCGAAAAAGCACCTTAAGTGGGGTTTGGGGCAAAGCCCCAAGTCCTTTCATCGACAAAGAGCGGGGCTGTTGCAAATGAAAATTTGCAACAGCCCCGCTTCTCATGCTTGCGCGCCCAGTCGCTCTTCAATGACCGCGCCGACACCGCGCAACGCCTTGTCTTCGTCCTTCCCGTCGGCAGCAAGGAGTAAAATATCGCCCTGTCGCACCTCAAGGCCGAGCAAAGCAAACAAGCCCTTGGCGCTGGCGCTCTTACCGCTGCTCTGCACAGTCAGGGTAACCTCGCTCTCATACCTCTGCGCCTCTTTGACAATAACTCCGGCGGGGCGTGCATGAAGTCCCAGCGGGTCATTCACAACAAATTCTTTTTTCAGCATCATTAACCTCCATATCCCGATTTGTCTTCCGATGTTCATCCATATCGATCATTTGATTTCTGCGATCCTTTTCCGCAGGGCAAGAATCTGTGACGGTGCGACAGACAGCTCATCAACCCCCATCTGCACAAATGTTTCCGTCAGCTCAAAGTCCGCACCGAGCTCACCGCAGATGCCGACCCATATCCCTGCTGCTTTGGCACTGTCGACCGTCTTGCGAATAAGTGCGAGTATGGCGGGGTGATGCGGCTGTAAAAAGGGCTGCAGCATCTCGTTCTGCCGATCCATTGCCAAGGTATATTGGGTCAGGTCGTTGGTTCCGATGCTGAAAAAATCCACCATGCCGGCCAGGCGATCCGAGATCAGTGCCGCGGCGGGTGTCTCGATCATAATGCCCCTCTCCACCTCGCCGCCTCCGCCAATCTCACCGCGCGCCCGATCCCACAGAGCCAATATTCCCCTGAGCTCCTGCTCACTGCAGATCAAGGGGAACATCACCGCAAGACGGCCGTGCACCGAGGCACGGAGCAATGCCTTTGCCTGTGTCAAAAACAGCGACGGATGCAACAGAGAATGACGCACGGCGCGGCAGCCGAGTGCGGGGTTTTCTTCCTTTCCCGTCTGCGGCAGGCAGCCGGCTTGCTTGTCCGCGCCAATATCCAACGTACGGATAATGACCCGACGCCCCTCCATCCGTTCCAAAATGTCCTTGTAGATTCGGTATTGCTCCTCCTCACTCGGCGCCTCCTCCCGTCCAAGGTACAGAAATTCGCTGCGGAACAGACCAATTCCCTCGGCATCTCCCTGCCGCGCCGCTTCAACGTCCTCGGGCAAGGCTGCGTTGGCATACAGATACAGCTGTCGCCCGCTTGCCGTGCGTGTCTCTCTCCCGCGGAATCTCTCCTGTGCTGCACGATGTCGCCTTGCGCTTGCCTGCTGCTCCTCCATCTCGCATAACACCGTTTCGTCCGGATCGATGCACATCCGCCCCCGCTCGGCATCCAGCGCGACGGTATCTCCCTCCCGCAGCGCATGGATCGCCTCCTCACCCACACCTACCAGCGCAGGCAGATTCATCGAGCGGGCAACAATGGCGGTATGCGAGGTAGCGGAGCCATGCGCGGTGATAAAGCCCAGCACGCGCTTTCGATCCAATCGTGCCGTCTGGGCGGGGGTAAGCTCCTTTGCACACAGAATGCAGGGATACGGTGGCAGCGTCCATTCATCCTCCTGCCCACCGCCTGTCAGGTGCCGTATCACGCGGTTGGCAATATCCTTGACATCCGCTGCGCGCTCCCGCAGATATTCGTCCTGCATGGCGCCGAGCATGGCAGCCATCTGCTCCCCTGCCCGACGCACCGCAGCTACAGCTCCCAGCCGTTGTGCAAAGATCGCATCGCGAACCGCTTGGCAAAAGTCCGCATCCTCCAGCATCATCGCCTGTACATCAAAAATCTCCGCGCTCTGCTCACCCACATTCTCCCGTGCTTGGATATAAAGCGTCCTGAGCGCATCCCTTGCCGCGTCACGGGACTTCAAAAAACGTTCCCAATGCGCCTGTGCCGTCAGCTCTGTCTGACCTTGGCTGTCCTCCTCGGCATATGTTCGCTCGCTCCATACCGCGGCGCGCCCAACGCACACACCGCCCGATACTCCCTGACCCGGATATACTTTCATTGTCACACCCCTTTCTATGTAATGCCCATATGAGCACCCGCTGATAGTGTTGCCATCGTACAGATTCTTTATGCAGCAAACAATTTATCCTTGTGATTTTATCCATTGCCGCTTTTTGTCATGAATTGTTCATATTTATATGCTATACTATACGGACATAGGCTGCAAGCTTTTCATTTTTTTCAAAAAAAGCGGTCACCTTTTCCCCACCAAAACAGTATTAGTAGAGAGGAGATGAGATCATGGCATATCAAAACGCCGACGATTTTGATTACGATCCCGACGTCTCGAATAGTGATCCCGCGCCTGCCACCGACGTGGATATGGATGAGGACGATCCGATGCACGCCATGATGCGTGACACCTCACTGCCCTGTGGAGATACCCTTCCCATGGAGGTCACCGACGAGGTTGTCCGTTTCTACTCTCCGCTGGTTTGGAAACTGGCCCTCACCAAGACCCGCTCCACCCACGATGCACAGGACATTTTTCAGGACGTCTTTGTCAAGCTGGTCACCAACGAAAAGCCGTTTGCCTCAGAAGAACACCGCAAGGCATGGCTCATCCGCGTGACCATCAACTGCTGCAATTCTCATTTTGTCGCCCCCTGGCGAAGAAACGTTGACGGTATGGATGATGTCATGATGGCACAGCTGCCCGACGAGGACACCCTTGACACCGGGAGGTCCGACACCCCCGACGTGTATGCCGAGGTGCTCAAGCTGCCGCAACAAATGCGCGAGGTGCTGCTGCTGTTTTATTATGAGGATATGTCCGTCCGCGAGATCGCCCGGGTGCTTGACACCACGGAGGTCAACATCAAAAAGCGACTCTCCCGTGCACGGCAGAAATTGAAATTGGCTTTGGACGAACACGGTGATTCACAAGTACAGAAAAGAGGTAACCCATGAACGAAAATGATCTGCGGCGCACCTTCGGGCGCATCACCCCCGATGAGACGCTGATCCGCGCCACGATCGAAAAGGTCGAGGCACAAAAATATACCGCAGCAGCCAAGGCAGCGGCACACATGACGCAGAGCACGCGTAAATCGTCGCCTTACGCCATCGCATACCGTCTGGCAGGCGCTGCCTGCGCGCTGGTGCTGATGGTCAGCGTCGGTATCTCGCTTGGCAAAGATACACTGCTGCCCTCCGCAGGCAACGAGACACAAAGTTATGCCCGCGCGCAATTCAACGATACCGCATCGGAGGCGGAGATCTCCGCCTACAGCGGCGATGACCCTATGCCCGCGACAACCGACGAGGTGGTGCAGCCCTTTGCCCTCCCCCCCGCCGACACGGCAGAGTGCTACGACAGGGCGGCTATCGACGAAATGGCTGTCCGTGCCGCACAAAGCGGGGACAACTGGCTGATTCTGGACGCCACTCTGAGCAGCTGCTACATCCTGCCCGCATCTGAGGACGGTCGCTACGGCTGCGTGGTCGCCTTTGATGGGATCCGGATCTTGGATATGGCATCGGACGCACAAGCGTCGGCCGCCCTTTTCTCGGACACCACCGACACACCCGCGGTCTGCGTCTACTTTGAAGACGAGGCATCACGCAGTGCTCTGATCGATGCGATGGGCGCGCGGATGTGCGTATCGGTTCTGCTCGACGATCCGACACCGCGCATGGATCCGAGCTACCTGCTCTCCAAATGATTTCCGGGTTGACCGCATTCGTGCGTGTCAACCCTTTATTTTACCCGCCAAAAACTCTTGCATACAGCTTTTTTTGAAAAAATAAAAAAATTTTTAATATCACGGTCACCTTTTGCCTACTTGTCCGTATTATAAGTGTAAGCGCCACGGCGACGCGCGAGAACAAGCGTGGAAACATATGCTACAACCAAACGCTCTTGCCGTCGTCACCGCGCAGATCAAAAAACAACACACCAAAAGAAAGTGAGAACAACCGTAATGAAAAGAATTCTTGCAGCTATTCTTGCAGCCATGCTGCTGCTGACCTCCGCAGTCGCTTGCGCCAACGACGACGAAGGCAACAACAACAATAACGACAACGATCAACTTGAAAACAACGACGACCAGCAGCCCGCTGACGGCGAAACGACCGGCTCCGACATTATTGAGCCTACCGTTGAGGCCGGTACGCTGGGTGAGACCCTTTGGGTCGCCTTCAAGGACTCTGTCGCTGCCAACCCCGAGATGAGCACCGAGGAGCGGGCAAATGCGTTGATTACCAATCCCGCGATCCAGTTCATGGGCGCTGCAATGCCCGTAGATGCCTCCTCCGAGTATTTCACCGGCTTTGGTGAATACAAGATCACCGGCTTTGATTCTGCTGCGGTCTATATGCCCATGATGGGCTCGATCGCCTTCGTCGGCTATGTGTTTGAGCTCTCCGAGGGCACCGACGTCAACACCTTCCTCACGGGTCTGACCGACAACTGCGATCCCAGATGGAATATCTGTGTGACCGCAGACCAGACCGTCGCCGGCGCGGTTGGCAACACCGTATTCTTCCTGATGTGCCCCGCAGCTCTGAGTGACGGCAGCGAGGGCGGCGACGTAGAGGTCAACACCAACGTCAACTACCCCATCACGCTGGAGGAGGGTACCGTCGGCTATACCATCTGGACCGCATTTGAACAGATCATGACCGAGGGTGCACTCGGCACGCCCGGTGAGATTGCCAACGCAATCTGTGAAAAGCAGCTGGTTCCTTTCGGCCTGGGTGCGATGGAAGTTGCTCCCGGTCTGCTCTCCGGCTTTGATAACTATGAGGTGACCGATTTCTCCACGGGTGCCGTCTTCATGCCCATGATCGGCTCCATTCCCTTCGTCGGCTACATCCTTCAGGTGGAGGACGGCGTCGATGTGGTCAACTACATCAGCGATCTGTCCACCAACTGCAACCCCAGATGGAACGTGTGCGTTGAGGCTGACGAGACGCTGGTCGGCTCCTACGACAATATGGTCTTCTTCCTGATGTGCCCTGCAAGCATCGAGGAATAATACCAAAAATCCCTGCAAGCAGGCGGCTTTCAAGCAAGAAAGCACGCCTGCTTACTACAAGTAGCCACTGATTTTATGTAAGCGGAGGAATCGCATGCTTTTCTCAAGTATCAATTTCTTATATTATTTCCTACCCATCGTACTGGTCGTATACTTTTTGGTTCCCTTCAAGCTCAAAAACCTGGTGCTGCTGATTTCCAGCCTGTTTTTCTACTTTTACGGCGAACCGATCTACACCCTCTTGATGCTGGCCACCACACTCTCCAGCTACATCCACGGCCTTTTGATCGGACATTTCCGCGGCAGAGTATGGAGTAAGGTCTTTCTTTGGTCGTCGGTCATCACCAGCATCGGTGCCCTTGGCTTTTTCAAGTATTCCGATTTCTTTATCCACAACGTCAATAACATCTTCGGCTCCTCCTTTTCCCTGTTGGGGCTGGCGCTGCCCATCGGCATCAGCTTTTACACCTTCCAGACCATGAGCTATACCATCGACGTCTATCGCGGCGAGGCGGCAGCGCAGAGAAACTTCATTCATCTTGCAACCTATGTAGCGCTGTTCCCGCAGCTGATCGCAGGGCCCATCGTCCGCTACGTCACGGTCGCCGAGGAGCTGTCCCAGAGATCGCACTCCTTTGAAAACTTTTCCTACGGTGTGACCCGCTTTGTGCTGGGTCTTGCCAAAAAGGTATTGATCGCGGATCAGCTCGGTGCGATGAGCAAGGCTCTGTACGGCATGGACGAGGCCTCCGTCGGCGGCTATTGGCTGTATGCCATTGCCATTTCACTGCAGCTGTATTTCGACTTTTCGGGGTATTCCGATATGGCGATCGGTCTTGGTCGCATCTTCGGATTCCATTTCCTTGAGAATTTCAATTATCCCTTCATCTCGAAGAGCATCGGCGAGTTCTGGAGAAGATGGCATATGTCGCTGGGCTCTTGGTTCCGCGATTACGTCTATATTCCCATGGGCGGCAACCGTGTCAAGCTCCCCCGCTGGTTCTTCAATACGCTGACGGTCTGGTTCCTGACCGGTTTCTGGCACGGAGCCGACTGGACGTTCATCTGCTGGGGTCTGTATTTTGCCCTGTTCTTGATGCTGGAAAAATTCTGGCTCAACAAGCTGTTCCAAAAGCTCCCGCGTTTCGTATCCCATATCTATGTGGTCGTCGTCATCCTGATCAGCTTTGTTCTGTTCAACGCTGCGGGAATGTCCGGCGCGATCACCGACATCGGCGGTATGTTCGGTGCGGGCGGTATTCCGCTGTGGTCGGCTCAGACGAGCTATTATCTGTCCGGCTACGCTGTCATCCTGCTCTGCGCACTGCTCGGTGCCACGCCTTTGCTCAAAACAGGCGTGCGCAAGCTCAAGGAAAATATCACAGCGCGCAAGATCATCAACGTGCTGGAGCCGATCGTAGTCGTCGCGCTGCTCCTTGTCGTCACCGCCTACTTTGTGGACGGCTCGTTCAGCCCCTTCCTGTATTTCCGATTCTGATAAGGAGGTCTATCACGCTATGAATGATAAAATCAAGCATATCGTCGTCACGGCGACATTCATCGTCTTTTTAGCCTTTTTCGTCGTGTTCTGTATCGGAGGCTTTATCAATCCCGTTGAAAAGTCCGAGAGTGAGCGCAGAGATCTGGCGCAGCTGCCCACCGACATCACATGGGAAAGCATTCTCAACACCAAGGACGCCGAGACCTCCACGATCAAGCAGTTTGAAAATTTCACGGTGGATCAGTTCCCCTTCCGCGAGTGGTTCCGCTCGCTCAAGGCAAATCTTGCCATGCACGTCTTCAACCTCAACGAAAACAACGGTCTTGTGATCGAGGATGGTTATATTGCCAAGGTCGAATCGGATTTCAATCCCGATCTGGTGGAGTATTCGGTCGGCAGATTGCAGCATATTTATGAGAAATATCTCAAGGACAACGGCGGCGAAAAATTCGTCTGTCTGGTTCCCGACAAAAATTATCTGCTCGCCCGCGACTACGGCTATCCTTCCCCCGACTACGATTGGATGGCACAGACAGTACAGTCGGCGCTGCCCGGCATGACCTATATCGATATTTTCGACAAACTGGAGCTCTCGGATTACTACCGCACCGACACCCACTGGAGTCAGGACAAGATCGGGGATGTGGTAGATGAGATTTCGGCAGCGCTCGGTGTCAGCGACCGTCTCTCCGGGACATATACAGAAAATTCCTTGGAGGATTTTAAGGGTGTTTACTACCTCCAAAGCGCTCTGTATCCCACCCCCGACACGCTGGTCTATCTGACCAACGACGTGCTGGACGCCTGCACGGTTTACGACTACGAGACGGGCAAGACCGGCAGCATCTACGATTTCGAGCAATTTGAGAGTGACGATGGATATAACTTCTTCCTCTCGGGTACCCGCGCACTGCTGCGTATCGACAACCCGAACGCAACGACGGACGAGGAGCTGATCGTCTTCCGCGATTCCTTTGGCTCCAGTCTCATCCCCCTGCTCGCAGAGGGTTATAAGAGCATCTACGTCGTCGATATCCGCTACGTCATGCCCGATATGCTCGGCGGCATGATCGATTTTGAGAACAAGGACGTTCTCTATATGTACAGCGCGCTGGTTCTTAACCAGAAGGCGTTTAGGTAAAATGAGATGAATCGCCGGGGGAGAAAGTTTCTTAAAAAAGTTTCTCCCCCGCCCCCCTCTATCAAGAACTTGTAAAAGCAAAGAGGAGGCTGTTGTCGTAAGCGATGACAGCCTCTTCTTTTGTTTCAATTTTTCCTGAAAAGGTGTGGGGGAAACTTTATAAAAAAGGTTTCCCCCGCTTTTTACTCACAAATGCTTTTTCATGCGTTCGATGTTCTCTTCCTCGAACTTGATGATCGCGCGGCAGATCGAAAGAGACGCCTCGGAGGCATCGGTGTTCTCATAGTCGCGCAGGAGCTTTGTGGTATCGGTCATGCCCATGGTGGAGCCCTGAATCATCATATCGGCGATATGCGAGGGGGAGTCGTCCATCATGGTGTTGAAGGCGGTACCGACCTTGGCGGACATCTTGGTCATGAAATCCTCCTCCTTGGGCTGCTCGCCCGCAGCCTGCAGGTGCTCGTTGATTTTTTTGAGCATACCCTCATAACCGTTGAGCTGCATCGTCATATCGCTCTTCAGAGCGCTGTCCGACACCTTCGCCAGCAGATCCAGCGTCGAATCCTTCCCCATATTCATATTCTTAAACATCTTGCTCAGCAGCTCTACCGTGCTGTTTTTAATTGCTGTTGCCATTATTTATCCTTCCTTTCTGCAAGGGGCTCTGCCCCAACTTCTCATCGATCCCCGTCAGCTCTCCAGCTGTCTTCCGAGAAAGAGTGCGGCGGTCTGGATCAGCTTGCTCTCGACGTCCTCTGCGATCTCGCGCTCCCCGTCTCCCGAGGCGACGGAGGCAACGCAGCCGATGATATCACCCTCGCTGATGATGGGCATGGCACAGCGGACGTATCTGCCGCCCTCGCCGCTCTCCCGTGCCAGCACGGGAACACTTTCTTCCCCTGCGCGGTGCAGATAAAATGCACGACGCGCGATGATGTCCTCCAGCGGCGCGGAAAGCGTTTGTTCATTATATTCCTTTTTGGGCAAGCCCGCGCAAGCAATGACCGCGTCGCGGTCACAGATCACGACCGACAGCGAGCAGGTCTTATGCAGTGTTTCGGCATACTGCGCCGCAAACGCTGCCAGCTCTCCGATAGGAGAATATTTTTTGAAAATGACCTCACCCTCGCGGTCCGTGTAGATTTCCAGCGGGTCGCCCTCGCGGATGCGCATGGTGCGACGGATCTCCTTGGGGATGACGACCCGCCCCAGATCGTCGATGCGACGAACAATTCCTGTTGCTTTCATTGTATGATAACCAAATCTTTCGCGACAGTGCGAAAGTTCCTTCCATGAAACAATTATTTCTTTGCACTGCGTCATCATGGCAGTGACCGATGTTAGTTTTTGCAAATGCAACCGAATTATGCATGAGGGTAAAAATTTCCGTGTGAAATCCTTGACAATCCTTGCACGATGTGTTATCATAATGTCGGATCACCACGTAAAGGAGATTTTTTATGCGTTACCGTTTCTTACGTTTTCCGCAAGGGCGGAGCAAGGCCGTCACGTTGAGCTACGACGACGGCTGTCCCGAGGACATTCGTTTTTCGGATACCGTCACCGCACACGCTCTGAAATGTACCTTTAATTTCAACTGCGATGCACTGCGCTCGGTCAATCTGACGCAGGCACAGGTGGAGGAGCATATTCTCTCCCGCGGACATGAGATCGCCATCCACGGAGCGTACCACCGCGCCCAGGGGGCGCTGCGTCCCATTGAGGGGATTCACGATGTGCTGATGTGCCGCACCGAGCTGGAGCGGCGCTACGGACGCATCATCCGCGGCATGGCGTACCCCGACAGCGGCATCCGTCGTTTCTTCAACGGTGCAGACTATGACACGGTCAAACGCTATCTGACCGATCTTGATGTGGTCTACGCACGCACCACCGGTGAGGACAACGCCGACTTCCGTCTGCCGACGGATTGGCACGCATGGGCTCCGACGGCGCACCACGCCAATCCCCATCTGTTTGAATGGATCGACGCCTTTCTCGCCATCGACCTCTCCCGCCCGATGAGCCCCGCCGCGCGATATCCGCGCCTGTTTTATCTTTGGGGACATAGCTATGAATTTGAGCGCAACCACAACTGGGAGCTGCTGGACACCATCTGCGAGCGCCTTGGTACTCATGAGGACATCTGGTACGCGACCAACATGGAAATCTACGAATACGTTACCGCCTACCGCTCGCTGATCTACAGCGCCGACGGACGCTTGGTTTACAATCCCACACTGCACCAAATCTGGTTCGATCAGGATAGCCGCCTCTATCACATCGACGCAGGAGAGACGCTTACGGTGGAGTGAGGGACGGAGATATATTGCCTCCGGCGGCCAAAACTTTCTTGAAAGAAAGTTTTTGGATTTCAAAGAACTTTAATTAAATCGTTAATCGATAGAACATCAGATTTCCGACTGCAGCGGGTATGCGGTGCCGAGTGCAAAATCGCAGGCCCATAGTGCGGCATGTGTCCGGTTTCGCGTTGAAACGGGAGGGGAACCCCCATAGATGTGCCCCCCTCCCCTACAGAATTTAGCCTAAATTCCAAATGACCGCATAAAGTATAACCCCACGCCAATTTGATCAAATTTCAAATGACCGTTTCAAACCCATCTCGAGGCGGTGCCGAAGAGATGGAGGAGTCTTAGAAACCTATGCCCTCGCGCGAGCATGAGCGAGCGCAGCAGCAGGGATACGTAAGGGGCAGCCGCCCCTTACGAACGTTTTCTTTGGTTCGTTTCTTTGTCGTTTGACAAAGAAATGAACACAAATTAATTATAGTTAGAAAGTTATGTTCGCACCACCTAAATCTTCCCTCTAACGAAAGGAGTTCACCATGAAAAAATTCCAGCCCCCCTACTACGGTGCAGCCTATTACCCCGAAGCGTGGGACAGAAGTGAAATCGACGCCGACCTTGACCGCCTGCAAAACCATGGACTCAATACCGTCCGCGTCGCAGAGTTCGCATGGAGTACCATGGAGCCCGCCGAGGGCAAATATGATATGTCCCTGTTCCGCGAAGTCGTGGATAAATGCAAGACGCGCGGTATCTCCGTTGTCATGTGTACCCCGTCGGCCACGCCCCCCTCCTGGATGGCACATAAATACCCCGAAATTTTTTTGACCTCGGACGGGCTCAAGGCGCGCCACGGCGGCAGACGCACCACCTGCCCCACCAACCGCCGTTACCGCCGCTTCTGCGCCAATATCGTCGAGGCTATGGCAAAGGAATTCGCAACCGACGAGAATGTCATCGGCTGGCAGATCGATAACGAATTCGCTCCAATGATACTGGGCACCGGCTGCGATTGCCGCGACTGTACCGATGGCTTCCGCGATTTTCTGCGCGAGCGCTACGGTACCATCGAAAAGCTCAACGACGACTGGGCAAACGGCACCTGGTCGCTTGATTATACCTCCTTTGAGGAGATCGACGCCTACTCCCCCCGCACACAGCAACCACCCACCCATAAGTATCTTTGGGAGGTGTATAAATCCGAGTCGTTTGCCGATTTTTGTCACGTGCAGGCGGATATTATCCGACAGTATACAAACAAGCCGATCGGTACCGATATGATGCCCACACAACAGCTCGGTATCCATACGGCAAATAAACGCCTTGATATATCACAGTTCAACTATTACGGTCCGCCCCAAGTAATGCAGTTCTGGCTGGATGCCTACCGCTCCGAGCATGATCGCCCCATCTGGCTGACCGAAACCTCACCCTCCTGGAACGGTGCCTCCAACCCCAACGCCCCCCGCAGACGTGGCTTCTGCCGCGCCAATACACTGATGAGCTTTGCCTCCGGCGGCGAGATGGCACTCTACTGGCTGTTCCGCTCCCACCGCGGCGGACATGAAATGGCGCACGGCTCGGTCGTTGACGCCTGGGGACGCGATATGCAGACCTCCCCCGAAATCCGCGAAATTTCCGCAACGCTTGAAAAAATTGCCCCCATGGTACAGGGCACCAAGCCCGTCACGGGCGGTATGGCCGTCGTGTTCGGGCAACTGCCTTTCCTGATGGACAAAAACTGCTCGTTTGAAACGCCCGGCCGCCGCTACGAGTACCGCGCGGACATTCAGGATCGCGTGTATATGCCCATCTGCCGCGAGCATTTCCACCCGGATGTCATCGCGCCCGCGCACGATCTCTCGCCTTACAAAATGATCATCTCGCACCGCCAGATGACGCTGGAGGAGGACGGCTTCCATGAGCGTATCTTAGACTGGGTCAAGGCGGGCGGCACCTGGGTCGTTGGTCCTTACAGCGATATTTTCACACCCGATCTGGTCAAATACAAGAATGCGCCGTTCGGACACCTGGAGGATTGGGCGAACGTGCAGCGCGCTTACTACATCCCCGCACCCTCCGAGTTTATCCGAGGCACGTCCGACATTCCGCTGCCCGAGGTGACCTTTGATGACGGTACAACGGCGGGAACGGTCAATAACCTGGCTGCAGACGCACTGGTCGCGGGTGAGGGCGTTCGCGTACTTGCTACCTACACCGGCGGCAGCGAATATCTCACCGGTTACGCCGCCATCACCGAGACCCGCGTGGGCAAGGGCCGCATTATCCTGCTTGGCACACAGCTGACCGAGCCCGGCTGGCGCACGTTCATTCAGAAGATCGCCGCCGAGTGCGGCATCGCTCCTATCGCGCAAGCGACGGACACGGTATTCCTCAATCTGTTGAACGGTGCCTACGGAACGGTGCTCAGCGCCATTGAGACCCGTGGTGATACCGGCACACTCACCATGCCCTTTGATTGCGTCGATCTGGACACCGACGAGCATTTTACCGCCGGTCAGACCGTCACACTCGCGCCCTATCGCTGCATTTTTGCGAAGAAGGACGTGTAAAGAAAGCGGGGAGGGAAAATTCTTGAAAGAATTTTCCCTCCCCGC
>JAFTJZ010000010.1 GCA_017456145.1 Clostridia bacterium
AACGACTACGCTCCCATCCAGAGCGGAATCATGACCACCGTTCACGCTTACACCGGTGACCAGATGGTTCTCGACGGTCCCCACAGAAAGGGTGACCTCCGCCGCGCAAGAGCAGCTGCTCAGAACATCGTTCCCAACTCCACCGGGGCCGCTAAGGCTATCGGTCTGGTTATCCCCGAGCTGAACGGCAAGCTGATCGGTTCCGCTCAGCGCGTTCCCACCTGCACCGGCTCCACCACCATTCTGGTTGCTGTTGTTAAGGGCAAGGACATCACCAAGGACGGCATCAACGCTGCTATGAAGGCTGCTGCATCCGCATCCTACGGCTACAACGAGGAGCAGATCGTTTCCTCCGACGTTATCGGTATGCGCTACGGTTCTCTGTTCGATGCAACCCAGACCATGGTGGCTAAGATCGACGACGACACCTATCAGGTTCAGGTCGTTTCTTGGTACGACAACGAGAACTCCTACACCAGCCAGATGGTACGCACCATCAAGTACTTCGCTGAGCTGTAATATCTCACACAAACAAAATCGGGAGGAACCCATCTGGGCTCCTCCCTTTTTTATTTGCTTGACGGAGTCCGCCGCTCAGCAATTCGGTCGGATGGGATGCACCTCGGCGGGAGTTTGCTCTCGCAGTACCCGCTCTGCCGACGCCTCGGCGTGCGAGAAACAGCGGGTCGCGAAATCGGGATTTTCCCGCTCGACCAGCATTCCCGCCAGTCGGTAGCACACCGCCACGGCAAAGCAATCGGACAGCGGGAAGTCGCTATCCAAAGACTGCACCACCGTCATCGTACCGTCGACGTTTTGCACACCGTTTGCCGTACGGTACGCCTCGTCACGTTTGCCATACTCCGTAACCGCCACACCGATCAGCGCAGGTGCACGCTCCTCGTAATCAGCGCAATCCTCGGCCTGCTCACCAAGAACGGACAATGCCACGCTGTATATATCACGATTGGTCATAACACACACCGTCAAGCCGCAATGCCCAGATCCAAGAGCACCATCTCGTTCGGGAAGACAGTCTTGGCGCCGTACAGATGCAGACCCTTGAGCGCATCGGCAAAGCGCTTTTCGGGACGATAGGCATCGATCTCGGACAGCTGCTCTGCGAAGGCAATGGCGCGCTTGGTTCTGACCAGGCACTTGTGGTAGTTGACCCCCGAGCCCTCCACCACGCTAATGTTGGGACTGACGTAGATCTTGCAGCCGCCAAAGCTGCCAAGACAACCGCTCTCCATCATCTCGCCGTTGTCTGTGGACAGTGTGATCTTAGCCTTGAGAATGAGGGCTGCGACCGCAGGAGAGACCTCCATCACAATATCGTTGGTGTTACCCACGCCATTGGCATACAGTGCCGTACGGGCGTAGATGATATTGTCGAGAATGTTCTCTGCGGTGGTCGCCTCATTGGTAATGGTCGTGCCCGCATTTTCGTACAGGCTGAACACGTACTTGTCTGCCTCCTCGGCAAGCCCCGCTGCCGCCTTACGCATCGCCTCGCTCATCAGCCCGGGCAGCGCCTGCGCACGGTCGATGTCATCCAGCTGGAAGTTGAAATACTTGGCACGATTGATGATCAGCTCCTTGGCAGAATCGCTGAGTGTCTGCGGATCGGACATATCGGTATTCTTGGTGTAGTCCCCGACCGTCACGTCTCCCACGCTGCAGATTTTGACGCGCGAGCCTTTCTCCTTGATCTCGCCCTCAAAGTCGCGGTTGCAGTTGGCCACGGCGACATATTGCTTGTTGAGTGCGCTTGCCAGCGTCTCACTCCATACGGTGGAAATAAAATTCATAATAGCCATTGTTTTTTCTCCTTTTCATTGTTCTTCAAAAAATTGTTTGCTGATTTTGCGGCATTACTGCCAGTGTTTCATGCTTTCAATGATCAGTGCATAATGATCACGCACCTCGCGGCGATCCATCGCTCTGACCTGCGCGGGGGTGAGATATTCGGGGGGCGCGCTGCCGCCCGGACCCGCAGCGCACTGCGCATTACGTGCATTTTGCTCCTCGGCTTGTGCCATCATGGCAGATTCGGCGTCAGGCGTCCCGACCGCGTCATGGATCTGCTCCGATATCGGCTGTATCTGTTGCTGCATCTTCCGTATCACCTCCTTTTTCCGCATTTTGATTACATATCTCCTCCAGCAGCTTGCCGCGCATGGGAAGGATCCCCGCAGGCAGACATTCCAGATACTGCCGCAGCGAGATATATCCGCCGTCCAGCAAGCGATCCAGCGCTGTCTGTGTTCCGCTTGCACTGTAGCGGGTGGTGTTGCCCACTTCAACGCGGGCATACAGCGTCGCCTGACGCAGTGCTGTGAAATCCGCGAAATCGGTGGCAAGCGTCTCGCCGTCAAGATATGGCAGCGGACGACGATCGGCATAACAGGCACACATCATATCGGCCCAGATGCAAGCAATATCTTCTATGCATTGCAGATATGCAGCGATCACCTGCTGTACCGATGTCCGCGATGCCTCCTGCAGCGCGAGAATGGCGCTGGTGTTGGTCGCCTGCGCGGAGCCAAGTGCCGTGTCCGTCGCGCCCATCAGCTCCTTGGTGGTGGCAATGGCGTTTTCGATCAGCGTCATGTAGCCCTCCTGGAGCTGCCCCGTACCGACCACCTGTACCGCATCTGACAGATTTCCGCCCACCGCTGCAATTGCCTGACCGACCTCTCCGTTCCATTCGGGAATACGGCTCTTGTCATAAACCACCTTGGAAAACGCGGTGTCGGTCATGTGTTTCATCACCATGGCATATGCACGGTTGATAAACCGCTGATTGGGCAGCATACTCGTCACGGGTGATGCCCCGTGAAAGCAATTGCGCCGCGGGATCCAATTGAAATACGCCACAGGATAAAGTCTTTGCGCCGTTTTCACTCTGCGCAGCACCACCTCTGCCGTCGATCGCTCGAACCAGACCACACCGTCCTGTTTCCAGAATTTCGTCAACACCGTCGCTTTTGCCTCACGCTCTCCTTCAAGCTCCGGTGCCGAGCGATACGGCAGCTCTGCCTCACGCTCCTCGTCGGAACGTATCCTTCGGCACTGCTCGGCGCCAAGCCCTGCCGCCTTGGCCTCTCTGCGCAACGCGCCGACACTCTCTCGCCCCGAAAGAATGATATATTCCTGACTTTGAATATCCGCGCGATTCATATCTGCCACGAACAGACGGGTGTTGTTCCAGCACATGGTGCGGATCTCCCCGCCAAAGGGGCCTGCCCCCGCGCCCTTGGGGTCCCAGTAGCAATACGCCACCCCATCCCCCGAGAGCGCAGCGTCCAAAAGCAGCCCGTAGACCATCTTGTCCATATGGCAGCGCTCCCAACGATATGCGACGTGGCGATTGAGCAGTTCAATACTGCGTCGCAGCGCAGCAGCGCGCTCGGCAGCACCGCGGTCGGTTCGAATACTCTCGTCCGCATAAGTGATGGAAAGATTGCCGCCTGCCACCGCGCCGATCAAATAATCCGTCACGCGCCGTACCAAGTTAAAAACAGGACGCGGCAGATTGCTGTGATCACTCTCTCCCCACTGCTCCCCACGGTAAAAGCACTCGTTTCGCCAGACGGTCTCCTCCAGCCGCAGTCGACGCTTACACGCCAGCCCCGCCTCGTACTGCTCCCACGTTTTTGTCTTAAAAATCCGACTCAAAATTTTGTTCTCCTTTGCTATGTTTCATCATGCCTTGCTTACACCCCCGCAAGAATGCCGATTCCTCGCAGCGAGAACGCCCCGACACAATCGCATCGTATGCGCACCGTTGCGTGACGGCATCGCCCGGGAGACAGGCGCCTTTGCAGCTCGCAGGGGTGTGCCCCCGTCGCCGTGAGCTCTGCCCTCGCCGTCTTTCCATCTGCCGCCGTCAGCGTTACCTCGATCCTTTGCCCCGCATCCGCGTCGGTACACAGCAGCACCTCATACGGGCGGAGCGTTTGCCCCTTATGATCGAAATTCAGCGTGTGAGAGGCATAGGTGCAGACAATCGGCTGAGCCGCACCATCGGCATCCGTATCGCAAGGTGCGTCAGGATCGGTAAGAAAGACGGAATATTCCCCAAGGAGTCCCACCGCATCTACGCATCCGAACACCCCCCGCAATGACAGCGGACCGAAGTCGAAGGTCGTCCAGCATTCGCCCTGGCTCTGTCGGACAAATACCCTTGCTCCACCATTCAGCGTGTAAACCCAAAGCTCGTCACGTTCATCGTCGTAAAATACACGCCCGTTTTCCCCAAGATCGTCGGGCAGCAGTGTGCGCACCGCCTCACAGATCGAATATGCGTTACACTCGTCCAACTCATCCGTGTCGGCGTTCCAGATGAGAACGTCCTTACCATGAATACTGATCGGGCTGTTTCCCACGAGCAAAGCGCCGCCATACGTGCTGCAGCCAAGGCGGGAATTGATCGCCCGCGGGGCATCTGTCTTTGTCCCGTTCGTAAGAGCCTGCAGATCGGTCGTCCAGCAGCCTGCCGCCGTCATCAGGAGCGTACGATCATAGTGACGCACCATGGCATTCACACCGCAGGAGCCGTCGCCCACCTCCATGCGCCCGTCGGCCTGCAGGTAGACCATGCGGGAGTGCGGGAGCAGTGTGCGACAGCGCTCGCGGTCCTCCTTGGCGATCTCCCGCGTCAGATAGAGCACCCCCGTCTCATTGCCACCGCCAAAGAGCGCCACCGTCCTTCCCGCCTCCCCGGGGCGCACCGCGCAACGGCAGCGGAAGAAATCCTCCCGCATAGCCACCGCCGCGCGTTCCTCGGGCAGCGTCATAATGACGTCAACCACGCTACCCATGCTGACGATCTCCTCAAACACAAGAGAAAGCGCGTAGATATTGTGGGTGTAGCCGGCAGGATCGCATAAGACACCGTCAATGTACACAGCGTCCAGCGATACGGGCTCCATGTTCAGCTTGAGTGTGTTCGAATGAGAAGACATGACGTAGCGTACGTTGACCTGATCGGTCAGAACATTTCTCGGCTCGTACACGGTGCCGTAATCATCCGCGCTCCAATCCTTGCCGTACAGAGGCAAATACGGCACCATCTCCTCCGCCGCCTCAGGACTCAGGGCGTACATTCTCAAACCGTCCATCAGAATCAACTCTCCGTCCAGCGTAAAGAAAGATACCTCTCCCTCATCCGATCGCATCTGTCCGATCTGATTCCATATATGTGTCCCGTCTGATGCTCGGATGATGGAATAAATATGCGCTCCCGCTGCTGCGTAGATAACCGTCTCACCGTCTTTTGTAACCGAAATCGCACCGCGCAAGCGTTCGGGCAGTGTTGCGATGGGACGGATCCCCTCCCTGCGGGAGAGTGTTCCATCGCCAAGACAACGTAAGTTGCATAGCTCCTGCGCCGCTGCATGATCCTTAACCGCTGCATAAGCCTTAAGCCCGGGAAATTCCTCCAACCGTATTTGCGCGTGTGCGCCTTTTGTCATAAAACTTCTCAAAATAACATCCTCCTGTGCTTGATTTACCAGAGCCCTTTTGTCCGCGCTCCGGGCATTCGGAAGGCATCTGCCTTCTCTTCCTGCGCCACCTGATAATATGCGGCATCGCTCATCACCCCATATCGCAGCGCCTCGGGGGCGTGCGTCAGATGATGGGGCTGCGAGGCTGCATCCTCCGTGCGATGCTCGTCGCACATCAGCGCCTCCATGCAGCGGATCAACTCAGGGCAATTGTGCGAAATTTTCAGCCGCGCCTCGCTCTCCCCATCGGTCCCGTGCAGATATTGCCGCACCACGCGCCATCCCGCCACGCGCCGATCGTCCGCTGCCCGCATGGGTGGCATGGCGGGAACCGTCTGCATAACAGCCACACCGGAAAGCCCGCTGTCCTGCCGGCGGTTCCAAAGATCGGGAGATGCCACCACATATTCCACACGCGACGGAGCCTCCCGAAACAGAGCCGTTGCCTCAAAAGCTGCCTCTCGCAGTGTCAGATTGGAGACACATCGTTCTCCCAGCACCCACAGCCGCCCGTCCGCTCCTCGTCCCAACAGCAATACCGCCAAGCGGTCAAAGCCGTAATCCATCGCCGCAAAGCAGTGCAGCCCGTCGGGTGCCGCTCCCGTAAAGACGTGCCGCTCCTCCCGAAATTCGGGAAAGAACTGTCCCGCAAAGGCATCCCATCTGCCGTGCAGCCATGCGTCACGCAACCGTGGCGGCAGGGACTTGAGCTGCTCCGCATATTCGGGATCTGCCCGCATCAGAACGGGATTGTCCTGCAGCTTGGCAGAGATGAACACATAATCCTGCGCTCTCTCACCCTGGCGGAACTCCCGATCGATAAACAGACGCTTGACCCATGCGTGCCCCACGCCACCCGGGTTACAGGTCAGATACATCCGCCGTGGAAAATCGCCCACACCGCGCAGGCACGCTCGAAAGACGGTAAATTGATGCTCCGTCAATTGCGTCGCCTCATCAATGGCGATGATATCGTATTCCTGACCCTGATAGCGCAGCACGTCTCGGTCACAATCGCAGTATCCCGCGTCAATGCGGCTGCCATTCTCAAAAAAAAATGCCCGATCCTTCTCTTGCCATTGCAAAAGTGCCCCGTATTCCTTTTGCATCGGATAGATATGATTGGACTTCAGCTCCTCCAGCGTCCGCCGCAAAAGCAGACAGTGGATTCCCGCATGGCATAAGCACAACGCCACCAGCTTTCTTCGCAGCGCCCACGACTTTCCGCCGCCTCGCGCTCCACCGTACGCCGTGTACTTTGTCCGTGATGCAAAGAATTCCTCCTGCTTGGGGCTTGGCACGCCACCAATGCGTACAACCTGCTCGCTCATACGCCCGCCTGCTCCAGGTCGTGCTCAAACACCACCCGAACCTCCTCCCCACTGCGCTTGCCTGCCACAGCCTCACCGTCATATCCCAGACGGCGCTTGAGATAGGCAGCGGTCAGCATGGCTGAATCCGCGGGCAGCTTTTTTGAGTTGAGCGCCTCATCCTCCAGCTGGGTCATCACTGCATCGTAGATCGCGGGATATTCCTCCCCCACGCTGCAAAAGGTGCGCATCCCCACCCCGAGATAGCGGCAAAAGCCCGCCAGATTCGGGAAAGCACCGTCACGCTCCCGATCCCCGTGACAACCGTCCAGATAAGCGCGCAGTCTCATCTCCAGCTTACCCTGTGCCATCAACGCAGCAAGCGCCTCGCGGCCATTTCGTTTACTCTTCTGACCAACATCGTTCTTTTCCGACATTCATGCGATCACACTCCTTTCCTCCGGTGTGCCACCATTATAGCAGAGAAAATAGTCTCAAACAGTGTCACTTAGTGTCAAACCGTCTCACTTTTCAAAAAAATATGTGCCCTCCGCTTTTTTTAGGTAAAATGACTTGCAATTGGCGCTTTGATATGGTAAAATATAACATGAAATTTTTTCATGGAGAAAATAAACAGGATGAATTACCGCATCGAACACGATACCATGGGTGAGGTTCTCGTTCCCGCTGATCGATACTGGGGTGCACAGACCCAGCGTAGCCTTGAAAACTTTCCCATCAGCCAAGAAAAAATGCCAAATGAGATCATTCACGCATTCGGCATTCTCAAAAAAGCGGCCGCCACCGCCAATCATACCCTTCGCCCGCAAAAGATGACCACGGAAAAGCACGCACTCATCGCACAGGTCTGTGACGAGCTTTTACGCGGTGAATTGAAGGAGCATTTTCCGCTCGTCGTCTGGCAAACGGGCAGCGGTACTCAGAGCAATATGAACGTCAATGAGGTCATTGCCAACCGTGGCAATGCCATTGCAGGAAACAAGCTGCTCCACCCTAACGACGATATCAATATGTCGCAATCCTCCAACGATACCTTCCCCACCGCCATGCACATCGCCGCCGTCCTTGCCGTCGAGCAAACGCTGCTCCCCGCCGCAGAGGACCTTGCTGCCACGCTGGAACGGCTGGAGCACGAAAACGAGGACGTCGTCAAAAGCGGGCGCACACATCTGCAGGACGCCACCCCCATCCGCTTTTCGCAGGAGATCAGCGGCTGGCGCGCATCCATTGAAACCGATCTCATTATGATCACCAATGCACTGGAGCATCTGCGACCCTTGGCTCTGGGCGGCACTGCCGTCGGCACCGGGCTCAACGCTCCTCAAGGGTTCGACTGCACTGTGGCCGAGCGCATTTCCGACCTTTGCGGCACCCCCTTCAAGGCTGCCGAAAATAAATTCCACGCTCTGACCTCTAAATGTGAGCTGGTCACCGTACACGGGGCCATCAAGGCACTGGCGTGCGACCTGATGAAAATCGCCAACGACATCCGCTGGCTGTCCTCCGGCCCCCGCTGCGGCTTGGGTGAGATCACCATTCCCGAAAACGAGCCGGGCTCCTCGATCATGCCGGGCAAGGTCAACCCCACCCAGTGTGAGGCAATCACCATGATCGCCGTGCAGCTCATGGGCAATGACGCCACCATCGCTGTGGCTGCCTCGCAGGGCAACTTTGAGCTCAACGTCTTTATGCCCGTCATCGCCTACAATTTCCTGCAATCCGTCCGTCTGCTTGCCGACGGCATCCGCTCCTTCAACGACCGCTGCGTCAGCGGGATCACCGCCAATCGTGAAAAAATGCATCATAATCTCCACAACTCCCTGATGCTGGTCACCGCTCTCAATCCCCATATCGGCTATGAAAATGCCGCCCGTGTCGCCAAAACCGCTTATGCCGAGAACATCTCTCTGCGCGACGCTTGTATTCACCTGGGTTACCTCACCCCCGACCAATTTGACACCGTCTTCCACCCCGAGGATATGGCGTAAATCACTCCATTTCCACCGAAAGGAGCCCTCATGTCTCTATTCGTCACCCGCCACGGGCAAACCCCATGGAATGTCGAAAATAAGGTCTGCGGTCTGACCGACATCCCCTTGACCGAGATCGGTATCGAGCAAGCCCGCGCACTGGCGCAGAGCGCCAAGGATAAAAATTTCTCTGCCATTCTTAGCTCTCCGCTGCTCCGCGCCCGCCATACCGCACAGTTCACCGCCGACGCGTGCCACCTTCCCGTCGTCATCGAGCCCCGCCTGATCGAGCAAAACTACGGCATCTATGAAGGCAAAAGCGGCTTTGATCTCGGCTTTCTCGAAAACAAACGCCTCTTTGCCACCCGTTACCCCAAAGGCGAGTCGCACATGGACGTCGCTGCCCGCGTCTACCCGCTTTTAGAGGAGCTGCGGGAGAAATGCACCACCCAAAACGTCCTGTTGGTCTGTCACGGCGGTGTCTGCCGCGTTATCCATACCTTCTTTCATCCTCTGACCAACGACGAATATTTCCACTACCAAGCTCCCAACGCCACTCTGATCGAGTATCACTTCTAAATATATGAAATATATGAAAGGAAATCCCATGAATATCCGCGAGCAATCCCTGAAAAAGCACTACGACTGGCGCGGGAAGATCGAAGTCATCACCCGCTGCCCCATCGAAAACAGGCAAGACCTCTCCCTCGCTTATACCCCCGGCGTCGCCGAGCCCTGCCTTGAAATTCAAAAGGATGTAAACAAATCCTATGAACTGACCCGCCGCTCTAACCTTGTCGCCGTCGTCACCGATGGTACCGCGGTTCTGGGACTGGGCGACATCGGCCCCGAGGCGGGTATGCCCGTCATGGAAGGCAAATGCGCCCTGTTCAAGGCCTTCGCCGACGTCGATGCCTTCCCCCTGTGCATCCGTTCTAAGGACGTTGATGAGATCGTCCGTACCATCTATCTTCTCTCAGGCTCCTTCGGCGGCATCAATTTGGAGGACATCAGCGCCCCCCGCTGCTTTGAGATTGAGCAAAAGCTCAAAGAGATCTGCGACATTCCCGTCTTTCATGACGACCAGCACGGTACCGCCATCGTCGTCGCCGCCGCCCTTCTCAATGCGCTGAAGGTCGTTGGCAAGGATATCTCCACCGCCCGTGTTGTCATCAACGGCGCGGGTGCCGCCGGCATTTCGATCGGTCGCCATCTGCTTAACATGGGCGTACGTGATCTGACCATGGTCGATCGCTTTGGCATCATCAGCGAGGATATGGATGACCTCTCCCCCGCGCATGCCGCCATCGCTGCGCTGACCAATCACCGTCACCTTCACGGCTCGCTCGCCGATGCCATGGTCGATGCCGACGTCTTTATCGGCGTTTCCGCTCCCGGCGTGGTCAGTGGTGATATGATCCGCTCCATGGCATCCGATCCCATCGTTTTCCCCATGGCAAATCCCACCCCCGAAATCATGCCGGACGAGGCCAAAGCCGCCGGCGCCCGCATCGTCGGCACGGGACGCTCCGACTTCCCCAATCAGATCAATAACGTGCTCGCCTTCCCCGGCATTTTCCGCGGTGCTCTGGATTGTCGCGCCTCCTGCATCAATGAAGAAATGAAGGTCGCTACCTCCTTTGCCCTTGCCGCCCTGATCTCGCCGGAGGAGTTGTCCGAAGAAAACATCATTGTCCCCGCTCTTGATCAGCGTGTTGCGCCCATCGTCGCCGCCGCCGTCATCAAGGCTGCAAGGGAGACCGGTGTCGCCCGCATCTGAGTTTCCTGTTTCGTGAATTTGCACAAAACGGAACCCGCGAATTTGTGCACTTCTCCAATCTCGAAAAAATTCGCAAATACCCCTTGAAATCTGCCGCATTTTGCGGTATTATATCCTTGTATTCCTGTAGACTTACAGAATATTTCTGCACCGAACAAACACAACGGTGCGATTCTTAACACAACGGAGGATTTGAAAATGATCAACGGAAAAGTACAAATCGGTATTATCGGCTGCGGCGGCATTGCCAACGGTAAGCATATGCCCTCACTCAAAAAGCTCTCCAACGTCGAGATGGTCGCCTTCTGCGACATCGTCGTTGAGCGCGCGCAGAAAGCCAAGGATACCTACGGTACGCCCGACGCCAAGGTGTACGAGAATTATAAAGAGCTGCTCGCCGATCCCGCCATCGACGTCGTTCACGTCTGCACCCCCAACCGCGCCCACAGCTTTATCACGGTGGATGCGCTGGAGGCAGGCAAGCACGTCATGTGCGAAAAGCCCATGGCAATCAACTCGGTCGAGGCAAAGAAGATGTTGGACGCTGCTGAGCGTACCGGTAAGAAGCTGACCATCGGCTATCAGTCCCGCCAGAGAACCGATTCCATGTATATGAAAAAGGAAGCCGAGGACGGTACCTTCGGTGATATCTACTACGCCAAGGCGACTGCACTGCGTCGCCGTGCCGTTCCTACTTGGGGCGTATTCCTGAACGAGTACGAGCAGGGCGGCGGTCCTCTGATCGACATCGGCACCCACGCACTTGACCTGACGCTGTGGATGATGAACAACTACAAGCCCAAGTACTGCATCGGTACCACCTTCCATAAGCTGAACAACGACACCAAGACGGGTAACGCATGGGGTGACTGGGATCCCGAGAAGTTCACCGTCGAGGATAGTGCATTTGGTATGATTGTCATGGAAAACGGCGCAACCATCATGCTGGAATCCTCTTGGGCACTCAACATGCTGGACACCCGCGAGGCAATCACCACCATCTGCGGTACCAAGGCAGGCGGCGATATGCTGGACGGCATCCGTATCAACGGTATCCGCAACGGCTGCCAGTATGTCCTCAAGCCCTCTCTCTCCGCCGGCGGCGTCGCCTTCTATGACGGCAACGGTAACGAGCCCGCCGAGGTTCGCGAGGCACGTCAATGGATCGACGCAGTCGTCAATGACAAAACTCCCTGCGTCACCCCCGAGCAGGCTTACACCGTCACTCGCATTCTGGAGGGCATCTACACCTCTGCCAAGACGGGCGACATCTACCGTTTTGATTGAGAGCGGAACCAAATAAGATAAGCTTATGTCAGATCAAAATCAACCGTTGCTCCCCATCGCTCCGCAATATATCAAGGACTATGAACAGCTGGGGCGTGAAATGTCACCGTAGCGGACAGCGGCAGTGGCGTGATATCCTTTGAGAGCTTTGCGCATGACGTTGCTCCGCCTGTTGGATGGATAACGAGCAGGCACTTGATTTTGTTCGGGACGGCGACATGCTGCGCGTCGCCTGCTCTCATTGTTCTTTTGGTCAGAATCTTTGCGTCCGCGTGGCAAAGATCACGACAAAACAAACAAGCGATTACATACGAAAGGTGAAACAACATGAAACTTAGTGTATTGGCGAATCTTTACGGCGAAAAATCGTTGGATGAAACGCTGGAAATCCTCTCTGACCTTGGCATCCATACCGTTGAGCTGGGCGCAGGCGGCTACCCCGGCAAGGCGCATTGCAATCCCGCCGAGCTGCTTGCCGATGAAAAAAAGTATCACAAATTCATCGCAACACTCAAAAAATACGACATGGAGGTCTGCGCGCTTGCCACCCATGGCAACCCCGTTCACCCCAACGCCGAAATTGCTGCCGCCTTCGACAGCGATTTTTGCGACACCGTGCTGCTGGCAGAGAAAATGGGCGTAGATACCGTCATCACCTTCTCCGGCTGCCCCGGCGACTGCGAAACGGCAAAGTACCCCAACTGGGTCACCTGCCCTTGGCCCGATGACTTTCTCTCCATTCTGGAGTGGCAGTGGAATGAAAAGCTGATCCCCTACTGGGCAAAGACCGCCAAGTTCGCACTGGAGCACAAGGTTACCCGCATCGCCTTTGAGATGCACCCGGGTTTCTGCGTCTACAATCCCGAGACGCTGCTTAAGCTGCGTGCTGCCGTCGGTAAGGTCGCAGGCAAGGAGGTCGGCGACGTTCTGGGCGCCAACTTTGACCCCTCCCACCTGATCTGGCAGGGCATGGATCCCGTCGCCGCCATTCGCGAGCTGGAGGGTGCCATCTACCACGTCCATGCCAAGGACACCAAGATCGACCCCTACAACACCGCCAAGAACGGTGTACTGGACACCAAGCACTACGGTGACGAGATCCACCGCGCATGGGTCTTCCGCACCGTCGGCTATGGCAACAATGAAACCTACTGGCGTGATCTGGTCTCCAATCTGCGCCTGTGCGGCTACGACCGCGTGCTCTCCATTGAGCATGAGGATAGTCTGATGAGCATTGACGAGGGACTGCAAAAGGCAGTAGCTTTCCTCAAGCCCATCATTATCAGCGATCCCAAGCCTTCTACCATGTCTTGGGCATAAGCATAACTTCACGGGGCTGCGTCTTTGGCGCAGCCCCTCAGACCGTAGACCAAAGCATTCTCCCCCCAACACAGTGGGGCGAAAATCCATAAAATGATTCTTTTGAAAAAGCTTTTTAAGGATTCTTAAGGTGCTTTTTCTCGAAAAAGCACCTTAAGTGGGGGTTGGGGCAAAGCCCCAAGTCCTTTCGTCGACAAAGAGCGGGGCTGCGCCAATGGCGCAGCCCCTGCGTTAGGCAGACTTATATCGCGCGGAATTTACATATCGCGGTGCTCAGCTGCAAAGCAAAAGCGATGGAGGTGAGAATCAAGTGCTCCACCGAAAAAATGCAGATCGGCGGTCATGGCATCTGCATGGTCAATGCTATGAACTACGAACACAAGGACGACATAACACTTTGAAACTCTCCAAAGCTACCGATCTGCCGCAGCATAAAAAATGATGGTTTTTTTCGTGCTGCGATAACAAAATTTATCCAATATTCATCTTGTAATGCAACAGGCTTTATGCTATAATATTCACCGAAATTTGTAACAGAAGGTGATTATTTTGAAAAACCAAAACCGCCCGTTGCGCCGCTTGATCTATGCCGCGCTCTTTGCTGCACTTTGCTGCGTTGTGACCTACATCATCATCATTCCGCTCCCTCATGGATATGTCAACGCAGGAGATATCATGGTGCTGCTCGCCGCCTTTTGCATGGGGCCGTGGTATGGAGGTGCTGCAGCCGCTCTTGGCAGCGCATTGGCAGACCTGCTCGCAGGTTATGCTCTGTACGCACCCGCAACCGCATTGATCAAATTTGCCGTTCCCATGGTCGCCATATGGAGCTACCGTGCGCTCAAGCGCGTGTTTTCAAAATCCGTTACCGACGTTCTCTGCCGTACAATTGCCTGCATCCTTGGAGAGTGCGTCATGGTGCTCGGTTATTTCCTCTATGAGACCGTGCTCTACGATGCCGCCGGCGCATGGATCAGCGTCCCGGGCAACGCTCTGCAGGGCTTGTGCTGCGCTCTTGGCGCCGTGCTCGTCACGCAAACGCTGCGCATTATCAAGCCTCTTCATCGCGAGTTTCCGGATCTCGCACAATGACTGTCTTTTTGCACAAATCCAGCACTGTAAATCTGTACATAACGCCAAAATTTCTCAAACCCTCTTGATATCTCTTCCATTTTCGTGTACAATATAGATATAAACTGCAAGGGAGGCTCTGCCATGCCAACACAAGACGTTATGAAAATCTACACCAAGCGCAACAATCTCTTGTTGCGTGTCTCCAAAGGACATTTTGCAACCAACCACAGCCACATCAATTATTATATCGATGTCACCATGCAAAAAAATCGTCTCTCCGAGGCGCAAGCGGTGGCAAAGGAGCTTGTCTCGTATTACAACACAACCACCATCGTAGATACCATTTTGTGCCTGGATGGTACGCAGGTCATCGGCACCTGCTTGGCCGAGGAATTGACTCGCGGGCATTTTATGAATATGAACGCTCACCAGACCATCTATGTCGTCACCCCCGAGCACACCGCAGGGAGTCAGCTGCTCTTCCGCGACAATACCGTTTCCATGATCCAAGGGAAATGTGTGCTGGTACTGGCTGCCTCGGTCACGACCGGTTATACCGCACAATCTGCTGTTGAGGCTGTTCAGTATTATGGCGGCATGGTCACCGGCATTGCTGCAATCTTCGCAACTGCCGACACCTGTGCGGGACACCCCGTGCGCTCGGTATTCAATCCGAAGGACCTGTCCGATTACGCCAGCTATTCCGCGCACGATTGTCCCCTTTGCAAGGAGGGCAAAAAAATCGACGCGCTGGTTAACAGCTTTGGGTTTTCTAAATTGTAAAGGAAAACGAGGGGGAACTTTTGTGTACAAAAGTTCCCCCTCGAACTCCCCCTCAAAAAACTTCAAATAAATTTATGACAATATTTCTCACGTTTCTGTTCTCCCCGAGCACACCGATATGCCATTTGGGGCCTCTCCCCCAAAAGTTTGCAACGAATAGCATCCTGCCGAAAAACACGGACTCTGAGCCAAGGAGTCGGGGGGCGCGGGGGGAGAAACCACGGCGTTTGTGTTTGTGGGGGGGGGGGGGGGGGGG
>JAFTJZ010000011.1 GCA_017456145.1 Clostridia bacterium
CGCTGCGCGGTCCCCCTTCCCCGCTGGGGAAGGCTTGCTGTTGATTTGTTCGCACCATCCTACTTCACCTAAACGTCTCTCTCCTCATCCACCGCTACGCGGTCCCCCTTCCCCGCTGGGGAAGGCTTGCTGTTGATTTGTTCGCACCACCTTCCTTCACCCAAACGCCTCTCTCCTCATCCACCGCTGCGCGGTCCCCCTTCCCCGCTGGGGAAGGCTTGCTGTTGATTTGTTCGCACCATCTTACTCCACCTATCGCCCCTCTCCTCATCCACCGCTGCTCACGTCCACATAGGTCTGCCTTCGACACCCCTCCCCCCGGGGAAGGCTTGCCGTTGGTTCTTTCGCACAATCAAACCACCCCTTCGCTAAATTCCCCATCCCCTCACCCCCCAACTCCATCAATTTGATTTTTGCATCTGCGACATATCATAATCAAATAGGAGAACCCATCATGAAAATCGCTCTTAAATCAATCACCCTGCTCTTGTGCCTTGTCCTTACCCTTGCCACCTATGGCTGTCAGAACGCACCGCAGGAAAATCCTGTCCCATCAAATAACCCCGCTTTCCCCGGCGGAAATAGTACCATCAGCGGTTCCGGCGCTACTGCAGAAAATACCGATCCCGTCAATGACGTCGATACCGACTTCGCCCAAAGCAGCGAGGATATGTTTACCGATCGTGATACCCGTACCACCTATAGCGGCGGGACAATTATCACCTTCAACGGATCAAGCGCCTCCGCCTCCGGAAACGGCGTCAGTATCAACGGTAATACCGTCACCATCACCGCGGACGGTACCTATATCCTGCGCGGGACACTGGAAAACGGCTCGCTCCTTGTCAACGTGCCGGATACCGCTAAGCCGCAGCTGGTCTTTGACGGCGTGAATATCCATAATGACCTCGGCGCAGCTCTTTGTATTCTGGAGGGAGATAAAATCTTTATCACCCTGACGCAGGGCAGCGAAAATTCGCTCTCAAGCGGCGATAGCTTTGCCGCTGTCGGAGACGAAAACGTCGATGGCGCCCTTTATTCCAAGCAGGATATTACCCTCAACGGCGCAGGCTCACTGTCCGTCTCCTCCCCCGCAGGCCATGGCATCGTCGGGAAGGATGACGTCGTCATCACCGGCGGTAGCTATACCCTGACGGCTGCCTCCCATGGGATCGATGCCAATGACAGCGTGCGGATAAGGAACGCCTCCCTGATCGTTGAGGCAGGGAAGGACGGCGTCCATGTCGAAAATACCGAGGATACGACCCGCGGCTTTTTCTATATGGAAAGCGGTACGCTGAACCTTGATGTCGATGGCGACGGTATCGATGCCAGTGCCTATATTCAGATCGAAGACGGTACCCTGCAGATCACGGCGGGCGGCGGCGCACAAAACGGCACACAATCCTCCTCGGGCAGTATGGGTGGCCCCGGTGGTATGGGAGGCTTTGGCGGGATGGGCTGGGGCTCCACCTCCTCTTCCTCCTCAAGCGCGAGCGGGACGAGCACCAAGGGGATCAAGGCCTCGGGGAGCATCCTGATCAACGGCGGAACCTTTACCATCGATAGCGCTGATGACGCCGTTCACTCCAATACCTCCGCCGTAATTCGCGACGGCACGTTGACCCTTTCCACGGGGGACGATGGCATCCATGCGGATGAGTATCTGACCATCAGCGGTGGGATGATCGTGATCTTGAAAAGCTATGAGGGTCTGGAGGCGTTGAATATTGAAATCTGCGGCGGCGATATTACCATGACCTGCTCCGACGACGGAATCAATGCCGCCGGTGGAACCGACAATAGCGGTACGGGCGGTATGTTCGGCGGTGATCAGTTTGGCGGCAGAGGCGGCATGGGCGGCCCCGGTGGTATGGGCGGCGGCATGAGCGCCGGCAATGGCTCTATCCTGATCAGCGGCGGCAGCATCTATATGAACGCCTCGGGGGATGGCATCGATGCCAACGGCTCGTTGACCATCTCGGGGGGACTTGTGACCGTCTGCGGTCCGACCCAGGGAGATACCGCGGTGCTGGACTTCGACACAACGGGTGTCATCACGGGCGGCACCTTTATCGGTACGGGCGCGTATATGATGGCGCAGACCTTTACCGACTCCGAGCAAGGCGTCATTTCTCTGAGCGTCGGTAATCAGGCGGCGGGAACCGCATTGACGCTGACGGATGCGCAGGGCAAGGTCATGATCTCTTATACGCCTGCGCTCTCATATGCCATTGTGATCATCAGCACCCCCGAGATGGTCAAGGGAGAGACCTATACCATCTCGATCGGCGACAATTCGGGCGAATTTAAGGCGCAATAAAGAGCAAGCCTTACCCGCCGTATTTTGCGTGGGCGACCGTTCTCCGTACAGATGCCCGTGTCGGCAAACTACGGATGATACCGATGACAGACAAAGGGCTTTTTGTGTCCTTGCCATCAAAAACGGCATATAATGAACAAAGTACCTGAAAAATTTCGGAAGTTTTCGAAAAAACCGTCAAAAAGTCCTTTGCGTTTTGCAAAATTTTGTGATATAATATTTCCAGTGCGTAGCCAAAAGGCGTAAGTCCAGCTCAGGGACTTACGCCTTTTCTGCGTTTATAGGAGGTTTTACAAAATGGAAAAGGATAATCAATCCATGCTTGCCACCGAGAAGGTCGGCAAGCTGATGGGGAAATATGCGGTGCCCTGTATCATTTCTCTTCTGGTCGGCGCACTTTATAACATCGTTGACCAGATCTTTATTGCCAATGCGACCTATCTCGGCTCTTACGGAAATGCCGCAAATACGGTCGTGTTTCCGCTGACGGTCATAGCGCTCGGGATCGCCGTGATGATCGGTGACGGCTGCTGCGCGTTTGTCAGCATCTCGCTTGGGTCAAAAAAGCCCGAGGATGCACACAGGGGTGTCGGCAATGCAATCTTGCTTTGCGTTGTCAGCAGCCTTGTGCTGACTGCGGTCTATCTCTTGTTTATGGATCCGATCCTTACCGCCTTTGGCGGAAGGGTGAATGAGGAGACGTTTGCGCTCTCAAAAGAATATTTCTTCTGGATCGCACTCGGGATCCCGTTCTATATGTTCGGTCAGGCACTCAACCCCATCATTCGCTCGGACGGAAGTCCCGGATTTGCCATGGTCGCCGTGCTCGCGGGCGCGATCACCAACATTGTGCTTGATCCGATTTTTATCTACCCGATGCAAATGGGAATGACGGGTGCGGCCATTGCTACCGTGATCGGTCAGATCGTAACGGCTGCACTCTCGCTGTGGTATATTTTTCGGATGCGGACCATCCGGCTCGGAAAGAGCAGCTTTGGCTTTTTCGGCAGGCTGATGAAACGGTTCCTCTCGCTTGGAGTTACCAGCTTTTTGGCGCAGATCTCTCTCGTTATTTCCATGGCCGCCGTCCAGAATATGTGCACTAAGTACGGTGCGATGGACGCTGTCTTCGGCCAAAACGAATATGCGCAGATTCCTCTTGCCGTGCTCGGTATCGTGATGAAGTTTTTCCAAATTGCCATTTCCGTCTCGATCGGGCTTGCCGCAGGATGCATCCCCATCGTTGGCTATAATATCGGCGCCGGGCGTAAGGACAGAGCAAAGCAGCTCTTTCGGTATCTGCTTATGGCCGAGCTTGCCATCGGTGCGGTCGCGTTGCTGATCGTGGAGCTTTTGCCGCATCAGCTGATCGGTATTTTCGGTGCGGGCAATGAGAGCGTATATTACACCGATTTTGCGGTCAAGAGCTTTCGGATTTATCTTTGTATGATGCCTCTTGCCATGATGAACAAGGGTACGTTTATCTATTTGCAGGCACTTGGTAAGCCCGTGCTCTCCACGGTTGTCTCCATGACCCGCGAGATTGTTTTCGGCGTTTTCCTTCCGATCCTGATGCCGATGGTCTGGGGGCTTGACGGTATTCTTTTCTCTTTCCCCACGGCGGATATTCTGACCTTTATCGTTGCGGTGATCATCATTGCCAAAACCTATCGGGAGCTGAGCCGTCCCGCACCCGCAACGGGGAACACCTGACGGAAGAGCCATAAGCATCATAACGAAAACGGGGTGAGTCAAATGCAAAAGATGCATGAAAAACTCACCCCGTCATTTTTACTTTGCGGCCGAACACGGCAATTTTTGCTTGCTTGAGAGGCTAAAAACGCAACTTCCGCGCGACATAATAGCCTACCGTCGGCTTTTGCGAAGGGGCTGCGCCAATGACGCAGCCCCCTCTTACTTATTCTGCTTTCGAGAACATATCCTTGCCTACGCCGCAAAGGGGGCAGACAAAGTCTTCGGGAAGATCCTCAAACTTGGTGCCGGGCGCGATTCCGTTATCGGGATCGCCGACAGCCTCGTCATATTCCCATCCGCAAGCATCGCATACGTATTTCATGTCTTGTCTTCCTTTCGATTTTTCGGTGTTCTTAAAGAACCAAAGAGGGCGCAGTATATACTCTGGCAGCCAGCTCCTGATTGAGCATATAAAGGCTCTTGGGGTCGGAGCCGAACAGCTCCATCTTGGTAATCATATCGGTGGCGTTGGTCTCCTCCTCGCCCTGCTCCTTGACGAACCAGTCAAGGAACTGCATGGTGCGGAAATCCTTTACCTCGTATGCAGCGGCATAAATGTCGTTGATCAGCGAGGTCACGTATTCCTCGTGCGCAAGAGCTGCCTTGAGCACGTCCATGTGGCAGGAAAATACCTTGTCGGGCTTTGGAATGGCCTCCAGTGTGACCTTCTGGTTCTCGTTTTGCAGGTACTGATAGAACAGCATGGCGTGGTCGCGCTCCTCTTGTGCCTGGATCTTGTACCAGTTTGCAAAGCCGTCAAGCCCCGCATCCTCAAAATAATTCGAGAAATCAAGGTAAAGATATGCCGAGTAAAATTCTTTGTTGATCTGCTGATTCAACAGCTCGTGTACTTTGGCGTTCATCATGATGTATATCCTCCTTATTTAATACATTTTTATTTTGCTTTTTTCCTTTCGCAACGGGATTTTGCGACAGCGAAATCCCGTGTGGCTACGCGCCGTTCGCACCTATGGTATAGCCACACAGCTCTATAACAAGTACAGCTATTCAACGGTGGGATTTTGCGACAGCGAAATCCCGTGTGGCTACGCATTGTTCGCACGAGTTTTATAGCCACACTTATTATATCATAAGATTGAGGAAATGTCAATTAAAAAGATCGTAAAAAATCGCGCACTTTTTTTAGCATGAGTTACATTCTTTACAGCCGTACAGTGGAACCGTCCTGCCGCAGCAAGCCCCGATTCAGGGCAGAATATCGCAATAAAACAAAATATCCGATTTTCCTTCCTGCTTGGTTCCCTTATATATATGGGTATCAAGACCGCCGATTTCAAACCCGTTTTTGATATAAAACAGACACGCGCCCGGGTTATTATCCTGCCCCTGGGTGTACAGCCCGCGGTAGCCGTGCTCCAGCGCCAGCGCCTTGGATTTTTCAAGCAGCAGCGCTCCGATGTGCTTTCCTCTGTAATCGGCGTTGATCTTCAGATCGTAAAGATACAGAAATTTATGCCATTCGTGCCGAAGAATCGCAAGTCCGATGCACCGATCTTCGTCATACGCGCCGACAAATATATGATCGGCAGCCAGCGCGTCGTAATCGTAATTTTCATCGGGGAAACACATTTGCGCGACCTCGGCGTCGGGAAATTTCTCTACCGTGTAGCTCCATACGCCGTTGGTGTAGGAGGGAATCATTCGCCCGAACAGTCGGAAGGGCTCGTTTTTGATGTTGATATCGTCTTGATGCTTTTTGTCTATGACTTGAATCGTTATCATGGATTTCTCCTGTTTCGTTTATTTGTAAGCATATTGATTTTTTACCTGCAAAGCAGGCAAAATTGCGGTGTTTCACCGCAAAGCAAAAGCGACGGGGTGAGTTTCAAATGCATTTTTTTGCATTTGACTCACCCCGCAGCACTGCTTTTATCTGTTATCCTGCTTGAATGTTAAGCGAGCGGCGGAGCTGTCCGCATACCCGTTTGGGTAAATTCAAGCATGATATGGAATGGCGTTTTGAGATCGAGATCATTTCTCCAGCTTGACCGTGACGATCTTCCACTTGGTGGCAGCAAGATCGATCTTGCCGTCGTTCAGCGTCAGCGGCGCGATCTCGCGACCGTCCAGCTCGACCAGTGTCGCCTTGGTGTATTCCGCGGGAACGGTCAACACACCCTGCGCATCCTGATCGGAGCAGTTGTAAAAGCGAACCTCGATGCCGTCGGCGAGCGGCGTTGCGGTCGAATAAATAAACGCATCGCCATCGATGGACAGCAGAGGACGGTAAGCAGCTGCCTCGCTGCTGCCGACGGTGTAGCAGGCAAGGGATGCCGCAGAGCAATCCTGTGTGCGTGCCAGTGCAGACAAAGGTGTGTCGGGGGACAGAGGCATCAGCGTGTAGGAGAAGGTCATTCTCTGCAGCAGCTCGCCGTCGATCTCACCGCGGGTGCCGACCGTCTTACAGAAGGCACGGAAGAGGGTGATATCGATATTGCCGTCGCCACTCACGCCGCACTCATGCAGACCGTAGTCGGAGATAAAGGCAAAGCCGCCGTGCTCGTCGTATTTGGCAACGATCCCCGTGGTGTTCTTTTCGATAATGCCGTATTCTTTCCAGTTGGCGGTGTCAACGCGCTCGTCGGTCGCGCGGGAAATGATGCAGAAGGGCTGGCTTGCATAGTAGCTCTTGCCCGCAATGCCCGTGGGCAGGCGCAGACGCAGACGGTGATCCATGGCGGTGTTTTCCACGGTCGTCTTGACCTGCAGCTTGCGCTCACCACGTGCAAGCGTCACGTCGTGAACGACGTCCATGACGGTGTATTCATTGCTGCGGCGCAGGCCCCAATCGTTCTCCTTCCAGCCGCCGTGCGTGTAGGCAACGGGCAGGCGCAGATGCTGAATGATGCGCCAGGTGACGCGCAGCGCGTTGTTCTCGCTGATCTCGATGTCCGCGGCGTTGTTGATGATTCGACGGTCGATCGCCATCGGGCCGTGATACCAGCCGTCGCCGATCTCGCCGTCGTCAATGGCGCCGAGCAGCCCCGCGTAGGTCACGCCGGTCGCCTTGTCGGTCAGATCGACCGTACCGTCGTTGTTGACGCGCATGGAGACGTACTCATTCTCGGCCGTGCGCTGAGAGGTGACAAGGCTGCCGGGATAGCGGGAGGGCATGACGTGCTTTTTGACCAGCAGCTCGGTCACGCCGCAAGCGATCAGCTTGGTGCGCAGTGCGAGCGTGTAGACGTCGTCCCCGGGGTTGGAGAGGATGTCTACGATGCCGTAGGGGATCTCGGTTCCCTGTGCGTCGTACAGCTTAAAGCTGCAGATGCCCTCGTAGCCGAAGGGCTCCAGATACTTGTGATAGTTCTTGGGGAAATTGACCGTCACGGTGATGGTCTCCTCGCGCTCATAGGGCAGCGGATTGAAGATGCGCAGCACAAGATCGTCTGCGGCTGCCTCGGGAGCATACGCACCGCTCTTCCATGCCGACAGGTCGCCGCACAGCTTGGCAGCGACGGTTTTCATGATCTCCTCGCCGATCATGCGGGTCTGATCGAAACGGTACATCATATCCTTGTGTACCTGATCGATGCTGCAGCCGCAGATGGAGTCGTGGGGGTGGTTCTGAATGAGATACTTGTCCGCCAGATCAAGGTAACCGAGCGAGGCACGGGTCAGCCCGAGCGCATAGGCGGGCGCGATCCATTTTTCCATGCGGGTCTGCAGGGTGTCGTTGGCTTTCTTGATGGGATAGCGGCTGGAGAGGGTGTTGGTGATCAGGTGGACATAGCCCGCGTTGACCTTGGCGGGGGCGGCAAGCTCACCGTGCACACGGGGCAGCTCGTCGATGTATTCATCCACTGCCTCACCGATGCGGTCGACGCTGACGTGGTAGATCTCGGCATCGGGATACAGCTCTTGGAGCAGACGGATGTGGTGACCGACGCGGCGGTGCATGGGACGGTGGTCGGTGGCGTCCATTCCCACAACGATCGGAATGTTGGCACCGCTCATGCGGGCATCGAAGTAGGGCTTGAAACGCGCCTTGATGGACTCGTCATCTTGCTCGCCGTTGCCGATGGCGGTAAAGTCGCCGTAGCCGTGCACATCCTCCAGACGGAAGACACGGACGTCGGTCCCGTCGGGAGCGGTCCAACGGAAGAAACGGGGCGTGTCGTGCTCATTGGTGCCGCGGCCGAGGATGGTGTGATGCAGATCCATGCCGGCAAAGATCTGCGGGGTCTGGGCTGCGTGACCGAAAATGTCGCAGACGTAAGCGTTTTTGCCCGGCTCCACGCCAAAGGAGCGGGAAATCTTCATGCCGCGACGCAAATTCTTAATGATGCTCTCGCCGGAGCAGAGGAACTCGTCGGGCATACAATACCAAGGACCGACGATGATCTTGCCATCTCGGATCAGCTTGGTCATTCTGTCGCGTGCCTCGGGCTCGATCTCAAAGAAATCCTCAAAGACGATGGTCTGACCGTCGGAGTGGAAAACGCCGAAATCGGGGGTGGTTTCCAGACCGTCCATCAGGTCGTTGAAGGTGTCGACCAGACGGAAACGGAATCCTTGAAAGGATTGATACCACTCTCTGTCCCAATGTGTACCGCTGTAGATGAATATTTTCATACTGTAATCTCTCCCATCTATGGTAGATTTTATGTACAATTATTATATCGAATTGGGTCGGCTTTGTCAATGGGTTTTGGAAAAGTGGGAAAAATTTTTTGACCCTGTCACAGCAAACGGTTGCATTTCGGAGATTTTTGCGACACGTATGCGTGCCATTCTGCGCGGAGTCCCGCCGAGATCCCACTTCGCTGCGTCTGGTGCTTTTGGGGCAAGCCCCAAAAGTTCGACAAGCTCAGGATGCCCCGGGGCGTATATAGAACATTGATTTTGTAACAACAGCACCGCCCCGGGAGCGGTTCCGAGCGAGACGCAGTCGAAATCCGGCCAACGGTCGCAGAGCCAATTTTTTCTCGGGGATCCCGTGCCGCAGTTTTTTGTGCGGAGCATCGCCCGATATCGGACAAAAAGCGCAAAAACGGCGAAAAAACGCAGGAAAGCGCATGAAATCGGTAAAAAACTCTTGACAAAGTGACAAAAAAGGTGTATAATACTCCTATCGTGCAGCGAGAGCTGCGAATTTTACGAAGGAAAGCGGGGTAGGCGTTGTGACACGGAACACAATGAGTGTGCGATTTTACTATTATTGTCATACGGGCTACCTTTGCATTCGAGACTGTGATCGTGCGTAAAGGCCGTATGGCTGCGCACACAGCACAAGCAAAGTGAATGGTCAGCCCGTAGCCGTGTTTCGTCGAAATTCGGTTATGGGCTTTCATTTTGCCCCGTGTCAAAGATCAGGGCTCGAACCATCATGAAACGGAGAGATTGGATCCATGAATCAAAACAAGCAAGACGACAGTATGCTCCTTGCCGCACGGCAGGAGATCAACCGTATCGACCGCTGTATGGCAAAGCTGTTCTGCGAGCGGATGGATGCGGTGCGAAGGGTGGCAGAGTACAAGCGCAGCGTGGGCATTCCCGTGCTGGACGCCTCCCGTGAGGCCGAGGTCATTGCCCGCAACGCCGCACTTTTGGAGGACGACAGCCTGCGCACCTATTACGTAAACTATCTCAAATATAATATGGCGCTCTCCCGCAAATTCCAGCACGCGCTGCTGGAGGGGCAGAGGATCGCCTTCTCGGGCGTCCCCGGCGCTTTTGCCGATATTGCCGCCGCCCGCATATTCCCCGATGGAGTTCGCGTGCCCTGCGCCGATTTCAAGGCCGCTTACGAGGCGGTGGTGAACGGAGATTGCGAGTGCGCGGTGCTGCCGGTGGAAAACAGCACCAACGGCGACGTGTCGCAGGTGATCGACCTTGCTTATGCGGGCGGGCTGTGTGTTACCGGACTGTATGACCTGGAGATCGAGCAGTGCCTGCTCGCGGTCAAGGGAACGGACATCTCCCGCATCCGCCGCGTCAGCAGCCATCCGCAGGCGCTGGGGCAGTGCGCAGAGTACATCCGCCGCTACCGCTGGGAGGAGAGTGAGGCGGTCAATACCGCCGTCGCCGCCAAGAATTTGGCAGAGTCGGGGGATCAGACGCTTGCCGTCATCGCCAGCAAGGAGACCGCAGCGCTGTACGGGCTGCAGATCCTGGAGAAAAAGATCAACCGCAGCAGCCGCAACGTGACCCGCTTTGCCGTCTTTTCCCGCTCGCACCGCGAGCCGACGGCAACCGATGCGCATTTTACCATGTTCTTCACGGTCAAAAATGAGGCGGGCAGCCTGATGCGCGCCATGCAGGCGATCGGAGAGCACGGCTTTAACCTGAGCACACTGACCAGCCGCCCCACCAAGGAGGCCAACTGGGAATATTATTTCTATGTCGAGGGCGACGGTTGTATCGCCTCGGCACAGGGCATGGCCATGCTCGATGCGCTGCGCGGGGTCTGCGGTACCATCCGTGTGCTCGGCTCGTTCGACGCCATTCGCCCCCTCTATGACCCTGATGATCCCGCCCACACCGAGAAAACCGCAGACCGTATGCTGGACGAATACGAGGAGCATTGTAAGTAAGGGGCGGCCGTACCGCTCCGCGGGTCAAAGAATCTCCCAAAATCTTGGGAAGATGAAAGGAACAGACCTATGATACGGCATATTCGGCAGAATATTGCCACAGCTTAAAACAGCTTAAAATGCAAGTTTTGAGAGCGGGGCTGAGCCCCGTAACCTTCACGCAAAAGTTCCACGATCTCTACCACCAAAAGGAGTTCACCATGATTATTTCCGTCAATCTCGGAGAAAAAAGTTATGATATTACGTTGGAGCGAGGTGCGCTTGGGCGCATCGGCGAGGTGGTCGGTCGGGGGCGACGCGTCTGCGTCGTCACCGACGACGGCGTTCCCGCATCCACGGTACAAAAGGCGATCGATGCGCTGGAGCAAAACGGCATCGGGACGCTGACCTATACCTTCCCGCAGGGCGAGGAAAGCAAGAGCTTTGATACCTATCTGGCGTTGCAGAAGACGCTGCTTGATGCGCACTTTACGCGCAAGGATGCCGTGGTCGCCGTCGGCGGTGGTGTGGTCGGTGATCTGGCGGGCTTTGCCGCCGCCACCTATATGCGGGGCATCGATTTTTATAACGTTCCCACCACCGTCCTCTCGCAGGTCGATAGCTCGATCGGCGGCAAGACCGCCGTGGACTTTGCGGGCTATAAAAATATGATCGGCGCGTTCCACCAGCCGCGGGCGGTGCTCATCGACCCCGACGTGCTGCTGACGCTCCCGCGCAGACAAGCCGCCAACGGGCTTGCCGAGGCACTCAAAATGGGTCTGACCTCGGATGCAACACTGTTTTCACTGTTTGAAAATGAGACCATCCTGCCGCCCGCACCCGCGGGTCGGGAGAACGCCACCGTCGCCGACATCGCCGATCGGACGACCATGACGCTGCTTGAGCGTGTCATTGCCCGCGCGATCACGGTCAAGAGGGACGTCGTGCAGGAGGATGAAAAGGAGACGGGGTTGCGCCGCGTGCTTAATTTCGGACACACACTGGGACACGCGGTCGAGAGCTGCCTGGGCTTGTCCGAGCTTTATCACGGCGAATGCGTCGCCGTCGGAATGGCGCCGATGTGCGGAGCGCAGATCCGTGACCGTGTGGTCGCCGCGCTGCAACGGTTGGGTCTTCCCACCGCGCTGCCTGACGGGGTGAAGATCGGAAGAGATGCGCTGATCGAGGCCATCAAGCATGATAAAAAAGCAGGGAAGAGCACCGTGACTGCTGTGCTTTGCGACGAGATCGGCTCCTTCCGCTTTGTGGATATGACCGCAGAAGAGCTGGTCGCAAGGATGTGATTCCTCCCGCGGTTGAAAAACGAAACCGCCGGTGCAAATATGCACGATGACACCGTGTGCTTTATCCGAAAGGAGATCGTATGTATCTATCCATTCTTGATCTGCTCTGTTGTCCGTCCTGCCGCGGAGCGCTTGTGATACGGGACGCAGCCTGTGCAGGTGACGAGGTGATCAACGGCAAATTGCAGTGCTCATGCGGAAACTGCTATCCTGTCGTGGAGGGGGTGGTGGATTTCCACGCCACCGAGCAGACCATCGCAAATGCGTGGTCGGATCTTGATGAACAAGCACTTGCTTTGGAGACGCCCGAGGCAGATCGCGCAAGGCAGGACGCGACGCTGCGAGCCATCGCGGATCGCGTTGCCGTGAGCGGAGCGCAGGTGCTGCTGGATATCGCCTGCGGTGTCGGGCGCAACCTTGAGGCGCTTTGTCGCACACTGCCACAGCAGACCGAGATCCTTGCGGTCGATCTGAGTGCATATGTCCTGCATTACGACCGAAAACGGTTCAAGGAGCTTGCACCTGCGCGGCGGATCAGCTATCTTGCCTGCGATGCGACCTGCCTGCCCATCCGCGAGGGTGTGCTGGATGCCGCAGCGACCTACGAGGGCTTTTCCAATATGCCGGGGGTTGCGCACGTTGCGCTGCGCGAGGCGCATCGCGTCCTTAAGACGGGCGGGGTACTGGTCTCCTCCTTTTGTGTGATCGCACGCAATTCCCGCGGCTGCGAACGAATGAAACAATATTTTTCTCAACACGATATCCACGGCGCGGAGGAGTTTTATCTCTCTGACGGGTGCATTCTCCCCGTGCATGAGGAGATGTTTTCGCGGACCGAGAGCGCGGTCGCCGTTGAGGGCAACGGTGCACAGGGGACGCAGGATCTGATCCCGTACCCCGGCGAGTGGTTCGCCGAGTGGATTGTCACAGCCTGAAAGTAATCCAAAAAACAGCATGGATTTTGATCCAATAGGCTTTGTGAGGTGCTGCCCCGCCACGGCGGCACCTTCCGAAAGGAGTAACCATGGCAAAAAATACGTTTGGTAACGCACTTAAAATCACCATTTTCGGCGAGAGCCACGGCGCCGGTGTCGGTGTTGTCATCGACGGCATGACCCCGGGAATTGACGTGGACGCTGAATTTATCAACCATCAGTTGGAACTCCGCCGCCCGTCAGGGAGAATTTCGACGACGCGGCGGGAAAGTGATCCATGGCAGGCGGTCAGCGGCGTTTTCGAAGGAAAAACCACGGGAACGTCGATCTGCTTGCTGATCCCCAACGGCGACACCCGCAGCCGCGACTATACCCCGTCGGTTGCCCGCCCGGGACACGCGGATTTTTCGGCGCAGTGTAAATATCACGGTGCGCAGGATTATCGCGGCGGCGGCCATTTCTCGGGGCGCATTACCGCTGGCTTGGTTGCAGCGGGCGGGATCCTGATTCCGGCGCTGCGCAAAAAGGGGATCGAGATCGGGACACACCTTGCCCGTTGTGCGGGTGTGAGTGATCTGCCGCTGGACGGTGCCGCCATGGGCGATGACCATGCGCTGCGCGAGCAGCTGCGGCTCCTTGGGGAGCGCGCCTTCCCCACGCTGGACAGCGGGGCGGGGGAGCGAATGGTTGCTGCCATCGAGCAAGCAAAGATGGATGCCGACAGCGTCGGCGGGGTGTTGGAAACCGCCATCGTCGGGCTGCCTGCGGGATTGGGCGAGCCGTGGTTTGACAGCTTGGAAGGGCAGCTGGCGCACGCACTGTTCAGTATTCCCGGGATCAAGGGTGTTGAATTTGGTGCCGGCTTTGCGATGAGCGAGATGCGGGGGAGCGAGGCAAACGACCCCTTCCGCGTGATCGAGGATCGGATCGTCACCGCGACCAACCGCAACGGAGGCATCAACGGAGGCATTACCAACGGGATGCCTGTGACCTTCCGTTGTGCGGTCAAGCCCACGCCGTCCATCGCAAAGGAACAACAGACGGTTGATTTTTACAAATGCGAGGAGCAAGATTTTGTAATCCATGGTCGCCACGACCCGTGTATTGCGCATCGCGCGCGCATTGTGGTGGACAGTGTCGCCGCCATGGTCGTCGCCGATGCGCTGCTCCAGCGGTATGGAAACGACGCATTGGCGTGAGACACGGAGAAGGGACGTTGGGGCGCTGCCCCAAGCCCCGCACAGTGAATCCTTAAAAAAGCTTTACAAAAAAGTTTTTAGGGCTTGAAAGTGCCGATCGGGAATAAGAGAAGGCGTTCCCGCAAGCGAGTAAAGGACATCGATGTAAAAAAATTATACGCACCCAACAGGATCAAGTTTTTTGGAGGGGGTGCGGGGGAACCTTTTGTTCACAAAAGATTCCTCCGCCGCCACGGAGAAGGGACGTTTGGGCGCTGCCCCAAGCCCCGCACAGTGAATCCTTAAAAAAGCTTTACAAAAAGTTTTTTGGGGCTTGAAAGTGCCGACCGGGAATA
>JAFTJZ010000046.1 GCA_017456145.1 Clostridia bacterium
GCTTTGCCCCAAACCCCACTTAAGGTGCTTTTTCGAGAAAAAGCACCTTAAGAATCCTTAAAAAGCTTTTTCAAAAGGATCATTTTATGGGTTTTCGCCCCACAGTGTTGGGTGGTGAATGCTTTGGTCTACAGTCTGAGGCTGTCGCGGATGCGGCAGCCCTTTGTATGTATTGAAGTTTACGAAATTCCCTCGTACTGCTCGATGATCTCCTCCAGCTTGAGTTCATACGCCTCTGCCGTGGAGACGTAGCTGGATGCAAAGGTGTTCTTCGCGCCCTCGATCAGGTCGCCGAAGTGGCTGTAGATGCGATCCATATAGACCGAATAGACAAAGCCGAAGTCGAAGTGCAGGTTGTCACGGATGATATCCAGCATCTCGCGGGACTCCTCGTCGCGGGTGGTTCTGCCCTTGAGCACGACCTCATAATACTGAGGAACGACGCTCTGCTTGCTCTCTGCGCCCAGCGCATCCATGATGGCACCCGACATCGAGGGATCGACCAGGGAGGCGGGGATGGAGAAGATGGAGTGACCGTCGTAGGAGTGCGACAGATAGTTGTCCTGATACTTATCGTACTTGGGGAAAGGAACGATACCAAAGGCGGTATCCATGTTACGCAGCGTCGCACTCTGATCCAGCGTACCCGAGATGAACAGCGACTGGTTGTTGGTGAACATCTTCAGGATGTCGGTGTAATCGCTGTCGTCCGAGAGCACCATCATATAGACGGAATCGTTGCTGTGGACGTAGGAATACAGCTCGTCAAACAGATTGACCGTGTTATCCTCAAAGAAGACCAGATCATATGTACCCTCGTCGTTGCGCTGGGTGATCGGGATTCCGCAGGTGGTGACCATGGCGCGGATGCTGTGGCAGTTGATGATCATACCAAAGCTGTCGCCCATATCGACCGTGTCATTGCCGTCGTCCTCGTACAGCTCCTCGGTCAGCTCATACAGAGCCTCCATGGTCCACTCGCCGTCAATGACCATCTCATACAGATTGTCAATGCCGCGATCCTCGGCGATCTGCTTATTGAAGTACATGGCATACAGCGACTCCCACATGGTCAGCGAGATATCGCCGTCGGCAAAGTAGAGGCAGTCAAACAGCGTCAGATTGTCCACAAAGCTCTCAGACCACCATTCGCTCTCCAGATTGAGGGTGTTGACCTCATGCAGGTTGTAGAAACAATCGTCCATTGCCAGATTGGAAATGTAGGCAAGGTAGCCCGCGACCAGATCGAAATCCTCGGAGCCGGAGGAAACGGCGTTTTTCAGCGTGGAGGTGAATACACTCTGCTGATCCCACGTACCGTTGACGGGTGCACTGACGATCTCTACGTTATACAGCTCCTCCACACGGGCATTGCGGGAGAAGATGGCATCGTTGACGATATCGCCCGTGGAGGGATTTTCGGTGTCGACCTCATACTCCTTATCGGTACGGCACAGGATGACGAACTCCTCCTCGTTGAAGTCGTAGGACGGGAGCGTGAGCAAAAGGTCGGACGTCTCCTCGCCGCCGTCACCCTCATTGGGCTCGGTCGTGCTCGGTGTGCTCTGGTCGGGATCCTTGTCATCATCCGTCCCCTCGTCGGCACAGGCGACGAACATACTGACGGACATCAGAAACGCAAGGAACAAACAGAGCAGCTTGGTTGCTTTTTTCATGTTAGATTCTCCTTTATCGATTTCGGGGACATCCCCGATGCGCCTTCGCGGCACATTCTGTTACCATTATATCCGATTTTATATGTAAAGTCAAGAGTATTTTCGACATTTGGGGTGCTTTTACCTATAATTTTTGAAATTCGGGTATTTTCCTTTGTTCACTTGAGCGTGTTGACCACGCCGAAAAACAGCGGCACGTCATGGCTGTCGACGATCATAAAGACGAACGGGCGGTCGTAGATGATGGTATATCGCTCATATTCCTTGAAGGGCTGCTCCGCTGAGGCACTCTCCGTTTCCATGATCACGACCGTCACGGCGGCGGCGCGGGTACCGACCTCGTTGAGCTCCACGGCGGTTTTCTGAATGACATTGTTGATATAGACGCAATCACTCTCGCCGTCCGAGATGACCATGGAAGAAAAATCGGCAAGCCCGTCTACAAACGCATCCTCCATGCCCAGCGCGATCAGAGGCTCTCTGAGCTCATACTCACACTCAAAGGAAAAATGCGGCACGGTCGCGCTGACGATCGCCTCCTCACCGTCGCGCAGCATGGCACTCAGCCGCTCGCCCGAAAGCGAGGCGATGTAGTCCTCCATGCTCACGTCCTCATTGGGCAGCATGGCGATCATGGAATAGCCGTTGGCGTAGGACAGGCGGGTGCCCACCGCATACCCGTCGGAAAAATAGGTTCTTGAGCGGAAATCGGTGATATAGGCATTCTGCACCGTCCCGTCAGCCGCGCTGAAAAACTTCTGTTTGTATTCTTCCCGCAGGTTTACAGCAGCCCACTGTGCGTCAAAGAGCAGCGCGTTGATCAGATACATGACGGTCGTGCTTTCGATCTTCTCGATCACCCGATCGATCATCCCGTCGGTCTGCTCCGCCGCCCAGGCGTTGATTTTTTGCGCCGTAGCGCCGTCAAAGGGCTCGGCATAGATCTCGGCACCGTAGAGCTCTTTTGCCCGCTTGAGGAAGTCCTCGTTGACCGTAAGGGCGTCTCTCTCCCTGATCCACACGGAATCGGCAAGCAGAACGCGGGCATACTCGTCGCTCGGCAGCCGCGAGATGTACGCCGCCAGCTCTGCCATCAGCGCGTCGGCATCGGCCGTTCCCAGCACTGCCTCCATCTGTGTGCGCGTATCGCCCTGTGCGCCTGTGGCGGCAAGCGTCAGCGCCAGCATGGCGGACAGCGGAGAGAGCAGGATGCCTTTATCTTCGGCCTCCTGTTGATACATCTGATACATTTCTTTCAAAAGCGTCGCGGCAAAGGCCCGCTGATTGACGTAAAAATCGGTGGGATCGATGCCCTCGGTATCAAGGACGACGGCAGGCTCGCCCTCCTGCGTCACCGCATCCGCAGCTGCCCCGTCCGTCGGCTGCTTTGTGTTCTCCGCATTGTCGCGGAGCACGGGCTCGGCACAGCCGAACAGCACGGCAAGCAACAGCGTGACCGCCATCATCAAGCATACGATCTTCTGACTTCTTTGGATGAGTTTCATGTCTTTGTCCTTTCCTTTCCTCGGATCGGGAAATGCAGTGCATTCACGCATTCCTTTGTCAACGATGACGCACGGGCGGCAGGTTTTATTCTCGATTTTGAAAATTTTTTTCAGAAATGCGTGCGGGCACGACCGTACGGCGGCCGCTCCCGCTCGCATCGATCGTGCCCGATTATTTATTTTTATTTTTGCGTTTCCAGCAGATCGATGGTTGCCTGCAATCTGGATTGTGCCTCGCGGAGTCGGAGCAGCAGCGTCTGCCGTCCGACCTCATCCACCAGCTGCAGCCGCTCTGCTGTGATCTTCCCCGCGAGCGGTATGACACCCAGCTCCAGCTTTTTGACTGCGCGGCTCATGTCCAGAATCAGCTCGGCGCGCAGCGTGCGCTCGGTCTTCTCGGCATTGGTCTCGGCACTTCCCTTCCCCGCGGCCTCAATCGCCCGCTTGTTTTCCTGCAAGCGATTTTTTGCGCGCGTGACCGACTGCTCATACAGGGCGCGTTGCTGCTCCAGCATCAATTTCGCAGCGCCCTGCGCCGTCTCCAGCTCGGCCTTGATGCGGGTCAGTTCCCCTTCCCTGCGCTCCAGATCCTCCTTGAGCGTTTTGTTTTCCTTGGTCATCTCGGACAGCTCGCTGCTCTTTTGCTGCAGCGCCGCCTCCCCGTCCGCACGTGCACTCCGCAGTGCGGCGGCAATCTGGATCTGCGTCTGTGCATCCAGCTGTGCGAATACGATCGCATCGTTTTTAGAGATCTCCCCCGCGTCAAGTAAGGCAAGCAGAGCTTTATCCAGATCGCGCTCCAGCAAAATGTTGCGGTCGATGGTCTTGCCCGTGACGTCCGAGTATTCCTTGGTCAGGCGGATCGCCTCCTCGTCGGAAATGCCAAACTCCGTCTTCAGGTTCTCAATAAAGCGGAGACCCGCCTTGCGCAGCTTTTTCTCCTCTGCAGGCGTACCGCGGGTCTGCAGATTTGCCGCGTCAAGGATGATCAGCTCCTGCGTCGGCGTCAGATTTCTCTTGACCAATGCGTAGATCGTGCGATATTTTTCCTCGCCCGTCTCCTTTTCCAAAAGCTGATAAGCACGTAATCTCCGCTCTCCCGACAGCAGCTTATATTTTCCCGGTGCGATATGAGACACCACGATATTGTGCAATAATCCGTTTCTCCTGATGTCATCCGCCAGCTTTCGGATGCTCTCTTCATTATCGCTCTCGGCATAATCGTTCTCTTCATTGAACGCAACCTCGCCCAGCGGCAGATATTCATAATCGGTCAGTGCGCCGCGGAACATCTCGCTCAGATTTCGGTTATTTCTCGCGGTCTGCTCGGCATCGGGCATAAAATTAAATTGTTCCAGCTTGTCCAGCTTGCTCATAGCGTTTTCCTTTCTATTCGGTTATGTATGTTATTTCATTATTGCACGATATCATGTCCGATCACTTCGGGTGCAATTTCTTCATAAAGCGCAAGGTAGTCCTTGGAGGGGTTGCTGCGGGGATCCGTCAAGAGAACGGGACCGCCGAGCAGTGTGCTGTCCGTGACAGCTGCGCCCTTACGAATCTCTGTTTTGAGCATCAGCGATGCGAACTCCTGCGTATGCAGCTTTTTTCGGATCAGAGCAGTGGCGGAATTTCGTTCGATCTTGGTCAGAAGAACACCCAGTACATCTACGTCTCTTCCGTCCTCTCGATTGATGCTTTGAATCAGGCTGCAGGTCTCCACCAGTGCATCCAGGCTGAATTTGTCTGCATTGACCGGCAGCAGCACCTGATTCGCCGCGTAGATTCCCGACACCGTCAGCGCATCCTTGGCAGGCGGCGTGTCGATGACAATCACGTCAAACATGTCGCGCAGTGGTGCAATGCAGGCGTCAAGCACCTGATATTCCTTGATCTCCGCATGACGCGCCTTGAGAATGGCGAGCAGCGGTGGGATCTGGTTGGTCATACCTGTGGCGGGGATGACCTGCAGGTTCGGTATGCGCGTCTCGTGAATGTAATTACCAACGCGTTGATTTACCATGCCAAAGGTCATTAACAGATCAAACAGACCTACGTCGTTGAAATTATACTTGGCTTGTCCCGTGACAGAATAGGTGGCGTTTCCTTGCTGGTCGAGGTCGATCAGGCAGACGGAATGTCCGTGCATGGCAAACGCCGCAGCGACGTTGACCGCCGTTGTGGTCTTTCCGACACCGCCCTTTGTCATTGCTACTGTGATTACGGTTCCCATGTTATCCTCCGTTTGGACACGTGTTCGTGCAATACGACGCCGCGCCTCTTTTGATACACTATTAGTATACCACAGAGCAGGGACATCGTGATGAACTAATTATGAACTTTTTATGAATATTGTAAACATTTGCCGCTTGCCGACCTTCGGACACGGTATCGTGCCATATTTATGGTGGTTTCCTTGGCTTTCAGTGCCGGTTTTGGCGTTTGTTCAAAAAAAATCAGCGTTTTTTTGAGCAAACCGCTTGCATTGCGAAGAAAAGTATGGTATACTTTTTCCAACAAACGACCCGTGGGTCGGAAAGGACGGACACCTTATGAATACCAAGCCGATCATTTTTCGTCTTGTTTGCTTGATGCTTTGCTTTCTTTTTCTTGCAGGATCACTGATCTCTTGCACAAACAGCGAGCCGGACAACGCAGACGAGCAAGCGCAAAAAGGCCAGACCGACAGCAGCGGGGAAGAGCAGGGAGTCGACACCCCCGTCGAGCCACCCGAGCAACCCGCAGAGCAGCAAAACCCCGAGGAGGTAAAGGATATGCGATACGAATTCAAGTATGACATCAGCGAGGAGGTTCTTTGCAACTATCTCGCCAAAGCCGTGACCATTTCACTTGAGGGCAGCTACGTGCCCGATGCCACCAACACCGACCACATTAAGAGCTTTATTCTGAACACGGGCGCCAAGTACATCTGCCGCGCCGCCACCTGCTGGAGCCCAAGCCTTGCCGACTACAGCACCCACGCAAAGCAAAAGGCCTACATCGAAAGCGTTCACGAGGAAGACCCTTACGTTGTTTTTGAGGCGTGTGTCTTCGAGTGCGTTTCCACGGCGGTGAATGACATCCCCATCCCCGCCTCCGTTTTCGAGGCGTTCGGTCTGCCGGTGGAGGAGCGCAATTTTTCCTTTGATGCCATGTGTTTTCCCGATGGCTCCTTCAAGAATCAATGGGGAGAGAACACCTCCGTGCCCGACATTACGCGGGACGAGACCATGCTGTTTTTGTACCACCGCGCCACGACCTACATCGATCTTGGCTACGAGGGACTGCACATGGGACAGATCCATCTGATCGGAAGAGATGATAAGAACTGGGAGAGATGGACCGAGCTGCTCTCCATGATCCGCGAGTATGCATCCGACAACGCCCGCCGCAAATTTGTCTTTATCAATGCACACACCCACGGCATTGTCGGCTCGGACGACGTTCTTCTGTTTGATTTCCATATGTACCCCTCCCGCCCCATGGCCGTCGGCACCGAGGCACATTTCCCGACCGAGGATGCGCCGCAGGAGGCGATCTTTGAGGAAGGGCACAGCGATTCGATCTACGGCAAAAGCTTGGGTGGCGAGACCTACAGCGGCTGGGAATGTGATTCCTTGCCTTATCTGGTCGAGCTGGACAACTATGGCGACGACGCGGCGAGCTTGCACGTTCCCAAGCCGGACGATGTGCGCACCTGGGGCATGGATGAGATCACATGGTACGCCAACCAGCCCGCGTGGTACCGTGCGGAATTTTTGGAATACGCCTACGATTGGGTGATGTACGAGGCAGGTGGCAACGGCTATTTTGCCATGCCCGGTCAGCGTGTTGCCCGCATTTATGACGAGAACAACAACGTGCTTGCCTGGCAATATTTCGCCTACGACCCTGCCAACTACAAGGCCGGCAGCGGTGACGAGGCGATCATCAAGGAGATCTGGGAGCAATACGAATGAAGAACACGATCATCTTTGATTTTGGGAATGTATTGATCCGTTTTGACCCCAAAATCATGACCGGGGCGATCGTCAAGCAGCCCAAGGATGCCGCCCTGATCCGAGGGGTCGTATTTGACCGCCTGTACTGGGATCGTCTGGATGACGGCAGCATAGAGGATGAGGAGGTCCTTGCCCGCGCGTGCGAGCGACTCCCGCAGCACCTATGCGAGCAGGCTCGTCAGGTATACAAGCTCTGGTATCATCATCTGCCCGAGATCGAGGGGATGCGCGAATTATTGCACGATCTCAAAGCGGCAGGGAAGAAGTTATACCTGCTCTCCAACATCAGCATCGGCTTTGAGCACGGATATCGCAGCGTCCCCGCGTTGGATTCCTTGCTTTCGCTCTTTGACGGCTGCATATTCTCCGGCTCGCTGCACATGGTCAAGCCGCAGCCCGAGATCTTTGCCCATCTTCTCGCCAAGTATTCGCTGCGCCCCGAGGACTGCGTCTTTATCGACGACAGCCCCATCAACGTCGCAGGAGCACAAAACGTCGGCATTGACGGGATCCTTTTCCGCGGCGACGCGAGCGAGGTGCGTCGGGCACTGGGAGCTTAAGAACTTCGGGTCATGGAATTTCGATGCCCCCGACAACACCAAACAAGGCGGTATATTCCAAGCAGGGAATATACCGCCTTGTTTTTAACGGGGGCGCTGCCTCGTATAAGCAGGGTACGGGGCGCTGCCTTGTATAAGTAGGATACGGGGCGCTGCCCCGCACCCCGCCAAAGAAACTTTTTGAAAAAAGTTTCTTTGGAATCTTCAAAAACTTTGCTCAATGAGATGACTCAAAAACGATTGTATTTCTTTTTCCAAAGTTTTTTGGAGAGGGGGTCCGGGGGAGAACCTTTTGTTCACAAAAGGTTTTCCCCCGCCGTTTCCCCCCGCAATCTTTTGGGGCAGGGGCCCCAAATGGACATTGCTGTCGTTATCCGTCAGCCACCGCTGTTCCGATAACACCAATTTCCTTTCCCAAAGTTTTGTGGAGAGGGGGGCCGGGGGGAGAACCTTTTGTTCACAAAAGGTTCTCCCCCAACATCTACCCCCCATTTATCACACACGTTTGCGTCCACTGGAAACATTCACGATCTCAAAGCTCTTGATCAAATTTTCATACACAGGTTCCCCGTCAAGGCGGAGGTAGCTACCGTAAGACAGCAGGACTTTATCGGCGGCAAGGCTCGCACGATCGCGGACGATGCAGAGCAGGTAGGCATCGGTATCAAGCTCGCCCAGACGGGTATTGCTGTTGATATGCATACAGCGTCCGTCCGCAAGGAAATTGTAATAAATATCATAGACTCGCTCGCCCACCGCGATGCGCGCCCCGTAGCCGTCCTCGGCTGACAGCGGCTCAACGGTCGCACCCGCCTCTGCAGGCGCGATGACGTGGATCAGATTACAAAGGCGCGACGGCTCGGTCGGCTCGACCGACACATACGGCAGCCCCTCATAGCTATCGATCCGATAGGTAAACGGCGCGGGAGAGACCGTCGTGACGCGCAGATGATTTTTATCGCTGCGCACGTCAAAAGAGCTGTTGCCCATCTCGCACACCTCCCCACGGTGGTGCAGGAGGTAGGCAAAGCGTGCCTCCTCATAGGTGTACAGATCGTCCACCGTAATAAAAATCTCCTCGCCCAAGTGCAAAAAGCTGCGGTGGTTGCGCATACAGCTGTCACACATCGGCCCCGTCGCATCGGCGAGCAGATAGGCAAGCTCGTCGTCCTCCAGCGCGTGCAGAATGCGCCCGGGGAACTTGTTCCCGCGATACAGACTCTCTCTGTGCTGCCCGCGCCCGTTGACCGTCACCACATTGTGCGCGGGAGCGGCACAGTAGTGACGGATATAATCGCTCTTACCATAAGAGACCGTCCCCGAATCGCAGAGAATGTCCTCGCCGCCGCGCAAAAGAATGAACGTCCCCGCGTCGTCATGGGCGTGGTTCCAGGTAAAGCCGCAGCGCACGGCCAGCATGGTGCCGTCGCAAACCGCCCCGCTGCGCCAGAAGGCCAGCCCCGTTTCGGGATAGAGCGCCGTGCGGGGGAGCGCAGGACAGGGCGCATCCCCGTCAAGCGCGGGGAGCAGATCGGGGAAGAGAAGGTCGGCTATCCCCGGGCATCGCGCTCCGCGGGCGTAATAGCGGCGCAGCGTCTCGTCCCCCAGTCCCAGCAGCAAAAGATACTGCGGCAGCATGGTCATGCCGTCGCGCGTGTCCGCAGCACCGCGCAGCGCACTGTCGCCGAAATTGACGTACAGCGTCCTCTCGGGGGCCGCCGTGAAATACGCCAGCGATACATACGCCGCACCCATTTTGTGAAGAACGGGGAAGTCGCTGCCGCCGTCGTCGGCAAAGCAGCGGTGATACGTATATAGGAACCGGCACAGCTCGCCCGCACCGTAGTTGAAATACCCGCAGCTCTCATAGAACATTCCCGCGCTGTCAAAATTGGCAACCTTGTTGAGCAGCGGCTCGCCCGAATATTCGCAAAAAGCGCGCAGCGAGCACAGAATGTCCTCCATCATCGTCATGCCGTCGGGCACATCCTCATAAATGGCGCAGAGTGCCACACCCGCAAGTGCGGTGCAGACCGCCCACCAGTTGTGACCCATTGAATCCAGCGCGTGAACGCGCATCCCATCGCTGAGCCAATCGGCAAGCAGCGGGCGGATGCCAAGAGTAAGCATGGCGTCGCGTATCGTCTTTCGTTCCTCCTCGCTCAGCGCCTCATACATGGCATCGTACGCAAAAGCAAAGGCGTATACAATGCGCGTGGTGGACAGATCGGATCTCCACGGGGTCTTGCGGTGTTTGTTGGAGGGTCCCGTCCATGCAGCAAAGGCAGCATAATGCAGCAGCGCCTGTTTCATCTTTTCGACGTACTTGGTCTCGCCAAGGCTGTACATCAGCGAAAAATACTCGGCAAAGTCAGTCAGCTGCGCACCGATCTCGTAAAAATTGCCGTGCTGCGTCATGGCCGCGTTGGCGTATTCCTCGCTCAAAAGCGCCGTGTCCAGCATTTTGTCGCAGCGGGCACGAATTGCGTCCAGCTGTGCTGCGGCTGCGGGATCGCTCGCAAGACGGGACTTGAGCGCGGTGATCTCGCGCTCTCCGTAGAAGATGCGGGGATGAACGCCGCGGGAGAGCTCCCGCGTAATGGAGATGCGTGATGAATGTATCATGGGTTTGTCCCTTCCTTTCCGTTTTGATGTTCTTGAATGATTGATGGGGCGATATGCTCACAGAATGCCCATGCCAAAGCGGGCGCGGCATAGCACAATAGGCCGTTATTACCCTGATATCCGGCCTCCCTTGCGCCCCGACATCATTATAACCGCTTTTTGATGAAATGTCAAGTTGTAGGGCATAAAAAAGTTCCTTTTGTATAAATATAGTGTTTTAACGCGAACAAAGGGCAAAATGCACGAATTTTGGGGATGAAAAAAACAGAGTTTTCTTGCCACATTCGCTTGACAAGCATGGTGGAATGTGGTATAATGAAGCAAATTGCAAAAGCGGCTCGATCCCCGTGTTATTATGGGATCGCGGCAACCGCAAAGCGCGATCGCCTGCCACGCCGACAGAACGCATCCATAGGGACTCCAAGCTCCCGACCACATAAAACAACGGAGGTATAAAGAATGAAGAACAACGTAAAACGCGCAGCCGTATGGATCACCATGCTCCTTGTGCTCGCCACCATGCTGCCCTCAACGGTATTCGCCGCCGAGCACGTACATGAATGGTCGTATGCAAGAAATTCCCGCACCTCGATCACGGCATACTGCGCCAACACCGATGGGGCCTGCACAAGCCAAACGGTCAACATCACCGTTTCCGCGCCTGCCGATACCGCATACAACGGCTCCGCCAAGAATGTCAGCATCAGCGGCGCTCTTGCGGATATGAACTATACGGAAACCTATTTTAAGGGCAACACCATTTTAACGTCTGCCCCGACCGAGGTCGGCGAGTACAGTGCCGAGGTCATGTTCGGCAATGCTACCGCAAGCATCGACTTTGAAATCACCCCCGCCGAGGTGACCGCCGTCACGCTGGACGTGGCCGCACCCGTGGCAGGGAAGGCACCCTCCGCCACGCTTGCAGACGGCACGGGCTATACCGCTGCCATTGCGTGGTCGCCCGCCGATACCACCTTTAAGTACAACACCGAATATACCGCGACCGTCACCCTGACCGCCAAGGACGGCTATACCTTTGCCGACAGCCTGAGCGCGGGAGACGGCTGGATCAAATCCACCGTCGGCGGCAAGCCCGTCTTTACAAAGAAGTACCCTGCAACCGAAAAGGAGCAGATTACCGACGTGATCGCGCCCACCGTCGCCAACGGTCAGTTTACGGGCCGTTATGAAAGCGGCATCGACGCCATCGCCGCGCTCCCCGCGAGCGCAACCGTCACGGTCAACGGACGCCCCGAGGCACTTACCATTACATGGAGCTGCGCAAGCTACAGCACCGCAGACAGCATCGAGAACACCTTTATCTGGAGCATCGATGAGGCGATCGCCGCCAAGAGCTACACCGTCGCCGACGGCACCGTGACCTCCGGCTCGCTGAAGGTCAAGAATGCGGACAAGCCCATCGCGCTCTCGCACTCGGGTACTGCCTTCGTCGACTTCGGTAAAACTTGGGCGGACGTCAGCTTTAACGAGGTCAAGGTCATGACCACCGAGGGCGACGAGCAGACCGTCTCGGGTACATGGATCTTTGACGGCAAGACGCTGACCGATCGTCCGACCGAGGAGGGCACCTACGCTGCGACCTTCATCCCCGACGATCCCATTTACGAGACGCACAAGTGCAGCATCAAGCTGGAGTTCCATCTGGTCAACCCAAAGGTCTCCGTTCTGCTGGACAAGGACGTCGATGATTATTATCCCACCGAGACCGTCAGCGTCTCCATCTCCGCCGTCAACCCCAACATTGCGGATTGGACCATCTCCACGGAACTGTTCAAGGTCACCTATCAGATCGGCGACGGCGAGGTTCTGCCTCTGACGGGCGACTCCTTTGCCCTGCCCGACGAGGCCGAGGGCAAGATCGTCACACTGGTGGTCGAGCTGGCAGAGACCGACACGGGAGATCTCCACTATTCCAAATATACCTATACCCAGTATATCGCGGTCAATACTCGCCTGGACGTCAACAATATCGCCAACAACAGCACCATTCCTTATACTAACACCTATGACGTTACCAATCTGTTCACCCCGGACCCCAATGCGGGAACGGCGACCTACCGACTGATCGGTGACAATACCATTGCCAAGCTCAACGGCACTACACTGACCATCAGCGGCACCGGCAAGATTGAGATCGAGCTGCACACCGCCGTCAACGGTAAATATGCCGAGGACACCGTCACTGCCGTGCTAACCGTCGAGAAGGCCCCCGGCTCCGGTACGGTCTCCATGTCCGGTTGGATCTACGGCGAGACAGCCAATCTTCCCACGCCGATCTCCTCCACCAACGGAACCGTGGGTGTGATCTATACCTATGAGGGCGTGGATCCCACTCTCTACCCCGCAAGCAGTACGCCCCCCACCAACGCGGGCAACTACAAGGTAACCGCAACCTTCCCCGAGAACAATCGCTACAAGAGCTGCACCGCCAGTGCCGCCTTCAGCATCGGTAAGGCAACTCCCTCTCTGGGCACGGTCAGCTGCACCACCACCCTGTACGATACCACCTTGCCCTCCTTGGTCAATCTGACGCCCTCCGACACCTCCGTGCCCGGTACCATCAAGCTGATCGGCGTCTCCGAGTTGACCGTCGGCACAAACGAATACACCTACGAATTTACCCCCAACGATACCGACAACTACATCGTTCTTTCACATGAGACCGTCACCCTCACCGTTATCAAAGACGAGGCAAAGGCGCTCACCGTCGGCGGCAGCTTAGCAAACACAACCTATACGCACGGCGACACGCTGGACCCCACCGGTCTGACGCTGACCGTGGAATACAGCAGCGGTCTGACCGACGACGTCTCCCTGAACGACGAGGACATTACCCTGCCCACGCTCACCGCCGGGCAGACCTCCGCCACCATTTCTTATCAGGACATCCAAGCCACCATTCCGACCGGAATTACCGTTGCCAAGGCACAGCTTAACGTCTCGGGCATGAGCTGGAGCGTCGGCAATTACACCTACAACGGAAAAACGCAGGGTCCGACTCTGGTCGGCACACTGCCCACGGGTGTCGTGGCAACGCCGAGCGGGAACACCGAGACCGTAGCAGGCACCTACACGGCCACCGTCACCTTCTCGCTGGACAGCAACCACCCCGCCCGGTATTATGAGATCGTCGGCACGGTTGCCGATTGCATCTGGAGCATTGCCAAGGCAAAGGCCACCGTCAATGGCGTCAGCGCTGCCAATGCAACCTACGATCAGACCGCCAAGAGCGGCTTTACGGGTACACCTACCGGCGACTACAGCGGGGAATACACCGTCACCTACACGGGCAGAGGTAACACCACCTATGCCGCGTCGGCCGACGCCCCCGTCGATGCAGGTGAGTACACCGTCACCATCGCCATCCCCGACAGTGACAATTGCTATACGGGCAGCACGTCTCTTGATTTCACCATCGCCAAGGCGACCGTGACGGTCACCGCAGACGATCAGAGCGCCTACGTCGCGCACACCATCCCCACGCTGACTGCCACCGTCACGGGGCTGTACGGCACGGATACACTGCTCGTCGAGCCGACCATGACCACGGATGCCAACATCAACGTGGCAGGAACGTATACCATCACCGCCTCCGGCGCGGATGCGGGCAGCAACTACACCGTCACCTACGTTGACGGCACCATCACCGTTACCAGAGCACAGGGCTCGGGCAGCGTCACCATTGAGGGCTGGACGTACGGGCAGGATGCCAACGCCCCCGTCCCCTCCTCCGACACCAACGGCACCGACGGCGTGACCTATCTGTATGAAGGCACGGCCAACGACGGTACCGCATATTCCTCCGCACAAGCACCCACACTGGCGGGCAGCTACACCGTGACCGCAACCTTCCCCGAGACAACACTTTATGCGCAGTATGTCAGCGAGAAGGTCCCCTTCACCATTGCCAAGGCTACCCCCGTCTACACCACGCCTTCGACCCTTTACGCCAGCTATGGAGACACCCTCTCCGAGCTGACTCTCCCCACCGGTTTTCACTGGTCGATCTCCGAGAGCACCACGGTCGGCAGTGCGGGTATGTCCTACTTCAACGCAAGCTACGTTCCCGACGACACCAACAATTATCTGGTCGTCTTTAACATCGCCGTTCCCGTCTCGGTCTCCGCGCTGAGCGTCAATAACGCCGTCATCGTGGTTGGCTCGACTCTGGTCTACAACGGCAAGGAGCAGACCCGCGACTTTATCATTACCAAGGTCAACGGGCAGACCGTGACCTACACCATCTCGGGCAACACCGCCACCGAGGTCGGCGACTACACGCTGACCATCACGGGTACGGGGAACTTCACCGGCTCCCTGAGCATGGATTGGAGCATCGCTCCCTGTGATATTTCCGGTGCCGTCGTTACGCTGGGCGATGCTCTGACCTACACCGGCGCGGCACAGACCCAGACCGTCTCCTCGGTCAAGATCGACGGGCTGAATGCGACCTACACCGTCACAAGCGGCAATTCTGCCACCGACGTCGGTATCTATTACCTGACCATTGAGGGGAATGGCAACTTCAAGGGCACCAAGTCCGTCCGCTGGACCATCGCCCCCGACACGACCAAGATCGACCCGCTCACCCCCGAGAACGTCACCTCCGCAGACCGCGAGGATATTCTGGAGGTTCTTGACTCCATCCGGACCGAGGAGGCCAAAAGAGAGTGGGACGACGTCATCGACAAGTGCGAGGAGCTGCTTGATGCGATTGAGAACTCCGCCCGCACCATCGACGACGTGCTGGCAGCTCTGGACAAGTACGATATTGACACCGTCAAGTCCACCGACCAGCTGCCCATCGAGCGTCTGGAGAAGGAGATCGATTACCTGCTTAAGCAGGAGAACCTGACCGACGCGGAGCGCTCTGCACTGGAGGGCGGTGCCGACAAGGCAGACGCGCTGCTGGAGCGCATCGACGAGGTCGCCGAAAAAATGGCAGACATTCTGGATCGCCTTGCGGGATATGATATTGAAACGGTCAAGTCTACCGACAAGGCGGACATTGAAGACATCGTTGCCGACATTCGCGCGCTGCTGGACGGTCAGAATCTGACGCCCGACGAGCGCGAGGATATGCAGGAGGCAAAGACGTATGCCGGCGAGCTGCTTGACCGCATCGCCGATGCCTACGATCAGGCACACACCGACAACGCCCAAAGGGCTGCCGAGATCACCGAGCAGAACGTCACCGTTGATGACCGTACCCTGCTTGAGAACGCAATAAACGACCTTCAGAGCGCGATCGCTCTCTACCCCGGCAACTACACCACCGACGAGAGAGCCGCCATTGACGACGAGCTGGAGCGCCTTGGCGCCCTGCTTGAAATCCTGGACAAGATCGACGCCGTACAGGATAAGATCGACAATCTGCCCGAGGATGCACAGCCCGGCGATCAGAGCGCGCAGGACGCCTACGACGACGCCAAAGAAGACTACGATGCTCTGACCGATCACGAAAAATCCCAGATCGACACCGATAAGCTGGACGATCTGGCAGGAAAACTGGTCGATTATCAGATCATTGAGGGCAAGGACGGTCACTGGATCGACACCTCTGCCGACGGCCTTGGCTTTGTGGCAAACGGTCCGCTGTCCAAGTTCACCGAAATTCTGGTTGACGATGTTGTGGTCAGCAGCAGCAGCTACACGGCCGTTGCCCCCACGACGACGCTGACTCTGAGCGCGGATTATCTCTCCACGCTGGAGGCAGGCAAGCACACCCTGACCGTTCGCTACAGCGACGGTGAGGCAAGCTGCGAGTTCTCCACCGAAAAGACCGCGGTGGAAACGCCCGATGAAGAGGGAACCGGTTCTTGGATCTGGATCCTCGTCATCATTCTCATCATTCTGTTCATCGTCGGCGGCGCGATCATCTTCTTCTTGATCTACAAGAAAAAAGAGGACTCCGCCCCCTCCGATACCATCGAATAATTCCTCCAAGGGGCTGTCTCATCTGAGGCAGCCCCACCGCTTTGCCAAAGGGATCGTATAGAAAAATGATCGGGGTGAGGAAGTTGGGGCGTTGCCCCAAGCCCCACTTAAGGCGCTTTTTCGAGAAAAAGCGCCTTAAGAATCCGCAAAAAGCTTTCCACACGCAAAAGTATACGATGGTCAGATGCTTTTACGGATGTATTCAAGAAAATCGTAATATAAGAACCATACAGAAAGAGGGGGGCTGCGCGGAATTTACTCTTTACCTGCAAGGCAGACAATATTGCGCGGGCAGCCGCAAAAAAAACGACGGGGTGAGGTTTGAATGCATTTTTGCATTTGACTCACCCCGATCGACCTGTTTAGGGAGCAATTTTTCTTAACTCAATGACGTTGCTCTGCGAAACAGGGGGTTTTGTATGAGCTTGTGTATATGCGATCATCTTTCCTTTGCCACGCGGTCGATGATATCCTGAACCATCTCCCGGTCAAAGGTCCACGCGGCCGCACTGCCGTCCAGAACGCTCTCGTCCCGATCAAAATTCTTCGCCCATGCCTGACCCTCGGGTGTGTTCAGTGCCTCGGTCAGCTTTTCGGTAAAGAAGGCGATCTCTCGGCGCTGCGTCTCGGTTGCATAACCGTCGCACAGATAGTCCTGCCACAGAATACCGGGCACGCCGCCGTTCTCGTACGTCGCCACAAACCACTCGTAGACCGAGCAGACCGTGTTGATATAGGCGCCCTTGGTCGCATTGCCCTTAAGATTGTACTCATAGGTGAAGTCGTTGCCGTAAGAGGGGTTGATGGCAATATCTCTCATACGGTTGAACTGGGGCAGCAGCATGGGAACGATCCCGTTCTCGATGCTGGACGCGGTCAGCTCCGCCACCTCGCTGGGCGTGTAGGGAAGGGTAGTATAATCGGAGGCCGAATACAGCACACCCGACTGTGCCATCAGCTCGGGAATGATGGCGCAGCGACGTTGGCTGTAGTACACATGGCGATAATGCGAATTTTTGGTCGCGGGGTCAACCGTAGAGAGCCAGTTTGCGCCCTCGGTACGCAGGTTGATCTGCGCGGTGGGAATGTCCTCCTTCACCGTGGAGAGCAGCATCTCATAGTCCTCGATACGCTCCAGTGTGCGGAACATATCCAGCACCTCCAGGGGTCTGGACCACTCCTTGAAAACGGCGGTCTTGTTGGCATATTTTCTCCAGCCGTGGTCATCGGTCGTGCCCTCCTCGGGATCGATCTCATCAAAGGAAAGGTAATCGGTCTCCCAATCGGCGTTGAGCATATCGATGCTCCCGTACATATCCATCAGGAAGATGCGGAAATTCTGCTTGGAGGATTCGTCCATGGTAAAGCGGGCGTTGAAGTCCACACGCATCCAGCCGCGGGTGTCCTCGACATCCAGAACCACGACGTCATCGCCGCCGATCCAGTAGTTATCGCCCCACCGCAGATATTGCCAGAGCGTATTGAGCGCATTGGCAAGTGCCAGATCGGGCGAGCCAAAGCCCGTTTCGACCAGCTTGACACCAAAGAGCGTGTTGGCCTGATTGATCGAGCCGGAGGATTCGTACGGATAGGTGATCCAGCCCTCGACCCTCAGCCCCAGCAATCTTGCCACGTCCAGAGAGAACCAGCAGGCATCGATGTTATTGGCGCGGCTTGTGCCGAAGGAGGCGTCGTATTCAAACGCTGCGGTGGTATTGATGACGTTGATGCCGATATCCTGCATATCCATCAGGTTATCGATCACGTTGTAGGCAGCGTCGGGGCCGAGCTGCACGTTACCGCGCATATCCGCCATGGATTGTGCCGTGATCACGGGGAATCGGGTCCCGTCGTCCAGCACCACGTAGTTGTTGTTATCGGGGTTGAAGTTGATCTTGATGGAATCGGTCTCGACCGTCACGGGGATGGAAACCGCCTCCATGGTATCGCCGTTGCCGACGATCAGACGCAGAACGACCTGCTCCGTCCAGGGCGCACACTGCAGATACATGGTGCTTGTGACCTTATTGTCGGTCACGCCGCGCAAAAGGGAATCGTAGCTGGACATAAATTCTTCATAGGTGTGCAGCCACTTGTTGCGGCTTGCATTGTCCTTGAGGAGGGTCTTTTGGATCTCATCGGGCTCGGTGACCTCGTCGTCATTGCTGATGGTAAAGGTAAACTCGGACTGGGAATAGGTCTCACCGCCCCAGATATTTTTCCCGTAATTTTCGGGGTTGGAGGTCTCGTTTCTGACCAGAGAGCTGAGCACGATCTTATACTCGCCCGCAGCAAGATCAAAGGCGTTGTCAAAGGTGAAGTACATCTCACCACTCTCCCCGGGGTAGAGCTCCTCGAAAATACGGGTCAGATCGTTCTCCAGCGTTGCCCTTTGGACCCAATTGCCGCCCTGCTTGACGTACAGAGCCGCCGAGAAACAGAAGGTACCGTTGCCGTCGCCGTCCAGAATGGTATTGCCCGTGTTGGTGTAACGGAACTTCCACCAGAGAATATCGGTGCTCTTGACGTTGCCGGAGCGGATCAGCTCGGTGGTGTTGTACTGGGGATATTGTGCACCCGGCTCGCTCTTGTCCACGTCTGCGCGGACCTCGGCGCGGTTGGACAGCTTATCCGTACCGCCCACGTACCCAAGATAATCCCACGTCACGTCGACAAGTCCGGGCAAGGTCAACGCGTAATAGTTCTCCCCATCGGTCTTATCGGGATCGTCGAAGGCGGTCGCCTCGATGTAAACGGGGGTAGAATTGGATCTGGAGGAGGTGACCTCATACCAGATCGGCACGGCGTCGTAAGCCGTTACCTCCTTGGGGATCTTGTAGGTCAGCGTATATTCCACGCTGTTGACGGTGGTGCTTACCGTCCCCGTATAGCAGTCGGCGCTGTCATATTTGGAAAGTTGATCTGCCTTCTCGCGGGAAATGGGGTTGTAGATCAGACCGCCGTCGCGTGCGATCTGATAGGCGTCCACGGAGGAGGGATCCTCGGTGGTGTAGTCCAGATCGCTGAGAATATCGTACACATCCTCGGACAGATCAAAGATATTGAGCGTCTCTATATCCATCTCGCTGTAGTAAGCGAAGGTAAGATCAACAAAGCAAGCGCCCCAGCCGTCGCCGCCGGTCGAATCGCTCAGGCGGATGTAACAGGTGTCATACACCTCAAAATCATAGGGATTGATGGTATACGCCGCCTGATTGCTGCGGTCGTGAACACTCTCATTCTCCGCCGTCCAGTCATAGACCAACTGCCACGTCTTGTTATCGCCCGAGATCTGGATCTTGTAGTCGTTACCGATGGTAAAGGTGATCGCGGGCTCGTATTTATCATAGATGTCAAACTTATAGATAATATATGCGCTACCGTCGGTAAAGCGGCAGTATGGCAGCACGTTGCCGCGGTTCTCATGGAGAAATTCGGCATCCTGCCCGTCGGTATTACAGTTATACGTCCCCGAGGAGTGGGAATACATCACGCCGTCCTCGCGCATCAGGGGCGCGGTGACCGGCTCGCGGGGGGTCTGGGGCTGGTTGGTCTCCTCTCCGCCGGTCGAGGTGGGGCCGGGGACGTAGGTGCCGCCCTGCACAAAATCGGACGCGAGCTTGAGCTCGGTCACACCGTAGCTGTCGGCATCGGCATTATAACCGAGAATCTCCTTGATGAAGACCCGCACGGCCTGGGCGGTCGCCTCATCGTTTTGTCCGACGATGACCAGCGTCTCACCAACGACCTTGATCACGTATTCATTCTCACCAAGGGAGGCAAGCGCGTCGATGCTCTCCTGACGGGTGGTCTCGCCCACCAGGATCTCGGGGCTCTTGGGCGCCTCATAATCGTCCTGCAGCATACAAAACGCGCCCGTTGCCGCCTCGAGCGCGTCGCGCAGCTCCAGCGTCAGGTTGATGATGAACCGCTCGGGATCATATTCCCTGCGGGTGATGATATATTCGGTGGCACCGTTTTCAATAAAGGTAATCACGGATGCCTCCTCTTCTTGATCGCCCTGATCTTCCTCTGTGCAGCCGAAAAAGAGGCAGGCAAAGCTGCCAAACAGGATGGCAAGACACAAAAGAACGGCGATCCGTGGGATAAGAGCTTTTTTCATGGTTTGTTTTCACAGACCCCGACGAGATGCTCCCCGGGATGTGTAAAATCTCCTTTCCTGCGAAAAATTGATAGTTATTCTTATTATAACAGACCGCGCGTATTTTGTCAAGAGCGTGCGCCGACCGAGAGAAAAAAATACAAACATATGTCTGAAAACAAGACAACAATTTACTTGCATTCCGCCTGATTTCATGCTATAATCATAAAACAACATGAAATAAAAGAGGGAATGCGCTATGAAAATCAAAAATCTGAACGGCCCCTCCGGCGTGGCGCTGGGCGGGATCGGCGTGGGTTATTACCAGATCGACCCGACGGGCCGCGTGAGTCGTTGCTGCCTGAATAACATTCATAAATCCCTTACCGACCGTCCCGACGGGATGCTCGTTGCCGTCCACGACGGGCAGCGTGCGGCAAGACTGCAGCGGGATGATCAGACGGTATACGGAATGCGCGGCTATGCCGACAGCTACTACACGGGGCTTTGGCCCACCGTCTCGCTGGACTTTGAAAACAGCCTTGCCGAGACTGCCGCGATGGGCTTTTCCGCTTTTTCGGGTGCCGTAGCACAAAACGTCGAAGACAGCGCACTGCCCGTCGTATTTTATGAGGTCGCGCTGACCAACCATACCGCGTGTGAGCGATACATGAGCGCACTGCTCTGCTGGGGGGACCTGATCGGGCGGGGCATCCGCGATCACGACCGCGGCCCCATCACACAGCTTGACGGAGAATCCGGCGAATGGCACGATCTGCCCACGCCCGCCACCTACGCCAAGGGCGTGACGCTGGTGGCCAATGACACCACCTACGTCGGCGTCAAGCAATATGCCAAGGAGCCGCTCCTGCCACAGCGGGCGACCTTCCAGAGCTACAACAACGCTTTTGTGCTGCTCGCCGAGCAGCGGGAGCAGAGCAGTGTCACCATCCTCAAGCACTTTGACGTCAAGGATGACAACGCGCTTGACACCTTTGTCCGTACGGGCGCGCTGCAGGACTACAGCGAGGAGGAGACCTCCCTCTCCGCCCCCACGGCCGGAAGTCGCAAAACCGCCGCCGGCAGCGCTGTCGCCGTCCGTGCCCGCGTGGGAGGAGGGGAGACGGTCAGGGTAAAATTCCTGCTCTCCTGGTTTATGCCCGAGATCTCCGCCGCACAGTACGAAAGCATCGACCGCTTTGCCGATTGTGACTATAATAAATATTACCATAACCGTTTCGGAACCATCGAATCCCTGACCTCATATGCCATATGCGCTCGCGAGAGCATTCGCGCCGGAATCGATGCATGGCAAAAGCCGCTGCTGTCCTCCTCGCTGCCCGAATGGCTGGTATTCAAGCAGATCAACAGCGGCTATACCCTGTATTCCAACGGCGTTCTCAATAAAAAAGGGAACTTCTCCACACTGGAGGGGGAGATGGGCGGCTATGGCGGCACCATGGACCAGAAAATGAGCTCGTATGCCTTTTACGAAAAGCTGTTTCCCACGCTCAACCGCACCGAAAATCGCCAATATGCCAATGTCACGGGCGCAAACGGCGAGATCCAGCACTTTGACCTCCATTATTATTACGGCATGGCAGACCATGACCCCTCGCACCGCGAAAATCCCACCCCCGCGGGCAGCATGACCGACAACACCGGCTCCTGGATGATGCAGCTGTGGAACGACTACGCGCAAACGGGAGACGACGCCGATCTGCGGCGGTATTACGACGTTATGAAAACCTCGATGGCCTTCGTGCTGAGCAAATGCCAACAGGGAACCCACATCCCCAACTATAACACCACCTACGATGACTATTCCCACCCGCCCATCATGATCTATTCGGGCACGGTGTGGCTGTGTATGCTGCGCATCGGTGCGCGCTGGGCGGAGCTCATGGGTGACCTCTCCAGTGCCAAGTCCTACCTTGCCGCCTACGATCGCGCCGCCGCGGATGTCGGACTTTTGTATCGCGAATGGCAAGAATCGCTGGGCTACGGGGGCTTTTATGCCTTCGGCAGCGATTATGAATTTATCCGCTCGCGCACAGAGCGCGGCAGCGTCAGGTGCGAGACCATGTTCGCGGGCGCCATGGGCGGACAGTTCATGAGCCGCCTGCTCGGACAGGGGGACGTGCTGCCATATGCGAGCTTTGTCTCCCACATGAAGACCTTCCTTTCCACCTCGGTACAAAAGAGCAACGATTATTACGCGCCCAAGGTATTCAATCTGCGCACCGAGCAGGATATGGACAACCCCGGCTCCCGCTGTTGGCCGTTTTATCTGGACAGCTACGGGGGAATGGCCGCCATACAGGCGGGCTATTTTGAGGACGGACTGGCGATTTTGGAGCACACCATGCTGGTCGATCTGCGCCTTGGCTATCTGTGGACGCAAAATCTCTGGACTCGCGGATATTCCACCTATATGACCACCACCGTCTCCTGGATGCTCGGCGACGTTTTGGCGGGGGCCGCACTCGACGTACCGCACCGCACCCTGACGCTCGGCCCCGTCTCTCTTTATGGCGAACCGCTCCGCATCCCGCTCTATTATCCCAAATACTGGGCAGAGCTCACCTATGCACCTCAGCAGGACATCCTCACCTATAAGATCATCAAAACCTTTTACACGGACAGCGATGCGCCCATCCTCATCGACACCGTCATTGCCTCCCCCGCCGGGGTGGCAAGCAGCGAGCGCGTGACCATCCCGCTCTCTGCGCCCTTCGCTGTGCAGGACGGTGCGCTGCTGCAGCTCTCGGCACACGTGAAGGCCTTTGGCGGCGTGAACCGCGGCAAGCTGCTCACCCCCGTCGCAGCCTATAACCCCCCCAAGCCCGAGGTCGTTGCCATCGGCAAGGGGCTGCAGGCCACCGTCACAGCGGACGGTAAAGTGCTCACGTTTATCACACCCGAGATCAACTACCTCTTCTCCACGCAAAACCCGCCCGCCCCCGACGTGAAGGGCGCTTACCACCTGCAGCTGAAGGGCAAGCTGCTGCCCCGCTATTCTCAAAAATATCAGTTGATCTTCGAATACAGCGGTAATGCGGACGCGCTGCGTGTCAAGCTGGACGGGCAACCGGTCAGCGTTTATGGCTCCTCGGTCGGCGACATAGAATCGCAGCAGTTTGTCCCGACCGCGGGCTGCCGATGGATGATCATCACTCGGGAGCTGACCGCGGGTACCTTCCTCAACGTCGAGCTGACCTATTGCGGTGACCTCTCAGACCAAGAAAACCGCCTCAAGCTGCTCTGGTGGTCCACGACGCAGCAGATGGGTACCATCATTACCGAGCGGCTCTATCCACCCACACGCGCCTCGGACGACATTGACGGCGTGGATGCCACCGTGACCGATTGTACCCGCGAGGGCGATCATATGGGGTACACCATGAAGGGCTACCGTGCCATCTACCGCGGAATTGATTTTGGCAGGGGCGGGACGGATTATGTTCTGAAGATCAACGCGGGCGCACCCGATAATAACGTCTCCCGCGGCGGCACAATGCAGATTCGCCTTGACGATGAGCAGGGTGAGCTGCTGGGCACTTTGTCCTTTGCCCCAACGGGCGATTGGGCAAATTATCGCGAATTTTCCACCCACCTGCACAGCAGTACCCCGCTGATCGGCGAGAGAGACATCTGTTTCGTCTTTGAACCGCACGCCTCCTTCCTTTTCAATTATACCACCTTCACTTTTCTGCCGGAATAAAAAACCCCAAAGAGCACTCATGCAGCAAAAAATATGCTCGCTCGTAAATAGCGGCTGCCTCCCACATAAATCAAAATTCCGTTTACCTTGCCACAACCCGCGAACGGTCCGAATCGTTCGCAAGCGAACGCGGCCGGTCCCTACAAGGTTGCAGAAAATCGAAACAGAACAAAGGACGTAAGCATAACGAAATACCGTTAAAAGGCTGTTTTCGCAGAATTCAATTTCGACATTTTGTCTTTCATCCCGTCAGCATCTCCATGTTTTTCGTCGTGGCCTTCCCACGACGAAAAGCGGAGCTTTCGAGCCGCAAGAAGGGCGGGGCGTCGCCTCGCACCCTCCAAGGACTTTTTTGAAAAATCCTCCTTTTCGGGATTTCCTCTTTCTTCCCGTCAGCACCCCCTTGTTTTTCGTCGTGGCTTTCCCACGACGAAAAGCAATACTTCCGAACCGCGATAACCGCGTGCGTATCAGCGGTCGCAAGACCGCGTTAGCACGCGAGATAGGCGGGGTCCTTAGGGGCGGAGTCCCTAAGTCGGTTTCTTGGTTCGTTCTTTGCCGAGGCAAAGAATGAACAATAAGTAAAGCAAGGTCAGAGAGCTGTGTTCGCACCATCATACTTCACCTAAACGCCCCTCTCCTCCACTACCGCACAGAAATGTTGTTTCAATAAAAAATCCCCCGAAGGGAGCCATACTACCTTATGATCTGCCAATCCGTCTCCCTTAAAAATTTTCGAAATATCCCCGCTGCTCACGTCAACTTCTGTAGCGGAATCAACCTCGTCATGGGCAATAACGCCCAAGGAAAAACAAACCTCTTGGAATCCATAGCCCTGATGGCTATAGGAAAAAGCTTTCGCGATGCAAAAGAGGCAGAAATGATCCGTTTCGGTCAAACACAAAGTATGGTGGAGCTTACCTACCACGATACCGTCCGCCAACAAATCGCCTCTGTAATGATGGATGCCACAAAGCGTCGCGTCTGGATGCAAAACGGAAATAAAGTCCCCAAAGTCGCCGATATGGTCGGTCAGTTCCGTACCGTCATCTTTATGCCCGAACATCTCTCCCTCATCAAAAGCGGCCCCGAGCTGCGCCGTAACTTTCTCGATATCGCTCTTTGCCAAATGCGCCCCGTCTATATGAACGCACTCCAACGTTATAACGGTATCCTGAAAGAAAGAAACCGCCTGCTCAAGCAAGCGGGAGAGCAGGGAACTCCACTCTCCGTGCTGTCTCCTATGCTCGACGTCTGGACTGAACAGCTTGCTGCCGCCGCCGCCGTCCTTGCTCCCTACCGCGCCGAGTTCGTCGAGAAAATGAATCGCGCCGCTGTGGAGGTCTTTTGCGAAATGACAGACGGGAAGGAAATTCCTCGGTTTGTTTATAAAGGTGTCCTCGGTTATGGCGAGGAAAATCAACAAAATGACGCAAAAAATAAAATCTTTCAAAAAATGGAAGAGTCTTATATAAGAGAGATCGCCGCCGGTGTCACACTGCATGGCTGCCACCGCGATGATATTGAAATATATCTCAATGATAAAAGCGCACGCCTGTATGCATCACAAGGACAACAAAGATCACTCTCCCTTTCCATGAAACTCGCCGAAGGCGAAATCAGTAAAGAGACACATGGCGATTATCCCGTCTTTCTCTTTGATGACGTTTTGAGCGAGCTGGATCGTGGCAGAAGAGAATACCTCATCTCTAAGATCAGCGGTAAGCAGGTCGTTATGACCGGCTGCGAACAGATCGACGCAATCTCTCAGATCAAACACCGAAATACACAAGAGCATCGAGTCATTTCCGTCGAGGGCGGAGCGTTTTTTGAGGAGGAATCTTGATTTATGTACCTTCATGCAGGAAATCATAAAAATATCCGCGCATCTCATATCATCGGTGTCTTCGATACCGATAATGCAACCGTCTGTGATGCCAGCCGTAAATTTCTCTCCAATGCCCAAAAAAAAGGAATCCTCTTTGCAGCAAAAGAGGAGATCCCCAAATCCTTTATCCTCTATCGGGAGAAAAATCAAATGAAAGTCTGCTTTTCTCAGATTTCTTCGACCGCACTCATCGGAAGAACTAAAAACGATGGGTGAAGAGTAGGGAACTGCCTTCCCCCCGCGGCCTTGGATACCACGCCTTGCCCACTTTATATATATCAAAAATCTAAAGTAAAGGAATTTTCCTAAACTCATGAACGAAAATAATCTGAACAATCAAAACACCATCGATTCTGCACCCGAAACTACCAATTATACCGAAAACCAAATTCAGGTTCTCGAGGGTCTGGAGGCCGTACGTAAACGCCCCGGTATGTATATCGGCTCCACCAGTGAAAGAGGTCTTCATCATCTGGTCTATGAGATCGTGGATAACTCGATCGATGAGGCCATGGCAGGCAGATGCTCGAAAATCGATATCATCCTGCTCCCCGACGGAAGCGTCAGTGTCCGCGATGATGGTCACGGTATTCCTAGCGGTATTCATCCCAAAATGGGAATCCCCACATTGGAGGTCGTTTATACCGTGCTCCACGCAGGCGGTAAATTCGGCGGTGAAGGATATAAATTTTCCGGTGGTCTGCATGGTGTCGGTGCATCGGTCGTAAATGCCTTGTCCGAATGGGTAGAGATCGATAACTGCTATGAGGGAAGAAGATTTACCGAGCGGTTTGAAAGAGGTGCCGTCGCCCGCCCCTTCTTCTGCGAGGGTGATACCGAGGATCATGGCCTTTATGTCCGCTTTAAGCCGGATGATCAGATATTTGAAACGACAGTCTTTGATTATGAAACACTGCTCAAGCGTCTGCGCGAGCAGGCGTTCCTCAACGCGGGTGTGACCATTACCATGCGGGATGAGAGAGATGCCGATAATATCAGAGAGGATGAGCTGCACTACGAGGGAGGTATTCGTTCCTTCGTCGAGCATATCAACGAGCAGAAGGGATGTAACCTGCTCCATAATGACGTCATCTTTATGCGCGCCGAGCAGGAGGAAAGAGTCGCCGAGATCGCACTGCAGTATAATGATACCTATAACGAGACCGTTCTTACCTTTGCCAATGATATCAATACCGCCGAGGGCGGTACGCATGAGCTGGGGTTCAAAACAGCACTGACCAAGGTGCTCAATGATTATGCCCGTAAGGTCGGTAAGCTCAAGGATTCGGATAAAAATCTCTCGGGCGAGGACGTCCGCGAGGGTCTGACGGCGGTCGTTTCGGTCAAGCTCCGTGAGGCACAGTTCGAAGGTCAGACCAAAACTAAGCTGGGTAACAGTGAGATCCGTCCCTTCGTCTATAACCTGATGGTCGAAAAGCTCAATGAGTATTTAGAGGAAAATCCCTCCGTCGGTAAGATGGTGGTGGAAAAGGCGCTGGAGGCTAACCGCGTCCGCGAGGCGGCGAGAAAGGCAAGAGAATCTACCCGTAAGAGCTTTTTGGGTGGATCAACATTGCCCGGTAAGCTGGCGGATTGTCAGGAGAGAAGTGCCGAGCTGACCGAGCTGTTCCTCGTTGAGGGAGACTCCGCAGGAGGCTCGGCAAAGCAGGGAAGAAACTCCCGCTTTCAAGCCATTCTTCCCCTGCGCGGTAAGGTGCTCAACGTGGAAAAAACTCGCCTTGATAAGGTCTACGGTAACCCGTCGCTGCTGCCCATCATTCAGGCCTTGGGCTGCGGCATCGGCGAAGAATTTGACATAAAGAAACTGCGTTACGGCAAGATCATCATCATGGCGGATGCCGATGTCGATGGCTCTCATATCCGTATTCTTCTTTTGACCTTCTTCTTCCGTCATATGAGACAGCTGATCGATGAGGGACACGTGTACCTCGCACAGCCGCCCCTGTATCGCGTTTACAAAAAGAACGGTAAGGGTCAGGAGCTTTATGCCTTCTCGGATGCCGAGCGTGACCACTGCATCGAGCAGCTGGGCGGCGTGAACGTCGAGGCTGACCGCTATAAGGGTCTTGGTGAGATGAATGCCGATCAGCTCCGCGATACTACCATGGATCCCGAAACCCGTACGATCCTTAAGGTCGAAACCGAGGATGCCGTCGCCTGCGATCAGATGTTCTCCCTCCTCATGGGCGATCAGGTCGAACCCCGCCGCGTCTTTATCGAACAAAACGCGAAGTTCGCGGAGAATATTGATATTTGATGAAGGAACAAGGGGCTCTGCCCCTTGACCCCGCCAGGAACCTTTTTGGAAAAAAGGTTCCTGGACCTCCAAAAACTTTTGGGAAATTTATTTACAAAATTTTTAACAGTTCGGTTCTGACAAAACGGAACGGTATGCCATGTGGGGCCCCTTCCCCACAAGATAGCAAAAAATAATAATTTTGCGTTGGTACAAAAAAACATCGCAAAACAACTGTTCAGACGGGCAGGGCAAC
>JAFTJZ010000012.1 GCA_017456145.1 Clostridia bacterium
AGACTTGGGGCTTTGCCCCAAACCCCACTTAAGGTGCTTTTTCGAGAAAAAGCACCTTAAGAATCCTTAAAAAGCTTTTTCAAAAGGATCATTTTATGGGTTTTCGCCCCACCGTGTTGGGTGGAGAATGCTTTGGTCTATAGTCTGAGGGGCTGCGCCAATGACGCAGCCCCACATATTTTCGGACTTTTGCCGTATCACATCAGGCCGCAGACCAGCGCGCTAATCTCGGCAGGGTTGTCGATGGTCAGTCCATTGATCAATCTTGCCTGCGCGTAGAGGATCTTGGTGTAGTCGGCAAGGCGGCTCTTATCGCTCTGTGCCAGCGCGCGCAGCTTGTCCGCCACGGGGTGGGATGCATTGATCTCCAGCACCAGCGTTGCCTTGGCGCGGTTCTCCTCGCCGCCGGGCATCTTCCCCAGCACCTTTTCCATCTCGACCGACAGCTCACCCTCACTGGAGAGCGAGACGGGGTGGGAGCCCAGCGTGTTGGTAAAGCGCACCGCGCTGACCGCGCCCGCAAGTGCCTCCTTCATGGCATCAAAGAGCGTCGTTGCGTCCTCGTTTTCCTTTTTAAGCGCCTCTTTTTCCTCGTCGGTGCCAAGGTCCAGCTTTTCGGTGCAGACGTTGGTAAACTTCTTCCCCTCATATTCGGCGAGCATCTTGATGGCAAACTCGTCTACGTCGTCGGTCAGGTACAGCACCTCAAAGCCGCTGCCCCGCACGCTCTCCACCTGCGGCAGCAGGGCGATCTTGTCCACCGTCTCACCGCAGGCGTAGTACACAGCCGTTTGCGACTCGGGCATACGGGACAGATACTCCTTGAGCGTGACGTACTTTTTGTCCTCTTGCGCCAAGGAGCTGCGGAACATGACCAAGTCCTTGAGCTCATCCTTGTGCATCCCGTACTCGGAATACAGGCCGAACTTGAGCTGCAGCCCGAAGGCATCGAAGAACTTTTCATACGCAGCGCGGTCGCTGTTCATCAGCTTTTCCAGCTCCGCGCGGATCTTTTTATCGATCGCCTTTGCCATGACCTTGAGCTGGCGATCGTGCTGCAGCATCTCACGGGAGATGTTGAGCGACAGATCGGCGCTGTCCACCAGACCGCGGACAAAGCCGAAGTGATCGGGGATCAGATCCGCGCACTTTTCCATGATCATGACGCCGCTGGAATAAAGCTGCAGCCCCTTCTCATAATCGGTGGTGTAATAATTGTAGGGCGCACGCGCAGGGATAAAGAGCAGCGCCTCATAGGTCGCAAGCCCCTCGGCACGGACGTGAATGGTCTTTGTCGGCTTTTCAAAATCATAGAATTTGTCTTGGTAGAAGTGCTCGTACTCCTCCTGACTGACCTCGGTGGGATTTTTCTTCCACAGGGGGGTCATGCTGTTGAGCGTCTGCACCTCGCGGATCGTTTCATACTCGTCGCTGTCCTGCTTTTTGCGGGAGGTCTCGACCTCCATGCGGATGGGATAGCGGATATAATCGGAATATTTGCGCACCAGCTCGCGGATGCGGTATTCCTGTAGATATTCACCGTACTTTTCGTCCTCGGTGTCGTCCTTGAGATGCAGCGTGATGGTGGTTCCGATTTCGTCGCGGCTGCCCTTCTCTACGGTGTAGCCCTCAACGCCCTCGGACTCCCAGATCCATGCGTCGCTGCTGCCGACGGCGCGGGTGATAACGGTGATGCGATCAGCCACCATGAACGCCGAATAAAAGCCGACGCCGAACTGACCGATGATGTCCACGTCCTCCTTTTTCTCGTTCTCCTGCTTAAAATCGAACGAGCCGCTCTTGGCAATCGTGCCGAGATTGTTCTCCAGCTCCTCGGGCGTCATGCCGCAGCCGTTGTCGGTGATGGTGATGGTGCGAGTCTTCTCGTCAACCGCCAGGTCAATGGCAAGGTCGCCGCGGTTGACGCCCAGCGACGTTTCGGTCAACGAGCGGAAGTAGAGCTTGTCCAGCGCGTCGGAGGCGTTGGAGATCAGCTCACGCAAAAAGATCTCCTTGTGCGTATAGATCGAATTGATCATCATGTCCAAGAGTTTCTTGGATTCGGTTTGAAATTGCTTTTTTTCAGCCATGATTTGTTTTGCTCCTTATATATATGAAATTAAATCCGTTTTCGAGGCTGCAGAGTCACGGTGTGGATATTTCGGAATTAGCACTCTCGATCGCGGAGTGCTAATTCTATTATACCACACTTTTTTCGTTTGTCAAGGGGTTTACAATTTTTTTACAATTTGTTTGGGGCAAGAGCGCTTCACTCCCCCGCCCCGCGCAAAAAATTTACAATTTCATCCAAGATATCCGTCGGAGTGCTCTTGACTTCTCCTTCATTTCGTGATAAACTATACGTAGTATCATCAACCCGTGCGCCGCACTGCGGCGAAGAAAGGACGGAGCCCGCCATGAGCACACAACCGCTATACTTTACATCCTTTGAACCCATTCCCACCGATGAGGAATCTGCCGCAGGCACCTCCCTGCCCGAGATCTTCCCCATTCAACGCAGCGAAGGCATCAGCGCGCTGACCGTCACCGTCTCCGGCGGCCCTGCCCGCAACCGCGGCGGACTTTGCGCCAATTGCGGCTGGACGGGCGCACACGCAGCGCTCCTGCGCGGCACCCACACCGTCAGCGGTGCAGCCTCGGCTTGTGCCGTGCTTGCCGACGGACTGTCTGTCACGATTACGCCGGGGATTCATCTTTCCTACCTCATTTTCCCCGATTGCGCCACCCCCGACACCGATTTTTCCTATACCTCCCATTATGTTGCCGTTGATCTCGCTTTTAGTGACGGCACGCATCTGTCCGAGCTTTCTCTGCCCGACCAGAACGGGCACACCGTCAGCGCACGCGCGCAGGGGCAGACCCGCTCGCTGTTCACCCGCGAGTGGAACTATATCGAGGTCGATCTGTCCGCCGCCGCAGGCAAGACGGTAAGCGCTGTGCTGCTCACCTATGACAAGCCCGAGGGCCAGGGAGAGATCTTTACCTATGTGGACGATATCAAGCTTGCCGCTTGCCAGAGCCGCATCAGCCAAAGCCCCGCAGATGACGTTCTCATCACCCGCGGTACCATGAACAGCGACAAGAGCCGCGGGCTGATGTTCCCTGCCGTCTGCGTTCCCAACGGCTTTAACTTCTGGGCGCCCGCCTCCTATACGCATCGTTTCTTCTACGATTATCAGGAATCCTCGCTGGTCGATTTCCGCATCTCGCATCAATCCAGCTATCACCTTCTGGATCACGGTGTGCTGCAGTTCATGCCCAACGTCACGGCGACCGCCGCAGAGGACGCCCAGCTGAATGAATCTGCCCGCCGCAGCCATTTCTCACACGAGAACGAGATCGCCCACGCCCACGAGTATGCCGTCACCTTTGATGAGGACTCCCCCGCAGGCACCTCTCGCGTACAGATCACTCCGACCGATCACGCCGCCGTCATCCGCATCACCTTCCCGCCCTTTGCCGAGCGAAGAAATATCATTTTTGATTGCCACAATACCTCGGGGCTGATCAACACCAAGGGGACCCTCTCCTTTAGCGGCTGCTCCTTCCGCGCCGTGGTGGATTATCACTTCTCCCAGCTTGATGCGGGAGATACCCTGATGTACGTCTACGGCGAATTTGACTGCCGCCCCGAAAATGCGGCGACCGTCCCCGGCCCCCGCCCCTACGGCATGGTACAATTTGCCCCCGGTAACGATTGCGTTACCATGCGCATTGCGACCTCCTACATCAGCACCGAGCAGGCACGCAGAAACCTGCATCTGGAGGTAGGCGATGCCTCCTATGAGGAGATCCGCGATCGCGCCATGCGCCTTTGGAACGACCTTCTGGGCGTCATCGAGATCGGAGAGGGTGCCACCGAGCAGCAGCGCATCACCATGCGCTCCTCTCAGTACCGTATGTACGCCTACCCCACCAATTATTCCGAGAATATCGGCACGGCAGAATCCCCGAACATCGTCTACGCCAGCCCCTACCAGAGCACCAACGAGCGCCCCGTCACCGTACAGGGGCAGATGTACACCTCCAACGGGTTCTGGGACACCTACCGCACTGCCTGGACAGCCTACGCGCTGCTGACCCCCCACCGTGCGACGACACTGCTCGAGGGCATATTGCAGCACTACCGCGAGACAGGCTGGGTCGGGCGCTGGCTGACCCCTGCCGCCGCCAACTGCATGGTCGGCACCAGCTACGACATCATCTTTGCCGACGCGCTTGCCCGCGGTGTCAACTTCAACACCGAGCAGGCATGGGGCGCCTCGGTTCGCTCGGCAGCCTGCCCGATGCAGCGCTGCTTTGGTCGTGCCGGCGGACACACCGCACCGCTGCTGGGCTATACCCCCAACGGCATCTGCTGGACACTGGAGAACGCGACCTCCGACGCCGCCATTTCCCGCATGGCCAGAACACTCGGCAAGCGAGACGAGGCGATCTATTACGCCAACCGCGCGCTGTTCTACGTCAACGTCTTTGACCGCGCACTGGATTTCTTCGTCCAGCGCGACAGCAACGGAGAGTTTGTGGCAAACGAGGAAAATTTCTGCCCGATGAAGTGGGACTACGGCTATGTTGAGACCAATGCATGGGGCACAGCCTTCTCGGTCACCCACGACGTACAGGGCTTGACGACTCTGTACGGCGGACGCGAGGCGACCATAAGAAAGCTGGACGCTCTGTTCTCTGCCCCCGCCCGTCATTACCGCGATAACGGCACCTGGCAGCACGAGATGATCGAGGCGCAGGACATTCGCCTGGGGCAGTACCAGCATTCCAACCAACCCTCGCATCACATCTGTTATCTTTACAACTATCTGGGTCAGCCGTACAAGACCCAATGGCTCACCCGCGACGTGCTCGATCGTCTGTACGTCGGCAGCCCCATCGGGCAGGGTGTTTACGGCGACGAGGACAACGGTGAGCAGTCGGCATGGTACGTGCTCTCGGCGCTCGGATTCTATCCGATGAACACGGGCACGGATGAATACTGCATCACCTCCCCGCTGCTGCCCGAGGTCACGCTGCATCTGCCCACGGGAGACCTGCACATTCGCGCCGTGGACAACAGTTCCCGCAACGTCTACATTCAGCGCATGGAGATCGACGGCAAGCCGTACAACCGTTGTTTCATCACGCATGGTGCATTGACGGCTGCGCGTGAGATCGTCTTTTACATGGGCGATCACCCCTCTGATTTCGGCACGGGCACGGACAGCTTGCCCTCTTCGTGGACCCGCGGAGCGCTGCAGCCCGTTCCCGCTACGGATCTGGTTGACAAGGCAAGCATCACAGCCGATACGGACATCACCGCGCTGCATGACAACAGCACCATCAGTGAGCTTTGTGTCGAGGGCGGTAAGCTGACCGTAACGTACCGCTTTGCCGATCCCATGACCGTACAGATTCTGACGGTCGCCTGCGGCAAGGAGCCCGCAGCAGCCCCCGATGCGCTGCATCTGGAGGTCTCTGCCGATCCCGAGGGCGACGTATGGCAGACGCTGGATTGCAGAGAGGGGCTGCGCTATGAGTTCCCCAACATGATCAAGCCCTATGCGCCCATCGCGCCCGCACCATACTACCGTTATCGTCTGACATTGACCCGCGCCGACGCGACGCCCATGGCGATTGGCGAGGTTGAGCTGATTGGAAAATAAAGCATGAAAACGGGGGTGAGTCAAATGCAGGAATGCATGGATCCTCACCCCCGTCGTTTTATTTTGCGAGCCGTGCGGAAAGTAAGGAGAGATAAGTTCTATTGCAAAAATGCGCTTGCAAAATCAAGCTTTTTCAGGATCAAATGTAAGTTTTGTTAAGTTTTATGTGGATTTCTCCTATTGAAAAAGCAGCGGCAAGCCCTTATAATATACATACGGGCATTGTTGCCCATCATCAGAAATTCGAAAAAATCATACGGAGGAACCTTATGAAAACGCTGAAACACCTTGTTCTTTTCATTCTCATGCTCTCGACGGGCATCCTGTGTCTTGGCGCCCTTGCCGCCTGCGGCAATCCCACCGATGACACGCCCCCCGAGCCAATCGACAAAGACGACGATTCCCTCTCGCAGGAGAGTGCTCCCACTCCCGCGCAGACCATGACCGTATTTGTCGATGCTGTCAACGGTAGTGACGACAATATCGGCAATATCGTCTCTCCTCTTGCTACACTTAACGCCGCCAAGGAGCTGGTGCGCGATCTGCACAGCGGCGACAACCGCACCACCCCCGTCACCGTCTATCTGCGCGAGGGAACGCATTTCCTTGCGGACACCCTCAAGCTCAGTGGCAAGGACAGCTACACCACCTACACTGCCTATGAGGATGAGAAGGTCACCATCTCCGGCGGTACGGTCATCACGTCCTGGAGCGAGAGCAGTGGCGGCATCTGGGTCGCCAATGCCAAGGACATTGAGAGCCGCGACTTTTTCGTCAACGGTGTCCGCGCCACCCGCGCCCGCACCGATTTCTCCCCCACCGTCATCGATTTCACCAAGGAGACCGTCACGGTCTCCAACCGCGAGCTTGCCGATCTGGAAAAGCCCCGCGACCTGGAATTTGTGCTGAAAAATTACTGGAATCTTCCCCGCATCTGTGCCGAGAGTGCCGTGACCAACGACGACGGCACCACCACCTTTACCATGGTGCAGCCGGGCTGGAACACCTATTATGAGACCGCCACGCTGGGCGGCGCCGCGGTCAACGCAAACCAGTTCTTCTACGCCGAGAACGCCTACGAATTTTTGGACGAGCCGGGCGAATGGTATCTGGATACCGCTGCGGGCAAGATCTACTATATGCCGCGCGAGGGCGAGGACATGACCACCGCCGACGCGGTGCTGGGGCGCTTGGAGCAGCTGGTCACCCTGACCGGCGGCAAGACCTCCGTGATCAACGAGGTGTCCTTCACGGGGCTGACGTTCAGCCACACCACTTGGATGCAGGCATCGAGCGATGCGGGACTTTTGACCATTCAGGCAAACTTCTACAAGCGCAAGGGCACCACCGCCGCAACGCAGTGGAGCAACGATAACTGGGTCACCCCCTCTGCCGCCATTGAGGGTAAGCACACCACCGACGCGATCTTCACCGACAACACCTTCTGCAACCTGGGAAATGCGGCACTCCATCTCTCCACGGGAACCAAAAACGCACGCATCACCAAGAACAGCTTGTACGACTGCGCAGGCTCGGGCATTATGCTGGGCGGCTTTGCCACGGCAGACCACGACATCATCCACAAGGACGGCAGCAACAAGGACACCAACTGGTATCTGGTCTCCGAGAACAATCTCATTGAGGACAACGTCATCGACAACATCGGCAGCGTCTACGCAGGCGGCGTCGGCATCTGCGTCGGATACGTTCGCGACACCGCGGTCTCCCACAACACGCTGACCAATCTTCCCTACACCGGCATTTCGTTCGGTTGGGGCTGGGGCTGTAACGGGCAGGAGCTGCGTGACGCCTACTATTCGGATGAAAACGGCATTTTCCTGTTTTCGGGCAATGAGATCAGCAACAATTATATCTACAACATCATGAACGTATTGTTTGACGGCGGCGGCATCTACACGCTGGGGCGCAACGACAATACCGTCATCGAAGGCAACTACATCGAGAAGGTCAACAACGACTACGGTGCGATCTATCTGGACGACGGCTCGGTCGGCTTTACCGTTTACGATAACGTCATCAAGGACGCATATCGCAACTACATCTACAAGGGTGACCGCAACCACATCTACGACAACTACACCTCCTCGGGTACGGCAAAGCAGCCCGATTATGACCTGCGCACACCGCTGGATCCGCAAAATCCCGATTATACGTTTGAAAACAACTATGACTGGGATGAGGACGCGGTAGAAAAGATCCGCCAAAAAGCCGGCGCGAGATGAGCAAGGAATATTTCGAGACATATATGGGGGTGAGCTTCCAATGCAAAAACGCATGGGAAGCTCACCCCCGTCTTTTACTTTTTACTTTGTGGCTGCACAGCGCAATTTTTGCCTGCTTTGCAGAAAAAAACGCAAATTCCCCGCGGCAAAAAACTTACCGTCGGCTTTATAGGCAGGGCTGCGCCGATGACGCAGCCCCGCTCTTTGTCGACGAGCAGACTTGGGGCTTTGCCCCAACCCCCACTTAAGGTGCTTTTTCGAGAAAAAGCACCTTAAGAATCCTTAAAAAGCTTTTTCAAAAGGATCATTTTATGGGTGTTCGCCCCACCGTGTTGGGTGGAGAATGCTTTGGTCTACAGTCTGAGGGGCTGCGCCGATGTCGCAGCCCTGCCCGCATCACTAAGCCACCATAAAAAGCACTGCACCGACGACGCTGAGAACAAGGCTGATCGCGCTGTAGCGATCGATCCGCTCACCGAAGAAGATGCGTCCGAAGATGGCGGTCAGCACGATGACCGACGCGCTGATCATCGGGAACTGGATGGAGGCATCCATAATGCGGGCGCACTCCTGCGAGAAAATATTCGCGACGCCGTTGCAAACGGCATACCCCAAGCCAAAGCCCGCCAGCACCAGCAGCTTTTTGCCCGTCGCGGGACTCTCACGCGTGACGTCCCAAAAAACGCTGCGGAAGGCCCCGCGCTCGCCCTTGATCCTTCGGGCGGTGGCATAAACCACCAGCAGCAGTGCTGAGATCACCAGCTGAATGACGGCACACAGCATGGTGAAGGCCCCCGAGGAGATGGCATCCGCATGAATGGAGTGTGCCTTGGTCACAATGCTGATCGAGCCGTTAAAGGTAAACAATATCAAGCAAAGGCCATGGAACAAAAGGATTTTTCCCACGCTCCGTGTGCCGGTGTCCTTCTCTGCGGCAGCGCCTTTCCCACCCTTGGGCAGCACGTTCGGAATGATGGCAGCAATCAACACGGCGATCGCGATCAGCTTGAGCGGCGGGCAGGGCTCCCCCAGCATCAGCACTCCGTACCCAAACGGCAGCACCATGCCGCCGATCAGCATATACGTCGTCACCACTGCCATGTTGCCAAGGCGCATGGCGGGGATATTGCAAAGATTCATGGTAACGGCACAGCCGACGTAGAGCAGACCATACAGCAGTGCCGCACCGCTGAACTCAAAAGCAAAGCCGTTGAGCGGCAGAAGATAACAGACCATCAGCGCGCTGATCAGCACACCGTTCCACAAGCCCACGTGAGGGGCAGCGGAGGCACGGCGGGAAAAGCTTTTGGTGAAAATAAATTGCACGGAAAACAGTGTGCAGGCAAGCGCGAGATATATGTATTCCATGTGGGAGTCCTCGGCATCGATAAAACTTCCGCTTTTGCGGTGCGGTTTCATTATACACGATTTTTTCGCAAAAAGCAATGGATTTTTTCCATTTTTTTATAGACTTTTTGCATATTCATTCCTTGGACAACAAATATTCATGGTGGGTTCATAATTTTATGCTATACTTGGCTATCTTACCCCCATGAAAGGACGAACTGTTATGAAAAAATTTTCATTCACGCCCGGACACCTCCCCGCTCTTTTGCGTCTGCTCTGTCTTGTGTTGTGCGCGGCGATGCTCTGCGTACCGCTCCTGACCGCTTGCCAAAACGAGCAACAGCCGCCCGATGACGGGCAAGATACGCAGCAGGACACGCCCGACCCTGAACCCGAGCCTGAGCCTGAGCCCGAGCCCGAGCCTGAGCCCGAACCTGAGCCCGAACCTGAGCCCGAAGATCCCAACAAGGAGATTTTTTACGCCGATCTCAACGGAGACAACACGGACGACTTGGTGGTTGTCGATAAAACCGCCGCCTCGCCTCTTAGGATCGTTGACGGCAAAAGCGGCGAGACGCTTTTCGTCAGCAACTTCGGCGCGTCCTCGAAAACGGGCGGTGTGGCGCTGTACGTGGAATACGGCAGCGGTGCACTTTTAGAATGGTACGCATATGAGGAGGTCTCCCCCTCTGACTACCGCACCCGCACTCTGACACTGCGCTACGAGCTGTATTCGCTCCATCCGCAGACCAACGATAAGATTACCATCGCGCGGTATGCAAAAGTTTATAACACCTCCCGCCGCTCCTCTTATGAGGCCTCCCTTTATGAGCTGCTCGACGCGCTGAATCGTTTGGAAGAATTGTTCTCCTTCTCCTCTGTTCTTCTTGACACCTCCACGGGGACGCTGATCTACGGCGACTCCGAACATCCCACGGTACCGCAATACGAATACGTATACACTGAATTTACCCCCGTCGAGCCTGCCCCTACGGCGGAGAGCATGATCGAGAGAATGCAGGAAAGCATGGCATCGGTCAACAACATGGATGCCTACAGCTATATCGGCATGACCGCCAAGGGCTACGGCGGTGCCTCCGCGATGGATATGTCGATGATCCTGCAGGAGACGAATATGCGCATCGAGGATCTGCGCGGCGACCCGCGCGTACAGTGTGAGCTGATCATCGGCGACCAGGCCATGAACGTCGTATATGCAGGCTCGACCTATTACTACGATGCAGGCGACCAAGGTAAGTTCATGGTCATCCTGACGTACGAGGAGTATATGGCGTTGCTGGGCGCACAGACGGACGACGTTGATGACGCGATGTACGGCACGGCCTTGTTTGAAACGGTCGAGCTGGTCAAGGACAACGAAGGATATTGGACCATCACCATGACCGATCCCGTCAAGGAGCTGCAGGACGAGCTGTACGCCTCCATGGCTGCATCTTTAGGGGAGAGCGTCTCCATGCTCTCCAACATCACGGTCTCCTACGCCATTCAGCTGGACGAGGAATATCGCCAGAAAAAGCAAGGCTTGGTCGTAACGGTCTCCCTGGATCTGAGCGAGAGCTACGGTGCGGACGCATATGCCGTTGTCGAGACGCTGTTTCTGTACGAATACAGCGGGTATGACGACCCGCAGCGTGTCACCATTCCCGCCGATTATGCCGAGTATATGCCCTGCGTTTACAGCGATCTGTATGAATCGGACAGCGATGCGTATCTGATGTATGGAGACGATTTCAACGGCGATGGCGTGATGGAGATGATCTATCTTGTCAGTGACACCGGACACGCGCCCACCCAGCCCAAGATCAACATCGGCATCTACGACCCCACCAGAGGCGATTTCATCCACTGGACGAACGTCACCCGCACGCATTTTTGGGGTGAGGGCATCTATATCTACTACGACGAGAACGAAACGCCTTATCTGCTGTCCTACAAGATTTTGCGCGACACCCAACGGGCCGAGTTGACCTATTCGATCTACCGTTTCCTGCCCGAAACGAACGGCATCTTCACCTATCAGGACGTCCTTGCGTCTCGGACGGAATATCTGGATGAGATTCATGGCTGGGAGAGCAATGCGGCGGTGCTGAATGCCTTCCTTGACGAGCTCAACAGTTATATGGAGAACAGCTGGATGATCGCGGACACCTCCACGGGTGAGCTGTGGGTCGCTCTGGAGGACATCTTCATCGTTGACCCGATGTGGCTGTTTGCCGAATATGAAAATGAGTTCCCCGAGGGGTACACCTTCGCACGTACCACGCTGGAGGTCACGAGCTTTGCGCTCAACGTCCGCTCCGCACCGATGGTAAGTGCCGAGAATGAGCCCTCCAACGTCATCGGATATCTGAGCATGGGCGAGAGCGTCGTCTGCCTTGCCACCGACGGTGAATGGAGCTTGATCCTCTATAACGGAGAAACGGGCTATATCTCCAACAAATATGTGATAGAAAGACCGTAAATCATTACGGGGGTGAGTCAAATGCGATCATGCATTTGACTCACCCCCGTCTGATTTTATTCGCAGATCCGCACCGTCTTGATCTCAAACGGGCGGAAGGTGAGCGTGTCAAGCGCGGCGGAGAGCACCTTCTCCTCCAGCGGATCGACCTCATAAGCGCGCATCCCGTCGGGCAGCGGCAACGTCTGCTCTTTTCCGTAGCTTTCGTACAGACGAACGATCAAAGCACCACCTTCGTCCCGCTTGATGGCGGTCGTCTGAAGGCTTGTGCCGTCACACGAGAGCGGGAAGAGCGCAGCATTCCCCTGCCCTGCCTTGACCGTCGCGGCGAGCGAGGGCGTGGGCGTGACGTAGCGCAGACCGAACGCCGCAGGGTCTGCCGCCTCGGGCGTACCATCGCAGATCGACATGGCGTATTCAAAGACGTGATGTCCGTGGTCGCGCGCGCCCTCATTGGCAAATTCCAACACGGTCGGGCTGCGCAGTAGGCTGATCTGCATGACATTATCCTTGACACGGCAGCCGGGCGTCCCCTTATTATACAGGATCACGCTGACATGGTTCTTTTTATCGTACGTGGCGAACCAGTTCTGGGCGGGCCATTCGTCCTCGATCCCCAGATGCTTATGCACCTCAATGGCATCGGGGCGGTAGAGCATCCCGTAGGGGATCTCATAATATGCGCCGTCGCCGTGGTCAAAGCAGAGCGGGAAGTCGGCATACAGGTGGGTATCCTGCCCCTCCCAATCGACCTCTGTGCGCCAAAAGATCTTGTCCACGCCGTCATAAAGCGTAGCGGTCTTGACCCAGCGCAGCGCGGCAATGCCGCGCGCGGGATCGGTGTAGCCGCCCTTGGTCACAAGTGCGCGCCACCCATCTCCCGTGACGATCGACGTCTCGGCATCGGCAAGCGGAATGTACCACGATTCCTCGGCAAGACGTCCCCATGCGTGACCCCAATCGTAGGAAACGGAAAGTCTGCCCGCACCCGCACCGACATGCTGCAGGTTTCTCTTTTTGTCAAGCACACCCTTCTCACTCACCAGATAATACTCGTTTTCAACAAAATCCCCGGCACCCGGCACGGGCTCTTTTTTCTCGGCGACGCGCCAGTAGATCACGCCCACGCTCATGGCAGGCAGCGACAGTTGCGTCTGCACCTCGGCAGCACAATCCAACGCATTGTCCTGCACAAACAGGGACAGCACGGGCAGCGCACAGCCATTCTCATCACACAGCTCAACGCCCTCAAAAACGTGGGGATCACGGACAACGATGGTCTGCGGCATATCCTCCCACGCCTTGCTTGTGGGGTTGACGGTCAGCACGGCGTGCCAGCCCTCCTTCTCCTTGACGGGGGTACGTGCCTCGATCGCCTGCATGGCTCTCTTACGGATGCGCCCCACCGCGCTGTAAATGTCGCGGCAAACGGTCAAAAGCTCCTCATACGAGGCGTCGCAGTGCGAGGCGGTGACACAATCGTGGAACTGCAAAAAGGACAACAGACACCAGATGCGTCCGAAGGTCTTGTGCGGATATTCCTTCGCAGGCAGCGCCAAGGCCGCCAGCTTTTCGGTGGACAGGGTCAGCTGCTCCAGCATGCGATTCTTCTTCTTGAGCTCAATGCGGGAGGTATAGCAGCCCGTTGCCACGGGGTTGCCCTCGACGCGCGCGTCGATATTCTCCCCGTCAACGCTGCCTTCCTTGACGTCGTCGATCAGCTTACCCCAGACGTGCTCCAACAGCTCTGCGTGGGTCATGCAGACAACATCAATTCCCCGCTGTGCACACAGAGAGGCAAGCATTTTGGGATAATCCTCCATGTGCAGCGTCTCCTCGGAGGAGATCCACATGACGTACTCCTCCTTTTCGGATGCCGCAAATTCATCCAGCATTTCGGCAGTGCTGCAGCGGGGTCCCGCATAATAGACCAAGCCCTCCCGCTCGCGGGGCAGCTCATGGTAGCGAAAATCGTAGCTGTAATCCATACCCGAGCCGTCGCAGATGGCGCAGCCTTCTCCGTGGCAGGCAGGGCAAGCGGTGTATTTATAACAATCGGGATAGTGGAAATGATCGCAAAGTCCCGGCCTCCACAGCACGATCTCGGAGCCGTCAAGTCCTCGCCAGACCGGCTTTTTGTTCATAAAGACGCGGTCGTACTGTGTGATGCCGTGGTAGCCGAGCAGTGAGAGAATCTGGGGCAGCTGGGCGGGCAGACCGAAGGTGTCGGGAAGATCGGCGTACCTTGGGCGGGTGCCGAAGGTCTCCAGATAATATTTAATGCTGTAATAATGGTTGCGGACGGCAGACTCGCCGCAGGGGATGTTGTAGTCGATGACCGTCGTGCCGCCGCCGAGCAGCTCGAGCTTTCCCTCTCCAATCAAGCGGGCAACGCGCTCCCTTTGGTCGGGATTGCGCTCCAAGAATTTCTGCACGACCAAGGACTGCTCGATGCTGTACTTCCAGCCGTCGTTCTCGACAAAATCCAGATATTGAGAGATCAGCGCCTCTTCAATATCACTATAAGGGTGGATGACATTGCCCCCGTAGGTATAATGGTTGGTAAAGCAGCGCCGCCACGAGGGGTCCATATGGTTGCGCGCAACGATCATAAGCTTTTTCATGTGATTCTCCATTCCGCCGCCATTGCGGCAAGTGATATATTGTTGAGTATCTCCTTAACCAAGCTGCTCTTGCTTGATAAAAAAATCATTCAAGCCCGCCTCCCGAACGAAACAAGGCTCCGGCAGCAGCTCCTCAAAGCCGGGACTCCGCACGAATATCCTTGCCTCCCCACCGCGTCCAAGGTAAATTCCTTTCTGAACAGAGGGGCGGGATCATAGAGGAAATAGGCAGACGGACCTGCCTGCGCGCCGATGTACACGGCATTTTCAAAAGCGGCTACGCCGTTGTCGCAAGTCGGTTTCATGTCAACATGCTCTCTTTTTTATTCGGAGCCAATTTCCTTGAGGATCAACTTGCATCGTTTGCTTTATCATACCACATCTGTCTCGTTTTGTCAATGCACCCGCAAAAAAAAATATTTGAAAAATTCCGCACATCCCGCAGCGCAAAGAAAAGACAAAGGGCGGACACCAAGTCCACCCCAAGTCAATGTGTCTATTCCCGCGGGTCTCCCCTGCGCGTATTGGCACTTCAATCCTTACACAGCGCGCCACAGCGGTCATACAGCTCCCGCAGCGTCCGTCGGTATGGCGCATATACGCCGCTCTCATCCAGGAGCAGCTCTGCCATCATATGGCAGGACATGTGCAAAGCACTCGGATATTGCGGCGGGTCAGGCGTATCGATCCATGGGGAGAGCGGCACCGAGCAAGGTTCGCTGACATATCTCAACTGCCGCCGCACGAGCGTGAAAAAGTGTGTCATACTTTCCGCCGCCTCCGTATCCAGCCCCATCAGCCGCTGCTGCCGCGCAAGAAGCAGATAGGCGCGACACAACTCGCTCTCGTAATACCCCGCGTAATCTTCCCCAAGGACGGTTCGCCACAGCGTCACACTTGCCCTGCAGCGCATCAAGCGCAGCTTGGGAGGGGCGTCGTCGGGCAGGATGTCACGGTACGCAGCCTCGGCGATACTCATGGCAGTATAGGTCGTCCTTGCCGCTTGCTTTTGCAGCTTTTCGCCTTGCATCACATAGCGCGCATACGATTCCCGAGCGTCCCGCAGCGAGGGCAGCTTTTGATAATATTCCCCTACCCGTGCGCGGATGCTCTCCTCGTTACACGCCGCACAGATACGAATCATATATCGCCGCGCCGCCATGACCAGCGAATACTTGGTACAGGCTTGCTCAAGCAGTGCCATGGGAGTGAATAATTTCCCGACCCGCTCCGCGCTGCACAGCCGCTCATGATACGTCAGCTGCAACAGCGTCACGCACAGTCCATACGCGGCGGGATTTTGGCAAACGCTCTCATACAGCAGCGTCCACGCCTCCTCTTTCTTTCCCTTCCGACACAGCTGCGCGCTCTTTTGTCGTACCTTCTTCTCAACACTGCGACACCGTTGCTCGTCCGTACCGAGCAGTGCATCGGTAGTCGTGTGGAACAGCAACGCCAAACGCGACATAATCAGCACGTCGGGCAGGACCAGATCTCTTTCCCATTTGGAGACCGTCTGGGTCGATACCGACAGCATCCGTGCCAGCTGCTCTTGCGTCAGTCCCTCCTTGATGCGATGATTTCGAATGTTTTCGGACAGTTTCATAAGCGGCTCCTTTCAAACTTCAGGCGCAAGTCCGGCGTCATCGCGGGACATTTTCACCCCTTTTCGCCAAGGCTTTTGATGGCAACGATGCCCCACACCCCCTCCAACTCCTGCGGCAGCGTATAGGAAGTCTCCCGGACGGCGGTATAGTTCCCTGTGATCCCCGCGACCTTGGCATACGGGGTATCGTGATCCGTATAAGCGATGCGAACAAATTGGTTGTATTGATACTGCGCGGGGGCGGTGCGATCGATCGGCTCCATTTCCCCATGAAGCAGTCGTGTATCCAGCATGTAGATGCGGTCGGGATCCTGTCCGTCGAACAGGACAAAATCCGCGCTGAAGGGCAACGAGGTCGGCAGCAGATAATCGTAGCGCCACACCGCAGCCAGTGAGACCATCCAATCCCCTGTGATCAGCTCGTGGGTGATGTGGTCATATTTAGCCTTGGTCACGTACATACCCTCGTATGTGACGTTTTGAATATATTGTCCATAGCACTCCCCCTCATACGGGGTGAAGGAGATCTCATAGGTAAAGTGCTCAAAGGCGGCACCCGAATAAAAAACGAAATAATTCTGCCAGCCCGCCGCAAAGCCATCGAATTGCTTTTCCTCGGTATACACGGGCTGTAACGTGTCATCGCAACAACGGCCGACAAGGCGCAACGAAAGCGGGAACGCACTGCGGTTTTCCACGCTGACAATGGCGACATTGCCATCCATATACCGATAGAGGTTGTATTTAACGACCAGCTCCCCCTGCGCGGACTCGTTCGTGGCGGAAATTGGGAAATGTTCTTCCTTTTCATATTGCTCCACCGCGTCGGTAATGACGTACTCGGGCGGCGGGGCACTTTGCATGATGGTGGATTTTGGCAGCTCGCGTTCGGGAGTTTGCGCCACGGCCTCCCGAAAGACGTCATATTTCCCTTCCTCGGTGCCGCAGCCTGTCAGCATCAAAAGCAGGGCAAGCATCCCTGCCCATATTCTGCTTTTTTTCATTGAATGTACCTCTCTTTTTGGGATTCCTCGGGATTTCCCCGGTATCTCTCATTATAGCAGAGCTACATCGCCGCGGCAATGAACAATTCGGACACCTCGTGTCCAAAAAAACGGGTTCACCACACCCCGTGCAGGAGTCACAGTGACCCGTTTTCTCTGATTTATCGTCTCAAAGCCCCAGCATCACGCGCACAAGCTCATCGGCAAACAGACGGTTCATCTGCCGTGTGGGATGGTTGATGTGATTGGAGAGCAGCGCAGTCGTGTCCACACCGGCGCTCTGCAGCGTCTTCCAAATGGCGTAGCAATCGCACAGCGGCACCTGCATATCGCGGCAAAGAGCACGGATCGCGTCGATATGGGCGTCAAACGTGCCGTCGTTTTGCATGGCAGCGGTGCGCTCGGCAATGGCGATCATATCGGGATCGGTCAGTGCCGCGCTGACGCGGGTATTCATCATATTCGGTGTCATAAAGATCAGCTCGCAGCCCGTCGCGCGGATGGCATCAAAAATGGCGGCAAGATTCTCTGTATATCGCTCGACACTTCCCTGCGCCGTGCTGCAATCGTTGAGCCCGTAGCAGACGACGCAAAGATCGGGCGCATGGCGCAGCACGTCCCGCTCGACCCGCGCGCGGCCCCCCGCAGTGTTGTCGCCGCTGATGCCCGCGTTAATGATATTGACCGGCACGCTGGGATAAAGTGTGCAGAAGATGTCAAACAAATATCGCTCATAGGAGCTCTGCTTATCGTACACCGCCTCGATGGCGTTGTTTTCCTGTTTGTAGATTTCAAAGCAGCCCTGCGTTACGCTGTCACCCAAAAAGGCGATGGTCACGCCCTCATGGGCGCGGTTGTTTTGTGCCTTTGCTGCCATTTTTTCAATCAGTTGCATGTCATGCCTCCCAAATCAAAGTAAGCCGCGGATCTCAATGTTCTCCGCGGTCAGTGTTCCGCGGTCGGCAACAAAGCCGAGATGTGACAGCCGGTCGGTGGGCAGCCCGCACTGCAACAGCAGCACGTCATCCACGTACACCTCAATGACGCCGTCGATCAAAATACAGCGCACCGCATACCGCTTGCCGTTCTCTACGGCGAATTTTCGCGCCGCAAGGGGGTCAAAGCTGTACAGGCGATACAGAGCCACCCGCCCTTCCTTCGCCTCAAGCAAGACAACGTAGGGGCATCCGCGCGAGCGCAGGAAAATACCGCCACTGCCCTGCACGCAAAGCTCGGCGCATACCATGGCAGAGCCTGCCGCTGCGATCTCCTCCGGCAGCGGGATCGATACGGCGTGATAATCCTTGGGCGCCGTCTGAAGACACAGCACCCCGTCCGCATCGCGCGTCGATACACCGCCGTAGGTCTTCCAGGCAAAGCTGTTGGGCTCATCACACCAGACCTCGGTGGACAGCCGCTCTCCCAGATGCTCCTCGGGGATGGGGCAGGTGTGTGCGCGCAGCCGCCCGCCGTCCATCTGCAGCACCTTGGGCAACGAGAGGGCGTTTTTTCCATCGGCACGGTCAATATAGACCAGCAGCCGCTCCCCGCGATGCATAAAGCTGCGGCAGGTAAAGCCGCTCTGCGTCGGCCCCGCGATCAGGATATTATCCTCCTCGATCTCAAGAAACGGCCCATCGGGGCTGTCTGCATAAGCGACAATGGTCGCATTGCTGGCATAGGGGTCGGAAGTGACCGCCCTGCCGCTGTAATTCATGCCCGAAAGACAGCACAGCACCCATTTGCCGTCCATGTAAAAGACGTCGGGCACCTCCAGCACTCCGTGATGATCGACGTGATAGACAATACGCGGGTCGGTCCAATGCAGAAGATCATGGCTGCGCAGCATAACGATGACCCCCACAGGGCAGCTGCCGCCAAGATCCGCCGCTGCCGCATAATATCCGCTGTAGCAGCCCTTCCCGTCCGTATCCTCCCGTTCGACCACGATAAAATCACGCGCATCCACAATGTTCCAATCGTAGTGCGAAAGATTGTTGTAGCCGATCAGACGTCCCGCACGGGGCGCGCCGTCTGCCGTCGCCACGGGAATGTCGACCGTGTCCTCATTGACGACGACGGGATTTCCCTCCCACGGCTCAAAATGCTCCCAATCGCGGGAGATGGCAACGCCGATGCGCTGGCTGGTTCGCTCACGATCGCGCATGGTATAGAACAAATAACAAACGTCATCACGATTGACCGCGCAGCCGGTGAACTTGCTGTGGAAATCGGCGGGGTTGCTCTCGTCAAGCAGTGGCGGGAGCACACTCGGGCAGCTCTCCCAATGAAAGCCGTCGCAGCTGACAGCGTGTCCGACGCCCCATCCCTCTCTCGGATCCCCCGAGGGGGTCAAGGGCCCGTTTTGCAGATAAAAGGCGTGTGTCCGAGTCCCCTGCTCGGTTTCTCGGTTGACAAACCACGCGTCCCATTGTACGGCGCACGGATCGGTGTACTTTTTCATAATGGTCTCCTTTTTTTATTGGTATAAGTATGCGAAGGAATCACAGCAAACACTGTGCGTATGGCATCATGATACCATACATCATAAAAATTGTCAAGCCCATTTGCGCATTTTTATCGTCAAAAAGAGCGCGGGAAACAAAGCGGCGGCACCGAGGTGCCGCCGCAGCCGCAAGCTCCGCGCGATGAAAAACGGAGCACGCGGGGAATACATAAGAGTTTGTTGGGAATCAGGCACCCATGCCCCTGCCCCGCTTGCGCAAGATCAGAACCGTCATGACACCGGCACCCACGGCGCAGGCAAGCACCACCGCCACAACGATGATGATCACGCCGCCCCTGTTTTGCTTGGCGTCGGGCGTTCGGTCGGCATTACGCTCAACGGGAGAGAGCGTGTCTTGCTCATTGACCGTTCCGATGTCGGGCAGCTCTTCCTCCGATCGAGCGGGATCCTCATCCGCGTTGCCGCTGCCCCCCTGAGAGGACGGATCGGAGTTTGTGGCATCTTCGGCGCTCTTGCTCAGATAAAAATTATCGACCTTGAGTGTGACCGAGGTGTCATCCGTGATGTTTTGCGCGTTGACAAAGTAGATACGGAACTCGGTCGCCGCCGTTTGATCGATCCCCTTGTCAAGTCCTTTGGAGATGGGCAGGCGTATATGATTCCAGCCATTTTGCAAGTCGCCCGCCACCGCGCGATTCATCTGAGCAAAGCTCCATGACAGCGCACCATCATCCCAGCCTGCTGCCGAGCAAAGCTCCACAGCGGATGCCGCGACGTTCAACGCCGCATATGCCTCTACGTCCGAGATGTACAGATCAAATTCCAGCGCATCCACCGTCGTCAGATCGACAACGGACGGCCCGCCAACGTTAACCAGCGGGATAGAGAGGATGGAACCCGTATTGACCTCCCCGTCCTCAAATGCGCCGAAGGTATAAGAGAGCGAGAATTTGCCCAGCGTCTTATGCTGCGCATCCACCGTCCAAGCACCGAGGCTCAAATTACAGCCAAACAAAGGAATCCGATCTGCGGCGGTCCACAGTTCGTTCGGAATATCCTGCTCCCATGTGGCAAGATTGATCTCGGACTCGAGCTGAGCGGAGCCGTCGGGGAGGATATACATCCGGGTCTGCAGCAGTGACGGATCTGCCTTCACGCAGGTCAGGCGCACATTGTCAATACGCAAAACGACGTCGGTCGCCGCATCGACATTTGCGGCATCCTGCAAATAGATCGCCACGGTTGTCACGCTCCCAAGCGTTGTATTTCCCGAGAGCACCCCCGCCCCGATCGGCAGGCGTACGCGGTTCCAGCCCGTCACGACCGTCCCGCCGCACATATCCGCAATGTCCGCAAACGTCCAGCTGATGCTCCCGCCGCGCCCGTCGGTCGAGTGCATCATGGCACCGACACGCCCGAGCTGCAGTGCGGCAAGCTCCTCGGGGCTGCAGGAGAGATAGAGATCAAACTCCAGCGCATCCATTCGGCCGGCATCCGTGCCGCCGATCCATCCGTTGGCACTCCCCACCTTGATGACCAAGGGCGCACCGCGCATGACCGTCGTCTGCATTGAGCCGTCCTCAAGCAGCTCGATCATCTCACCAAAGCGATATTCCAGACATCTCCGTCCTCCCGTTGGCTTGACGCGACTGCACAGCCAATCCCCGATACCCGCATGACCGCCGTGGATGTACACGGTATGCTCATCGCCATCGGGCAGATCATAATCATAAGAGGTGGGCGTGACATACATATGACTTCCGTCCTCCAACAGAAAGATCGTATCTCGCATATAATCGGACCACACGTCCCGATTCATGGGCATAGAAACGATCTCGTCCCACGACGGAGAGCCGGTATCATCGTAAAAGCCCACGCTGCTTAAGGTCAGGGTCAACTCGGCATCTCCGCAATCAAATTCACTGCTGTTAAAGATGAGGATCTCTTTGAGCGCACTGCTGTCGTACAGCGCCTCGCTTTGAAATTCGGAGAGCGGAATGAGCAGCGAATATCGCATCTGATCATCGTCGGTTGCGACGATGTACGGGAAAAGGGAGGAGAGATGTGCGATGGATTGATGATCCAACTGCCTCTCTTTTGACCGCAGCACAATGCTGAACGGCACATCCTTCAACAGCTTTTCATCCGAAATATTCAGATCGATGTACATCATCGTCGCATGGGATATATCGTAGCTCTTCACGGTTTGATATATCGTGCGGAACTGATACCAGATGCTGCCAAGATACTGCTTTCCCGACACGCTGCCGGTCAGCACCGTCGTGCGGGGCTGCTCGTCGATAAAGGGGTAGACAGGATTGACGCATAGAATCTGTCCGTCATGCGTAATCTGCATGGTTCTTGCCTCATCGGAGCGCCAGGAGGCACCGTTTGCTGCTGACACAACGACAAGATCACTCGTCGCGCGCAGCGAGGCATCCTTGGCAAAGGAAACATGATTGATGCCAATGGTCAGCCGCTGATCTCCGCACTCGACATGCTGCCCAGGCGGGAGATAGAACAAAAAGCGATTGAACGCCGTCCAATCAAACGAATTCCCCTCAAAGGCGTCAAGTGGGATGAGCAGCGAATACCGCCCGTCCTCCTGCCGCACGACAAAATCAAACAGAGACGGCAGGAGCACATAAGCATTTTTATGGTTTGAGGACAGCGCAATGCCAAAGGACACATCCTCAAGCAGCGTCGGCTCGGAGATATTCAGCTCCATATGCAGATACTTCGCCCGCGAAATATTCTCTTTCGTTTTCAGGTTGGCGGTGATGAAGAAGTCTCTATAATCACTCTTCCCCGTCAGATGCCTTGAGACCTTGGTCGTTATGGGCTGCTCGGACATAGGAGGGTATGCAGATACCACGTCCCCGCCCTCGGATCTCGTAAAGCGGAAGTGATCAATCTTGACAGTGACCCTTGTCTGCTCACTTACATTGGCGGCAGTGGCCATATACAGCCGCAGATAATTGACTGCCGAAAGATCAATCGCCCCGCCGCGCTTGACTCCACGGTCAAACGGCAGCCGCACGCGGTTCCAGCCAACCTGCGCCTCCCCTACAATGCCGTCGAGGATGTCCTGCAGCGTCCATTCCAACTCGTCTACATCCGCCATGCCCGACGAGGAGAGCTCCACACCCGCGACAGCAAAATCCAGCGCGGTCAGCTCCGCCGGTGTGCAAGAGAGATACAGATCAAATTCCAATGCGTCCATCGCCATGGCGTTGACCGCACTGCCGCCATCATGCGAGAACGGCAGTGAGAGAATGGCACTGTGGTTGTATTTCTGACTCACCGTGCCGTCTGCGGCGGCCTGCTCCACCACACCAAAGGTATAGGTCAGACACGCATCTCCGGATGCAAGTGATGCATCGTCAAGCAACCAGCTCCCCACCGCGGTGTCACCGTCAAAGAACAAATAGCTGTCAGCGCTCCCGGGATCGATGATCGGGGTCGCCTCGATCACATTGTACTCAATTGGCCGCAAGACGGTAGTACCCGTCACCCGCCAACCGCCATCCCCACTCTTTGCCTGGAGATGCATGGGTATGACTGCCACATCCCCGATCACCTCGGACGAGGCAACCGAGGCAAAGGAGACGTGCCGCAGCTTGATGACAAGGGTCTCATCCCCGCAGTCGATCATGTCCATGCAATACATACGGATACAATTCATGCGCGTGTAATCACACGCATTATCCGTTGCAATCGGCATAAAGGCGGACATGGGCACGTTCAATTCGTACCAGCCGTCCCCCAATGAGCGCAGACCCGCATTCAGCAGCGGGATCGGGCGGTTGCTCTCCTGTGTGTCCGGGTAGCTCGATGAGGTCAGCTCCAGCATGAAATTGACCCCCTCAAGCAGCGAGGGATCGGAAATATACAGCTCCAGACGCATGACAGCAGCTCCCGATATATCATAACTCACATCTTGCGGTGCAATAAAGTGAAACACCGGCAAGGGAAAGCCGCTCTTCCCCATAAGTGAGGCGGTGAGCTCCTGCGACTTCTCGTCCTGCTGCGCGAAAACCTCTGTCGTCGTTGCCGTCAGGCAAGCGAAAAACAAACTAAGAACCAAACAAACATAAATCCATCGTTTCATGGCTGTTACCTCCTTTCTCACAATTCAAGCCATTTCAACACATCTTGAAAATGGGGAAACTTCCCCATATTACGTATATACAGTTTATCATACATTGACAGATGTGTCAATAGCGTGGCGTAAAAAAGCGCAATGCGACAGCACTTTCTCCGTTTTCCACAAATTTCAATGCCGATTTTTGGGCAACATCACGAAACGTCGCGTCATTTTTGATGCCTTTTACCCCGTACAAACCATGACATTCCCGCCTTCTCGGTGCGCGTGATCCCCCCATTGTCTGATCTGTAGTCGCGCCATGCACCCCGTACAAACCATGACATATCCCGTATGAATTCATATTCACCCCGTATAAACCATGACACACGCCGTATCAAACCGTTAATACCCCGTATAAAACATGACACACCCCGCACAAATATTGACTCGCACGCGGCATCAAGCTGCCACAACCCCGTATAAAACATGACACACCCCATATAAATATAGACACTTCCTGCGCGCATGGATCTCCGCACCCCGTACAAAGCATGACAATACCCGTATAAAAAGCGACATTTGCGCCTGCTCTCTCCCCTCCGCGACAATTGCAGCGCTCTATTTTGTGAGATTTTTTTCAATTCCATGGCAAAAAAAGAGTGTCCCGACCGCATTGGTCGGGACACCCCGTATAAATGATGACATTCCATCAAAAATCACTGCTGTGATTGCTTTTGACGATCCTTTTTCTTGAGCAGCGCGTAGACAACGATGTCGGCGATAAAGATCAGTGCAGCACTAATCGAGAGCACCGTGAGCATGGTTTTATCGCTGACTTCAATGGGCTCGACCTTACTGTCGTTCCCATCGTCACCCCCGGATTCACCAAGGTACTCATCGTACCGCTCCAGCCATCTGCCGACGCGATTGAGCTGGATCTTCGCTCCCATATCGCTCAGCATATTCTTGACGATACTCTCCTGTGCGTCATATTTCTCGTCCAGCGTCGTGAAAAGCGTACGCCAGCTCTCGGCATTTTTCTTGTACTGTGCGACAATATCGGCGTTTGTCTCATCCCACTCGGGAATATCCTTCAGCTTTTCTTCCAGCTCGGCGGCAAATTCCTGCGCAACGGGCGTCAGCTTTTCCGTCATCTGTGCCTCATAATCGGTCAGGCGGATCGCGTCGATCTTGATGACAATGGGCGTGGCGGGCGCTGCCACAGCATTGACAAAATACCAGCGAAGGTAGTTCAGTCGGGTCAGATCAGCTTGCCCGTTGTTGTTCAGCGACAAACGGATCTCGTTCCAGCCGTTCTGCTTGCACTGGGCGAGAATATCCGGCAAGCGCCAGTTGGTCTCCTCTTTGTCGTGTGTACCTGAGGAGGTCAACTCGAAGGCGTTGTCAGCAAAGGCAACCTGCGACAGCGCGTCCTTGTCGGAGACGTAGAACCAAAATTCCAGCGTGTCCATCTTGGAGGCGTCGACCGACGCCTTGCCGAGAACATCCTCAAACCGGAAACTAAAACCGGATTGCCCGAGATTGGTCACCTGGTTCCCCTCCCCGTCGGTATAGGTGCCGAGCGTGTAGGTCAGGCTGGAGTTACCCGCCTTGAAGTCCTTTTGATCCACGGCAAACGCACCGAGCGGCGCGTCGCAAGCAAACAGCGGAATGCTGTGCGCGGTCGTAACCGCCTCGACGTTCTCCGTCGCTGCAAATGCAGATATGGTCATGCTCGAGATCAGCAGAGTGAATGTGAGAAGTATCGTCAGAAATTTTTTCATGGGTCATGATCCTCCTTGTGGGGACGTGTGCATTATGTATCATTTTACCATGAAATGGCGCGTATGTCAATCGATTTTGAGAATTTGTTTGTCTCAAAGCAAAAATTTGCCGTTTTCGACAAAGACAGCCTCCCAAAATTGTGCATCTTGCCCATGGCAGGGCAGCAACATCAAACGATAACAAGATATCAAATCGTATGCACCTTGAAGTCGCGTTGCCGGGAGACTTCCCTTCTGACAGAGGGCGCCGGAGCCTTGTCCGTCCCAAGACCCCGACACAGCCAAAGGCTGCTCCTTACCCCTGCCGATAGATTCTCTCCACCTCGTCAGGGCTCATGCGGAAGAAGGAAACGACCAGATACACTGTCGTCGCCACCGCCAAAATCACCGTGAAGATGACCGTGGGCGTATCCCACCATGAGCCGCCGCCCAGCGTGGGGAGCAGCATTCCACAGAAATCATAAATGGCGTGCAGCGCCACGCAAAGCCAAAGATTGGCGGTCTTGAACAACACCACAGAGCACATCGCGCCGATCAAAAAGGAATACCCGATCTGCATGATGGTCGCGGGCAGCCCCGCGCCCGCCAACAAATTGACCGCGTGCATCGCGCCGAAAACCGCGGAGGTCAGCAGAATGCTGACCAGCAAGCCCGCGTGGGTACGGCGGCGCGTCTTGGCAAAGGTCAAAAGAACAACACCGCGAAATGCGATCTCCTCAAACAGCCCGATTGCAAGGCATTCCAAGGCAAAGCAAGCAATATAGATCGCCTCCCCGTGGACAAGATACGCATCGCCCCATATCAACGAGAGAATGGGCAGGTTGTTGACCACCACGGCAAGCGGCGGCAGGATAAACAGCAGCGACTTGCCGTATGGCCGACGAAAAGGGTGCAGCACGTGATATCCCTGCGACAAAAATATGACGAGAAACACCGCCGCTGCGATCAGCCGCGTCAGCGCCATGGTAAGAATCGGCTGCAGCACCGCATCGTCGGTCAGCGGTGGGCCGTATTCGATGAAGAGCAGCACAGGCGCGGCGACGGCAATTGCCACCAAGGACGCCCACCGTGGCAGCGTCCTTGCGCGAACCGTATCAGCCATGCGCGATGCCTCCCTGCTCTCCTGCCGCGCGGCGATCCAGATGCCGTTCCAACAAAAACAGCGCCACGGCACCGATAATTATCACCAAGGAAAACAGCTGTGAGGGAGATAAGAAGGAAACAATGGTCTGTCCGCGGTCGTCGGCGCGCGCGTACTCGATGAAAAAGCGCCACACGCCGTAGGCAAGCATATACGTTGGCATCTGGTGCCGCAGCCCCTTTTTCATCATCACAAGCAAAAGCGCAGAGAGCGCAAACAGAAACAGCGCTTCATACAGCTGCACGGGCACGATGCGATACCCCGGATAAACGGTCTCAATGCCATACCATGCATCCGTTGCCTTGCCGTGGCAGCAGCCCGCCATCAGGCAACCAAGCCTGCCAAAGCCATGCGCTGTCGTCACGACCGCGGGGGTCAGATCCAGCAGGTCGCGGAAGTGTGCGACAAGGTAATCGCGGGGAAAGAGCAGCCGCCCCACGCCGAAGTAGTAGACGATGCCGACGATGACGCCGCCGAGCAAGCCGCCGTAAAAGGTCGAGCCGGTGTTGCTGTCCAGACGGAAGTCGCCCACCGAGGCAATGTTGTATAAGCCCTGCACCAATATCGCGCAAAGATAACCCAGCAGCACCGCGATGGGTACCATCATCAGTAAGAAGTTGATCATTTTGGCCTTCAATGCCCGCATATCTCCTTGCAGACGCACCAAATAAATGCCGATAATAACACCGACAGTCATCAGAATACTGTATAGATCCAAGCCTAAAAATAATTTGTAGGGATACATAGATACCTCCTTGCCAGTATCATCGTGTAAAAAGAAATGATGTGATCTCGCCGTCCGTGTCGCCGTACTCCACCCAGCGCCCCTCTCCTCATCCACCGCTGCGCGTGTCCACATAGGTTTGCCTTCGGTAAACATCCCCGCTGGGGAAGGCTTGCTGTTGATTTGTTCGCACCATCATACTCCACCCAGCGCCTCTCTCCTCCTCCACCGCTGCGCGTGTCCACATCAGTTTGTCCTTGTCAAACCTCCCCGCCGTATAACACCATTTCTTTTCACACGATGACAAAACGGAAGGGGTGCCAACCTAAGTCAGCACCCCTTCGTTGTTTATTTATCCTTCGTTACGCTGAAGGCAGCGCAACTTGGGAGTGTTGCTTTAGAAAGAATCAGTCTTCCTTCTTGCGAGCAGCCATGGTGACCCATGCAGCAGCAAGCAGCATCATAGCGCCTGCACCAAGGGTGATAGCAGAGCCGCAGCCGCCCTCATCCTTGGGAGTATCATCACCGGGAGTCTGGGTCTCGTCTCCACCGGGAGTCTGGGTCTCATCCCCACCGGGAGTCTGGGTCTCATCCCCACCGGGAGTCTGAGTCTCATCCTCGGGAGGATTGTTCTTCTGCTCCTCAAGATCCTTGAGGTAGTTGTCATAGTTGCGGAAGGACTTGTTGAGGTTGGTCAGCAGCTTCTTCGCGCCTGCCTCGGAAACGAGATCCTGTGCGATGGTGCTCAGAGCTTTCAGCTCACCATCCAGCTCGTCGTAAATAGCCTGCCATGCATCGCGGTTAGCCTGATACTGAGCGATGATAGACTCATCCTCATCATCAAACGCAGGAATGGTACCGATCTTCTCGTTGATCTTTGCAACCATTGCGTCAGCAGCGGGCTTCTCGAGCTCTCTCTGCTGTGCCTGATAGTCGGTCAGACGGAGGTTGTCGATCTTGATGATGATGGGCTCCTCGGGGAGGTTAGATGCGTTGACGAAGTACCAGCGCATGTAGTTCAGTCTGGACCAGTCGGTAGCAGTACCGCTGATGGGCAGACGGATTGCAGTCCAAGTGTTGTTCTCGGTAACCTGTGCGAGAATGTCGGGCAGTCTCCAGTTGGTCTCTTCCTTATCGTGAGTACCTGCGGAGGTCAGCTCCAGAGCGTTATCGCCAAAGCCTGCATTTGCCAGAGCGTCCTTATCGGAAACGTAGAACCAGAACTCAAGAGTATCCATGCCGGTAGCATCGATGGACTCTTCACCTGCGAAGTCGATGGTCTTGTAAGCAAAACCGGACTGACCGTTCTGGGTCTTCTCTACTTCTTCCTTGGTCTCCTTGTCGATCTCGGTCCAAGTGCCGAGCTTGAAGGACAGGGAGGAAGAACCGGACTTGAACTCCTTGTAGTCAACGGTCCATTGACCGACTGGAGCGTTACAACCGAACAGAGGAATGGAGTGCTCGTCAGCGGTCATCTCTTTCTCGTCAGCCTCGATCATAGGAGGAGTTACAACAACCAAATCGGGATCCTGCTCCCAATCGGTGTAGCTGACAGCGACCGTGATCGGAACTTCCTTGCCGCCTTCCTTGAAACGGATCTGACCACCGTTGCCGTCCTCAACATTGTTGTCGGCAACGCGGATGTACAGAATGAAACCTGCAGAAACGTACTTGGTGGTGTTGATGTAATCATTGACGTTGATGACGTGCAGGCCGGTGCCGGGAATCGTGTCCTCAGCGTCATAAATGGTAACGTATTCAGATGCCTTGTTCTTGACAGCAACCTGTACCAGTGCCTGCGCACCGCCCAGAGGAGCAACGACGTAAACGCTGCTGGGAGGAATGTACTCAAAGGTCATCTCATAAACGATCTCAGCTTCCTTATCAGCGAACATGCAATCCGTATTCTGGCTTGCCGTGCTGATCAGTCTGACGTTCTCGGGCAGAGCAGCCTCGTTACCTACGGGGAGAGTGTACTCCTGGTAGTAGGTAGCAGCGGAGTCGCTGAACTGAACGTATGCCAGATTGAACTTGATATCGGTCTCGGCAACACCGGTGTTGGTGTAGAGACGGATATAGTTGATTGCGGAGAAGTCTGCACCGTCACCAAGGGCGAATGCGGACAGCGGAACGCGGGTGGTGGACCAACCGTTGTAGACGTTGTTGAAGTAACCGGTGTAGTTGCTCTCCTGCTTATCGCACTCGCCGCTGGAGGTCAGCTCCATCTCGAACTTGATATCCTTCAGAGCATCTGCGCCGTCAATCTTAGCGTAGATATCAACGTAATTGTAGGTGGTCAGATCCATCGGCTCGTCAAGAACGACGGAGGTGAGCATACCCTTACCTGCACCAACGTCTGCACCTGCACTCATGGTGAAGTCTCTGGTGCCGGCGAAGTCGGTGTAGTTCAAGCCGCCCCAAGCGCCGCCATTGGTCTTCGCATCCTTCTGGAGCTCAGCAATGGTCTCGCCTGCATCGTTAACGAACTTAATGCTACCGATGTTCATGTCGGCGATTACGCCTTCAGGAATTTCGATCTCGCCATCCTGGTCTGCACGGTTGAACCAACGCAGGTCGTTCATGCGGGTCAGATCGGCAGTACCGGATGCCCAGTTGGTCATGGGGATCGTAATGGTGTTCCAACCCTCAACCAGAGCGCCGCCCTCTGCGTACTGGCTGAATGCAGCAACGTAAGCGTTCTCCTCGTTGTCGGGCTTACCGTCGGAACCGATCTCCATCTCAAACGTCTTACCGTTCAGGTAATCGGGATGAGACACGTACATCTCAACAACCAGATTAGCTGCGCCGGTGATGTCGTAGGCAATAGCCTCGTGTGTGTCGGTCTCGTTACCGTTCCAGCTGAACAGAACGCCACCAACGCCATACTTGTTGGGAGCAAGCGTCTTGGTGAGCACTCCGCCCTCAGGGCTGGCTACGAAAGTACCGCCGTTGAATTTTTCGGCCTCGATACGGATAGTATTCGATTCCGTCGGTCTTGTTTCGCCTTCGGCTGCTGCATCATCGGTTTCCTCTGCTGCGACTACGAGAGTCATGCAGGACAGGATCATGCAGAGCGCCAAAAGCATTGCTAAAAATTTTTTCATCGCTCAAAATTCCTCCTTTAGAGCTTTCATAAACGTGTCCCGTTTATGGTTAAGTAAATTTTATCACGAAACGGGCATAATGTCAATGCTTTTTTCAAAATTTGTTCAAAAAAATTTAACTTTTTACGTTTTCGACAAAGAAAGCGTCTCCGTTTTGTGCAGGATGACAGAACTGCGTCGTGCAGGGGGGATATTTGCGTTTTTTTGTTTTTTGAGGGGGGGAGGTTCCTTCTTTCGCGGGTGATGGTGCGAACATAGCGTTCTACCGTTTATTTGCTGATTGTTCATTCTTTGCCTCGGCAAAGAACGAACCAAGAAACCGACTTAGGGACTCCGCCCCTAAGAACCCCGCCCATCTCGCGTGCTAACGCGGTCTTGCGACCGCTGATACGCACGCGGTTGTCGCGGTTCGGAAACTCCGCTTTTCGTCGTGGGAAGGCCACGACGAAAAACATGGTGTTGCTGACGGGATGAAGGCGATAAAACCAAGGTGGAAATCCGGATAGCCACGACGAAAAACATGGTGTTGCTGACGGGATGGAAGACAAAATGTCGAAATTGAATTCTGCGAAAACAGCCTTCTAACGGTATTTCGCCATGTTTATGTCCTTTGTTCTGTTTCGATTTTCTGCAACCTTGTAGGGACCGACCTTCCGGACGGGTTGCGGAGTGTAGGAAATCTAAACCAAATGAAGATTATACGGTCAAAATATATTGGTATATTGCGGTGGACACGGTACTCAAACGGGTATATAATATAATAATGTAGCTTTTTTTCGATTTTTTTGGCGGCCAGCGTCGAGCTCGGCGAATACCGAAAATCATGTATCTTCCGTTGGTTGTATTTTTATACTCTCGGTTGTGTTTTGCGGCGTTCCCTACTCTGCAAGAGACAGCCGCCAATTTTTGTTTGCAGAGAAATCCACGGCCGTGCTGTATTCCTCGCCCGTGGTATTCAGCGAGGTTCGATAATCGCCAAGGTAGAGAAGTCCGTTCGCGTCCCAGACGGTCAGCTGGAAATCACAGCTCCACCGGGCGCTTTCATATCCGTCGATCGCGCGGGTCATATTGCGCACGACCGCCAGCCGTGTGCCGTCCCACAGCATGGCGTTCTCCATGCCGGAGTCAAATCCGCGCAGCTCGGACAGCTTTTCTTCGGCAACGCCGTCCTCTCTGCCCACCTCGGGCAAGCCCGTCTCAAGCGCCACGGACCAGGTCCCATCCGCGCCACGCGCCAAGACGATATAAAACAGCCCACCGTCGTAGTGTCGCAGAACCAGATAGTCCTCGCTCCCATCATAGACACTGTAATATCGCTTATTCTCCGCCGCATCCGCGCACAGCGTTTGCAGCACCGCACCGCGCTCCGGGGAGAGCACATACAGCTGCAGCCGTCCCGTCTCGTCACCGTGACCGTTCGTCTCCCGCGCCAACATCAAAAGCTCGCCGCTCTGCCCTGCTCTGCCGAGGTATTCGATCTTGATGTCCAAGGGCAGTGCCACCGCAAGCCCAAGGCTCTCGGTATCAAGGCGCAGGCCGCCGTTGTCCAGCGTGTGGTAACGCACCGAAAAGAGGCCATAACCCCGAGGCAGATGGGATAGATCCACGAGTGTTCCCTCGCTGCTGTAGGGAAAGAAGGTAAAATAGATGACGCCTCCGTCCTCATCCGTGACCACGTGGCTGATCATTTCGGGGAAAAAGCAATCACCGTCGTGCCCGATGCCCGTAGAGGCGGAGGTGTTACTGCCGCCTTGATACTTTCGCATGGTCAGCAACATCCGCTCGCCGGGGAGCACGGGGATCTTAAAATAGGAAGAAAACGCCGCTGTGATCTGCTGCCAGTGGTCAGTGTCGCCGCGTTGAAACAACCCGCGGTTGAGTATATCTACCTCGAAGGGATAATATTCGTAATAGTCGGCAACGGTCAAGGTAAGCTCGCGCGTATCTCCCGCGCGCATCTCATCCCAGACCTGACGCACTGCCTGCTGTATGGGGGTCAGCTCCTCAAGCTCTTGGGATAAATTCGCGGTGGCGTCATATTCGATCGTGAGCGAGATATCGCGCGGTGTCTGATCCCTCTGCGCGGCAACGCCCAGCGGATGGAACGCATAGCTGCTCATCGCGCTGTGCCCTGCCCCGTCAAAGGTGAAGGTGTTCTCCCAGAACAGCCGCCCGTCCATTTCCGTCCACGTCTGCAACGTAAGCCCGGCGGTCGCGGCGAGATCCCCTTCTTCGTGAACCGCGCGCAGCGTCACGGCATCGTGCGGCGTATACACTGCGTATGATGCAACGATCGTACCGCCGACGAGCAGGGCAAGCACCGTCACAAGCGTCACGATGGTGACCCACAGCTGTCGCCCGGCGTATGTGTTCCCGCCCTTCTTCTGCCTCATTTGTCTCATTTGCCTCATATGCGCACCTCCGTCAAAGTGACTCATCATCCGTCAGCTTGCCGAGCGTTCGCCCCACGCGATCGGCGCGATAATGGTATACCTGTTTGATTTTTTCAACCAGTGTGGTCTGTCCGTCGTCCAAATCGTCCGTGCCGATGTCGCCAACCAACCGTCCGTGATGCAAAAGCACCGCGCGTCCGATGAAATCGGCGACCTCCGCAACCAGATGCGTCGAGAGCAGCACCGTCTCATGCGGCTCAAGCAGCCCAACCAGAAGGCGATAAAAGTCCTCACGGTTGAAAATATCATTTGCGGCGAAGGGTTCATCCATCAGAATATAGTCCGCGCCCTGCGAGAGCGCCATGATGACCTCAAACTGATTCTTCTGCCCCGTCGAAAAGCTGCGCAGTGCCCGCGTACGTGGCAGCTCAAAGAAATCCATCAGCCCTGAAAAGCGCTTTTCGGAAAAGCGGGGAAAATGTGCTGCATAAAAGTCGCGGTGTCCCAGCGGCGTCAGCTCGGGAAAATAAGAGTGCTCGCAGGTAGCAAAGGAAAAGCGGTCAATGTTGTGTCGCGTGATGGGCGCGCCGTCCAGTACGATGCTCCCGCGGCAGGGCAAATAGCCCAGAATACTCTTCATCAGCGTGGTCTTCCCCGCCCCGTTTTCTCCGAACAGACCCACGATCTGCCCGCGCGGCAGTGTCAGCGTCACATCCGACAGCGCCCGCGTCCAGCCGTAATATTTCGTTACGTTTTTGATCTCCAGCATAAATACCTCCGTTTATACAAGCACCGCACCCACACCGGCGGGCGTGAGCAACATATATAAGATGAAATTGATGAGCAGATGCACCACCATCGCCGCCAGGCACAAGAGCGCACCGCACAGCGGCAGGGCAAACACCCGTCGCCAAAGCTCCCCACGGCGGGGCAGCCGCCACATGACGTAGATGCTCCGCCCTCCGCGCCAGAAATACCCGTAATGCAACGCCGACAGTGCAAGGACGCAAAGCATCGCGACCACATAGCCCCCAAGAATGTCTCCCTTGCCCAAAAGCTCGACGTAGGAAAACATATGTGCATCGGACAGCAGCACCGAGCCCCGCAGCTCGTCCCATCCGTACAGATCGGACAGCGCCGACAAATACCGTATCCACCAGATCAGCGCGTGATACCCCACGGCGCAGATGGCCAGCATCGCAAAAAAGCCAAGCTCCTGCCGCAAATCCATCCCCGGCGGGGCGTTTCGCTCGCAGAAAGCGAGCCACCGCTGCCGCCTTGCCTCGCGACGCGCCTCGCGCATCTGTTCACGCGTCAATGTCGCGCTTGACTCTTTCGTTTGATTCTGCATTCTCTGCGTCCTCCTTCCTATAAATATAGGTGACCAGCTCAACCACGTTGGCGCAGCACAGCATCATGACGATAATATCGCCCGCAAGCGATCCCAAGGAGGCGCAAAAGCCAACCAACGTAATCGCCACCATGGCTACGATATTGAGCGGAATATGCCCCTTTCGGCGGCGATAGGGATACCCCGCAGCGCACATTCCCAGCGACAGGATCAGCAGCGCATTACGGAGGTGGCGGCTGATCTCCTCCAAAGGGAGCAGCCCATGCAGATACCCGCTGCGATAAAAGGTGAGAAACAGGGTCTGCTCGCTCCAGGCATACGCGGGTGCCTCCTTGGCATACCACAGCAAAAGCGCCGACATGAGCACCCCCTGCACGACAAGAAGCAGCGCATAGCAAAGGGTATTGTAAAGGCTCTGCCACCAAAAAATCGTTTTCTCTTCCACGCGCAGCCGCCCCAGTGCCAGCCCCGCTGTCCGCCCGCTGCCAAAGGAGCAAAGCAATATGCTGAGCAGGATCAGCCCCACCCCTGCGATCGGCGCAGCCCCGCTGCGAAAGATCAGGGTCTCAGGCGGCGCAAACGCGCCTACCCCCGCAGCCGCAGCCTCCAGCTCCTTTTGCAGCACGGTGTAAAACAAGCCCACCTGCACTGCCGCGGTGGCAAAGATCAAGACGATCACCCGCGCAAAGGTCCCGCGCAGCAGCAAATACAGAATCGACCAGTGCGCCCGCGCGGCATCGCCTCTCTTTACAACACTCGGTTTATTTATACTATCCATAATTGATTGATTCATTCCGTTTCCTCCGATATCCGATCCCAATACAGATCGATCAGCTCCTTTGCCTGCGCTCTCTCCAGTCCCATTTGTTTCATCGCCAAGACCAGTGTACGGGCGTCCTCCCGCATCAGCTCCTCGCGGATGCACGCGATCCTTTGGGCATCCAGACTCATGCAGCTCCCTGCCCCGGGACGCGATGAGATCAGCTGTGCATCCTCCAGCAGATGATACGCCTTTTGCACGGTGTTGGGGTTGACTCCCAGCAGTGCGGACAGCATCCGCCGCGAAGGCAGCTCGTCGCCGTCGACGATGCTCCCCGCGATGACTCCTCGCTTGATGTACATAACGATTTGCAAATAGATCGGCGATCGGCTCTCCAGCGTCAACTGTGCAAATGATACCATCGTCTCTCTCCGTTTCTGTTGATTTTCTTGTTCTCTTCTTCTCTTCTTCTCTTCTGCGCTTTTGCGCTCTGCGGCGTCCGAGCTGCACCCGCGCCGCGCCTCCGCACACTTACGCGCCAACCGTATTATATGCGTAATACAGTTGCTGCAAGTGTATTATACCACTAATACAGTTGTTTGTCAATAGGTTGGGCAAAATTTTTTATTTTCCGAGGCCGACGGCATCATCCCCCTTCACATTACCGTGTTTCGTAAATTCTCAAAGTAAGTTCCACAGTAGGAAAGGAGTGGAAGTAAGCATGAGAAATAAGGAAAAAAAGGAACGATCCAACATTCAAAAGATGAAAAAAGAAGGAAAAAGCAGGCAAAATGAGGGGTAAATTCCCTA
>JAFTJZ010000047.1 GCA_017456145.1 Clostridia bacterium
GGGGCTTTGCCCCAAACCCCACTTAAGGTGCTTTTTCGAGAAAAAGCACCTTAAGAATCCTTAAAAAGCTTTTTCAAAAGGATCATTTTATGGGTTTTCGCCCCACCGTGTTGGGTGGAGAATGCTTTGGTCTACAGTCTGGGGGGCTGTCGCATGAGCGACAGCCCCCCGATGATTATTCCGATTTGTTCTTTTTGGACGTCATCTTGCCGAGCAGCAGCACCGTCAGGATGAGTACGCCGATGACGATGAAGATACAAAGCATTCCCTGCCACATATACGTAAGGGAGGAGAAAAAGCGATTAAAATCGATGTTTTCAAAAATATTCATGAATAAAGCCTCCTTATTGGAAGAAACTGAGGATCAAGCCGCCCGCGATGACCGAGGCGATCTGTCCCGATACGTTGACACCGATGGAATGCATCAAAAGGAAGTTCTGATTGTCCTCGGCAAGTCCCATTTTGTGCACGACACGACCCGACATGGGGAAGGCGGAAATGCCTGCCGCACCGATCATGGGATTGATCTTTTCCTTGAGGAACAGGTTGAGGAATTTAGCGAACAACACGCCGCCTGCGGTATCGAAGATAAAAGCGAACAGACCAAGCCCCAGAATGAGCAGTGTCTCCATGGTCAGGAACTTGGAAGCCTCCATTTGCGATGCGATGGTGATACCAAGGAAGATGGTGACTAAGTTTGCCAGTACCTTCTGCGCCGTTTCGGATAGATTATCCAGCACGCCGCACTCGCGGATCAGATTACCGAACATTAAAAATCCGACCAGAGCAACCGAGTCGGGGGCGACCATGCCTGCGATGACGGTAATGACGATGGGGAAGAGGATACGGGTGGTTTTGGAGATGTCCTTGCCCTTGTAAGGCATACGGATCAAGCGCTCCTTTTTGGTGGTCAGCAGCTTGATGACGGGCGGCTGGATGATGGGCACCAGCGCCATATAAGAGTATGCCGCGACCATGATGGCGGGGAGATATTTGGAACCGAGTTTCATTGCCACGACGATGGCAGTGGGACCGTCTGCCGCACCGATGATACCGATGGAGGCGGCGTCGGGCAGATCAAAGAAGATGGAAGCCAGACTCATGGTCAGGAAAATGCCGAACTGTGCCGCCGCGCCGAAGATCATCAGCTTGGGGTTGGAAAGCACAGGACCGAAGTCGATCATGGCACCGATACCGATAAACAGAATCAGGGGGAACAGCTCATTGGCGATGCCCGCATTGAACAGCGTCAGCAGGGGACCTTCCGTCTCAAACAAAATTTCGCCGGTTACGGGATCGCGCAGAATATTGCCCGCGGCATCCACAAGGAATTCACCCAGCGCGCCCGAGAAGGGCAGGTTGACCATGATGGTACCGAAACCCAGCGGCAGAAGCAGCGTCGGCTCCATTTCCTTTTTGATGGCGAGGAAGATCAAAACACCGCCGATGATCCACATGATCACGTGTTGAATCGTGAGATGCATAAAATTTTCGTATAAAATTTCCATGAGATTTGCCTTTCATATGAATGTGATAGCGTATTTTTGGAACTGCATTATTGTAACATAATTTATACCAAATGTCAAGAGCTATGCGGTTTTTTTTGAGAATTGCGCTGTAAAAAGCGGCTTTTCGCGTTGCAAAATGCGCACGTTGCTTGACATGCGTGCAGGGGTATGATATAATGATATTCGGAAGTTCGGAAAGGAAAGGTGATATGGATATGTTTCGCTTTGATATGGAGCGCCCCCTTGTTTTGCCGTCGGATGGCGTGCGGTTTTTCCGTGATATTGATTTTGAGGCGATGCCGGCAACCGTTCCCGCGGAGATCCGCACGGTGGTGCTGGAGAAGGCAGAGCGTTGGCTGGGTTACATTTTTCCCGTCATTCCCGCCTCGGCCTACACGCTGACCCGCCGAAACGGCAACCGTTATAATTATGAGATTCTACTGGTCGATCGCTGGATGGCGCTGTTTGACCTGATGAGTGCCGAGCTGATCACGCGACAGGGGCGTTATATCGAAAAGATCATGGATGTTGTCTGGATGAACTGTGAGATGAGCACCTGGACGATCCAATCTCATACCGACTATATGCTGCCCACCGTGGACGGCAGCTCCTACGACTGGCTGGAGCTGTTCAGTGCGGAGATGGGGTCGCTGATCGCGTGGGCATATTATTTTTTTAAGGATGAATTTGAACGGCGTGTTCCCACCGTGTTCAACGCCCGCATCGTTTATGAGCTGCGTCACCGAATGTTGGATAACTTTATGGAGAATGCCAAGGTGGGGGACAAGCGCTGGCGCTGGTTCTGCGCGGGCGGCAACTGGAATATCTGGATCATGACCAACATTCTGAACGTCGCGGGTGCCATTGTCACCGATCCCGAGGAAATGGATCGTATCGTGAAAAAGGTGCTGACCTCTGCGCAGGTGTATCTCGATACCTTTCCCAAGGACGGCATTTGCCCCGAGGGGCCGCGGTATTGGACTTTGTCCTGCGGCGCGTTCATCGATCTTTTGGAGCAATTGCACGACCTGAGCGGCGGTGCGATCGACCATCTGTCCGATCCGATACTGAGGACCATGCTGGAATACAATATGTACTTTATCAAGCCGGGCACGGCGACCTTTAACTTCGGAGATGCCGAAATTTGTCTTGCGGTGGATTCGATCTTTTTGCGTCGCATTGCCAAGCGGATCGGTTACGAGGAAATGGAGCGGTATGCCGCATCGCTGTATATCGATGCGAAGACCTCATATTTACAGCAAACTTCCAGCTTTTACCGTCGGCTGCGCGATCTGTTCAGCTCGGCGGTCACGACCGAGTCAAAAGAGCCCTACGAGCCGCCATATCCGCGCTACATGGAGTCGTTGCACACCTATTTTGATAAGACCGAGCAGGCTCCGTTGTATCTCGGTGTCAAGGCGCATACCAACGCCGATCCTCACGGGCACGTCGATACGGGCAGCTATATCGTGTATAAGGACGGCGCTCCCGTGCTGATCGACCCGGGTCTGGACTGTTATTCGACCTTCAACTGGAATTATAAAATGACCAAATATCGCAATGCGGGTTGGCACAATACCATGATGTTCAACGGCTGCGCCGAGGCAGGTGGCGGGCAGTTTGCGGCGAGTGCGCAGTGCTGCTCGCTTGCACAGCGATCGTTCTCCTGCGAATTGGCAAAGACGTTTGCACCCGAGGCGCAGGTTCGCTCGTGGAGCCGTGCGTGGAAAAGCGAGGGCGGTGCCATTACCGTCACGGATCGCTGGGATATCGGTGGCGAGGGGACGGCCGAGATGGTGCTGATGACGCGGGATAAGCCCCGCATCGTCGCCGAGGAGCATAAGCTGGTTCTGGACACTGTCGGTGTGAGTGTGACGTACGACCCGATGTTCACCCCCCGCGTGGAGCTGCTGGAGGAGTCAGGCTCGCTCAATTCCCCCGAGATCAGCCGCGAGCACACCACGCGCTTGGACTTTTATCAAATCGCGCCGAGATTGCCGTATGAAAAGCCGACCGTCATTCCGTATCCTTCCTCGCTGCAGTGGGGGCAGCCGTATTTGTACCGTGTTGTTCTGCGCACCGTCGCAAATCACGCGACGGTCGTGACCATCATTGCATAATTTTCTCACCCTGTGTATTCTTTTTATGCATACGCAGGGTGAATTTTTATGTAAAAATTCAGTCGATCACTCCGCCCTGCCCCTGCTTGGTAAATACTTGGGCAAAAACGCGAAAAAGTTGAATATTTTTCGTAAAATTCCCTTGACAAATCACAAATACTGTTGTATAATAATCGAGTATTGTTCAAAACGGATCAATAATTATTTGTTTTTGGTGAATGTTTATTCATTTTACGAAAGGAGTACCCCATGGCAACCATTTTTATTGACGGCAGCGCAGGAACGACAGGTCTGCGCATCCGTGAGCGGCTGGCTGCACGGCGCGATATTACCCTACTGACCCTCCCCGAAGAGCAGAGAAAGGACGCTGCGGCGCGATGCGAAATGATCGACCGAGCGGACGTGGCATTTCTTTGCCTTCCCGACGCAGCGGCCAAGGAGATCGTCGAGATGGTTGGCGATTGCAAGACGGTCATCATCGACACCTCGACGGCGCACCGTGTCAATCCCGCCTGGGCGTACGGTTTTCCCGAACTCAAGGGCAGACGCGAACAGATCGCCGCGTCCTGCCGCATCGCCAATCCCGGTTGTCACGCCAGCGGCTTTATCGCACTGACCGCGCCTTTGGTTGGTGCGGGTCTGCTGCCTGCCGATGCTGCGCTGACTTGCTTTTCTCTGACCGGCTACACAGGCGGCGGAAAAAGCATGATCGCCGCTTACGAGAGCGAGGGGCGAGACCCATTGCTTGACGCACCGCGGATGTATGCGCTCTCACAGAGCCATAAGCATCTGCCCGAGATGACAGCAATCACGGGGATGACGACACTACCCGTCTTTTGTCCCATCGTATCGGACTTTCCCTGCGGTATGGAGGTCAACATTCCTCTGTTTGCTCATCAGATCAAGGGCACACCCGCGCAGATCAAGGAGATCTACGCCGATTATTATCGCGGCGGCGTGGTTCGATATGCGGATGCCGCCGATGAGAGCGGTTTTCTCTCCGCCTCTGCCATGGCCGGGCGCGACGATATGCAGATCAGCGTCAACGGCAACGATGAGCGGATCGTCCTGACCGCACGGTTTGATAACCTTGGAAAAGGGGCATCGGGCGCAGCCATTCAGAATATGAACATCAGCCTCGGCATCGACGAGACAGCGGGCTTGAGCCTGTAATATGTCTATCTCATTTTTAATATTACCATACCAAAGGAGAACATAATATCATGAATTCCATTACCCGGATTTCCGGCGGCATTTGTGCCGCAAAGGGCTTTACCGCCAACGGAATTTTGTGCGGTATTCGTAAAAACCGTACGAAAAACGACTTGTCCTTGATCGTCAGTGAGGTGCCTGCCTCTTCTGCCGCTGTCTATACCACCAACCTTGTCAAGGGTGCGCCCCTGATTGTCACCAAAGCACATCTGGAGAACGGAATTGCCCGCGCTGTCATTTGTAACAGCGGCAATGCCAACACCTGCAACGCCGACGGCATTGAAATCGCCGAGACCATGTGCGCACTGACTGCCGACGCGCTGGGAATCGACGCGCAGGACGTTCTGGTTGCCTCCACGGGGGTCATCGGACAGCCGCTGCCCATAGAACCGATCAAAAAAGGAATGCCTGCACTGGTTGCGGGCTTGAACGCGGACGGCTCCGACGCGGCAGCGCAAGGCATCATGACCACCGACACCGTCAAAAAGGAGATTGCGGTCGAGTTTGAGCTCGGTGGCAAGGTCTGCCGCTTGGGCGGCATTGCCAAGGGCTCGGGCATGATCCACCCCAACATGGCGACTATGCTGGTCTTCATCACGACCGATGCTGCCATCAGCCCTGTGATGCTGCAGAAGGCCTTGTCCTCGGATATTGCCAATACCTTCAACATGGTCAGCGTGGACGGAGACACCTCCACCAATGACATGGTCACCGTGCTTGCCAACGGCTTGGCGGGGAACGAGGTCGTGTGTGCCGAGGGTGAGGATTTCACCACCTTTATGAAGGCGCTCAACACCGTCACCGTCGCACTTTGCCGCATGATCGCGGGTGACGGCGAGGGTGCGACCAAGCTGTTGGAGTGCCGCGTGAGTGGTGCTGCTGACACAACGACCGCCAAGACGGTTGCCAAGAGCGTCATCTGCTCCAGCCTGCTCAAGGCGGCGATGTTTGGCGCGGATGCCAACTGGGGGCGCGTTCTGTGCGCCATTGGCTACAGCGGTGCGGATGTGGACGTCAACAAGGTTGACGTAGCGTTCCAAAGTGTTGCCGGTGTGGTCGAGGTCTGCAAGAGTGGCGCCGGGATCCCCTTCTCGGAGGAGATCGCCAAAGTTGTTCTGAGTGAGAAGGAAATTGAGATTCTGATCGGACTCAACAGCGGAGATGCGGCTGCTGTGGCTTGGGGCTGCGATCTGACCTACGATTACGTCAAGATCAACGGTGACTATCGGACTTGATGGAAAGGAGAGAGTGAATCATTATGGTAGAGAATTTTTCCAACGCGCAGCGGGCGCAGGTGCTGACCGAGGCGCTGCCTTATATTAAAAAATTCAACGGCAAGGTGGTCGTGATCAAATACGGCGGCAACGCCATGATCAACGAGCAGCTTAAGCAGCAGGTCATGGAGGACATTGCACTGCTTTGGCTGATCGGCGTCAAGGTCGTGCTGGTACATGGCGGTGGCCCCGAGATCAGTGACACCATGAAAAAGTTGGGCAAGGAGGCGGTCTTTATTGACGGCCTGCGCGTGACCGACAAGGAAACGGTGGATATTGTCCAGATGGTGCTGGCGGGTAAGGTCAACAAGTCTCTGGTCACGCTGCTGCAAATGAAGGGCGGACATGCGGTCGGTCTTTCCGGTATGGACGGTGGCATGATCGAGGCGAGAGTAAAGGACGAAAAGCTCGGTTATGTGGGTGAGATCACCAAGATCCGCACCCAGCCGATCACCGATCTTTTGGAGAAGAATTATATTCCCGTCATTTCCACGGTTGCCAGCGACCGCGAGGGGAATACCTACAATATCAATGGGGACACGGCGGCGGCCTACATTGCGGGAGCTTTGGGCGCGGAGAAATTGTTTATGATGACCGACATCGCGGGCATTCTGCGCGACCGAGACGATCCCACCACGCTGATCAAGCACCTGACCGTCTCCGAGGCGAAAGGGCTGTATGAGGACGGTGTGATCTCGGGCGGCATGATCCCCAAGGTCGATTGCTGCATCGAGGCGATCGAGCACGGCGTTAAAAACGTCATTATCATGGACGGTCGTACCCCACACTCCATTCTCATCGAGCTTTTGACCAACGAAGGCGCAGGTACCATGGTGGTCGGGGATTGACGGGAGCTTGACAAGGGGCGCTGCCCCTTGACCCCGCCAGGAACCTTTTTGGAAAAAAGGTTCCTGGACCTCCAAAAACTTTTGGGAAATTTATTTGCAAAATTTTTAACAGTTCGGTTCTGACAAAACGGAACGGTATGCCATGTGGGGCCCCTTCCCCACAAGATAGCAAAAAATAATAATTTTGCGTTGGTACAAAAAAACATCGCAAAACAACTGTTCAGACGGGCAGGGCAAC
>JAFTJZ010000013.1 GCA_017456145.1 Clostridia bacterium
AATGCAAAAATGCATTTGACGCACCCCCATTTATGGCTTGATCCAATCGCCGCCGATCAGATGCCGGTCATTTTCTTGGCGTAATCACTGCTGAATACGGGCTGGCTTGCCATGTGGACCAGCTTTCGGGGCGCGGGGGTGAAAAATTCACCCGACTGCACAATGATCTCGGCAGCAGCAGCCGTCCATTCGGTCACGCGCAGGTCTCCGCCGACAATGGCGTCGACGTTGAGCGAGCAGCCGTCGCCAAAGCCGCGCCCGCAATTGTGATAAGCAAACGCACCCGCATAGACGTTGGTATCGTTGGTGACGATAAGGCCTCCCTTACCGGCGTAGATCTCGCTGCCTTCTTCAAGGGAGTAGAGCACGGCATCGGCGTATGCGGCAAGCGGATGCTCGTCTTGGCGCAGGCTGAAACAGCCGCCCGCATTGAGGATCACGGGGACTTTGTGCGCCGTGCAGATCTCGCGCACGCGGGCGAGCGGGTAGGTGTCGATGCTCTCGGGGAGCAGATCGATCACGACACAGCGGACGTTTTCGGTTTCGCCAAGCAGGGAATCCAGCGCGTCGGGGGCGATCATGCCACATACGTCACAGACGGGAGAGAAGGCGGGCATGGCGCCCACGCAGACGGGAACGAGGGCGTCTGCGCTCTCGCACGTCTCGCCGACGACGACGCGGTCACCGTGTGCCGCGCCGAAGTGGCGCAGCAGAGCTTCGTATGCGGCGTCGGCACTATGGCAAAGCAGCGCATGCTTGCTGCCGACATAATCAGCCAGTGCAGCTGCGGCACTGACGGAGCGGGCATTGATGGTGCCCCATCCACCGCACGCCATGACCTCCAGCTCGGTTTTTTCAAGTAAGGTGGTATCTTTCATGGTTTGTCCTTTCGTGGAAGATGATTTTAATTGTGCGAACATAACTTTCTAACTATGATTAGGTTATTTTCATTCTTGATCGAACGAAATGTGCTGCAGCGTTCGAAAAGATGCTGATCAAAAAGTCTTGGGAGATCCGAGAACCTCTTATCTAAAAAGGCTCCGGGCGGGTGTAGGCAGCACTTAGCCCATCAAAGGTCTTCTCACTTCAACTCGTCTGCGTGTTCCCAAACCTTGATGATCGCATCGGCGATGTCGTCCATATCCTCTCTGGTACCGAGCAGGCAGGCCTGATAGAGCCAGCAGCCCTCCTCATAGGAGGCGCGCTCACAGACAGGCAGCGGCGTGGTGTCGATCTTGGCACCGATCTGACGCTCGGTGTAGTCGGAGGTTACGCAGGGGAAGGTGTAAAGCGGCACATAGCCATTGACCAGCGGAACGCCTTCAGCTTGGATGGCGGCGAGCAGCTGATCGCGATGGACACCGCGCGCGGCGAGCTTTTCCGCATTAAAACGGACAAGGAAGAGATGGTATGCATGACGGGTAATGCGGGCATCATAGGCGGCTGCATCCACGAAGTCCAGTGCGGCGAGTCGGCCGGCAAGATAAGCGGCGTTCTTTTCGCGCACGTACATTTCGCTTGCGAGCTTTTCGTACTGCGAGAGCAGCACGGACGCCTGAAATTCGCTGATGGTATGATCCTGGGCAACGCTGACATACTGCCCGTCTTTGGTGCCGCCCGTGAGCATGGTGGCAATGGCGTCGGCTAAGGTGTCATCATTGGTGGTAATGATGCCGCCTTCGCCACAGGTCAGATTTTTGGAGTTCTGGCAGGAGATCGAGGCAGCATCGCCCAGTGCGCAGATACTGACACCGTTCCAAACAGCGCCGACAGCCTGTGCTGCGTCCACGATCAGCTTAACGCCGCGACGCTTGGCGATCTCGGACAGGGCATCCAGATCGGGGGGGCAGCCGGCGATGGCTACTGCCACGATCGCGCGGGTCTTTTCGGTGATCTTTTCTTCGACCGAGGCGGGGGAGATGTTATACGTACCCGCATCGATATCGGCAAAGACGGGGGTCGCGCCCGCAAAGATGATGGAAGAAAGTGTTGCGACGAAGGTGTAGGGCGGGAGAATGACCTCGTCGCCGTAGCCGATGCCCAAGCCGCGCAGGATCAGCTCCAGCGAGACGGTGCCGTTGGCGACGGCAAAGCAATGCTTGACGCCGCAATCGTTGGCAAAGCGAGATTCAAAGGCGGCGCGCTTTTCGCCGCTGCTCCAGTTGCCGGAGCGGATGGTTTGGATGAGGGCTTCGCGGTCGGTGGCGGTGGTTTGAGGCCAGCCGGGGAAACCGTTGGTTTTGAGCGGGGTTCCGCCGTGGATAGCTAACATGGTGTAGTGTCCTTTCTGTGTGGATATTGTTTGTGCGAACGAACGTTCGACTTGATTCATTTTGCGCTTGATTTGTGAGCAGAGCCCACAGGACCGTTGAAATCTGCCCGTTCAGAACAGAATCGCTAAAGCTTTTCCAATGATCTTTGAAAGTTTGGGGGTGTCTGATCCCGCGGAGCGAAAAATGCGATTACAACGCTTTCACCATCGGCTTGTATTTTTCAAGGTAAACTGCGTTTTTCTCGTCGCCGCCGTGGGTATTTGCCGAGCTGAACAGCTCGGGGGGCATGCCCCTCTCGCGGCAAAGCTCTACCGTACGGCAGACGATCGCCTGCATGATCATGGCACCGATGACCGTTGAGGTCGCGCCGCAGGAATGCTCGCCGAAAGGAATTGCCGCATCGCCGTAGCAGCCGCAGTTATCGATGACAACGTCGCATACATCTTTCAATTTCAGCCCTGCGGGATGCCGCGAGGTCATGCGCGCGGAATGTGTGACGTTGGTGATGCAGACAATCTTCAGACCGCGCTGTCGTGCCAGCTCTGCCATCTCGACGGCCACCGTGTTGCAGCCCGAGTTGGAAAACAGAAACAGTACGCCGCCGTAGCGAATCGTGTCCACACTGTCCAGCAGCAGCTCGGCAAGACCGGGGGCGCGCTCATACATACTGCTCGCCGCCGCACCGCGGTGCAGCATCAAGGCATCCTCCAGGATCGGACAGACCCGCGCCAATCCTCCCGCACGGTAGAAGATCTCCTCCGCCAGCATATGCGAGTGCCCCGTGCCGAAGGTGAATAAAAATCCTTCGCCGCACAGTGCCTGTGCGCACAGTGTCGCCGCGCGCTCCATGGCGTCGCTTTGTGTTTCTTTGACCCGGTGCGTCAGACGTTCGATTTCTTGAATATATTGCTCCATCGTGTTCATAAGTGCTCCTATTTTGATGTGTGGGATTTTGTGGTTGTGATCCGACGCTTTGATCCTGCGGTCAGGCTTGCGGCGTATGCTGCCGATACGCCTTTTTTGCATACGTCGCCGCCGCCTGCTCGGGGGAGATGAGGGGCTCGGTGACGATGATGTCAGGGTGCCTTTCACGCAGTAAGCGCTCATATTCCGCTCGCACCGTGCGGTTATGACACAGAACGCTGCCAAAGACGCCGACCCGCCGCGCCCCACTCCATTGCACAAGGCGGGTGGTGTAGGCGGCAAGATACGTCGCGGCAGAGAGCAGGATGTCCTGCGCCGTCGTGTCCCCTTGCTCGGCACAAGCTGCAACGACCCTTGCAAAGGCGGCAACGTCGACCTCGTCCTCGCCGTAGAATACGGCGGTCAGCTCCCGCGGCGCGTGTACACCGAAGTGCTCTATGGCTGCCTGTGTCAGCGCGGTTGCGGGGTGGATTCCGTCAGCCGCCTGCAGTGCCGCTTGGATGCCGCGGGTGGCGATGTAATAACCGCTGCCCTCATCGCCGGTCAGCCGTCCCCAGCCGCCTGCGACCATGATCTGCCCCGCGGCGTTCTCTGCAATGCCCATCGCACCCGTGCCGGACAGCATCAGCACCGCGCTCTCCCTGCCGCCCGTCAAGGCGAACAGTGTCATATAGGCGTCACTGCGAATGTAAACGGGAATGCCGAGCGTTTGGGTCACTTGGCGTACGAACTGCGCCGTGAGCGAGTTGTCGTTCGCAGGAGCCGCATCGTCAATGGAGGGGTCACCGATGCCGATGGCAGCGATATCCTCCGGCGGGAGCGTGAGCGCGCGAACTCCCGCGATCAGATGCTCTGCTGCTCGCGCTACGCCGATAAAGTTGTAATTCATGGCACCGCTTTTGGTCTGTGCGACCAATGCGCCGTCCTTGTATGCGGCGAGTGCGGTTTTTGTGCCGCCGCCGTCAACACCGATATAGATCATGCGCCTAACCTCCGCGTTGTTCTGCCATCATTATAACCGATGCGGCGCTTTGCTGTCTGCAAGATTTTTGACGTCTATATGGACAATATTGACATTTTTTGATTTCCGACCGGATTTCTTTGGACAAAATTGACTTTATATCCGAAAAAATTGCGTTTTTGACCCGTAGCCCTTGACAAGTGTCGGTACAGATTATATAATAATGACAGTAATAAAGGGAGGGGGGATACCGTGGTACCGACGGAAATGACCACGCTCGACGCACCGACGTCCGAGCTGACTTATGAGAATATTCCGTTCACCGATGAGACCTTTCCCATCCGTATTCTTCTGGATATGACGACCACGGCGTCGGCAACGGCACAGCGCAACGGTCACATCTCGTGGCACGAGCAGCTGGAGATCCTCTATGTTCTGGAGGGACAGCTGATCTGCGAATGTGATTTCAGACGCTACGTCTGCCGCGCAGGGGATATTATCATGATCAATCCCTGCGAGGCGCACGCCATCTCGTTTGCCGACGCACCTGCGCGCTACCATTGCGTGATGATCGATCTGCGTCTGTGCGGCAGCCGCGACGATCGCAGCATCCGCGATTTTATCGACCCCATCGCCGCCCGCCGCGTACGATTTCACAATCATCTCGGCAATTGCCCGTGGGCGCGGGAGATTCTTGGCGATATGATTGCCGAGTTTTGCGACAAGCAGGCCGGGTATGAGCTTGCCGTCCGAGGGGATCTTTTGCGCCTGCTCTCGCTTTTGTACCGCTATGAGGTCACGGGTGACGCACCATCCGTCCACGGCGTCAAGGATGCTATTGCTCCCGCGCTGCGCTATATTGCCGATCATTACGTGGAGGAGATCGCCCTGTCTCGGCTTGCCGGGGAGTGCTGCATGAATGAATCGTATTTCTGCCGCCGTTTCCGTGAGTTTACGGGAAGAACCGCTATGACCTATGTCAGCGAATACCGCCTTGCCAAGGCCAAGGCTCTCCTGTTGACTACGGTGCGCTCGATCACCGATATCGCCGCCGCCACGGGTTTTAACGACAGCGGCTATTTTACCCGAAAATTCAAAGAGCTTTACGGACTCTCCCCATCTGCCATGCGAAAGGGAACTGTCCCATCCCCCTGATACATCGCCCTTCCTGCCGAATGGACCCCCCTCGCCCTTCCGCTTGGCTCTGCCGCAACCTGCAGGCGCGCCGTGATCATTCGCCAAGACGAATAGCCCCGGCCCCTGTTGAATTGCAGAGCATCGGAACAGAGGAAAGGAAATAAAGTATAGTGTCGTCAGAAAGTTGTGTTTGCACATTTTTAATTCGAACCATCAAAAGGAGGATATCCTATGAACCCCATCAAGGTCGGCTTTGCCGATGAAATCATCACCCCCCAACTCAACGGCATATTCCTTGACGGCTATGGCCACCGCATCACCCCCGCCACCGGTGTGCGCGACGAGCTGCACGCAAAGGTCATGGCTCTGAGCGACGGAGTCAATACCCATCTGCTCTTTGCACTCGATCTGATCGGACTCAACCCTCGCCTTTATACCCTCGTCTCCCATCAGATCGCGGATCTGACCGACGTGCCCGTGTCGCATATCTCGTTGGTCTGCATCCATACCCACGCTGCACCGCAGGCGGGAATTTTAGATGAGATGCCCATCAATACCGATTATTTTGCCTACGTTGGTGAGCTTTGCGGACGCGCAGCATTGCGCGCTATGGAGAGAGCTTGTCCCTGTACCGTTCGTGCCGCCGTGCTGCCCGAGGAGCTGAAACATATTTTCAACCGCCGCGGCAGACCCTTTATCGACCGCCGTATCAAAGCTGCGGCATTCTATGACGAGGTAGGTGCGCTGCGCGGCGTGATATGTAACGCGGCTTGCCACGCCGTCATCAATACCGAATTTGCAGTCTCCGCCGATTGGCTTGCCGAACTTAATGCCATCTCTTGCGATGAGGTGCCGTATCTCTTTTTCCAAGGCCGCGCAGCGGATATCAACCCCTGGCAGGACGAGGGCATGGATATTGATGCGTTTATTACTACCCTCGGCAGAGAACTGTCCGAGCCGGTTGCTGCATTTGCTGCCGCGGACTACCAAAGGACGTCGCTGCAGGGCTCGATTGTTACGCACTATGAAATGGTTCGCATTCCCATGCTTGCCATGGGTGTCGAGGAGCTGCGCGAGCAGGTCAAGCATTGGAGCGATCTGTATTTCTCATTGCCCATTGAGGATTGGAATAAACACTATTATCTGCGCGAGCTGCAATGGGCGCGCCATATGCTTGCTATCGCCGAGCGAGGCGAGAGCTTTGATATTGAAGTGCCGCTGCAGCTTTTGACCGTCGGCGATGCGTTTGCCTTTGCCCTGGTCCCCTTCGAACTTTTGACGCTGCCCGGAGAGCGCATCGAAGATGTCCTGCGCCGTGCGGGCTTTGCCGAGCAGGGAATCTACGTTTGCGGTTATGCCAACTCTCTTAACGGCTATCTCGCCCCGCCTGAGGAATTTGAGGTCGGCGGTTACGAGGTCGGCGGGGCTGCCCATTGGTATAATATCCCCCAAACCTCGCCCGCGTCTGCGCCCGCGGTCGTTGCTTGGTTTGAGAAGAACGTGGGCTCGGATCAAAAATGATCGCAAGCGAGAATGGTGCGACGAGGTGGCCTCCGGCGGCCAAAACCTTTCTTAAAAGAAAGGGCTCTTTGTCGACGAGCAGACTTGGGGCTTTGCCCCAAACCCCACTTAAGGTGCTTTTTCGAGAAAAAGCACCTTAAGAATCCTTAAAAAGCTTTTTCAAAAGGATCATTACTAAAAAAGACGAAGGTTTTTGAAGGTTCCAAGGAAACTTTTTTCAAAAAGTTTCCTTGGCGGGGTTCAAGGGGCAGCGCCCCTTTCGCCTTCGCCTCTAAATTATTGATCCATCCTGTGGGGTAGGGGCCCCACATGGCATATAGAACCGTAACGACAGAACAGAACCGCCGAAAATCATTATTAAAAGACGAAGGTTTTTGAAGGTTCCAAGGAAACTTTTTTTCAAAAAGTTTCCTTGGCGGGGTTCAAGGGGCGGAGCCCCTTTCGCCTTCGCCTCCCTCCTCATACGCCTCCAGCTCCCGTAAAATATTCTCTGCCCGATGTGCATCTACGCGGGAGTATTTGCCCACGGCACCGATGACCAGCAGCTTGCCGACATGGGAATAGCCGAGAATGGAGGGCGGCAGATGGGAGACCACATCATCGATGTTGTGCACCACGGTAAATCGTTCCCAGCGTTGCAGCAGAGAAGGTGTCCGTGCGCCCCAGAAAACGCGAGGACACCCGAATCCGTAGCCTTGCAGCTGCTGCCGCAGATCGGGGCGGTGAAACCATGCATATTCGTGGCAAAGCATCGCTACCGCCGCACCGTGTGAATAACCCACGATGGTGATGCTTTTTACACCTCCGTCCGCAATGGCGGGGGCAAGTACGTCCTCCAGCTCCTTCCATACCGATAAAAATCCGCGGTGAGCATACCAAACGGGAGATGTCATGCGTTTGTATGGCACCGCGGGAAAATTCAGATTTCGTCGCCAATCGTTCTCGCCGTCGGAGCCTTCAAAGAAAAGATAGAGCGCATCGCCGATGCGACGCTGCGCGTAGCTTGCCGATACACCCGCCTGCTCGTAGGGAATGTTCAGACACGCGGTAAATAACATGCTCAGGCTCATGCTGTACGCCTCCTTTTTTTGTCATACGGTAATAGAATATGCATCGCCCAATGCCAAGGCTCGCCTGAGCAGTGCGAAAAAAATTTTTTCAAATTTTTTTCGTTTTTCGGGAACTTTTTTGCATCCGTTATCGTCTATATCCATACAGACATCGCAAAAGGAGGAAAAAACGATGTACAGAACCAAAATCGCTATGAAAAAGATAGTTTCCGTAACACTGGCCCTGCTGCTGACGGTCGGCCTTTGCGCTTGCAGCGCCGATTATGCCGCCGATGCCGAATCTGCAGACAATATGGCACTCGGCGGAAATTATTACGCCTCTGCGGATATGGATGCACCGGCTGAGGCTGAGGATGCAATGCTCGGTACCGAGGGCGAGAGCTACACCGAGATCGTCGAGAATGCATTCGTCTCCACCGCACAGAATGCAACCAGCTACTTCTCCATCGATGCCAACACCGTCTCCTATCCCAATCTGCGCAGCCTGATTCAGAACGGCTACTCCGTTCCGGCCGATGCCGTGCGGGTGGAGGAAATGCTCAATTATTTTGACTACGATTACGAAACTCCCACCGACGGCGCACTCTTTACCCTCAATGCAAGTGTGTTCGATACCCCCTACAACAGCGAGACTAAGCTTATGACCATCGGGCTTGCCGCACAACGAGTCGAATTTTCCGAGACGAAGAACAATCTCGTGTTTTTGATCGATACCAGCGGCTCTATGTTCAGCGCCGATAAGCTGGCGCTGGTGCAGAATGCCTTCATGATGCTGACCGAAAATCTCAACCCCGAGGATCGTGTCTCCATCGTCACCTACGCAGGCTCGCAGCGCGTAGCACTTGAAGGAGCGTATGGACATGAAAAGCTCAAGATCGCTGCGGTCATTGAGGATCTTGCCGCAGGTGGCAGCACGGCGGGCAGCGCGGGCATCACCACCGCGTATCAGCTGGCAGAGAAGTATTTCATCAAAGGTGGGAATAACCGCGTCATCCTTGCCACGGACGGCGACTTCAACGTCGGCGTGACCGATACAGACGAGCTGGAGCAGTTGATCTCCGAAAAAAGACAAAGCGGCGTGTATTTCTCGGTCTTTGGTGTCGGACGCGGTAACCTGCAAGCCGAAAAGATGGAAACCCTGGCGCTCAACGGCAACGGTACCTATAGCTATATTGACTCTGTGAATGAGGCAAAGCGGGCGCTGGTCGAGCAGATCGGCGGCAGTATGATCACCGTCGCCAAGGACGTCAAGGCAGGCGTGATCTTCAATCCCGATTATGTGGAGAGCTATCGCTTGATCGGTTACGAAAATAAACTGCTTACTCAGGAGCAGTTTGAGGACGATACGACCGACGCGGGCGAGCTCGGCAGTGGACACACGGTCACGGTGGCGTATGAGATCAAGCTGACCGATAAGGCTCTCGCCGCGGGCGAAAATCTCGCGCAGGTCACAGTCAAGTATAAGCCGACCGAGAACGTCGGCGGTGACGCGGCGGAGAAGGCTCTGCTCTTGGATATTACAACCGACACTTATCACACCGAGATGACCGAGACCGATACTTTTGTGGCATCTGTCATTGAGTTTGCGCTCCTTTTGCGCGACTCGGTCTATAAGCAAAATGCCGACTTCCATGCGCTGATCACCCGTATGGATGAGCTTGATCTTTCTGCCGATGCCTTCAAGCAGGAGTTCCGCGATCTGGTCAATACGTATATGGAAAAAGTCGAATAATAGACCCAGCCGACGGGGGAAACTTTTGTGCGCAAAAGTTTCCCCCACTCCATATGCACGAAAAAAAGGTGTGTTCGCACAACCTAAATTCAGCTAAAATTTTTCGCAGATTTCAACCTGGAGATTAACACAATCTTTCCGTCAGCATCTCCTTGTTTTTCGTCGTGGCTTTCCTACGACGAAAAGCGGATTTTTGAGCCGAGAGAGCCGCGTGCGTATCAGCGGTCGCAAGACCGCGTTAGTACGCGAAGGAGGGGGATATACAAGGAGGCGGAAGTCCCCTTGTAAACGTTTTCTTTGGTTCGTTTCTTTGTCGTTTGACAAAGAAATGAACAATAGGTGAACGAAATTCAGAAATATATGTTCGCACAATCAAACCACCCCTTCGCCAAATCCCGCCATGCTGCACCATGCCGTCAACGCCGCCGCGCCCCGCTCAGGATGACATCAAGGAAAATGCAACATTCGGCATAATCTCCCCTTGCCCTATCACCGTTATTTGTTCTCCCATACCCAAGCTTTTCTTGACATTCTCTCGAAAATATGCTACAATATGCGTAACCACCCCAAAAAGGAGCCTACGGCATGATCACTCACCCCATCCCTCCCGTGTACGACGCCTGCTCAACGATCCTGATCCTCGGTAGCTTTCCTTCGGTGAAATCGCGAGAACAGGGCTTTTTCTACGGGCATCCGCAAAATCGCTTTTGGCGGGTGCTGGCCGCCGTTTATCATAAGAGCGTACCGCAGACTGTCGTGGAAAAGAGGGACTTTTTGCTCTCGCAGGGTATCGCTCTTTGGGATGTCGTCGCCTCGTGCGAGATCATCGGTAGCGCAGATCATAGCATCAAGCAGGTGATCCCCAACAATATCGAAAAAATTTTACGCCAAGCGCACATCAGACAGATATTCGTCAATGGCAAAACGGCGCTGAAATATTACGGCCAATATCTCCGTGAGCAGATCGGCAAAGATGCCGTCTGCTTGCCCTCTACCTCGCCCGCCAACGCTGCATGGTCGCTTGAACGGTTGGTCGAGACGTGGCGCGCGGAAATTTTGCAAATAAATCAATAAAAAGGAGATAGTCATGAAGACCTACACCCATCTTGATGCGCCGCTGCGCGTGTGCGGCGTACCGCATTTTGAAAAAAGTCGCGAATTTCGCCGCTTGCCCGATGCGTTGATCAACCAAGAGATTCTCGCGGATATCAAGCACCACCGCTTGGGTCTGCGCACTCCCGGTGCTCGTGTGGCCTTTCGCACCGATGCCGATGAGATTCGCCTGCGGATGACGACCTCATGCTCGTTTGACTTGGGAATGTCGGTGTTTGCTGCCCGTACTGCCTACGTTTATCTGGGGGATCGGGCAAATATGCGATACGCAGGTATGCTCTGTCCCGGTACTTATGAAAAGGCAAGCAGCGAGTTGATCATCCGCAAGGCCGCCGTCATGGAGGAGATCACGGTCTATCTGCCCCGCAACGAGCACGTTGAGGCGTTTGAGGTGGAGCTGCCCGACGGAGCGACCGTCACGGAGCCGACGCCCTATTCCTTTGCGGACGGTAAGCCTATCGTCTTTTATGGCTCGTCCATCACAGAGGGCGGTTGTTCGACCATTGCACCCAATGCCTACACTGCCATGGTGGCGCGGCATCTGGATGCTGACCACATCAATCTCGGATTTTCCGGTCACGCACGGGGCGAGAGCTGCATGGCAGACTACATCAATACGCTGGATATGAGCGTATTCGTTCTGGACTATGACCACAACGCGCCGACCGTTGAACATCTGGCGGCGACGCATGAGCTCTTCTTCCTGCGTGTTCGTAAGGCGCACCCAACGCTGCCCATTATCATGATGACGCGCCCCAATGCGCCGCACTCGCTGCGCCCCGACGGCGAGCTGAATGCCGACGTCGCCGCCCGCCGCGAGGTCGTGCTGACGACTTATCGTAACGCGCTTGCCCGCGGGGACAGAAACGTCTATTTCGTGGATGGTTCGACCTTCTTCCCCAAGGATGAGATCGCCTTCTATACCGTGGACGGTACCCACCCCAACGACCTTGGCTTTGCCTGCATGGCTGCTGCCGTTGAGTCGGTTATTCGGGAGATATTGGAGAAATGAGAAGGCGGGAACCTTTTTGAAGAAAAGATGATTGCAGTCGCACTTCTTGTCGCAGGCATAATCAAAGGCTGATGTACCGATGTACACCAGCCCTTTTTTATTAAAGTTTTTGGGAATCCAAAACCCTTTTTTCAAAAAGGGTTTTGGTCGCCGAAGGCATTATGCCTCCAGCGAGCGCAGGTAACGGATGCAACGGCCGACTTCCTCAATGCCGGTGGGGTCACAGGTCTCGCTTTCGACGACCATCTTCAGACCCAACTCGATGGCCTTCTCTCTGACGGCAGCAACGGGGGCAGTACCCTCACCCAGCGCCTTGCCGTGACCGTCCTGCAGACCGTCCTTGAGGTGGATGACACGCATACGGTGCTTGAGGCGCTCCAGCGTTGCGACGGGATCCTCCTTGGCGACGTATGCCCAGTAGGTATCGATCTCGAATTCGACGTTGGTTTTCTCCTCCAGCTCCTTGTGAATGTAAGCGCCGTAAGCGGTCGGGATGAACTCGTGGGAGTGGTTATGATAACCCAGAGCGATGCAGGCGGCGGCGAGCTTGGGCTGCGCGCGATTGATCAGCGCGATCAGGTCATCCAGCTTTTCGCGACTGGAGAGGTCGGCGCCGGGGATGATGATGTTTTTGTTGCCAATGACTTGGTGGTAGGCGATGGTCTCGTCGATGCGATCGTCGGTCAGCTCCTGCCAGCCGGTATGAGTGCCGCTGACGGTTAGTCCGTTATCGTCGAGCATTTTTTTGACGTCCTCGGCGCTGTTGCCGAAAAAGCCTGCAAATTCGACGAAGGAATAGCCAAGCTCGGCTACCTTTTTGAGTGCGCCGGCGAGGTCGGTGCCGGTGATGTCGCGTACGCTGTACATTTGAAGTCCGTAGTTCATGGTGGTGGTTCCTTTCGTGGTGAGAAAATTTTTTTAGTTTGTGCGAACAAAGCTTTCTGAGTGTAAAAAGTTTATTGTTCACTTTTTTGGCACGCCCCAAAAAAGTGAACCGAAAAAAACGCGCGTAAGGGGAGCGCCCCTTACGTATCCTCCGGGTGCGGTGCCCCGTGCGCACGTGTGGGATCGACATTCTTCGTGCGGTGTGGTCCTCTGTGTAGCCAGATATTTGATCTGCAGGGCAAAGCGGTTGCCCTGCGTGTTTGGATTGTTGTTTGGCGGTGGTTTTGTAGGGGAGGGGTTTCCCCTCCCGTCGTTTCGCCGCTATTCTTTCGGAACAGCGAAATTCTTTGAGGTTTTCGCCTTATTATTCATTATTCATTATTCGCTATCAAATGGGGCGGGGGCCCCATGGATATGTTGCAATCGGTTGCGAAATGTGGTGAATGTTAAAAACACTGGACACTTGCTGCACATCGGCCCTGCGACTTTGCACTTGGCTGAGAATAACCGCTGCAGCAGAAAGCCTGATTTTCTAACGATAAACCATTTTATCAAAATTCTTTGGAGTTCCAAGAACCTTTCTTTTAAGAAAGGTTCTTGGCCGCCGGAGGCAATCCCGCGCCTGCCCTCACTCCTCAAACCCAATGACGAACTGATAGACCTCGTCCTGGACTTGATTGAAATCGGGGGCAGAGGCCTTTCCTTCGACCATGGGCTCGAAACAGTGTCCGCCGTAGACCGAGGGGAGCAGCTTGCAGGGGGCGCCGACGGTGCGGCAGCGCTCATAGTGTCGGGTGGAATTCTCGGCAAAAACGAGATCATCGTGAGTGCCACAGACCAGCAGAGTCGGGACGGAGAGGGGGGTGACGTAATCGATGGGGGAGCCGCGGTGGCGCAGAGCCGCCTGCTCCTTGATGTCGCCCGTGTCGAACAGACCGCGACCCTCAAACTCAAACGCTTGCGGGCAGAATCCGGCGCTGTCGCGATATAGGACGATGGGAGGGCTGAGCGGGGCGGTGGCGACGACCTCAAATTCGTCCTTGAGAGGGTCAAAGGGGGAATCCTTGGTAAAGCCGTGGTGAGGAGCGAGTGCCATCATCATAGCGAGGTGACCGCCGGCACTATGTCCCGAGGTGACGATGCGGCGGGGGTTGATTTGCAGCACGTCGGCGAAGTGGGTGAGGTATCGACCTGCATCGACAGCATCCGAGACGATACCGATCATATCGACGCCATCGGCGGGAGCGACGCGGTAATCGATGCTGACGGTCGCCCAGCCGCGGGCGCGGAGCATATCGGAGGATTTTTTGGAAAAGCCGCTCATTGCCTCTTTGCTGGCGGTGTGCCAGCCGCCGCCGGGGATGATGAAATAGACGGGAGCGCGGTCGAATTTTTTCTCCGTGGGAGGGAGGAAGGTGAGCTCGATACGGCGATCGCCGACAATTTTATAGGCGAGGTTTTGTTCGGCGGGGGAGGTGGGGGTGTCGTAACGGGGAGATGTCATGGTGGTGCTCCTTTCGTATGGAGATGATTTAGATTTTCGAACATAGCTTTCTGGCGATAATTGATTTTATCGTCTATTTCTTTGTCACAGACAAAGGAAACTCATATTCCGCTGCGCGGAACGCAAAAGGTTGTCTTGCGACTGAACGCAAGCATCGCGCCGTTTTGCATAACAAAACATTGTGACCGACAAACTTGCTGCTGCCGGGGCCGCGCCCCTTGGTTCGTTTGTTACTTCATCGTCTCGTAGCGAATGCCGAACGGTACGCCGTTGATCTCAAAGCGCAGGATGGCTTTGCCGCTGCCGTTGACGGGGACGGTGAGGGTGGTTTGCTCCAGATAAGAGAGCTCATCGTCGACGGTGGCACGGAGCGTGATTTCGCTGCCGTCGATCGATACGACGGAGACGGTGCCTGCCCGCCAGACGGACTGCGCGGTATTGCAGACGGTGATCCGAGCGAGCTGTGTGCCGTTCTCCGTGACAAATTCCACGCCCATGATCTGACCGCCAACGTAGCGCAGCGGGTACTGTCCCTCGGCTGCGGTGCCGCCGACAGCATGATCCAAAAGCTCGTCGGCGTAGGCGTATTCGGTCGCACTCTGCTGCTGCTTATTGATGAAGGTCACAGCCTTGCCGTCGGCATACGCTTGGGCAAGCCGTTGTTTAACAGCGTCAAACATTCCGTAGATACCGCCGACGTAATCGTCGCGCTCCACGGCGATTTCCACGACCTCTCGCTCGCCCTGATTGATAAATTTCGGTGCGTACTCGCGCAGCAAGGCAGTCACGGGGCGGTCGGAACCATCGGGGTTGAGAATACCGTAGTCGGAGTTTTCACCGATGCGGAATCCGCCGGCATAATACCAGCAGAACATTCCCGAGGTGTAGCTCGTCAGGCAATAATCCAATGCGTAGCGGTAATAAAGCGCCTGCGTTTCCAGCAGCGAAGAATCGGGGTCAAAGTTGCCGTCCTCCATGCCCGTCCAGACGTGGCGACCGAACTCCTTCCAGACCACGGGAGATTCCGGCTTGGTGTAACGCGCGTAGGCATTGGCAAACATGATCTGCAGCGATGCCTCGTCGCTCAAGCCCAGTGCGTAGCCCTCGGGCTCCATGAATGCCATGGTCGATGCAAGGCTCTGGAAATCAAAGCACATATTGGAGGGGTAGGTGCCGCCGCTGCGCATGGTGCTGCCCGACATAGACATACGGAAACTGAACATCTGATTCGGTGCGAGAGCCTGCATGGCGGGCATATGCAATTGCATATCGGCGGCGATGGCCTCGTCAAGGAATTGATAATATGCTGCGATGGCCTTCTGGTAGGTCTTTGTGGTGTTGTCCAGCATGGCGTCGGTGATGACGGGGACGCCGGCACTGTTCTTCGGGATCTTGACGCCCCACAGAGCATAAGCGTGATCCACGCTGCCGTAGTTGTCCATGATCCACTGCAGCCACTGCGCATCCCAGCGCGCGCGGCCGATGTACATGGCGCTCTCCTCATAGCTGCCTACGCGGGGCTCCCAGGCGATGTCGTAGGCGACAATGGTGTCGTTCTCATTGAAGTGCAGCCTTTGCACCATGGTCTGTACCTGCTCGTAGGTGTAGTTGCTCCGCAGGGGGTAGGCCAGCGGACGGATGGAAAGATCGACGTAGATCCCCATTTGCTCACACTTGTTGATCAGGTCGAGGATATTGTTGCAATTCTTGACGTACTCATAGTAGCAAAAGATGGAAACGGCGTTCATGCCGATGTCCTTGATGTGCTGCAGATCGTACAGAATAACGTCGGGATCGTAGGCGGCGTCGCTGATGTAGTGCTCAAACAAGGTGCCGTCGGACTCCGATACGCCGTAGGAAGGCATATAGTTGACGCCGAAGAGGGTGATGATCTCGCCGTCCTTCTTAAAATAGCCGTCCTCCATGTAGACAAAGGAGCGCTCACTTTCGGGCTTGGCCTCCCAATAAGAAATGTCCTGAGAGATGGTGTCCACCACCTGCCCGTTCACGGACAAGGTGACCACGGCGCGGTCGGGCTTACCTTCGGCGAGCTTGTGCGTGCCGCTGACGCTGGAAAGTCCGTTGGCTGCCGACTTGGGCGCGGTCTGCTCGGCAGTGATGGTCGTCAGGGCGGTGCTGCCTTGATAAAGCTCGATCTTCACCTGCGGGGTGACGCCGTCCTCGGCGGTGTAGGTGACACCGGCGGTGATGCTTTCGGTGTCGACCGTAACGTAGATATGCTCGGTGGTACCGCCATCGACGATAAACGCCTTACCGCACATGGCCTTGGCAGCCTCAACGACGGCTGCGATACCGTCTGCGTTATAAAAATCGTCGGAGGTGGCGCTGAAGGTGCCGATCATCGCGCCCTCCAGCTTGCCGTTTTTGTTCGTTGTGCTGCTGAGAAGGTGGATCCAGGCAGCGTAGCCGGAATGTAGTCCTTTTTCGTCGGTCACGCGAATGAGCGGAATGAAACGATTGGTCGCTCCCTTATCGTACCCCGTTCCGGTTCTGCCGCTGTGGCAGGAGAACAGCGTTTCGGGAATGACGTAGTCACGCTCGCTGACAAAGACCTGATCCTCGCAGGTGACAAGATTTGCCGCGTTGGTAATGGGATATAGCTCGTACATCGGCGAGACACCCTCCAGTGCGAGCGCGGAGGCTTTGGTAGGAAGGGTCTGCTCCGTGGCATACAGCACGACGTCGGAGCAGTAGTAGGAATAGCTGCCCACGGCGATACCGCGGAAGGAATTGGCAAAGCCGATCTGGACGCTGACGATGTCGTCAAAGTTGGGGACGTCGCTTTGCGGCTTTGCGCCATCCTGCCACCAGATGAAATCGGACGGGGTCAACATATAGTATTCCCAGTCGTTGGAGGTGAAGGTGACGTTGGAATACCAGCGCGCACCGTGCTTATCCTTGATCTCAAAGGCAAATCCGTAGGTAGCGTCGTCACCGGGCATGGCGTAAAAGCCGATCGCCTCATAGCCGCTGCCCCGAACGGACAGATTTTGAAAGCTGAGCATATCCCAGTTTTCCATCTTGTCTACGTAATGATAAAGTTGTCCGTCACTGCCGTCGTCAAGGTCGTAGTCGTCCACATCGGCCTCATAATCGTTGCCCGTATGGCTGGTCGAGCGCTTATGCGAGGCGACGAAGGCGGGATCGGAAAACGCCAACAGGGTCTCTTGGTCATCCTCATCGACCGCATCCAGCATGGCGCGGGCATAATCGGAGCGGTTGTACCATTCGCCGTCCAGCTCATAAAGCACGGTTTCAAAGGCGGGACCGCCCAAAAGCATGACGCGCCCCTTGCTTTGCAGGTATTTTTCCATAGCCTTGATCGCGGAGGTGGTCATGGTGTCCGCACCGGCGATGATGACCAGGTCGGTCTGGTTGGTATCAAAGATGTCGTTGGGGTCGGCATCGGCAGAATATTCTGTCAACAGGACGTTGTTCGCGTTCAGCTGTGCAGCCAGCGCCCGGGTGTAGCTGACACTGTTCTTCGTTTGATACAAGGTCACACGATTTGGCATGATATAGGTCTCCTTTACATTCAGATCTTCGGGAACGGAAAGGGTAGTGGCGGGAGTGAAATTGCTCTTGGAGGTGTAGCCGCAATAATCGCGCAGAAAGGCAGTGACGGCGTACTCCATCATCTCGGCATTGCCGCCCGCGAGAACGATTTTATTACCGATGACGCGAATGGCATATTCATCCGCGCCGAGTGTCTCATAAACCTCGACGGATTCGGGGCGGTTGGTCGGACCGACCAGAATCTCTCGGATCTGTGCGTTGTCATCCTTGTCCTCCCAGTCGGTGGCGATGGGGGGCGTGGTGCCGAGAATGCTCTGCAACGCATTGAGCAATCGAACCGCTGAGGTGACCTCGGGAGAATCGGTGGTGTACAGCTCACCACGGACGATGCGATATAGCGACTGCCCGTTTTCCGCAATGACGATCGTCGGGGTTTCGGGGACGTCGGGCGGATCGGTGGGCTGCTGCTCGGGGGTACAGGCAAGCAGGGTGAGCATCAGGCAGGCAAGAAGAAAAAATACGAGCTTTTTCATGGGAGGCTCCTTTCAGTTGAAAATATCAATACGGGCGGAGCTGCTGCCAGGTCTGATAAGCCCGGTAGGCATTTTCCGGCTTGGCACCGGGGCCGAACTCCAGCTGAGCGATGCAGCCGCCGTTATCCCAGAGCTTGGCATACACCTCGCGTACGGCGGCGTCGATTTCGGCGGGGGTGGCGAAGGGCAGCAGATGCTGTCGATCGATCTCACCCCAGAAGGTGATCTTACCGCGGTAGGGGACAAGGTTGTCGATGCCCATGCAGAACAGCTGGGAGTTGACGGCATCCAGCCCCAGCTCGATCAGGTGGGGGTAGATTTCGAGAATGTTCCCGTCGGAGTGCATGAAGATCTTTTTTCCATGGCTGTGGGCAATGTCGATATAATCCTTATACATCGGCTTGAAATATTCGACCCAAAGCGCGGGGTTGATCAGCAGCTTGCGCTGCGAGCCCCAGTCGTCCATGAAGGAGAGGGCGTCGACATCGGTTTTGGCCCACTTTTCCAACTGGCGGCAATAGAAATCATGCAGCTTTTTCATAAATTCCAGCATTTTGGGGGGCGGATCCATCAGATCCATATAAAGGTTGGTGGTTCCGCGGATGAATTGCAGCTGCTCAAAGGGGCGGGGGTTACAGCCGCAAATGCAGAACTGATCGGTATTGGCGTAGGCGCGGTTGACATCGTCGATTTGAAAGGAGAGAAATTCCTCGGGGATGTGGATATGATCTGCGCCGTCCCAATCAAGATCGTCGTCACCGATCTGAGGATGCTTGACCTCGCCGATGACACCCTCCTGGATATTGGTGAAGACGCAGCCGAATTCATCGGTATACTCACCGATAGCGTAAGGATTGCCTTTCATGATCGTTGGCTCGGACAGGGGGGCGCCGATATTGATGATGTCGGCGGGGAAGTCGGCGATCAGCTTGGCGGTTTCGGCGGGGTAGCGGTCTGTGGCGACGGGGAGAGACCAGAGTTGACGGGGGACGCGGTCGGTGAAGTTGCGGTGCTCGAGGGTGGCGAGGACCAATTCGCGAGAAGTCATCATGGTGGGGCTCCTTTCGGGTGGGGATTTTTTAGTTTGTGCGAACACAACTTTCTGATGATAATGTTTTTGTGTTCATTCTTTGCCTCGGCAAAGAACGAACCAAGAAACCGACTTAGGGGTCCAACCCCTAAGAACCCGGGCTCATCTCGCGTGCGCGACCCTCTCGCGAGGGTCTGATTCGCACGCGGCTGTCACAGTTCAAAGACTTTGCTTTTGCCTGCGGGAAAGCCGCAGGCAAAAGCTTTGATACGCCTACGGAAAGAAAAATTGTTCTTCTCTCTGTTCGGTTCCATTGACTTCCCCGTTTTACCGCCGCATTCGCGGAAGGCAAGGATTGCGGAAAAGCGTGGTTCTTTGTGCGCTCTCTCAAAGATGATACAGCACCTCGCCGTTTTTGGAGCCGAGGGTGACGGTGTAAGGCACGCCGGGGTAGAGGTCGAAGAAGTTATCCGAGAGGTTGCCGTCGTCACCGTCGAGATCGAGGCAGACGCCGAGCACCAGGGTGTCGCTCTCATAAGTGGCAGTATTGCCGTTGACGCTCACGCGGATGTCGGACTTGCACAGACCCAGCGTGTTATAGGGACGATCGACCCAGCGGCGGCGGGCAAGGAGCGTGCCGTCGGCATCGGTCAGCATAGCGCAAGGAATGGTTCCTGCGGGAGCGTCCAGATGCGCGATGACGGTCGACGCGTTGGCGGGGAGCGTGACGCTGCTCTGCGTCCAGATCACGTCCGCTCCTTTGGCATCGGGAGCGACGGCAGCGTAACACAGCGTGACGCTCTGCTCGGTCAGATATTCGTTGATGCCGTAGAGGTCAAAGCCGCCCTTGCCGTCCGAGACGATGTCCAGTACGATAGGAGAAAAGGCGCGTTTGACGGGGTAGAAGGAGGGCGTACGGTTGCGCAGATAGTCCACAATGGTCCACGAGCGGGTCGCAGGCCAGCAATCCTCATACATCCAGAAAATGGCGGAGTCGGTGGTCGTGCTCATGCGGCGGCGGAAGTTGAGGATATACTCGGTCAGACCTTCGCCCTGCAAAAAGCCGCCGTAATAAACGTAATCGGGAATACTCATTTCGTGCAACCCTGTCACCATGCCCAGCTTTTCCTCCAGCAATCTCTCGGGGGCGCATCTCTCCTGATCGGCGATGGAGTTGTCGTGTACCTTGAAATCAAAGGAGTGCATGAACTGCTGCCCCTCACCCAGAGCCGCCATCATATTGGGCAGGCTGGTGGGGCCAAGGATACCGCCCTCGTTGGGGAATCGGCTGTCCATCTGGCGGTATTGGAAATAATCGCGGTTGCCAAAGCCGATCTGCCAGGGATGCTGATCGCCTACGGCGTTGGAATTGGCATCCGAACCATCGGGGGAATAGGGGCTGGAGGGCTGGTAGTAGTGATTATCGCCCTCGGCGTACATGATCTTGGGCACCATGGAATAGTACAGAGCCGCGCAGGTGTAGGTGTGCAGCAGATAACCCGCCTGCATCTGCCAGTCGATCTCGTTATTACCACAGTAGATGACCGCGGAGGCATAAGGTGACATCCGACGCAGGTTATAAGCAATCTCGGCGCGATAGTTGTCGACAAAGTCGCGATCGTTGGCGGGATAGTTGGCGCAGGCACCGATGAAATCCTGCCAGACGACGATACCATTCTCATCACACAGATCGTAAAAATCGTCGGTCTCGTAAACACCGCCGCCCCAGACGCGCAACGCGTTGAAGTTTGCCTCGACGGCACGGTCAATGACGGTCTTGTAAGCGTCGCGGGTCAGGCGGGAGAAGAGAATATCCAGCGGCACCATGTTTGCGCCCTTGGCAAACACCTGATGACCGTTGACCATCAGACGGAAGAGACGACCGCCCTGCTTGAGAGGAGATTGATCGATTTCCACGCGGCGCAGACCGACCTTGCGATCGACCGTGGAGACCGTCTCGCCGGTTGCAACGTCGGTCACGGTCAGGCGCACTGTATAGCGATAGGGCTCGCCGTGGTTACGGGGCTGCCACAGCTTGGGATTTTTCACAGACAGTGTCAGCGGGGCATACGGGTTACCCTGTGCGGTGTTCTCCCAGACAGCGCTCTCGCCCGTTTCAACGACGGTTGCCGCCACACGGACGGTTCTCTCGGTAGGCAGGGAGAGAAACTGACGGATGCGCAGCGTCGCCTCGGAATTATCGTCGTTCAGATCATGGAAGATCGATGCCTCATCGACGAAGAGATGGCCGATCTCTATGTAGCAGGGACGGAAAATACCGACGTTGAGCAGACGGGGCGACCAGTCCCATTCATAAGCGGATTGGGGTCTGCGGCAGTAGTTGCGGCGCATGGCCTGCTCGCGCTGATAACCGTGCCCACCGCCCGCGCTCTTGAATGCATTGGCAAGCAGGCCGCTCTCCAGCTTGATATCCAGCTTGTTTTCGCCGACGATGACGTGATCGGTCACGTCGAGGCGATAGGGGGTATAGAAGTTGTGGTGCTCGCCGACCCGTTTTCCGTTGATAAAGACGGTTGCATAGAGGTCAAGTCCCTCAAAGACCATGCGGGCGCGCTTGCCGTCGGCCAGGTCTTCTGCACAGAGGGTGAAGGTGCGGGTGAGCAGCCACGTCTCTTCTTCGATCCAACGGGCGTTGAGGACATTATGCGCATAATGGACGTCACCCGTGAGGTGCTCCAATGCCTCTTGCACGGTGCCGGGGACGGTGATATCGTAGGAGGGCATCCATCTTTGCAGACCGGGCCACTCGCCCTCACCGCCGCGATAGCCGCCTGCGTGTTTACATTTCCATGTTCCGTTTAAGCTGATTTGTTTCATCGTTTTTGATAGCTCCTTTCGTGCCATGTTGCATTGTCTCCATTATATCAAAAAACATATCAAATGTAAATAAGAAATATGAAAAAAATTCAAGTTTTTTCGCAGGGGATCGACGGGGGGAGACGCTTTGGCGCGGCTGCGGAGGGACTTGTCCTTTGTTTTGCGGCTTTGGAGGGGGCGACAGTGTGGAAAACGGAGATAAAAAGCGGGGTGAGTCAAATACAAAAATGCATTTGACTCACCCCGCCGTTTTTTTGCTTTGCGGTTAAACCCCGCAATTTTTGCCTGCTTAACAGGTATAAAACGCAAATTCCGCGCGGCAAAAAAGCCTACCGTCGGCTTTTTTGCGCAGGGGCTGCGCGAACGGCGCAGCTCCTGCGTGAATATTTCGGATCGCGCTATAGGGAGCGCGGATGGTCGGACAGTTACGCTCTTTCGTAAAGCGTACCCCCGGGGGTGTCCTTCAGGGTAACGCCGCGCTCGGACAGATACGCGCGGATGCGGTCGGCCTCGGCATAATCCTTTGCTTTTTTAGCCTCGGCGCGCTTGGCGATCAGCGCCTCGATCTCGCGGTCGAAGTCGTCCTTTTGCGCGTCGGCAGCGGCAGCGGCTTCGGCGGCGGCAGCTTCTGTTTCAGCGCGCAGCTTATCGGCGGCTGCGAGCAGATTGAGCGAGAGGACGGTATCAAAGTCGGCAATGGCAGCGCGCTTGGTGGCGTCGGAGCACTTTGCCTTGAGCACATCGTACAGTGCGGTGATGGCAAGCGAGGTATTCAGATCGTTATCCAGCGCCTCGGTGAATTTTGCCTTCAGCGCGGCGAGCGCCTCGGCATCTACGTCGCCCTCATCCTTGAGTGCAGCGATCTTCTGGATCAGCTTGCGGTAGGCCACGGTTGCATTATCCAGATTTTCATAGGAGAACACCAAATTCTTGCGGTAGTGCGACTGCAGGCAGAAGAAACGGTAGGCCATGGGGTCATAACCCTTTTCGATGAGCAGGGGCAGAATGAGAAATTCGCCCTTGGACTTGGACATTTTACCGCCCGTGGTATTCAGGTGGTGGACGTGGAACCAATAATTGCACCATTTATGCCCCAGATATGCCTCGGATTGGGCGATCTCGTTGGTATGGTGGGGGAAGGCGTTATCGATACCGCCGCAGTGGATATCCAGCTCCTCGCCCAGATACTTCATCGAGATGCAGGAGCATTCGATATGCCAACCGGGGTAGCCGACGCCCCAAGGGGAGTCCCATTTGAGGGCTTGATCCTCAAACTTGGATTTGGTGAACCAGAGGACGAAGTCGTTTTTATTCTTTTTATTAAGGTCAGCCTCGACACCGTCACGTACGCCCACGGCGAGATCCTCTTCGGTGAAATTGTTGAAGACGTAATATTCTTTGAGCTTGGAGGTGTCGAAGTAGACGTTACCGCCCGCGAGATAGGCATACCCCTTCTCCAGCAGACCCTCGATGACGTGAATGAAGTCATCGATGCATTCGGTGGCGGGCTTGACGACGTCGGGCGTTTTGATATTGAGCTTGTCGCAGTCGGAGAAAAATGCGTCGGTATAGAATTTTGCGATCTCCATGACGGTTTTGTTTTCGCGTTGTGCGCCCTTGAGCATTTTATCCTCGCCCTCGTCGGCATCGGAGGTGAGGTGGCCGACGTCGGTGATGTTCATGACGCGGGTAACGTCAAGGCCGGTATAGCGGAGGTATTTTTCGAGGACATCCTCCATGATATAGGTACGGAGGTTCCCGATATGAGCGAAGTGATAAACGGTCGGGCCGCAGGTGTAGATTTTAGCTTTGCCGGGTTCGTTGGGGATGAAGTCGTCGCGGGTGCGGGTGAGGGAGTTATATAGTTTCATCGTGTGATGTCCTTTCTCGACGGTGGGAGTGTTTTATTCTCTTTTTTATATTATAGCAGATTTTCGTGGAAATGTAAAGGGGGTGGGGGAAATTTAGGTTGTGCGAACACAGCTTTCTAACTATAATAATCCTTTTGTTCACTTCTTTGTCACGCGACAAAGAAGTGAACCGAAGAAAACGCGCATAAGGGACCGCTGTCCCTTATGTATCCCTGCTGTTGCTGCGCGCTAACGCA